>JBNKJP010000051.1:0-112154 GCA_050291245.1 Candidatus Thiodiazotropha sp. | reverse complement strand
GATACCGGTCTCGGCCGTAATCTTAAACAGCCCGATGTCGCCCACCGCATTGACGTGGGTACCGCCGCAAAGCTCGGTGGAGAAGTCACCCATGCGCAGCACCCGCACCTCATCGGCATACTTCTCGCCAAACAGGGCCATTGCGCCAGATGACTTGGCCTCTTCCAGTCCCATCAGATTGGTCTCGACCGGATGGTTGCAACGGATCTGTTCGTTGACCATCTGCTCAATGGTCTGCAGCTGCTCGCGGGTGATGGGTTCGAAATGGGAGAAGTCGAAACGCAGGCGTTCGGCGTCCACCAGGGAGCCTTTTTGCGCCACATGCTCGCCCAATACCGTGCGCAACGCGGCGTGCAGTAGATGGGTCGCGGAGTGGTTGAGCGCCGTGGCCTGACGGGTGTAAGCATTGACCTGGGCGTTCACCTTATCGCCCAACTTCAACGCCCCCTCTTCCAGTTTGCCGATGTGTGCAAACACACCCCCGGTGTATTTTCGGGTATCGTTGACCTCGAACAGCAGACCCGCACCCTCCAGGGTACCCAGATCACCCACCTGGCCACCGGATTCCGCGTAGAACGGGGTGTGATCCAGAAACACCATGCCCTCATCACCGGTTTCAAGGTATTCCACCGACTCATCGCCTTTCATCAGCGCGACCACGACGGCCTCATCTTCCAGACGCTCATAGCCCGAGAACCGAGTCTCATGCTCCAATGCCAGATCCACCGCGTCGGACATACTGAACTGGCTGGCCTCCTGGGAGAGCTTTCGCTGCCCCGCCATAGCCTTTTCAAAACCGAGCTCATCGATGCTCAACTGGCGTTCCCGGGCGATATCCGCAGTCAGATCTTTGGGGAAACCATAGGTATCATAGAGTTTAAAGACGGTCTCACCGGGGATCACCTCGCCCTTGAGATCCTGAATTGCCTCATCAAGGATCTTCATCCCCTGCTCCAGGGTCTGGGCAAAACGCTCCTCTTCGAGACGCAGCACCTTCTCCACCTGGCCGCGCTGTTTCGTCAGTTCAGGATAGAAGTCACCCATCTCCCGACACAGGGGTTCGACCAGTTTGTAGAAAAAGGCCTCCTGCACACCCAGCATATATCCGTGACGCACCGCGCGGCGGATGATCCGGCGCAGTACATAGCCACGGCCCTCGTTGGAGGGCAGTACCCCATCGACGATGAGGAAGGCACAGGAGCGGATATGGTCCGCGATCACGCGCAGGGACTTCTCTTCCAGGTTGCCGCAACCGGTCAGCTTCGCCGCCGCCTCGATGAGATGGGCGAACAGATCGATTTCATAGTTGCTGTGGACATGCTGCAGAACCGCCGCCAGACGCTCCAGGCCCATGCCGGTATCCACGGAGGGCTTGGGCAGCGGGGTCATATTGCCTTCGGCGTCCCGGTTGTACTGCATGAACACGAGATTCCAGATCTCGATATATCGGTCGCCGTCCTCTTCCGGAGTGCCGGGAGGACCGCCCCAGATGGCCTCGCCATGATCGTAGAAGATCTCGGAACAGGGTCCGCAGGGACCGGTGTCCCCCATGGACCAGAAGTTGTCACTCTCGAAACGCTTGCCACCCGGTTTGTCACCGATCCGGGTAAAGCGGCTCTCGTCCACCCCGATTTCCCGCAGCCAGATCTGCGCCGCTTCGTCGTCGTCCTCATAGACGGTAACCCAGAGCTTCTCCGCGGGCAGGCCGATGGTCCGGGTCAGAAACTCCCAGGCATAGTGAATGGCATCCCGCTTGAAATAGTCGCCGAAGCTGAAATTGCCCAGCATTTCGAAGAAGGTGTGGTGGCGCGCGGTGTAACCCACGTTTTCCAGATCGTTGTGTTTGCCCCCGGCCCGGACACAACGCTGGGAGCTGGTGGCGCGACTGTAACCGGGTTTTTCGCGGCCAAGAAACACATCCTTGAATTGCACCATGCCGGCGTTGGTGAACAGCAGGGTGGGATCGTTTTGCGGCACCAGGGGACTGCTGGGCACCACCTCATGCCCTTGGGCGGCGAAATAATCCAGAAAGGCTTGTCGAATTTCGGTGCTGGTCTTCATCGTCAGAAAGCTAATTCCCGGTTCAGGACAAACGGTGAAAGATATCAGGATCGGGGCATCAGTCAAACCTGTATCCGTGGATTCAGGTTAAAACAGAAAACGGCGAACCAGATCGCCGGGAAAGCCCCGGGATTCGAGAAAACGGGCACGTCGGGCCGCCTCCTTGTAATTCTCTGCCCGGGATTCGCCGTACTTGGCATCATGCACCCCGGCTAGCAATTCTGTCCATTGATCCTCGTAGGGCGTCATGGCTTTCCGAATAACAGACTCATCAATCCCTTTATCGCGCAATTCCGAGCGGATGCGCACCGGCCCCTGCCCGCGCGCCACCCGGCTCTCGACAAAGCTTTCCGCATAGCGTTCATCACTTTGCAATGCCGCGGTCCGCAGGTTATCCAGAACCTGGTCGATCAGATCCGGATCGTGATTCCGCTGCAGCAGCTTGTGGCGCAGCTCTTTGCGGGAGTGTTCCCGCACCGCCAACAGGCGGACGGCCGCGACCTCTATCTCGGAGGCGGCCGACTCGTTGCTCAGGACTCCGCCTCTTCCAGGGCCGCCTCTGCGTCAAGGGTGGGCATGAGTTCGCCCCGGATGCGGGTTTCGATATCCGCGGCGATGTCCGGGTTATCCTTGAGGAAGTTGCGCACGTTCTCCTTGCCCTGGCCGATGCGGTCCCCGTTGTAGCTGTACCAGGCACCGGCTTTATCGATGATATTCTGCTTGACGCCCAGCTCGATGATCTCACCTTCGTGGGAGATGCCCTCGCCGTAGAGAATCTCGAACTCCACCTGTTTGAAGGGGGGCGCCACCTTGTTCTTCACCACCTTGACCCGGGTGTCGCTGCCCACCACCTCGTCACCGCGCTTGATCGCGCCGATTCGGCGGATATCGAGACGCACCGATGAGTAGAATTTGAGGGCGTTGCCGCCGGTGGTGGTTTCCGGACTGCCGAACATCACACCGATCTTCATGCGAATCTGATTGATGAAGATGACCAGGCAGTTGGTGCGTTTGATGTTGGCGGTGAGTTTGCGCAGGGCCTGGGACATCAGACGTGCCTGCAGACCCACGTGGGAATCCCCCATGTCGCCCTCGATTTCCGCCTTGGGGGTCAGGGCCGCCACCGAGTCGATGACCACCACATCCACGGCTCCCGAACGCACCAGCATGTCGGTGATCTCCAGGGCCTGTTCGCCAGTATCCGGCTGGGAGACCAGCAGTTCATCCACGTTGACCCCCAGCTTTTCCGCATATTGGGGGTCCAGGGCATGCTCGGCGTCGATGAAGGCTGCGGTACCGCCCTGCTTCTGTGCCTCGGCGATCACCTGCAGGGTCAGGGTGGTCTTACCGGAGGATTCCGGACCGTAGATCTCAATCACACGGCCCCGGGGCAGACCGCCGATACCCAGTGCAATATCCAGGCTCAGGGAGCCGGTGGAGATCGCTTCGATGTTTTTGATCGCCGAGGTATCCCCCATGCGCATGACGGATCCCTTGCCGAACTGTTTCTCGATCTGCCCCAAAGCAGCACTCAGTGCCTTTGCACGATTTTCATCCATTTCGGTGAACCCTCATCAATTCAGTATTTCTTCGCGTGGTCGTTTGGGCGGGCTGGCCGCCTGTGGCTCGGAATTATCACACAGCCACAGGCTCACGTCATGAGTCAGTGAAAGGAATTCATCCCGAAATGGAGGGCCTTTCCACGGGGCAACGGGTGCATGGGGACGCGTGACCGGTATCCCGCGCGCCCAGCCAGAGACTTAAGCTGAAGGTTACGCTCAGCACCAGCCAGGAGGCGATGACCACCCCCAACCAGCCGTTCCAATTCCAGAAAGGTTCGAAGTAGAACCCACCCAGGGTGGCGCCGCTGTAGTAGAAAACCAGGTAGAGGGAGGTCGCGCTACCCCGGTCGGACAGGGCATGGCGAGTCACCCAGCCGGAAGCCAGGGAATGGGTAAAGAAGAACCCGCAGGCATTGATGAACAGACCGGCCACAATCCAGGCCAATTCGTGGCTCAGGGTACACAGGGTGCCGAGCATGAACAGCAGAATGCCCAATCCCATCATTCCGGGTTGGGAACGATTTCTTGCCAGCCGCCCGGAGAAACCGGCGGCCAGGGTCCCGCTCAGATAGGTCAGAAACAGCATCCCCAGCCAATGACTGGAGAGGCCATAGGGTTGCCCGGACAGAACGAAGGTGATGTAGCTGTACTGGTTGACGAAGATGAAGAAGTTGAGCCCCCCGATGACACAGGCGATCAGGATCCGGGGATTGTTCAGGTGGGTGCCCAGACCCTTCAGCGCACTGCCGATCCGCAGGGGTTTGGCGACAAAGCGGCGTGAAGGGGGCAGCAGCCAGATGACCAGCAGCAGGCAGATCAAGTCGAAACCGGCAAGCGCCAGGAAACTGCTCTGCCAACCCCAGGTATCCGCCACCAGGCCGCTGATCAGCCGCCCGGATATCCCGCCGAGGGAATTGGAGCCGATGTACAGTCCCACCGCCAGCAGCAGGGCCTGGGAATCGAGTTCCTCGCCCAGGTAGGCCAGCGCCGCCGCAGGCAAACCGGCAATGAAGACACCCTGCAGGGCCCGCAGCAGCAGGTGCAGGGTGTAGTCCGAGGCGAAGGCGGTCAATAAGGTGGTCAGACACAACAGCACCAGGGATGTGAGGATCACCACCCGCCGACCCACCGCATCGGAGAGCGGGCCGAACAGCAGCAGGCAACTGCCCAGCGCCAGGGTGGCCACCGACAGGCTCCAGGTGGCGGCAAGGGAGTCGATGGCGAAATAGTCACGGATCTGGGGCAGCAGGGGCTGTGTGATGTAGAGATTGCTGAACACCATCATGGAGCCTATACACAGGGCGAGTGTCGCACGCCAGAAATCGGGACTGCGGGGTTGCATCATGGGGTGGGGGTACTCCTGGTTCAATCGGTAATTTCGGATTGAGACTAGCCCCGGAAGATCTATAATTGAAATATATTGTTTGTATAATCTTCATATTCAATCGTTATGGATCTGCGTCAACTGCGCTATTTCAAGACCGTGATCGATGAGGGCAGCTTTACCGCGGCCGCCCAGGTATTGCATGTCGCCCAACCGGCGATCAGTGTGGCGATCCGCAAGCTGGAGTCATCCCTGGAGATGACCCTGCTACAGCGGGGTGAACGGCGCATCACTCCGACCACCGAAGGAGAGGTGCTGCTGGGGCATGCGGAGCGTATCCTGGCATTGACCCACACCGCCGAGCTGGAGATGTCGGAACTCAAGGGACTGACCAAAGGGGAAGTCCGGATCGGCATCCCGAGCATGTTAGGCTCCTACTTCTTTCCGCCGATCCTGATGGGTTTCAAACACCGATACCCCACACTGCGATTGTCGGTCTATGAACAGGGAACCCGACGTCTGCAGGAGATGATCCGGGGCGGAGAACTTGACCTGGGAGTGGTGGTGGCGGATGCGCCTCCCGAGGATCTGCAAACCCGATTTTTGACCCGTCAGGAGATGGTGGTGTGCGTACCCCGGGATCACCCCTTCGCGGGTCAGCCCAGTGTCACCATGGAGGCGTTTTTCGACCAGGAACTGGTGGTGTTCAAGGAAGGCTACTTTCTGCGAGAGTTCATCGACCGATTCAGTCAGCGACAGCAACGGCAACCGATCATCGCTTTCGAAACCAACCTGATTCCCCTGACCAAGGCGATCGTGCGTCAGGGTTTCGCCATCACCACCTTTCTGCGCATGGTGCTGGAACAGGATCCGCAACAGGACCTGGTGGCCATACCCTTTACCGAGCCGGTGTTTCTCGATCTCTCCCTGGCCTGGAAAAAAGAGGGCTACCTGTCACGGGCGGACCGGGCCTTCATGGACTTTGTCTTGAATCATACCGAAGCGCATACTTGATACGGTCTCAGACCAGTGCCCTGTTTGTAAGAGAGGGGGCCTGCTGGAATGACGCTTTTTCTCGCTCCCACGCTCTGCGTGGGAATGAGTTGAAAAAACCATCGTCATTCCGGTGTATGCCGAAGAAGTGGTGCATGGATGCACCGTTTACGGATTCAAGGACGAAATCCAGGAATATCGCACCATCCAGGCTACACATTCAGACGCCAACGCCGCACGATCCGGTAGCGCCGACCGCCCGCCTGCGGGTTCGCCGATTCGGCCAGCACGAACTCGTTCACCGACCAGTCGATGGGCGGCTCCAGCGTATCGGAACCAACCGGGTAACTTTTTCTCAACAGGGTCACATGGGGGCGATAGGGCCGGGTTTCGGCTTTGAAACCGCAATCCGCAAGCCCCTCCTGAAGTCCTTGCATCAGTTCCGAAAGAGGCTCGGGGGTCGATTCGGGCGCTGCCCAGAGGATCCTCGGACGGGACCAGAAGCCCAGGTGATGAAGACTCAGATGAAACCCGGACGAATGGATTTGATCCGCTGCCTGTGTGATGCAGCCGAGCTTTGAAGCAGCCACCGGTCCCAGAAACACCAGGGTCATATGCAGATCGTCCTGCTGGTGCGGACGCCCCGGATGTTTCGCGAAACGCCCGGCCAGACGGGCCAATGCATCGCGCACCGCGGGACTCGGCCAGAGCGCGAAGAACAGTCGAGGCTCACTCATGATCGAGTAATTCGACAAGTTGGCGCATGGCATGCCGGGTGGCCTGTTGACGCACCGCTTCCCGGTCCCCTTGAAAACGCCGCCGCCCGCTCACCGGCATCCGGCCGCGCATCATCCAGGCGAAACAGACCGTGCCCACCGGTTTTTCCGGAGACCCCCCAGAGGGACCGGCAATACCACTGATCGCGATCGCCAGATCCGCCCCACTCTTTTCGAGGGCCCCGGACACCATGGCTTCAACGGTCTGCTCACTGACCGCGCCCCAACGTTCCAGGATCTCGGAGGGAACACCCAGCATCTCCTGCTTAGCCTGGTTGCTGTAGGTGACATACCCACGGTCGAACCATTGGCTGCTGCCCGGCAGATCGGTGAGCACCTTCGCCAGCCAACCGCCGGTACAGGATTCCGCGACAACCAACCGGAAACCGCCTTGCAGCAGCCGCTCGGCACACTCCCGGGCCTGCTCGGACAGACGGGAGTCATGTTCCGACATGGTTACTCCACACCGGCCTCGGCCGGTTGTTGCTGCTCCAGCTTTTTCGCCAGCTGTTTGATCATCTTTTTCAGCGCCGACTGTTCGATGCGTTGCACGGCCTTCTGCCCGGTCACCCACTCCCGGCCTCGATGGGACTCCTCCCACGCATCCTCGGGCAACATCTGCTCCACCCGCATCGGATAGACCTGGACGGTGCAGACGCCACCCCATTTCTTATACTCGTACTGCCCCAGGGTCTCCTCGCCCACCACACCGGTGACCCCGGCCTCTTCCAAGGCCTCCTTAGCCGCGGAATCCTGCAGACTCATCCCCGGTTCGACGATCCCTTTGGGAACCACCCAGTGTTTCTGCTTCTGGGAGCCGATCATCAGAAACTCGACCTTGCCTTGGCGCATCCGATAGGGGATCACGGCGGACTGGCGATAGTAATAGGCCGGGCGTTCCCGCATCTCATGGCCGTTGTGATCCGGGAACGGAAAGCGGTTACCCAGGGCGCTGGCCCGGATGATCTCCTGCAGTGCGCCACAGCCGGATTTCAACTCACCCCATTCCTCCGGCATCGCGATTCGGGCAAGCGTCGCGGTGGGTAGCAGTTTGCCGTCCTTGGGCAGGGGAATCCGCTTGCCCTCCAGGTATTCCGCGAGGATTTCCAACCCCGGATTGTGACCGACCAGCAACACCCGCTTGGCGGACGGGGGAATAGCGGCCAATACCTGAAGCAGATCCTCCAGCCGGGCGCCGTAGATGCGCCGGTCCTGGATGATGGATTCGAAGTCCAGACCCATGACCTTCACGGTCTTGTCCGCGGTGTCGATCGCACGGACCGCCGGTGAACTGATCACAGTGTCCGGTTTGAATTGCTGCTGCTGCAGCCATACCCCGATCAGCTGCGCGCTGCGACGTCCCCGGTCCTTGAGGGGGCGTTTGAAATCCTCCACCTGTTCGGCCCAATCCGACTTCCCATGTCTGAGCAACATCAGTTCTCGCATCATCACCTCACTCACGTGTCATTCCGCGCATTCCGTCCCCTGAGGGAATGCCTGTCCGCAAAATACGCCCATCGAGGTCGATCAGACAATCAGAAAAACAACACCAGAATCCAGCTGATCGCAACCAGCATCAGGGACACCAGAACCGCGGCCGAACCCTGGTCCTTGGCACGCCCGGAAAGCTTGTGGGTTTCGGTACTGATGCGATCGACCACGCTCTCGATGGCGCTGTTCAAGAGCTCTACGATCAATACGATCAACAAGGGACCGACCAACAGCACGCGTTCGATACCGTTCTCCCCCAACCACAACCCGAGGGGAAACAGAATGATCGTCAGCAGAACCTCCTGACGAAATGCCTCCTCGTTTTTATAGGTTGAGCGGAACCCCTTCATGGACCAGCGCAGGGCATTGACCAGGCGTCGGAGACCGACGTTGTTTTCGTTTTGCATCACCATACGGGTGTTTCTTCTACCAGTTTGTTGGATATAAATCGAGACATGGACGGCGCCTGTCATAAATAAATAACCATCCTCTCACAAAACCGCAATCGCCAGCCACTAAGGTGCGCAGCCAGTGAACGAACCGGGAAACCTCATGTCGACACTGAAATACAAGAGTCTGTTCATCTCCGATACTCACCTGGGTCTGCGAGCGGCCCGAACCGAATATCTGCTCGATTTCCTCAAACACACCGAAAGCGAAAACCTCTACCTGGTGGGCGACATTCTGGACATCTGGAAAATGCGCTCCGGCTGGTACTGGCCATCGATCAACAACGAGATCATCCACGAAATCATCAACAAGACGAAGCGTGGCACCCGGGTAATCTACGTACCGGGTAACCACGACGAGACGTTGCGCGACTATCTCAATTTCCACTTCTCCGGCGTCGACATACGCCGCAAGGTGGTGCATGAAACCACGGACGGGCGGCGTTTCCTGGTGCTCCACGGTGACGAGTTCGACGGGGTGGTGATGAACAACAAGTGGCTGGCCCACCTCGGCAGTGATGCCTATGACATGCTGCTGTGGCTGAACCGCTGGTTCAACGTCGCGCGGCGACGTCTCGGATTCGGCTACTGGTCCCTCTCCGCCTACCTGAAGGCCCAGGTCAAGGAGGCGGTAAAGTACATCAGTAACTTCGAAAAGGCAGTGGTACATGCCGCCCGGGAGCAGAGTCTCGACGGCGTGATCTGCGGCCACATCCATCATGCCGTGATCAGCGACATGGACGGCGTGACCTACGCCAATTGCGGCGACTGGGTGGAAAGCTGCACCGCCCTGGCGGAAGAACCCGATGGCAGTCTCAAGTTGATCCACTGGGTCGACGAATCGATGCAACTACTCGACAGGAAAGAAGCGGATTATGCGGATAGCGATACTGACGGACGCGTGGTTTCCACAAGTTAACGGCGTTGTAAGAACACTCAACAAAACCATTTCACTGCTGGAGAGCTGGGGGCACGAAATCCTGTGCATCAACCCGGGGCTGTTCCGCACCCTGCCCACACCGACCTATCCGGACATCCCCCTGTCCCTGTTCCCCTATGGGAAGGTGAGACGCATGCTGGAGGACTTCCAGCCCGATGCCATCCACCTCTCCACCGAAGGCCCCATCGGTTGGGCCGGACGGCGTTATTGTCTGCGTAACAACTTTCCCTATACCACCACCTATCACACCCGGTTTCCCGAGTACGTACGACTGCGTGCCCCGATCCCGCTGTCCCTTTCCTATGCCTTCGTCAGAACCTTTCACAAAAAGGGCTCGGTCACCATGGTCGCCACCCGATCCATGAAAGAGACCCTGAAGTCCCACGGCTTCAAGAACCTGGAATACTGGACCCGGGGTGTGGACATCGACCATTTCATACCCCGGGAGAGTGTCCTGCAGGACCTGCCCGGACCGATTGCAATCTACCTGGGCCGGGTGGCGGTGGAGAAAAACATCCGGGATTTTCTCGACATCGAGTTTCCCGGTTCAAAGGTTGTGATCGGCCACGGTCCGGCGCTGGCCGAACTCAAGGAGCGCTACCCCGAGGCACATTTTCTCGGCTACCGGGAGAACGGCGACCTGGCCAGACTGCTGGCCTCCGCGGATGTGATGGTGTTTCCAAGCCTCACCGACACCTTCGGACTGGTCATGCTCGAGGCCATGGCCTGCGGGGTACCCGTAGCCGCCTACCCGGTAGAGGGTCCCTTGGATGTGGTGCAAAACGGGGTGAACGGTTGGCTGGATAAAGATCTCAAGACCGCCATGACCCGGGCCCTCGAGGTTGACCGGGGCAGCTGCCGTCAGTACGCGGAGCAGTTCTCCTGGGAAGCCTGCACCCTGCAGTTCCTAGAACTGGTACAACAACACTGTCCCGAAGGGGATGCCGAGCCGTCGGTAAAAACCAGCTAGGCGTCAGTATGCGGTTAAATTTCTCGTTCCCACGTTCTACGTGGGAACGCAGACCAGGCTTGACACTACACCAGCTTCATACTTCCATCGGAACCAGGGTATGCATTCCCACGCGGGGCGTGGGAACAAGACTTCAGAATACCTCATGAAGGGCGTTCGCAATTAACCTCAACCCGGTTTCGCGGTACACTCCCTCCTCAGTTTGGCCGTCCCGATTCCGGGATCGCTTTGCTTAATAGATTCCGATTGCCTTGATTAGGGGTGACCTAACCACCCGCAGGATGCCATGACCGAACCACAAATCCTCTGCGAACACCGCCCCTCCTCCATGAAACTTGAGATCCAGGGCGTTTATGACTGGCCTGTCTGGAGCAAGGAAGTCTCCACCTTCGACTGGAGCTACGATCGCACCGAGATCTGCTATTTCATACGCGGTAAAGTCATCGTCACCCCCGAGGGTGGCGAACCCCAGACCTTCCAGCGGGGAGATCTGGTGACCTTCCCGGCCGGCATGCGCTGCACCTGGGAAGTGCTCAAACCGGTGGAAAAGCACTACAGCTTCGAGTAGAGCGCTGCCATGACCCGGCCTCAGCCATCCTCACCACAGCACACCCCGATGATGCAGCAGTATTTGAGCATCAAGCGGGAACATCCCGATATGCTGGTGTTCTACCGGATGGGGGATTTCTACGAGCTGTTCTTCAGCGATGCCGAAAAGGCCGCGCGCCTGCTGGACATCACCCTGACCAAACGCGGCCAGTCCGCGGGTCAGCCCATCCCCATGGCCGGGGTGCCCTACCATGCCGCCGAGGGGTATCTGGCCCGGCTGGTCCGGCAGGGCGAGTCCGTTGCGATCTGTGAACAGATCGGTGATCCCGCCGCCAGTAAGGGTCCGGTGGAGCGCAAAGTGGTGCGGATCGTCACCCCCGGCACCCTTACGGATGAGGCGTTGCTCGAAGAGCGGCGGGAAAACCTGCTGGTCGCGGTCAACCAACAGGGCGATGAACTGGGGGTTGCCGTGCTGGATCTGGCCAGTGGACGCTTCTCCGTACTGCAGGCCCAAGGACGGGAAGCGTTGCGCAGTGAACTGGAACGACTGGCGCCGGCGGAGATTCTGCTGGATGAGGATTCCCAACTCGCCGAAACCCTGCATCTGCGCTGCGGTGTCACCCGTCGCCCGGGCTGGCATTTCGATACGGACTCGGCGACTCATCTCCTGACCCGTCAGTTCGGCACCCGGGATCTGGGTGGTTTCGGCTGTCAGCACCTCCCCTGGGCGGTAGGTGCGGCGGGTTGTCTGCTGCAGTACGTGGAAGAGACCCAGTTTGGCAGCCTGCCGCACATCCGTGGGTTGCGCGTCGAACAGCGGGACGACAGCATCATCATCGATGCCGCCACGCGACGTAATCTGGAACTGGTACATTCACTGAGCGATCAGCCGCAACATACCCTGGCAGGCATCCTGGACCGTACTCTGACCCCGATGGGTAGTCGCATGCTGCGCCGCTGGATCAGTCAACCCCTGCGGGATCGCACCCGGGTGACCCAGCGCCATGCCACGGTGCAGAGCCTGCTGGAGAGCGATCTGTTTCAACCGATCCAGGAACTGCTCAAAGGGATCGGCGATGTGGAACGCATACTTGCCCGGGTCGCCCTGAAAAGCGCTCGTCCCCGGGACCTGGCAACCCTGCGCGACAACCTGGCCATGCTGCCCAGTCTGCAAAATCAGCTGTCCCGACTCGATGCCCCCCTGACCCAGTCCCTGAGCCTGGAGATAGGTGAACATCCCCAACAACAGGATCTCCTGCAACAGGCGATCATTGAGCAACCTCCCATGTTGATTCGGGACGGCGGTGTGATTGCGCAAGGTTACGATGCGCAGCTTGATGAGCTTCGCGCATTGTCCCAGAACGCCGACCAGTTTCTCCTTGATCTGGAACAGCGGGAGCGGCAACGAACCGGCCTTACAAACCTCAAGGTCAGTTACAACCGGGTTCACGGCTACTACATCGAGATCAGCCGTGCCCAATCCGACAAGGCGCCGGATGACTATATCCGGCGTCAGACCCTGAAGGGTGCTGAACGCTTCATTACCCCGGAATTGAAAAAGTTCGAAGATCAGGTATTAAGCGCCCGGGAGCGATCATTAGCCCGGGAGAAGCAGCTCTATGAGCAACTGCTCGAATCCCTGTGTGAGGCGTTGCGGCCACTGCAGCGGTGCGCGGAGGGCCTGGCGACCCTGGATGTGCTGAGCAACCTGGCGGAACGGGCGGATGCCTTGTCTCTGGTTCGCCCCGAACTCACCGATGAACCCGGCCTGGAGATCCGCGATGGTCGTCATCCGGTGGTGGAACAGGTGAGTCAAAACCCCTTCGTGGCCAACAGCGTCTGTTTCACCCCGAATCAACGCATGCTCATCGTCACCGGACCGAACATGGGCGGTAAGTCCACCTTCATGCGTCAGGCCGCACTGATCACACTGCTTGCCTATGTCGGAAGTTTTGTCCCGGCCGGCGCGGCCAGACTTGGACCGATCGACCGGATCTTCTCCCGCATCGGCGCCTCGGACGATCTCGCCGGCGGACGCTCCACCTTCATGGTCGAGATGGAGGAGACAGCAAACATACTCCACAATGCCACGGATCAAAGCCTGGTGCTGATGGACGAAATAGGCCGCGGCACCTCGACCTTCGACGGACTCTCCCTGGCCTGGGCCTGTGCGGTGGAACTGGCCACCCGGCTACGCGCCTACACCCTGTTCGCCACCCACTATTTTGAACTCACCAGTCTGCCGGATGAATACCCGGGTATCGCCAACCTCCATCTCGATGCGGTAGAGCATGGCGACAGTATCGTCTTCTTGCACGCGGTGAGAGAGGGACCGGCAAACCAGAGTTATGGGCTGCAGGTCGCGACACTGGCCGGGGTACCCAAGCCGGTGATCCAGATGGCCCGCCAGCGCCTGCTGGAACTGGAGAACAGCGCACAGCGGCACGCGGATCAGCAGCAAAGCCAGTTGCCCCTATTCGACTCAGCCCCAAGTGAACCGGAACCCTCACCGCTGGAACTACTGTTGAAAGAAATCAACCCCGACGATTTGACCCCGAGACAGGCCCTGGAAACACTCTATCGGCTCAAACAGCAGATGCAGTCCGACCCGGTATAACCTATCGGATCAAACCATCAAAATCAGGATGGGGAACAGCCCCGAACAGACCTATCAGGAGAGATCATGAGCGATCACGTGTACAAAAAAATCCAGCTGGTCGGTTCCTCCACCACCAGCACCGATGACGCCATTCGCAACGCCATCGCCCGCGCCAATGAAACCATCAATCACATGGATTGGTTCGAAGTGGTGGAAACCCGCGGTCACATCGAGAACGGCCAGGTCTCACACTGGCAGGTGACCCTGAATATCGGCTTTCGACTCAAGGATTGAGTCCGGCGCAGCACTAATCCAGGAATTTCAGCGACAGCTCACCCAGGGTAATGCTGTCACCATCTTTCAGGGCAACGCCCCCTGCCTTGATGGGCTGGCCGTTGATCTGCGGGGTATTTTCACCCCCGACTTTGAGCAGAAAATAGCCGTTGTGGCGATGATTGATCAGTACCAGATCCCCCCCGGGATTGCCGACACTGAAGAATGCCCGGTCGATGACCCGCTCCTCTCCGGTATGATCACCCGCCATGAACTTCACTCGGGCACCCGACGCCAGTTCAGAATCCGGTTCGGATTCCGTCTGAGTGGCGCCATGGGCGGGAGAGGGTTCGGGCGCTTGAGCAACGGCGGCGGCGCCCGGCGACGATTTCAAGGCAGCGTTTGAAAGCGGTTCCGCGGACCTGGGTTTGAGGACCACTGTACGATCCGGATCATCGAGCTCCTGGGGTTGGGCCTGAGCGATGTATCGCATGCTGTATTTGCCGATTTCAATCAAATCACCGTGTTTGAGATAACGCTTGGTGACAATCGAACCGTTCACCCGGGTACCGTTGGTACTGCGCTCATCTTCGATGGAAAAACCCTGATAGACACGCAACAGACTGGCATGGTGGCGACTCACCGAGCGATCGCCCAGACAGATGTCGCAAGTACTATCCCGCCCGATCGACATGCGCCTTTGTAAAAGTTCGAACTCTTGCGGCGTGCCGTCGTCACCTAAAATAACGAGTTTTTCCATACCGTCATCTACCCAGGTATTTCATTCTACTCAACCATCACTCACATCTTGCGGACGCACCAGTATCACCGAGATGTTGTCGATACCACCCATCCGACAGGCGAAATCGATCAACTCCTCCGCCTGCTGTTCCAGATTTAGTTCTTTATTTTCAAGGATACTTTGCATTTCGTCATCCGTCACCATGCCGGTCAGGCCATCCGTACAGAACAGATAGACATCACCGGGATTCCATTCCATCTCATCCACATCAACCACCACCTGAGCTTCGGAGCCCAGGGCGCGGGATAGCACATTGGTGGGAACACCGGCCAACATCGCCTCTTCGACACAGCAAAAGTCGCCGATATTGACCATTTCCTGAATCAACGAATGATCCTGAGTCAGCTGCTGCAGCCCCTCCTGCCGCCAACGGTAGAGACGTGAGTCCCCCACATGGGCATGGATCAAACGTCGATCCCGAAACAACCCCACCACCAGAGTGGTGCCCATGCCCTGATAGTCGGGCACTTGATCCGCCAGTTCAAAAATCGCCTGATTGACCGAGCTGATTGCATCCCTGATCTGATCCGCCTCGACCGCCTCGCCGTCCCACAGGCGACCGGTCAACTGACTCACCAGGAGATCAACCGCCAGACCGCTGGCCACTTCTCCCGCGTTGGCGCCACCCATGCCATCGGCCAATATCAGCAGACCCACTTCCGGATCGCCGCCGACCGCGTCTTCGTTATGTTCGCGTACTCTACCCTTATCGGTACGCATAGCGACTTCTAAAATCAAGCGGATTCCCCATTCACAGCCCGCCACATTCCTCATGTGATGGGTCGCAATGTCCCTTACTGCGTTTTATTGTTCGCCTGTTCGGCTTCTTCCAGATCCATCTTTGTCAGAATCTGGTTCATTTTCTGTGCCGGCATATAGCCTGGTAGCATCTCTCCACTTTCCAGGAAGATCGCAGGGGTGCCGTTGACACCCAGGGATTTACCCAGTTGGTATTGCTGCTTTACCGGATTGTCACACTCCTTTTTGGGAATCTCCTTACCGGCCTTCGCCTGGGTCATGGCCGCGTTGGGATCATCAGAGCAGAACACCGACACGGCCTTATCATAGGAATCGCTACCGACACCGGCCCGAGGGAACATCATGTAACGAACACGGATCCCCAAATCATTATAGTCCTGAACCTCGGAATGCAATTTACGACAATACCCGCAATCGATATCCGTAAACACGGTAATTGTGTGTAGGGTCTTTTCCGGTGCGAAAATCACCATCTTGTCCTCACCGATCGCCTCGATCGCATCCGCCTTGGCATGATTGACCTTTGGCGAAGTGAGATCCTTGCGGCCAGTCAGATCATACAGAGTACCGCTGAGCAGATAGCGGCCGTCCCCGGAGACATAGAACAGTTGGGTGCCCATCATCACTTCGTACAAACCGTCGATGCTCGTGGGTTGGATGCTGGTAATCTGGGCATCCTTGAGGATGCGGGTCACCCCCTCACGGATGTTCTTCACCGCCTCATCCGGTATCGCATCTTCCGCCAGGACAGCCCCAGTCGTGACAAACATGGAAAGAACGCCGCTGATCAGAACCCGTGACAGGCCCTGTGTGAAAGCTGGTTTCATGAAATCAATCCCGAAAATTTTGATATTGGAGCGGCAAGCCGTAGTCGGCCTGACGCAAAAGTGCAATGACCTGCTGCAGATCATCCCGTTTCTTACCGGTCACGCGTACCTGGTCACCCTGGATCTGTGACTGAACTTTGATCTTACTGGCCTTGATATCCTTGATCAGCTTTTTCGCGGTTTCCGTCTCGATCCCCTGCTTGATGATCACGGTCTGACGGGCCGCATTGAGACTGGTCTGGACATCCCGGATATCCATGGCAGCAATATCGACGCTGCGTTTGACCAGTTTCTGGCGCAAAATATCCATCATCTGGTTGAGCTGAAACTCCTGTTCCGCCCTAAGCGTGATCTCGTTCTCCGTCTGTTCAAACGCCGCCTCGACCCCCTTGAAATCGAAGCGGGTTCCAATTTCACGATTGGCCTGATCAACCGCATTGCGTACCTCCTGCAGGTCGACCTCGGACACAATATCGAAAGACGGCATTTAAATACTCCTGTTTTTCAAGTAGTTGCTTGTAGCTAAGCGAGTGTGGCGTCTCATACTAATGCGCGATTATAGCGTGATGCCAAGCCATTGGCCGCTAGGAGAAGGGCGGAGATTATACAATAGTTTACGGAGGAACAAGCGGATGTTGCTTCCCAGTCTCGCCATGCCGGATTCGCTCGGACTTGTTTCAGCCCCGGGGATGGTGCTTGCGGTGCAGGCTTTTAAGCCGCTCCCGGGCCACATGGGTGTAGATCTGGGTGGTGGAAAGATCGCTGTGGCCGAGCAATAGCTGAACCACCCTGAGATCCGCGCCATGATTAAGCAAGTGGGTCGCAAACGCATGCCGCAGTGTGTGGGGGGAGACCGAATGGGCGATTCCCGCCATCGCTGTATGTTTTTTGATACGGTACCAGAATGCCTGCCGGGTCATCCCACCGCCACGCCGCGTGGGAAACAGATGATTACATATCCGTCCTCCCAGAAGCTGCTCTCTCGCACCTGACACAAAGCGCTCCAGCCAGTTCTGGGCCTCGTCACCCAGGGGCACGAGCCGCTCCTTACCCCCTTTGCCAACCACCCGGACAACGCCTTGAGCGAGACTGACCTGTTCCGCTCGAAGCTCGACCAGCTCCGAGACCCGTAATCCGGTGGCATAGAGCACTTCGAGCATGGCCCGATCCCGCATGCCTTCCGGATCATCCAGATCCGGTGCATCGAGTAATGCCTCAACCTCTTGCTCAGACAAGGACTTAGGTAGGGGGCGTCCGAGTTTAGGTGCCTCAATGCGCACGCTGGGATCGGCATCCAGCAGTCCCTCGCGCAAACAGTATTGATAGAACTGGCGAATGCAGGAGAGGAAACGTGCCGTGGAACGGGGCTTGACGCCCAGGCCATGCAGACGAGCCAGATAGGCCTGGAGATCCTGACGTCGCACCCCGAGCAATGATCCATCCACAGACACCAACCAGTCGGCCAATTTACGAAGGTCCGACTGATAGGCAGCCAGGGTGTTACGGCTCAGTCCCCGCTCCATCCAAAGCGCATCCGCGAATGATTCGATCAATTCTCCGTCAGTCTGCATCGTGATAGATATTTATAACCTGGCCATCGCGTATTATCACACGTCGGTCTATCAGTAGATATTATTTAGGATCTGGGGCCAATGGCACTTAACTTAAGGCGATATTCTGGATTTTCGTCATTCCGGCGTATGCCGGAGAAGTGGTGCGGGGATACATCTCAACTCGCTCCCACGCTCTGCGTGGGAATGCATACTGAGCCCGTCGTAACGATCAGCCTTACTGAGTGAACCGTACTCCGGTCTGCATTCCCACGCAGAGCGTGGAAACGAGAAAAACACACCCGCGATCGTGCCCTATGGAGACAAAAAAATTTCCACAGATCCTGTGGATAACTTTGTGGGTAAGGTGCGACCATTCCTTCTCAGGCCTTACGGGAACTGCGCCTGATTTAAATCGTGCAATTTCTGTACAATCACAGTAAATATATATATATCATATTGTTACATAACTTTCTTAATAATTTAATATAAATTATTTCATTAAACCATCATTTAAGTCGAACGACCGGAAGAAATGTGCATAAGAGGTCTTGACAGGGCTCTGTTCGCATGAGTGAAGAGTCCCGATTTCTCCCTACTCACCTCGATCTATTAAACATTGATCATCACATAATGGGGACATTTACCCATTGACGAATTCAACCCTCAAACTGATGACCGGATCAGGGTAATATAGGGATTTGTAGACACCCGGAATCAGACACCATCAACATGCCCCAGTTATCAGACCCATTCTGGAAAAGACTTTCACCGGAAGAAATGACCCGTGAACAGTGGGAATCCCTATGCGACGGCTGCGCCAAGTGCTGTCTGCAGAAACTTGAGGATGAAGACACCTGTGAGATCTATTTCACCAATATCGTCTGCGACCTGCTGAATCTGGAAAGCTGTCGCTGCACCCACTACACAGATCGCTCGGTGCGGGTGCCGAACTGTGTCACCCTGACCCCCGAAGACCTGCGCGATCCCTACTGGCTGCCACCCACCTGCGCCTATCGTCTTCTGGCGGAACACCGGGAACTGCCGGACTGGCATCCCCTCAACCATCAGGGCGATACACGCCCAATGATTATCGGCGGTCATACCATCCGGGGGCGGGTCGTGCGGGAGGCCGAGGCGGATGACTGGGAACACCACCTGATCGACTGGGTTTAGAATAACCAAAAATCAAATATTAAATCAGATAACTTTCATATTGTTACTGATTATTTCCAGAATTCATGTCATCTGTTTTTTCAGTGATGTCATGACAATCTAAGAGTCAAGCACAGCAAATGAGCACACCAGAGCGCCCTTTCGACACCCTAGTACAACTCTTGGAATCCGGGGGATTGAAACTCGCTATCTATGACATGGGTCGCCGGATCTGCCCCATCCCCCATGCCCGATTCCTTTCTTTCGAGCGTACCGAAGCGCCCTACCCCTATCCACTTCAGCAACAGGCCTGGTTCGCCCTGACACTGCATGATCCGGCCCATCCGGACATAGACCCGATGATCTGGTTCATCCGTTTTCCGCTGGACGAACAGGCCAAGCTCCTGCAATCCGCCCGGGACGATTTTCTGCATCGACTCATGGAGAATCTGACGGATCTCAAGCTCGCCCCGAAACAGGCGCACGATCTCGATCAAGCACTGCAGGACAATCCCTACCTGTTTCAACCACGCAAGGAACGCCTGGCGGTACTGCACGCACAACTGACCTGGGATCTCGGCAAACCGCCCTCCCGATACTACGAACATGCCCGCGCCTACCTGACCGGCAGCTTGAGTTGGGATCAATGGGCATTCATCGGATACCAGGGCATCGCCGATGTTGCAGCCCGGCTGGACTCAGATCCCGAGAGGGAGCAGATCAGCGCCGCCATCGAAAACCTGCCCCCCGCCCCCTTGGAGGCACTCTGCCACTGCCTGGAGAATAGAGCCGTCTCGAATACCATCGCCCAAGCCTTATTGAATCGCCTGCAGGTTGAACTCCAGCAACCCGAACCCGATCCCCAGGTGCTGACATCGACGCTTAGAGGAATATCACAATCCATATCAGATAATTATCGTAATGAACTGATTATTATTATTTTATCGAGTGATATTTCGATCCAGACCGAGCTCCTGGCAAGTATTGCGGGACGTGCCTGGGAAGCCCTGCAGGACAGCCACCTGCGGAACCTGTTTCTTGAACGACTGGCTCAGAACGAGGCGGGGCAGGCGTTTTTCAATGCCATACTCAGTGATCTGCTCTATCTGCCGGACACCCGCCCCTTTCTCCAGACAAGCCTGCGACAAACGGAAAGGAGTGAGCTATTCAATCGGGCGATTGGGCGATTTTTTGAGCATGTGATGGCGCCGCAGTCAACTCAAACGGATCGACACGACTAGTACGCTTTCCTGACGAATGTGGCCCGACCGCACCGATAAACCTCATCGATGCGGTCGGGGCCTGATCACATGTTGTTGATCATGGCATCGCCAAAGGCGGAACAACTCAGTTCCTTGGGATCATCCATCAGCCGGGCCAGATCGTAGGTCACGGTCTTGGCCGAAATGGTCTTGCCAAGACTCTCGATGATCATATCGGCCGCCTCAAGCCACCCCATATGGCGCAACATCATCTCCGCGGAGAGAATCAAGGATCCCGGGTTGACCTTGTCCTGTCCGGCATATTTGGGCGCGGTGCCGTGGGTTGCCTCGAACATGGCCACCGTGTCCGAGAGATTGGCTCCCGGTGCGATACCGATGCCGCCGACCTGTGCTGCCAGAGCATCGGAGATATAGTCGCCGTTCAGGTTGAGGGTGGCGATCACGCTGTATTCCGAGGGACGCAGCAGGATCTGCTGCAGGAAGGCGTCCGCGATGACATCCTTGATGATGATCTGTTTGCCGGTTTTGGGGTTTTTCAGGGTACACCAGGGGCCCCCGTCGAGTTCGACCGCGCCAAACTCCTCCTTGGCGATTTCGTAACCCCAATTCTTGAAGGCACCTTCAGTGAACTTCATGATGTTGCCCTTATGCACCAGGGTCACCGAATCATGATCGTTGTCGATGGCATACTGGATTGTCTTGCGCACCAACCGTTTGGTGCCCTCGCTGGACACGGGCTTGACACCGATACCCGAGGTGGCCGGGAAACGGATCTTGGTCACACCCATCTCATTCTGCAGGAAGTCGATCAGTTTTTTGGCCTCGGCACTGCCCGATTCCCATTCGATACCGGCATAGATGTCCTCCGAGTTTTCCCGGAAAATGATCATATTGGTCTTTTCAGGCTCTTTCAGCGGACTGGGGGTTCCGTCGAAATAGCGCACCGGACGCAGACAGACATACAGGTCGAGTTGCTGACGCAGAGCCACATTGAGGGAGCGAATACCACCCCCAACCGGTGTAGTCAAAGGCCCTTTGATGGAAACCACGAAATCCTTAACCGCCTCCAGGGTCTCGTCGGGCAGCCAGGTTTCACTGTCGTAGACCCGGGTAGCCTTTTCCCCCGCGTACACCTCCATCCAGGCGATCTTCCGCTCGCCACCATAGGCCTTTTCCACCGCGGCATCGACGACCTTGAGCATCACCGGGGTAATATCCACACCGATCCCATCCCCCTCGATGTAGGGAATAATGGGATTATTGGGTATCTGCAGCGCCCCGGAGGCGTCTACGCGTATCATTTCACCCTCGGCAGGGATCTCAATCTTGTCATATGCCATGGAATTATCCTGTGTAACGGTATTTTGGATTGCTTTTGTAGGGTATTTGTCCGGCGGAGGCAAGCCCGGATTAAGAATCGCAACCTTCGAACGCTACACTAGTGTAACGTATGCCGAGAACCTATCAGAGCCCCGCAACCACCAAAAGCAGGGGTACAGAACACAGTAAGTACAGCGTGAATCGCAGGATCGGGAGGCCGTATCGACCACCCTACCCAGGAAGTAAAAGTGACCAGATTGGACAACCAGACAGATCAGAACCTCCTCGAAACCCTCCTCCAAACATGGCAAAAGGTCATAGTCGGAAAACCCGAAACCCTACAGACCGTCCTGATCAGTCTTTTGTGTCGCGGCCACATTTTGCTGGAAGACCTGCCCGGGCTGGGCAAGACAACCCTGGCAAAAAGCCTGGCAAAAAGCCTGGCTCTGGATTTCAAGCGGATTCAATGCACCCCGGACCTGCTTCCCGCTGATATCACCGGGGTATCCCTGTTCGACCAGAAGGCCCAGGGGTTTCGATTCCTGCCAGGGCCGATATTCACCAATATCCTGCTGGCGGACGAGATCAATCGCACCTCCCCCCGCACCCAGTCCGCCCTGCTGGAAGCGATGGCGGAAAACACGGTCAGTGTGGACCGGAAAACCCGCAAACTACCCGCCACCTTTCTGGTGATTGCCACCCAGAATCCGATTGAGTTCAGCGGAACCTTTCCTCTACCGGAGGCCCAGCTCGATCGCTTCTTCATGCGCCTGTCCCTGGGGTATCCCCAGGCTGACGAGGAGTCCCGCATCCTCAAGATGCATCAATTGGATGATCCCCTCGATCCGGTTGCAGCGGTGCTCAACGAAGCGCAGTTACTGCATCTTCAAAAACGGGTCAAGCGCATCCATCTGGACCAGAAGGTGGTCGATTACATCACCGCCTTGGTACACGCCACCCGAATTCACAAAAAGGTGCGTCTCGGGGTGAGTCCGAGAGGTTCGATCGCCCTGATGAAGGCGGCGCAGGCAAATGCCCTGGTGCATGGCGAGGATTATGTGACGCCCCTGAGGGTGCAGGAGATGGTGATTCCGGTGATGGCTCACCGAATGCTACTGGGCAGCCAGAGCCTTTCGGATCATGAGATTCTGCGGCAGATTCTGCAGCAGGTACCGGTACCGGCGATGCCCCATGACAGCAAGCATAAGGCCCAACACCGCCAGAGTGATTGAGCGGATGAAGGCTCAGAACACAGCAAGCATCTTCACACCCCAAACCCTGGAGCGGCTGCAACGCTGGATCAATCTGCACAGAGTCCTCTGGTTTCTGACCCTGGCATGCTTTTTCGTCGCCTGGAATCGGGGCCTGGCCCTGTTGTACGGGGTCTTCTCACTCAGTCTGGCGCTGTTGCTGATCTCCCAGGTCATGCCCAGATGGCAACTCAGGGACATTCGGGTCGAACGGGTTTTTCCACAGATTCTCACCGCGGGCGATGAGGCCAGGCTGGTCTACCGCCTGAGCGGTCCCGCCCGCCGCTATCACACCCGGCTCATCGATGAGATCCCCTTCTCTGTCTCCCCGGTTGGGGGCTTTGTCGCCTTCTGGGAGCGGAAAACCGAACTGTCCTGTCCAGTCCGATGCGAGCACCGCGGCCTGTTTACCCTGGATCAACTCACCCTCTCATCCGCCTACCCGTTCGGCATCCTCGCCCATGAACGTCGCCTCAGCAGCAAAACCGACCCGATATGGGTGCTGCCGAGACTCTATGAACTCGGTGAACTTCCCGCCCCACTCCAAGCCGACATCAACAGCGACGGGGATCTGCCGATCCCGCAGCGGGGCGGTCACGACCAATTCCTCTCCATTCGGGAATACGTACAGGGCGACAGTCTGCGCCACATACACTGGCGCGCCTCGGCAAGACGGCAACGCCTTGTCGTGAAGGAGTATGAACGCAGCGACCGCCCCTTGCTGTTGCTGGCGCTGGACTGTCGAAAGGGCTTTAACCGGGGCGAAGGTACCCGCTCCACATTCGAGTACGCCATCTCGCTGGCCGCCTCGATGATCCGTCAGGCTACCCGGGAAGGTATCGGGAGTGTCCTGATCGCTGAGGACGGGAAGCGGACCGAGATATCGATCCCGGCCTATCAGACAGACCTATACGAACCCTTCGCCCGACTCGCGGAACTGCAAGACATCGGACAATTGAGCAGTCGAGAACTGATTGAAGAGGCCATTCATCGCTATCCACAGGCCAACCTGATCACCGGTTTCCGGTTACAGGACGATCCACAAATGCCCCAGCTACCTCCCCACATGACCCATATCGATTTTGAAATGGATGGGGAGAGCTTCCTGTTTCCCCTGCGCGATTCCAAGATACAAACTGCTGGCCGTTTCGCTAACCGGCTTTGCTATTCGATCAGTCCGCGCCATTCAATGGAGGGGCTTTTCCGGTGAAACCGGCATCGATGAAGATCCGTCTCTGGTACAGCCTGGTCTCAGGGGTAGCGGCGAGCGCCCTACTCTATGCCCACCTGGGCTGGCTGGCCGCCGGCCTCGGATTCCTCTTGACGGTACCGGTGAGTTACTGGATTTTGCTGCGGGTGAGCCACACCGACGAAGTATCCAGCCCTTACGCGAAACTCTCGGAACAGGTTGCCGCGGCAGGTCTGATTCTGTTTCTACCGTTGATCCTTCTGACCAGCCTGCTCACCGCGCTGCTGGTTTTCCTCGGCTTCGGGTTTTTCAGTCTGTTGTTGCAAACCCACGACAACCGCAGACTCTACCTGGGACTGGGTGTCGGTTTCACCGCACTCATGGCCGGAGCGGTGGTCGCCAAGAGCGGATACTACCTGGTATTTCTGATGGCCTATGCGGTCAATATCAGCATTACCCTGGGATATGTCTACCTCGAACCCATGAGCAATCCCTCCCAACCCTGGAGATCCCGGGATCAGCTGCGCTCGGCATCCTGGCTGATTGCCATCGCCATAGTCATCTACCTCATTGTGCCCCGATTTCCGGCGGGCAACCTGGGAGCCCGCCCCGGTTCGGACCATTTCTACCAAAACCCGTCCTGGGAGCAGGAGGCGAAACAGACCCAGGCGATGGGCGATGCGGAGGAACGCACTCAATCACTGCTCGAAAAGCTGGTGGATCAGATGCCGGATCTGAACCAGCCACCATCCCAACCCGCAACGGACTCAAATAAAACGGGATATCGCTATCGGGGATTTGAGCAGACTTTTGACATGGAAAATCCGGATGACAGCGGAGACCGATTCAGCAACGTCGTTCTGGCGCGCATGCGTGCCGATCATCCCCTCTATCTACGCGCGCGGGTCTTCGACATCTTCGACGGCCTGCACTGGCACAGTTCCGCCACCACATTGAACAAGCTGAAACTGGACCGGGGCGCGCTTACCCTGCACAGCGTACCTGCGGGATCCGAGGCATTCATCGAACACTATGAAATCACCCTGGAACAGAATCTGGCAAACAACATTATGGCGGCGGCAATACCGGTTAAACTCCAATTCCCCGGAACTGTGATTGGTATCGATGCCTTCAGTCAACTCCAGGCACCAGAGCTGCTGCGAAAGGGTACCGCCTATGCGGTAGACTCACTGCGTCTGTTCCACCAGGGACACAGCCTTGCGGAACGCACCTATTCGGATCTGCCCGGTTACCGGCAGCTACCCGATGACCTGGATCCCCGTATTCCCGAACTGGCCCGGCGAATCACACACGGCTTGGCTACCCCGTTGGACCGGGCATTAGCGCTGGAAGCCCATCTGAGGAGCCAATACGACTATGATTTCGAATCGATATTCAGCTCTCAGCACCAGACCCCTCTGAGTCGTTTTCTATTCGAGACCCGACGCGGACATTGTGAATACTTTGCCAGTGCTCTGGCTATCCTATTGCGCACCCTGGACATTCCCAGTCGCCTGGTTACGGGTTTTTCCGCCACGGACCTGAATCCTCTGACCGGTTACTACGAAATCCACGCCCTCGACGGACATGCCTGGGTCGAAGCCTACATCGAAGGCGTGGGCTGGCTGGAACTCGAGCCAACCGCCTACTACGACATGCCCTCTCAATCCCGTCAGACCCTCTCTGCCGAGCAGATCAATGGGTATGTGGAGCGTCAACTACGATTGGGACAGACTGTCGATGCGGGCCGTTTCAACCTTGATACCCTGATAGGATCCCTGTGGCAACTGTTGTACCTGTCCGTACTCTGGATAGGGGCCTACCTGAAGCTAGCATTGGGGTACGCATGGCCCTGGTTGACGGGGCTGATGGTGATTGTATTGATCGCGCGACTCAGCTGGCCATGGCTGGGACCTCGATGGCGTGCACGAGCCATCCGACAGGAGATCTATCGTAGAATCGATAAATCTGACAGGTACGCCATAAATATTTATATGGAAGGCATTGACCGGTTATTGCGGAACGCCGGGCAGCAGATCGCCCAAGGAGCAACGATTGAGCAATATTTGCAACGATTTCCGGAACTGGACATTCGCTTCGATCGTAAAGAACTCGCACTCAGCTTCAATACCACGAATTATGGAGCGGGTTCTTCCGAGCAGGTCAGTGAGAAATATCGTCGGCTGTTCGATGCGATCTACGACTTGGGATATGGAAAACTGTCGAGAATCACCTGTCAATCTGAGTAAACTCTAATGTCACATAACTATTGCTCCATCCAGGCTTACACCTCATTCTGATCAAAGTGTCTTCAAAAACCGATCGGTTCTTGGAATGTAGTGGTTATCATAATTCAGTGACATGACCACGGTCTGGGTTTGTCCAACAATTTCCGCTCTTGGAACAAAACCGATGACACGGGAATCCGCGCTGTTGTCTCGATTATCACCCAGCACCAGATAGTGCCCATCGGGGACTACAACAGACGAAAAACTGGATAATCGACTTCCTCCCTGTCGGCAACGCACCCGATGCGTCACGGAACCGATGGTTTCAAACCGGTCCGTGAAGCCTTTCGTCGACAAATCTGATGCCTGTTGGGCGGGCCCATAGTTTAAGGGTCTGCCATTAATTGACAGTTGATTGTTGATCATGGCGATCCGGTCGCCCGGCAGCCCTACCACCCGCTTGACCAATCGCTTATCCGCTGCCGCCGAGTCGAAAATCACCACATCGCCCCGCTGTGGATCGTCAAACCGATAGAGTGAAAGGTGGGTGAACGGAAACCGCAGATCGTAGGCCATCTTGTTGACCCAGACCCGATCACCCTCGAGAATAGTTGGTTTCATGGAACCTGTCGGAACCGTGTTCCAATCCGCGATACTGCTGCGAAATACCAGCATGCAAAAGATAAACAGCAGGAATGACCGGTTATCCCGCAAGCTTTGAAGAATCCTGTTTTTCATATCGACGCTACCTGGTGCCAGGGTCTGTTAAGACGAATCATGGTTTACTGCATGAACTGTCGGCATTTGACCTCAATAGTGGGTAAATGTTCATCCAACTAAGCATACTGTCAGGCATCCCGGCGTTGGACTCATGTGCCTGTGGCAACCTGATCTCAAAGTAATCCCTGTATTTGAGTATTTCACCAAACCAAAGGTCAAGTGATGATTCTGGCCTATACTTTGCTAGCTTTGAAGTGGAAGCGGGGAAGAGATTCACGAATAAGAATTTCAGGTTTTTCACAACAGCGGAAACTACGCATATGGCATGCAATGTCGGTAAACTCGTATCGGAAGCAGTCGCCACCATGGACAGCGCGACGGATGTGCAATCCGCAGCGTGCTATATGGCGCAACACAATCTCGGTTCTCTGGTTGTCACGGAAAACGGAAAGGTATCCGGTCTGTTCACCGAACGGGACCTGCTGGTGCGCGTTGTTGGTGCCGGCCAGGACCCGAGCGCACTGAAATTGGGCGACGTGAGCACGCGTAACCTGATCTCAGTGGCCTACAACAGTTCCTGTAAGAATGCGATCCGCCTGATGCGATCCCATAAGTGCCGCCGCCTGCTGATCTATCGTAAGGACGAACTCCAGGGGTTGGTCAATATTTCAGATGTGGCACATGCCCTGGCAGACCACAATCCGGCCGAGAACCTGCTGGTTAACATTTTCGGAGGCGTCACCCTGGTTGTTGCCTTGATGGTGATCGGAGTGTTGATCTCTCATATACCGGATGTACTCGAACTGATCAATCACTCGCTTAACTGAAACCTATGCCACCTTGAAACGCCCGACAAGGCGGGTAATCTGTGCCGCGATGTTCCGCAATTCCTGGCCTGCACCCTCCGTCATTACCGTCGATTGTTTGCTCTGCTGTGACAGTTCACCCACACTGAGGGTATTGCGATGAATCTCATCGGACACCGTTTGCTGTTCTTCGGCCGCACTGGCGATATTCACATTCATGTCACGAATCTCGGCAACCGCCTGGGTAATCGTCGTTAAGGCGCTTCCTGCCTGAGAGGCCTGATCCAGTGTTTGCTGCACACTGCTACGGCTCTCCTCCATCATGCTAGCCGTGCGATGCGCACCATCCTGTAGTCGTTCGATGATTTCGATGATTTCCCGGGTCGAATTCTGAGTACGACTTGCCAGGGTGCGAACCTCGTCCGCAACGACGGCAAAACCGCGTCCCATCTCTCCGGCCCGAGCGGCCTCGATCGCCGCATTCAAGGCCAACAGGTTGGTTTGCTCCGCAATGCCCTTGATGACCGAGACGACCATCTCCACCTGATTGGTTTCCTGCTCCAGTGCGCGCATGTCATCGGATGCCTTTTCAACGTTCCTCGACAGGGTCTGGATTGCCTGGATGGTATGACTGACCACCCGATTTCCATCTTTCGCCTGAGCATCCGCGGATTCTGCAAGCGTTGCCCCATGGGCGGCACTCTCCGCAACACTCCTTACCGCCTCCGCCATCTGAGTCATCGCGACGGCCACTTGCTGCATCGCCTCATCCTGTTGATCAGCGGTGGAACGTGAAGCCTGAGCAACCTGGGAAAGTTCCGTTGAACATTCGTTCATCTGACGAGTCGATGCGGCGACCTGAGTCATCAGGTCCTGGGTTTTTTCAACAAATTGATTGAAACCTGTAGCCAACCGTTCGAGTTCGACACCACCCTCGGCCGGGAGCCTGCAAGTCAAATCCCCACCCTCGGAACCGATTCTCTCCAAGGCACTCGCAACGCTGTTGATACTGCGAACGATACTGCGACTCCCCAGAAGATTCATAATCAGTGCGCTGAGCAGTGCGATCACCCCCAAGCCCACACCCGCCTGGAAGGTCTTTTTTACCTGTTGATTGACACTCGCCTGGGTCTTGGCCACACGTTCCGCTTCAGCTGCGATGAGCGGTTGCAGTTCCTTGCGAATACTGCCCCAGTTTTTTTGCACCTTCGCATTGAACAAACCCCGGGCTTGGTCAGTCCTGGCATCGTCGACTAGGCGTATGACTGTAAGGGTATTCGGGCGGCATACCTTCCAGAGCTCCGAGATCCGTTTGATGCCCTCCTGGCCCTGAGTATCTCCTGAATAGAGCGACTGTGCCTGCTGTAAGGCCTTATCGAACTCCTGAGCTGCCTTGGCGGCTACAGTAGAGGGGGGTTTGAGAGACGGCACCATAATTTTCTTGGCCGCCGCGATAACCGCCTGGGACCCTTCCGCCTGCATCACCTGCAGCGTAACCAATCGCTTCTGGTCCTGATTGATGAAATCAGTAAATTGCTGACTGACCTCATCGGTCCCGCGCAAGGTGAAAAAGATCGCAACCATAAACAACAGTGAGGTTGCGATTGCGATCAACAGCAACCTCATCTTGATCGATAATCCCGAACCAAACATGGTGCATTTCCCCGAATTACTGCGGTTTAAGGAGCCCTGAAAAGCCTGTACCGATCCTTATCAAATAAATACCTATTTTGTAATTGATAAATCTCAATATATACAAGTATTTACCCGCCATCCCGGCAAACACAGAGCCCTCACAAAAGCCTTTTCAATCGAAGTCACGGGAGGTGTTTACTCACCCATTATCCCGTATGCACGAAATACCCATGAATAAACAAGAGCGGGCCACATCCGGCTCTCGCAGGCGCACCTTAAAAATATTCATTTTATGTCAGAAATACTTACCTTTGCGTACATTTTTTGCATACTCACGTTTTTTAGACACATTGATGAAATTCATCATCATATTGATTTATATATATATTTTGATATTTCTTCCGGTTGGCATTGGTTTTGATTTGTCGTTCATGACTTAACAAAAACAAGGAGCAAGTCATGTCCGTCATCAAACGCATCTCCGCAACAATCTCCGCCAACCTGGACAGATGGGTCGGTGAAATCGAAAACCACGATGCTGTCATCGAGGCTGCCATTCAGGAAGCACGCCACAGCACAGCCCAGGCAAAGGTCCGATTGGGCCGCCTTCGCAAGGAAGGCAACACGCTTTCCCAACGCCTCGAACAACTCAAAGCCGACGCACACACATGGCGTATCAGAGCCCGCAGCATTGCAGACAATGACAAGGAAAAGGCCCTGAGTTGCCTGCAAAGAGCCCATGCTTGCGATCGCGAGATCCAAGTGATCCAGCAAGTCGTGGAAGATCATGAACAAGCGCTCGCCACATTGGAAAACCAGGTTTCACAGGCGGAAACCCGGTTGCAAACCATGATCAGACAACGCAACACCCTGCGAGCAAGAGAATCGGTCGCAAACACCTTTACCCATCTCAATCAAAGTCGCCCATCCAACGAAATCAATACCGAGGACACGTTTGAGCGTTGGGAGAGCGCCATTCTCAGCCGACAAATCGACCTGTCAGAGTCCTCCAATTTCGACAGTCTGGAACGCGGCTTCCAACAATCGGAGGAGCGCTCCCGGCTGGAAATGGAGTTGCAGCAACTGATGGAACAGAAGCAGGAGCATGATCATGAATGATCACATCCAGGCCGAACTCGGGCGGCAACAGAACATTTCAGAAGACTCAAACGAAGATCACCCCTACTCCCGCTACGTACCGGTTTTTCTGCGCTTGATGGGCAGTACATTGGTGCTGACCGCCCTGTCGCTGTTTCTGTTCCAGCACTGGGATAGCGGTGATGACCTGTATCGTTACTGGCTGCTGCTTGGATTCAATGTCATGTTGACGATATTCGGTATTATCACCAGCCGCTTGCTTCGGGAGACCAAGGGAGCCCGGACCTTCCTGATGCTGGCATTGGCCTCCATTCCAATCAATTTCACAATATTGGGTGCCTTTCTTTATACCCTCCATCCGCTGGATTTTCTGATGGTCTCTTATCCGGATTATGCAAACTGGCAGATCGGAGCCAAAACGAATATTGCATTCGCCGGTATCACGGGGATCATCAGCGCATTGATTATCAGCGCTCTGGGATTTCGGGTTTTGGCAGGAAATCTGGCATTGAAACTCAGCCTGTTGTTTATTGCCACTAACAGCACCCTGCTGATACCGCTGCGCCATGCGGATCATGTTGTCTGGATGCTTCTCGGCTTCACCAGCCTTGCGCTCTTTGCGGTTCAACGCATTACCCGGAATGCTGTCGCCTTGAACACCTTTGAAGGGAGTATTGCAAAAACTGTAGTGATGATGCCCATGCTGATCATGTTGATGCGTTCTCTGTGGCTCTATCCCAGTACGCAGCTGTTCCTGGTCGGCACCGCGCTCCTCATTTGGTGGGTGCTGCGCGCGCTCTCCAACACATTGGGTCAGCGGCATGTCCTACATCCATCGATCGAGATATTATCTTTTCTGACCGGGCCCTGGATCGCCTTCCAGGTCGCCAGCCTGGCTCAGGACTACTGGGGTATCGATCACACCACATCGATCAATCTGATCGCCTATATCATCGCCGCCTTCACATTTGAGATGTCACTGCGTAGTACGAAATTAGCGCATATCTATCGATATGTCGCCGGATTGAGTCTTGTCGCGGGGGCGCTTTCCGCACTAGCGATTTCCGGCGATGGTCTCACTGTTCTGATCTGTATCCTCAATGGCCTGATCGTCATGGCACTGGGTTTCCTGATGCGTTCATTGTTGACATTACTGATGGGATCGGCAGCGTTTTTGAGCGGCCTGGGTTATCAGATCTGGCGGGCCATGACCTATCTCAATGTGGGGGGGCTGGCTAGTCTTGTGATCATAGGCACCCTGATCATACTCAGCGCCTCTCTGATTGAACGTCGCGGTTTTGTGCCGCACCGGCTGTTCAAGACATGGCGACAGGATGCTCAGGAGTCCTGAGCGTTTTCTATCCTATAACACCCCCCGGTAAAGCTGGGGGATTGTTACTTATGCAAGTTTCGAAGTTCGAATCTAACACACATTCATACGTAACTTGTTCTTCGTGATCATCTCGTTCCCACGCTCTGCGCGGGAATGCCTACTCAGTTTGTTGTAACAATCAGCCTTGCTGAGTAATCCGTACCCCGGTCTGCATTCCCACGCGGAGCTTGGGAACGAGATAGCTTCGTTCTTGATGGCATCCAGGAATATCGCACCATCCAGGTTGAGAGACAGAAAGAACTTCCACTCATATTTCCGCCTGCAATCTGCTAATCTGTTCCAAAACGCGGGCCAGAACCCCCTGGAAGCCGCGCCTGACAGGAACTGTTTAACAATGTCTCGAACCCGTTCACTCAAGGATCCCGAACGCCGATTTTTCGCACACCTCGCCGATACCATCTTCTCCAATCCCTTTGCTGACCAAAAACAAAACCTGCAACGCCCTGTTACACAAGATGCAAAGTCATACGTCGCTGTCAATGAAGCCTTGATACCGGATGTCGATCGTCGTCTGCATGATTTAGAGGCCCGGGGTATTTCAAGCCTGGAACATGTAGCCGATCAGGATCGGACCTTGCTGGAATACGCCTATCTGTTTCAGGTCTATCAGCGTCACCTCAAAGATTTCGACACCCTGATCGAGCGACAGAACCAGACCGGTGGCACCCCGGTTCAAGTCCCGTTTGCCAAGGCCCTGCTCTCAAGTCTGCGTTCTCGGGGCTTTCATGGGGATGAATCCTTGAGATATATCGCTCTGTTCTATCAATTGCGCCGGGCATACTATTTCATTGAAACCGCGCTCGCGGGAAACTGCCCTTCAATGAAACGGCTCAGGTGTTCACTTTGGAACAACGTATTTACCGCGGACATCAGGGCCTACGGCAAGACCTTCTGGAACAGAATGGAGGACTTTTCCACTTTATTGCTCGGCGAGACCGGCACCGGAAAGGGTAGCGCCGCAGCGGCGATCGGACGCTCAGGCCTGATTCCGTTCGATCCACAACGAAACCATTTCCAGTACAGTTTTCATGAAACCTTCATCGCCACGAATCTCTCGCAATTTTCCGAGAATCTGATCGAATCGGAACTCTTTGGACACCGCAAAGGCGCCTTTACCGGCGCCATCGACCACCATAAAGGTCTGTTTGAACGCTGCAGCCCTCATGGCTCCCTGTTTCTGGACGAAATCGGCGAACTCTCGCAACCGGTACAGATCAAGCTGCTCAACGTACTGCAGGAACGAACCTTCACACCGGTTGGCAGCCACACCCAGTTGCGCTTCGAAGGTCGGGTCATTGCAGCCACTCACCAGGATCTGCTCAAACGTCGCGCGGAGAAATCCTTCCGCGACGACTTTTTCTATCGCCTCTCATCAGACATCATCGAAGTTCCCCCGCTCAGACAACGCATCGAAGAATCCCCGGACGAACTGGAGCGGCTGGTACGGTTGCTTGTCACCCGCATGACCGGAGAGACTGCCTCCGATTTCGAAGCGCGGATCCTCCAGACATTGACAGACGCCCTACCCGATGACTACCCCTGGCCGGGTAATGTACGGGAACTCGAACAGGCCATTAGACGGATCATTCTGACCGGAGATTACGTTGGCGAAGCGGCACGCGCTTCCGGTCGGTTGTTGAACATCGCCATGGACCAGGACCTTACCGCAGAAGCGCTGCTCTGCCGCTACTATACAGACCTTTACCAACGACTCGGCAGCTATGAGTCAGTAGCCCGCAAGGCGGGAGTCGATCGACGCACCGTACGCAAGTACCTGACACTCAAACAAAGTCAGTGAGTGATACCGCAGATCCACCGATCGAGAAGGACATAAAAACCACATAATTTGAGTCGCCACAGACCGTGCCGACATGCGAAGATAGGGCCTGAGGGCGAATGACACTTAATCTTAATCGTCATTCCGGCGTATGCCGGAGAAGTGGTGCATGGATGCACCGTTTACGGATCCAAGGACGAAATCCAGGAAGTTCGCACCGCCAGACATTCTGGATCCCGGCATACGCCGGGATGGCAATGGAATTTGGCTTAAACAAGGGCCATTGTGATGAAATTTTTAAGAGTAAATCCATGACTGAACAAGAGCTGATCAAACGCATTCAAGGCCTCTACCCCGATGCGGAAATCCAGGTAGCCGGTGAGAGTTGCAGTTTCGAGGTTAACGTGACCACACCCGCCTTTGCGGATATGAAACTATTGCAGCGACAGCGCTCCATCTTGAGCCTGTTCCATACGGAGATCACCTCGGGTGAGCTGCATGCGCTCACGGTACGCGCCAAGACCCCGGACGAATTGAAAACGGCTTGATCCCACACCAGTACTCTTTCGACATGTCTCCCCCAGATCCAAATGACCCACTCAGCCAGGTTCTTGATTATCACGAGCGGACCAAACACCGGTTCGAGCGGTATGCCGCAGGACCGGACTTCCTCGACTGGGATCAACAACCCGATCCATTCCGCAGCTACACGGACGCACCCAGGATTGCATTAAGCCGTGACTTTGACGACCTGCCCGACCCTGATATCTCGGTATTGAGCGAAACCCGTCCGGTCGAGCCACTGTCGGCTTGGAGCACCCGGGAAGTCGCCTGCCTGTTGCGTTACGGACTCGGTCTGTCAGCCTGGAAGTCCTTCGGTCCGGATCGGTGGTCACAGCGATGCAACCCCTCCAGTGGCAATCTGCATCCGACGGAATGTTATCTGGCATCCCAGGGTATCGCAGACCTGAAAGACGGCATTTACCACTACAATCCCTACCATCACGCCCTGGAACTGCGCGGCGAATTCGAACCCGCGCCCCAAACCACAGAGACACCGGCGGAACTGTGGCTGGCATTTAGCAGCATCCCCTGGCGCGAGGCCTGGAAATACGGTGAGCGAGCATTTCGTTATGTACAGCTTGACCTGGGCCATGCACTGGGCGCCCTGGCCTATTCCGCTGCGATTCTGGGTTATCGTCTGGAGCCTCTGCCACTGGACCGACGGACACTGGCCCGGCTGATCGGTCTGGACAGGGCCCGTGATTTCGACTCGGTGGAAACCGAGGTTCCCGACCTGTTGTTACGCCTGGCGCCGCGAGACGATCCACTCAGGTTCGCCCCATCTTCAGAAGAGATTTCGGTGCCCTCCGTGGGCTGCTGGCACGGTCGGCCCAACCGCCTGAGCACACACCCCCGCCACCACTGGCCGGTGATCGATCAGCTGGATCAGAGCCTGATGTCCGCTCCACTGCCGGAACCTGCCGCCCCCCTCAGGTCCGACTGGCCGCATCAACCGATACACCCGGGCGTATCCACGCGAAAAATAATCCTTCAACGCCGCAGCGCCCAAGCCTTTAATGGCAAGGTCAGTCTGGATCAGGAGGACTTTTTCACCCTGCTGGATCTGACCCTGCCGCGCATCACCGAAGTCCCCTGGAGCAGTTGGCCCCAGGAACCGGGTGTGCATCTGCTGATTTTCGTCCACCGAGTCAGGGATCTTACCCCCGGGCTCTACCTGCTGTGCCGTAAACCCTCGGGTCTGGAGAAACTCAAGTCAGCATTGGATCCCCAGTTCGCCTGGGCGCCCGTGGCGTCCGCGCCCGAACATCTGCCCCTGTTCCAACTGATCGGCAATGATGTAAAACGGGTGGCCCGCGCCCTCGCCTGCCACCAGGATATCGCCGCGAGCAGTTACTTCAGTCTGGGGATGATCGCGGAGTTCGAGCCGGTTCTGCAGCAACGCGGCTTCCAAAGCTATCCGGAGCTGTTCTGGGAGGCCGGTCTGATTGGCCAGGTACTCTACCTGCAGGCCGAAGTTCTGGGCATGCGAGGGACCGGCATCGGCTGTTTCTTCGATGATGGGGTACATGAATTATTGGGGCTGCAGGACCGCCAATTTCAAAGCCTCTACCACTTCACCCTCGGCCAGGCCAAACAGGACGATCGACTCGAAACACACCCACCCTACCAGCACCTTCAACCCTGAACTCCCGCTGCATGCGAGAGGGTGGCACCGGTTCCCGTGGCATATCTGCCGCACGCTCCGGCAAAACCGGAACAAGGCTTTGCCGGAGAGTGGGCAACGTGCCTGTTCAGCGTCATCACAACCCTGTATCTTTAGGGTTCAGGTAGCTGTAACGATGCCCAGAAGTTTCGGGTAACCCTTAACCTCACGGGAGGACTCAACCGAGATGAAGCCCGCAATCAAAGTCACCCTCACTGGCGCCGCCGGTCATATTGGATACGCCCTGGCATTCCGCATCGCTTCCGGCGCCATGTTCGGCCAGGAACAACCGGTTATTCTGAGATTACTCGAAATCCCCCAGGCCCTGTCTTCTCTCAACGGTGTCGGAATGGAGCTGGAGGACTGCGCCTTTCCCCTGCTGCATGACATCGTTCTGACCGACGACCCGAAAATCGGCTTCCGGGGCGCCGACTACGCGATACTCATCGGTTCCAAACCCCGTGGAAAAGGCATGGAACGCAAGGACCTGATCACCGAAAACGCGCTGATCTTCTCCAGCCAGGGACGAACCATCAACGATTTCGCCTCTGAAGATGTGCGGGTCCTGGTCGTCGGCAATCCGGCCAACACCAATGCATTGATCGCGGCGGCCAATGCCCCGGATCTCAGTCCCAACCAGTTTTCCGCCATGACCCGGCTGGACCACAACCGCGCCCTGGGTCGATTGGCCAACAGAACCAACACTCGGGTCGCCGACATCCTGCGCATGACCATCTGGGGTAATCACTCCATGACCCAGTACCCGCACATCGACAACTGCATGATCGATGGCAAACCGGTCTTCGATCTGGTCACCCGGGACTGGGCCATCGATCACTTCATTCCACGCATACAACGCCGGGGCGCGGAGATCATCGAGGCACGCGGCCTCTCCTCCGCCGCCTCCGCGGCGGATGCGGTGGTCGACCACGTTCATGACTGGGTGCTCGGTACCCGGGAAGGCGACTGGGTGAGCATGGCGGTTCATTCCGACGGCAGTTACGGCATTGAGGAGGGGGTGGTATTTTCCTATCCGGTCACCTGCAGGGACGGGAACTATACGATCGTTCAAGGACTCGAACTGGATGATTTCAGCATCTCGCGCCTCAAGGCATCCGAGAAGGAGTTGCGTGAAGAGCGCAGCATCATTGAGGAATTACTACCTAAAAGATAATCAATGAAGCGAAACCTGGCAGCAGGAGGCTGCGCTCGCCCGGTCCGCTTCCCTGACCCGGGGTCAGGGCGGACCCACACCAGCCTCTGCACACCGCGAAATGTTCCAGTTTAGTCAAAACCGTTTTGAAACAGACCACCCATAAACTCAGCGCCTCGGTTCGTCCCGAGGGCAGTCTGGAAATACTCTCCCAACTTGAGGTCAACGCCCTGCTGGATACCAGCGCCCGGGGCCTTTACGGCCTGTTCCGACGCTGTGCCCTTGCGGTGCTCAACTGCGGCAGTGAAACCGACGACGCCCGGGTGATCTTTGAAACCTATCGGGACTTCGGCATACACCTGAACCAGACCAACCGGGGGATCGAGCTACGGCTTGAAAACGCACCGGCCAGCGCCTTCGTCGACGGGCGTATGATCCTCGGCATCCAGGAGCACCTGTTCGCGGTATTGCGGGATATCATCCACGTACACAACGAGATTCAGCACAATCCGAACTATAACCTCAAACAACCGGCGCACAACACCTCGATGGTGTTCGACATCCTGAGAAACGCCCGAGTCCTGCCCACGGGACGACGCCCCAATCTGATCGTCTGCTGGGGTGGACACTCCATCGGGCGCTGTGAATACGACTACTCCAAAGAGGTGGGATACGAACTGGGCCTGAGAGGCCTGAACGTCTGCACCGGTTGCGGACCCGGCGCCATGAAGGGCCCCATGAAAGGAGCCACCATCGGGCATGCCAAACAGCGCATCGGAAACGGACGCTATCTGGGCATCACCGAGCCCGGCATCATTGCCTCAGAGCCACCCAATCCCATCGTCAACGAACTGGTAATCATGCCGGATATCGAGAAACGCCTGGAGGCCTTTGTGCGTACCGGACACGGGGTGGTGATCTTTCCTGGGGGCGCCGGCACCATGGAGGAACTGCTCTACCTGCTGGGCATCCTGATGCATCCCGACAACCAGGATCACACCTTTCCCCTGATCCTCACCGGTCCGAAGGAGAGTGCCGAGTACTTCAAGGAGATCGACCGGTTTATCGGAGCAACCCTGGGTGAAGCGGCCCAGCACCACTACAAGGTCATCATCGACGACCCCGCCGCCGTGGCAAAAAACCTGAATGAGGCCATGGAACAGGTGCGTGCCTTCCGCTATGACCGCAGCGACGCCTTCTATTTCAACTGGCGCCTGCATATCGACAAGGAGCTGCAGCAACCCTTCAAACCCACCCACAAGGCCATGGCAGCCCTCGATCTGAACCGCCAGCAACAGAGCCACGTAATGGCCGCCAATCTGCGCCGCGCCTTTTCCGGAATTGTCGCAGGCAACGTCAAGGAAGAAGGGATACGCGCCGTCGAACGCCATGGCCCCTTTCTGCTCCACGGTGAGCCGGAGGTCATGAGCGCCACGGATCGGCTACTGATTGCGTATGTGGAGCAGAAACGGATGAAACTGCAAGGCGACTACACCCCGTGTTATCAACTCGATCTCTGAACCAACCATACCGCTCAGGATCAGTGGTTCGTCGTAATGTCGTACTGCCTATTCAGCTAGAATGGTCCCTCTCCCTCCGGGAGAGGGACAGGGTGAGGGGACTTGAACAAGCACTTGTTCTATCTGCTCCAATACAGCCTGGGTTTCATGCAGAATTCCATAATTCCAAGAAGTGAAGCGCCCCGAAGAAAGTGCCCTTGGAGTACCCCTTGGCTTGAGGAATTTACGGAGCTCTGATAGGTTCGCTCTAACCATTAAACCACACCAGCCGCCATGACCGAGAAGAAACTCATCAAGATCAACCGGTTCCTGTTCACATTGATCATTGGAGTCCTGCTTCCATCGATGGTCAACGGCGCTCAGGTTCAGGAATGGTTCGAAGGGGAATCCGTATTCGGCGGTGAGGTCTACCTAAAATCCGCCGGCAATCCAAAGAATCCTGCGGTAGTGTTGGTCCATGGCCTGGGAGACGAAGCCTCCACCTGCTGGAACGACCTGTTCGAACGCCTGCAATCGAGCTATTTCGTATTCTCCTTCGACCTCCCAGGGTTCGGCCGCTCGAGTAAAGCCAATGTCGTCTACTCTCCACCGAACTATTCACGTCTGATCCATCAACTCACCCGTGAACACGTAGGCAAGCCCTTCCATCTGGTGGGACACTCCATGGGCGGCGCGATCAGCCTGCAATACACCCATGACTATCCTGAAACGGTCAAAACCCTGACCCTGATCGACGCCGCTGGAATCCTACACCGTCAGGCCTATACCAAATATCTGGCCCCCTTGGGCATCGACCGGGTGCTCAACCAGTACAATCTGTTCGACGATCGCAAGGTCACCAATCTGGCCGGCGCCCTGATGAGCGCACTGGAGAAACGCGCTCCGATCGACATGAGTCTGTTGATCAATCTGGAACCCTTTCGCACCAAGGTGCTGCAAGGGGAACCCAGCGCCATCGCCGGCCTGGCACTGGTACAAAACGATTTCAGCCGAGTCCCCGAAACCATTCGTCAACCCACCCTGATCGTCTGGGGCGAACAGGACAAAATCGCCCCGGTGCGCACCGGTTACGTGTTGCAATCACTGATGCCCAATGCCCGACTGGAACTCATACCCGGCGGACATATCGCCTTCATCGAGCAACCGCTGCGATTCTACGAACTGCTCAAACCCCACCTAACACAAACCGGGAAACCACCCCAGGAGCGCCTTAGCAAACCCGCACAGAACGCCTATCGCGGGACCGTGGAGTGCCGCGGCCAGTCCGACCGGGTCATCTCTGGGCGCATCGGCAGCCTGTTGATCGAAAACTGCCAAAATATCTTAATTCAGGACGCGGAAATCAACAGCGCCGTCGTGATTGACTCGAGCGCCACGCTACGCAACAGCCGGATCATCTCCCTGGATACCGCCCTGACCGTACATAACTCCACGGTCACCGTCACCGCCGGGCATATCGAAGGTCGTATTGCCATAGAGGCTTACAACAGCCGCCTGGATATCGCGGGTACCCAACTGGTCGCCCAGGAGGCGGCTGTTCAAGCACCGGTCGATTCCACGCTGGTGTTCTCATTGGCGCGTATCGACTCTCCGCTCTACCCGGACCTTGTGATTCATGGCATGAAGATCGTTTCGCCAGGAACAAGTCTTTAGCGGCGCTTACAATCCAACCCATGGAAGCGCGGCGGAAATAACTCCGCTGACTATATAACTCGGCACTTAGATAAGGCGATCATCTGGATTATCCTCATGCCGGTGAAGTGGTGCAGAGATGCACCGTTTACGAACCTAAGAATGGCATCCAGGAATATCGCACAGTCAGGCATTTTGGATCCCGGCCTTTGTGTCCGGCAATCACACCTTGCCATGCATTTACCAGCTTATATTTTAAGGCAACAGATCATCAATAGGGCAGACCTTACACGCCGGAAGTACGTCAATACATCCTTGACATAGACATTCATTTAACTTTCTGTTTGGACCAATCTTTTTATGGCAGCTCCTTTTACAACAATATCTCCATCTACGCATTCAATTGAATTCATAGATTTAATTATATAATTAGCTGCATCATTATCCTCATCTAATGCAATACCAAGAATATCGAACTTGTGGTAAGCATAAAGATATTCATACAAATACGTACCTTCAATATCTATGAATTCAGATAATGATGGATAATCCGTTGCCCCGGGATATGGGGGTTCAAATTCACCAGTAACCTCATCATCTTCTTTAAGTTCTTCAACACCATCATCATATATAGGTGCTATTTTTTTCAAAAAATCCCCTTTAGCAATTTTTATTTCGTAGGATAAGGCATCAAAGCCCTCCCCCTTTCCGAAACTGAACTGGCTAAATGTTATCTCACTAGAATCTATGCTATTACCGTCAACAATAAAAGAAATCATTTTTCAGTTCCTGGCGGAAGAATAATAATTTTACCATCGGGCGTCATCGTAATTGATCCTGATGGAATATAAGATTGCCCAGCTTTCAGATCTCCACCAGCCCTTGTTCCAGATCGCTGGAAGAATTGCTCTGGTGTCGTTATTGTTTCTATTGTCTTTGTACTTTTACCAGGAACAATCGTAAGCACTTCCATATTTAGGAAATTAGGATTAGCAGCGGCTGCTTTATTGATGTTTTTAATAATTCTTTGAGCTTGCTTTTCCGACAAATCACCAAAACCAACATCAATATCACTACCTTTACCGAAATCACCCCTTATTCTGCTACCACCGAATACTACCGTTGAATTTCTTTTCAGCCCTTGATCTAGAATTAGAGTAGCTTGCTCAGTTGTTAAACCAGGTACATGCTTTGATAAAAACGATGACTGTTCTGCAATACCTGTAGTGGTTAATGTAGTTTGCTCAGGATATGTATAAAATACAGATTTATCTGTCCAGCGCTCGCTTGGACCAATCCCATCTATTGAAAAAGAATCAGCCCCTTTTGTACTGCCAATTTGCGACAGATCCTGCTCAATCGTGTTACCGTGTGAAAGGAAATCACTCTCAGCTTTGACTCCCTGCTGGTGAGCCACATCATACGATTGATCAAAGCTATTCTTCCACTGTTTTTGCTGGCTCTCCGTCATCGTAGAGAAATCACGCCCCAAAGCATCCACCCCTTGATCCTTGAGGGCATTGATTTCAGCCATCTCGTGTACAAAGTAGGCGGCATCCTGAGACGTCCCCTGACCACCGGCCAGGCGGCTCCAGGCATCATGGTTTTTCGGATCGAACACGATCCCCGGGCTGTCAAAGCTGTATTGCTTGACGGTTTCGATCATCTCCCGATCCACGTCCACCCCCAGCGAACGCAAATTGTCTTGAACGCTGGCAGTGTCGGCTCGCGCGAGCAGCTCTTGACGCATGTTCTCCGCTTGTTTGAGGCTAATGCCGGAACGGGCAAATTCCCCCTCGTTAATGCCACCACGACCACCGGTTTTCGCCAGGGGCAGCGCATCGACCATGTCATCGGCCAGATGGGTGCTATTCCGCCCAAACACACCGCCGCCCAGGGCTCCACCAAACGCGCCAAATCCCCCGCCCAGGGCCGTGTTCACCCCCATGCGTTGAAGTCCTGCCGTAAATCCCTGGTCCCAGGTGCCGTCGCTGAATGCGGTGGTTCCCCCTTCTCCCAGGGCACCGCCTATGGCGCCGTCGACAGTACCCTCAAGCGCACCGAAGGCAACGCGGGCTTTGGCACTGCCACTGAGTATCTCACTGCTCATATGGGCGACGGTTCTTTCTGTGACCTGGAGGCCTTCCTGTCGCAAGGTATTGCTTGCCGTTGCACGCAGGACGTTCTGTGCGGCGGCTGTTCCGGCTTTCATGCCGGTTACGGTCGCCAGGCCATCGACCGCGCCGATGCTTGCGTCTGAGGCGAGATCCTCGATTCCGTAAGACTCGCCTTCGATGGCTCCCGTAGTCACGGTTCGGGCCGTTGCCCCGGCACCTGCAGCCATCAATAGCGTCGCGGCAAGGGGTGTTGCTGTGCCGGCCGTACCGATAACCACAGCGGTTGCGGCGGCTGTGGCCGCGACGGTACCGGCGGTATCCGCCACGCTGTCTTTGGCATTTTGATAGGAGCCGACATCGTCGTTGGCATAGCCCACCAGCTCTCCGAGTCGGGCGCGCTCGCCCTGATCCAGCTTGCCATCGGACATGGCCTGACGATAAAAGTCATTCGCTCGCTGGTGGTTACTGTCCAGTAGCGCGCCTTTATCGGAGAAGGTGTCGGTGACAAAACGACCGACCCCGTTGCTGTTGCCGCCGCGTTCGTAGTCGTAGCGCTCGTTCATGCGCGCCAGGGAGTCTTCGAGGGTAGTGGCGCGTCCGCGCAGACTCATCTGCGCATTGAAAAGATCACGCCCGGAGAGTTCGCTGCGCAGGTCGGCATCGAGATCCCGACCGTTGGTTTGCGCCCGGTAGGCCTCACGGATTTGGTTGATCTCTTCACGGGAACGGCCCTGGAGGATGCCGTGGATCTTGGCTTCGTTGGTGCCGATTCCATCCATGGCCTTGAAGAGCTGTTTTGCGTCCTCCCCTGGGCTGCTGGGCGACCGGCGTTGGGGAGCAGTCCGTTCGCCGCGCAGGGCGGCCTCCGCCTGTTTCAGGTCGCTACCGCTCAATTCGCTTTTCAGGTCGGTTTCCAGGTCCCGACCAAACTCCTGTTGATAGGCCGCCTTTAGCTGATTAGGGTCCAGGGTTTGTCCGCCCAGAATGGTGTGGATCGTCTGCTCATCGGTGCCAACCCCTCGCATCGCCTCGCGCAGGCCGATAGCGTCGGCTCTGAGGGTTTCACCTTGCATCAGACACTCGGCCCGCTTCAGGTCATTGCCACTGAGATCGCCTTTGATATCGGCGGTGAGATCCCGGCCCGGGTGGTGATCTTGATAGACCCGCTGGAGTGCTTTGTACTCGGCCGGATTGAGATTTCTGAGGGCCTGGAAGAGTCTTGGTTTATCCGTACCCAAGCCCCAGACACCTCCGTTGATGGCCTCGAACAGCTGGGTTGCCCGTGGACTGAGGTTTTTGTAGTTTGCACGGGTGTAGTCTACTGCTGTGGCGCCCTGCTCCTGATGCACATCCTCCATGAACTGGCGGCTCTCGCCACTGGTCTGTTCATAGACCATAGCCAGTGCCTGTTGGCCGTTGGGGGTTTGTGCAAGTTTGTTGATGCCCTCACGGCCCGCTGTCTTGACGAACTTATTCGCGGTCCGGGTTCTTTGTGCCGGTGTCTGTTTGGCAAACTGTTTTTTAATCAGCGCTTCTGGCTGGGGACTTTGAACCGCCTGTTGATAGAGCGCCTGACCGGATGATGACGGGGTTGCGTCGGCGGAACCGGTTGCGGAAAGTACCGACGAACCATTCTGTGTTTGCACGGAAGCGTTTAAGGTAGTCATCATTCCCTCGATTTTTCTCCTTAATACTGACCTTTGATGTTAAATCAGGGCATGTCAGTTTGAATATCGGAGATAACCCTAGCTTGTGCGTTTTACCCAACCGACTTGTTTCAGGGTATAGACCGCACCGGCCAAAACCCTAAATTGGCTTTCGAAGTGGTTTGTCGCATTAGGAGCCAACGAACTAAGGACCCACCCATCAGGGTTAACCCTAGCTAGGGAGATTCCCATCTGTTTTCATTGATTTATCGGTTGTTTAATTAGGTGGCAAGCAAAGTGCCAGTAAAAGTCATCTCGCAAGAGATGACTTGGAATACAAGGAGAAACCAATGGGCTTATTTCATTTTAACTTCAACAAGAATTCGACTGTGGTCGATCAGGGACCGAAGATATTCGGTCACAGACTCTCAAACAAAACGGTTCTGGATGCCCGTGGCGGCGATGACAAAATCCATGTTCATCAGAATTGCGACGGTTCGGTCAAGGTCACCGTCAACGGTAAGGAAGAATACAACTTCACCGCCGATGAAGCCAAGAACCTGGTCATCCGGGGCGGCAAAGGCAATGACACCATTACCATGTCCGGGCATCAACTCTACGGCCCCGAAACCCATATCACCATCGACGGCGGAAAAGGCAATGACACGATTTACGGTGGTTGCGGCAACGACACCCTGATTGGCGGCAAGGGCAACGACACCATCTATGGCGGCGGCGGTAATGACAACATCCAGGGTGGCAAAGGTAATGACACCATCTTCGGTGGCAGCGGCAACGACAAGATCAGTGGTGGCAAGGGCAATGACCGTATCTACGGCGGCAGCGGTAATGACTGCATCAGCGGCGGCAAGGGCAGTGACACCATCTTCGGCGGCTGCGGCAACGACAAGATCAGTGGCGGTAAAGGCAACGACCGTATCTACGGCGGGTTCGGCAATGACAACATCAGTGGCGGAAAGGGTAATGACATCATCGATGGCGGTTTCGGAAACGATGTGATCCGCGGAGATAAAGGTAACGACACCCTGTTCGGTGGGTTCGGCAACGACAACATCAGCGGCGGCAAAGGAAACGACCGTATTTACGGTATGTTCGGAAACGACATCATCCACGGTGGCAAAGGCAACGACTATGTTGACGGGGGCTGTGGTAATGACCAAATCCATGGCGGCAAAGGCAATGACTACCTTCGGGGTGGATGGGGTAATGACACGATTCGCGGCGACAGAGGACGTGACACCCTGGTGGGCGGTCCCGGTTGTGATGACCTGAACGGGGGTCGAGGTAGAGACCATATCAACTACGGAAATGACGGTATGATCCGGATCAGCCCGATCGAGTTAATCGGGATTCCGTTGAACTGCATCTCCGCGAGATAAGTTAGCTATTAGTCCACTTAAGGCAAGGACCCAGTCGCCCGGGAAAGCGTAGGCCGCAGGGATGCGGCAATCACATCAAGCACCCGGGAATGAGTTTTCGGTCTCTATCCCGGACAGTCGGGACCATACGAATGGCTCCAGATAAAGACCTTGAACTTCGAAACTTGAGTTCCTAAGCGATTTTTCGTTACACCGCAGGTTTATCCAAGACGACAACGCCATCTTCATCGGCATAGAGCCATTCCCCGGGATGGAAGTCAACTCCGAAGAAATTCAGGTTTCCACCCACCTCTCCAGTGCCTTTTTTTACACTTTTTCGCGGATGGGTGGCCAATGCCATGACCCCAAGCGGCATCTGCGCCATCTCCTTGGAATCCCGAATACAGCCGTTTACCACCACGCCGGCCCAACCGTTATCGACGGCCAGTTGCGCCAATACATCACCCAACAGGGCACACCGCAGGGATCCGCCTCCATCCACGACCAGCACCCGGCCCGATCCGGGTTGTTCCAACTGGTCCCTGACCAGTGAGTTGTCTTCGAAACACTTCAATGTCGCCACAGGGCCGTGAAAAGCATGGTGCCCGCCATAGTGATTCAAACCTGGCTCGCAAATCTGTAGTGCCTCTTCATGCACGTCATAGAGATCCGCGGTTTTCAATTCATTTTCGCTGAGACTCATCCATCCGCTCCTTTGTCATTTATATATATTCAAAATGAATGACACTTAACTTAAGGGGATGCTCTGTTTTTTCGTCATTCCGCCGTATACCGAAATCCAGGAATAGCGTACCGTCAAGCATTCTGGATCCCGGCATACGCCGGGATGACGGTGGTGTTTGGCTTGAGGGCCTTGAAAAAAAGGCCGTGCTTCAGCACGGCCAAAGGGCAGAAACTGATACTCGATCAACAACTACATTCCGGCAGCGCTGTCGAACTGGGCCTCTTCCGTGGAGCCGGTCAAGGCAGTAACCGAAGAGACACCACCCTGGATCACTGTGGTGACATCATCGAAGTAACCCGCCCCCACCTCCTGTTGATGTGAAACGAAGGTGTATCCCCGCTCCCGTGCCGCGAATTCAGGCTGTTGCACCTTTTCAACATAGTGTTTCATACCCTTGCCTCGGGCATAGTCGTAGGCCAGATCGAACATGCTGAACCACATATTGTGAATGCCAGCCAGTGTGATGAACTGGTACTTGTAGCCCATATTCGAGAGTTCATCCTGGAAATTCGCAATGGTGATGTCATCCAGGTTCTTTTTCCAGTTGAACGATGGGGAACAGTTGTAGGCAAGCAGTTTATTCGGGTTTTCGGCCAATACGGCTTGCGCAAACTCCCGCGCGAACCCCAGGTCCGGGGTCCCCGTCTCGCACCACACCAGATCCGCGTAGGGCGCATAGGCAATACCCCGTGAGATGGCCTGCTCGAGACCGTTTTTCACCCGATAAAAGCCCTCGCTGGTGCGCTCTCCGGTCAGGAAAGGCCGGTCATTTTCATCCACATCGGCGGTCAGCAGATTCGCGGCTTCGGAGTCGGTGCGCGCCAACACCAGGGTGGGAACTCCCATCACATCCGCCGCCAGCCTTGCGGCGATGAGTTTCTGCACCGCTTCCTGGGTGGGGACCAGAACCTTACCCCCCATATGGCCACACTTCTTTACCGCTGCCAGTTGGTCCTCGAAGTGCACACCCGAAGCCCCGGCGGCAATCATGTTCTTCATCAGTTCGAAGGCATTGAGAACCCCTCCAAAGCCGGCCTCGGCATCGGCCACGATGGGAAGAAAATAGTCGGTATAACCTTCGACACCCGGTTCCAGGCCACGGGACCACTGAATCTCGTCTGCGCGTTTGAAGGCGTTATTGATCCTGCGCACCATGGTTGGCACCGAATCATAGGCATACAGGGACTGATCCGGGTACATGGTTTCCGAGGTATTGCCGTCGGCGGCCACCTGCCAGCCGGACAGATAGATGGCCTCGATACCGGCCTTTGCCTGCTGCATGGCCTGACCACCCGTGATAGCCCCCATGCAGTTCACATAGCCCTTCTTCGCCTCACCGTGAATCAGCTTCCAAAGCTTCTCCGCGCCACGCTGCGCATAGGTATATTCCGGTTGCACCGAACCGCGCAGACGCACCACGTCCTCGGCGGTGTAGCCACGTTGTACATCCGTCCAACGGGGGTTTTCCGCCCAATCCCGATTCAGGGCGTCAATCTGTTGTTGTCTTGTCATCATCTTCTCCGTCGCTTTTGTGGTATCACTCAGTCGAGTGCTTCGTAGGCAGAAAGGGTCAGGAAGGCCACGAACGCGTCGTTGGCCAGAATTTGTCGCAGCAGGTCCGCGGCCTGCTCGTAGTTGCCCGACTCATAGGCGAGTTCTCCAAGCTCTTTGCGAATCAATGAGCGTTCATCTTCGAGCATCTGATCGAACAGCCGGTTGGTCACCTCAACGCCGTTTTGCAAGACGCCTTTGGGATGGTGAATCCATTGCCAGATCTGGGAACGGGCAATCTCCGCCGTTGCGGCATCCTCCATCAGGTGATGGATCGGCACCGCACCGCGGCCACTCAGCCAGGCGGCCATGTAACGGACCGCCGCACTGATATTGTTGCGCATTCCGGTCTCTGTGATATCACCCTGGGGAACCTGAAGAAGATCGCTGGGACGAATCCTCAGATCGGGATCATACCGGTGCTGCTGATGGGGATTCGGCATGTAACGGTCGAACACCGACATGGCAACGGAAACCAGTCCGGGATGCGCCACCCAGGTGCCGTCATGGCCATCCTTTGCCTCTCGCTCCTTGTCCAACCGCACCTTCTCCTTTGCCTCCGCATCGGCTTGTGGATCGTCACGAATCGGTATCTGTGCCGCCATGCCGCCCATGGCATGGGCGCCGCGGCGATGGCAGGTATTGATCAGCAGCTTCGAATAGGCCGTCAGGAATGGCACATCCATGGAGACCTGGCTGCGATCGGGTAAAACATACTCAGAGTCGGCATGAAAACATTTGATAAAGCTGAAGATATAATCCCAACGACCGCAGTTGAGCCCGCAGATCGAATCCCTCAGTTCATACAGGATCTCATCCATTTCGAAGGCTGCGGTGAGGGTTTCGATCAACACCGTGCAGCGGATGGTGCCCTGGGCCAGTCCCAGCCGTTCTTCCGCCCAGACGAACACCTCACGCCACAGGCGGGCTTCGTGGTAGCTCTCCATCTTCGGCAGGTAAAAATAGGGGCCGCTACCCTGCTTCAGAAGCGATTGGGCGTTATGGAACAGGTACAGCCCGAAGTCGAATAAGCTGGCGCTGACCCGTTGTCCATCAACCAGCATGTGCTTTTCATCCAGGTGCCAGCCCCGGGGCCGAACGATAAGGGTGGCCAGTGCCTCGTTGAGCCGGTACTCCTTACCCTGGGGTGAGGTGTAGGAGAGTGTGCGATTGACCGCCTCGCGCAGGTTGATCTGTCCCTCCAGGGTCGCCGCCCAGTTCGGGGAATGGGCGTCCTCCAGATCCGCCATGAAACAGCGGGCGCCGGAATTCAGGGCGTTGATCATCATCTTGGCATCTACGGGTCCGGTGATCTCCACCCGGCGATCCTGCAGATCCGCGGGCGCCGGTTGCACCCGCCACTCGGACTGGCGGATACCGGTGGTCTCATCCAGGAAGCGGGGTTTTTCCCCGGCATTGAATCGCTGCTGGCGAAGTCTGCGCTGCTCCAGCAGGTCACGCCGTATCGGGCCGAACTGGCGCTCCAGCTCAGCAACGAAATGCAAGGCTTCCGGAGTGAGCAGCGTATGGAATTCCGGCTTACAGGCACCGGTAATTCGAATCTCCTGGGTCGGGTGACGCAGGCTCGATGAGGGTCGGGACATGGTCGTTGTCTCCTCGGTCTTCGGTCTGTCCGCACCTCCGGGAGGCATTCCCGAAGGTCTTTTGGTGGCACTGCCTTACTTTGAGGCGGTTATCATTTTTGTGCACTGCATTAAAGCATAGTAAAAAGATCAGGTATTTTTTCTAAAAAATATCAATAGTTAGGTTTGATAAAAAAAATAGTGTGATGGGAAATAATCGGCTATACCTTAGTAAAATGATCAGGTATTACCCACAGACTCAGCTCATAACGCCCCAGAATGATGCAAAACCCTCGACCCTTCGATTTCAGTTCGTTGATCCGGTATTCGGATGTTCATTCCCTCACTGGAAAGGAGAAGTAACCCGTGTCCACTGAAAAGGCGCGACTGATCGCCCAATCGATACTGACCGGTTTTGAACGGCATTTTTCGTTTTTTCAGGAGATCAGCAGTTCTGCAAGACAGCGATTCGAACAGGCGGACTGGCGCGGGGTTCGTGAGGCGTCTGCAAAACGGGTCAACTTCTATGATCTGCGGGTCAAGGAGGCAATCCGGAAACTCAGGGCGAATTTCTCCATCACGACGCTGAATGAGGACCTGTGGCAGCGGGTCAAGCAGATTTATGGGGGTCAGCTTAAAACCCACAGTCGCCCGGAATTGGCGGAGACCTTTTACAACTCGGTCTTCTGCCGGCTGTTCGACCGCCGCTACTACAACAACGACATGATTTTCATCGAGTCACAGGTCGATCGAAAGGAGATGGCAAGACGTTACCGGGTGTACATGTCCTTTCATGTGGCGGATAGCGGCCTTAACGGCTGTGTGTGGGATATGCTCTCAGCCTTCTACTTTTCCCTTCCCTATGAAGACATCGAACGGGATTGTAAGCGAGTGGCCGAATCCCTGCGCCAACAGTGTCGTTTCGATTCGTTGCCTGAGGATCTGCGCTTCGACCTTCTGGAATCCCCCTTTTACCGAAACAAAGCAGCCTATCTCATCGGTAGGATGGTTTATCGCGACAAGGTAAGCCCCTTCATCATTCCGTTGATCAACAATGAACAGGGCGCTCTCTGCGTGGATGCCCTGCTGGTTCGTCCTCGGGAAGTGGAAGCGGTGTTCAGCTTTGCACGGGCCTATTTCATGGCTATGACACCGGTGCCGGCGGCTACAGTGGCTTTTCTACAGAGCATCATGCCGTACAAGACCCTGTCTGAGCTCTATATGAGTATCGGTCTGCACAAGCAGGCCAAAAACGAATTCTACCGGGATCTGTTAGAGCATCTGCAGGAGAGCGAGGATCTGTTCGTCACTGCGCCAGGCACGCCCGGCCTGGTCATGGAGGTGTTTACCCTGCCCTCTTTCCCCTATGTGTTCAAAGTCATCCGGGATCGATTTCCGCCGCAGAAAGAGGTCACCCATGAACTCATCAGGGAACGCTATCTGCAAGTCAAGAAACACGACCGCATCGGCCGAATGGCCGACACCCTGGAATTCGCGGATGTCGCCCTGCCACTGGAGCGTATCGAGCCGGCCCTGCTCGACTCGCTGCAACGCAGCATCCCCTCGCAACTGGAGATCAATGATAGCCATCTGGTGATTCGCCATCTTTACATCGAACGCCGCATGACCCCGCTGAACATCTATCTCCAGGCGTGCAACGAAACCGAAACCTGGGAGATTCTCGACGACTGGGGTTTGGCGTTGAAACAGTTGATGGGTGTGAATATTTTCCCCGGCGATCTTCTATTCAAGAACTTCGGGGTAAACTGTCAGCGCAAAGTGGTATTTTATGACTACGACGAGATCTGTTATCTGACGGAATGTAATTTCCGACGCATACCCCCCCCTCGCAGCTCCCTTGACCTGTTTCGGGATGAACCCTGGTACAGCGTCGGTCCCAGGGACATCTTTCCTGAGGAGTTCATCACCTTCGTCACCACCGACCCGGAACAACGTAAGATTCTACAAACCCTGCACCCGGATCTGTTCACCCCGACAACCTGGGAGCAGGCACAAAACCGACTGGCCCAAGGAATCCAGGCCGATGTGTTTCCCTACCCCGGGAGACTGCGTTTCCCGCATCAGCATGAACCCTTTATCGAGGAATACCCCCGCATAGAAAACCCACCACGCTTCGCGCATCAATCCTGACAATGATCGGGACACCCTTAGCTTGCATTAACATGTCAATGTCGCAATGATATCCAGAGACTGAAGAAAGTCTGGACATCACCTTTCGACTGGATTCTCCGTAGGCCTTGTCTACTGGATCGTAAGGAGACATTGAATGATTCATCTTAAATATTCAGCGTCAGCCCTGACAAACCCTACCCGCCTCAGATCCGTACTGTTACTGGCGTTTATCATTGGGGTTATCATGATGGCAGGTGGCTGCGCTTCGACGAAACAATCCACTATCCAGTTCTCACCTATGAGGGTGGAATCCGGCAAGACGCTCATCTACCTCTATCGCGAATCACGCTTTGTGGGCGCGATAAACAAGGCGGAGATCTTTTTCAATAATCAGTATGCCGGGCAGCTGGACAATGGCAGTTACTGCACCTATGTCACCGATCCGGGCCCCATCGAAATTAAGGCCCTTGAAAAAATTCCGGCGATCCTTGTGCTACGCAGCCTGCTGAGTAAATTGGCCGGAAAACAACCAATCTTTGAATTCACTGCCGAACCCGATCAATATTACTTTTTGGAATTTAACGTTGCCGGATACAAAGTCAAACAGGTTTCAAAAGATGAGGCCCTGGCTAAAATGGGCACATTAGAAGCCGCCAAGTTCAGCATTGATCTCGCCAATGAAGATGAAGGTGGCCAGGAGAAATCCCCCGATCAATAACAACACGGGCGAAGCAGGCGCAGTCCGGACGAAATGAAGCGCAGTCCAGACCCTCATCATCCCGGATTCCGCTTCGCTCCATCCGGGCTACCGGTGTAGTGAATCAAAAAGGGTGAAATCAGCGGACCGTTACTCAGGAGTAACAGTTTACTGCGCGCCTTTACCCAGCAACACAACTTCGATGGTTTGCAGAAGTATCACAAAATCCAGCATGGTGCTGGCGTTTTTGACATAGTAGAGATCGTACTCGAGCTTACGCTTGGCGTCCTCTTCCGAGGCCCCGTAGGGATAGAGCATCTGCGCCCAACCGGTCAACCCGGGCTTGACCCAGTGACGCTGGGGGTAGTAAGGGATGTCATTGGACAGCTGTAAGACAAATTCCGGACGTTCCGGCCGGGGTCCCACCAGACTCATGTCGCCGTTGAGGATGTTGTAGATCTGGGGCAGTTCATCCAGACGGGTCTTTCTCAGGAACCCACCCAGTTTGGTGATACGGGAGTCGTTTTTCGAGGCCCACCGGGCGACCCCGTCCGCCTCGGCATCGGTACGCATACTGCGAAATTTATAGACCTTGAACAGCTTGCCGTTCTTACCCACCCGCACCTGACTATAAAGAATCGGGTCGCGCCCCCCGGATTCGATGAGGCTGGCCAGGGTTACCAACACCATCAAGGGCGCGGCGAAGAGGAAGATGATGATGCCGACCGTCATGTCGAAGGACTTTTTGATGGTCCGGTTGAGGGGCCGCTGATTGTACCCGTCAGCATAGAGCATCCAGCTCGGATAGAGCAGATCGATGTTGATGATCGAGAGCTCCTTTTCAAAGAAGGTCAACAGATCCAGGATCTTGATCCCCTTGATCTTACATTCCAGCAATTCATGGTTGGGCAGCTTCTTTCTGCGGTCATCCACCGCCACCACGATCTCATCCACGGCCAGACGATTGGCGATTTCCAGCAGGGTCTGATCCTTGAGGACCTGGCGATCCGCATCCACCAGTTCGATCCGGTCTCCCAGATTGACGTACCCGACCACCACGATTCCGAGGGTGTCCTTGCCTTTGGTGGACTCCTCGATGCGATCCGCGTTGATCCCGACACCCAGTACCAGCACCCGGCGTTTCAGGGTCTTGTCGGAAGTAACCCGAACAAATACGGTTCGGGCGATGAGTACGCCAAGCAGGGATACGACCAGACTGAGAGTAAGAATGGAATTTCCGTCCGGGGTCAGATCCGGCAGCAGCAGATTGATCAGCACCATGACTACGCCACCGACCACGAAGGCCAGTATGATGCGCAGCAAAAACCCGGACGAGGTTGCCATCGAGCCTTTCTGGTACAGCCCGAGTGCGGTCATTGCGGAAAACATCAGGATGGAATAGAGAACCGGGAAATTACCCCCCAGAAGATCCGTCGCCACGGGGGCGGATTCATCGATGTGCCCGGCTATCAGGATAGCGCCATGCATGGCGGTGAAGAAGATCAGTATTTCGATCACGCCCAAGAGCACAACCGCTTTAGAAATATAAATACCAAAGAGCTTGATCATAACGACACTAATGCGGTCTCACGGCAAAATCTGAAACACCGTCGGCGTCCTGGCCGGTCCAACTTGATTGAAAACCACCTTGTTAGGCTATGTTACAGCCTCAGGGCTGGTGAATCGACAAGAATTGGGATTTTAAGAGCGATAGTACCCATTACCCCCCCTTGCCAGAGTCCGTGAACGAGCGGATGAGGGGCGGTGTTTGCTCCCTGATTCGTAAGCGTGGCGTCATCGAGCGCATCTTAACGTTGCCGATCCGTCATTTCGCAGGATATGCGTAGTAGTCTTCCTTGGTAGCCAGAACAAACTCGACACAGGCATTCCCATCAATATCGGGTATGGCTTGAAAAGTAATGGGTGCCTCGAGTTCACTGTCCTCCACCTCGATGGTGAAATCCCCATCCCAGATCAGGATGGAATAGACAGAGTGATCCTCGGCATTATAGCTGGCTTCGGCATACACATCCGAGTCCTTGACGGTCAGAAGTATCTTGGCGTGGTTGTAGTTCGGAGTCAGATTACGACTGTTGAGTATAGGGGTCAGGTATTGCTTGTCCGGATCGACTTTGTCGTGGACAGCCCATACCAGGATCGGGTACTGCTTGAGATCCTCGAGGGTGTACTCTTCCAAAATGTATGGATCGCCGAGTTCGGGTTTCATATCCACTCTCTCTGAAACATCGTGAATAGGGTGATTACACATGGAATTCTATATCAAAAAACGGGGCATGCCGCTTGACCGGGTAGGTAATATTCAATTGCGTACTGTTCAAATCGCACTACCGTGGACAATTCCGTAAAACTCCTTTACGGACTATAGTTTCCGCCTTGTTCGTATACAAATCTTCTATCGGCTTGAACAGGCTTCCTAGTATATTTACGGCTGTTTCCAAGCCGACTTGAACCGGAAAGACATTACCCGGATAAAAAACAACCCACTCGATGATCGAGCGGGTTGTTTAATCAGGCAGGCATAAACCCGCTCAGAATCAGCCCTTGAGGCGCTCCTGAATGGCGTCTACCACGGCTTCGCTGGAGGTTGCGCTCACGGTCAGCAGCATTGCCTTGTTTTTGTAGAAATCCACCAGCGGTGCGGTCTTTTCCTGGTAGACATCCAGACGATTGGAGATCGCCTCTTCGGTTTCATCGTCACGCTGAACGACCTTACCGCCGCATTTGTCGCACACACCCTCGACCTTGGTGGGCATACTCTTGACGTTGTAGATGGCGCCACAGTCGACACAGGTGCGACGGGTGGTCAGACGATCCAGGATGACGTCCCGGGGCACATCGATCTCAACGGCGAAATCGAGCTTCACAGCAATCTTCTCGAGCAGTACCTCCAGAGCCTCGGCCTGGGGAATGGTGCGGGGGAAACCATCGAGCAGAAAACCGTTTGCACAATCGGGCTCTTGCAGACGCTGCTCCATGATGCCCATGATCAGGTCGTCGGGCACCAGATCACCGGCCTTCATGAAGGCCTCGGCCTGTTTGCCCAGTTCGGTACCGGCCTGCACCGCGCCACGCAGGATATCACCGGTGGAGATCTGTACCGATCCGTCCAGTTTGGTCAATTGCTTGGCCACCGTACCCTTGCCCGCACCGGGGGCACCCAACAAAATCAGCTTCATTGATCGCTCCTAAAAATCAGAGAGTTGTTATTTATCATCGTGTTGTTCAGTGTTTCGAGTCCCGTCGTCTGATGACCCGGTACTCGTTTAAAACCGGCGCTATTATACTGAAACCCGGTCAGAAGTCGTCCCTGATCTCCTTCGATTGAGATGACTCAGGTTCCTCAATTTCGGGTTCATACCGGAAAAGCCGCTCAGTAGTGTTCGGAAAGGATTGTACCCACCTCAGCCTCATGTAAACTCTAGTTATGGCAAAATCAGCGAAAAACAGGTGGGTTAGAACACTCTTTTCATGTGTTTTATTGGCCATGACGGCCTGCAGTAGCACCCCCCCCAAGAACACCTCGAACGCTTGCTCGATCTTTGAAGAGAAAGACGACTGGTACGAGGCGGCCCAGGAGAGCTTCGAAAAATGGGGTGTCCCTATCCATGTACAGCTGGCGATCATTCACCAGGAGTCCCGCTTCCAGCACAACGCCAAACCTCCGCGGGAAAAACTGTTCTGGTTCATCCCCTGGTTTCGCAAATCCTCCGCCTACGGCTACGCGCAGGTGCAGGACACAACCTGGGACTGGTACCGCCGGGATACCGGTAACCGCTGGGCCGATCGGGATGACTTTGAGGACGCGGTGGATTTCGTCGGCTGGTATGTGTTTCAGTCCCATCGGAAATTGGGCATCTCCAAATGGGACGCCTACAACCAGTACCTCGCCTACCACGAGGGACAAGGGGGTTTTCAGCGGGGCAGTTACAAGAAAAAGGCCTGGTTGATGAAAGTGGCTCGCAAGGTGGATCAGAATGCCAAACGCTATCGGGCACAGATTGCCAAGTGCCGGGATGAACTTGAGCGGGGATGGAGCCTCTGGCCCTTTTGAGGAAAGCTGAAGCGATCGTGTTAAGTCAGCGTGTGAGGGCATCAAGACCGAAACTTCCTCGTTCCCACGCTCCGCGTGGGAATACAGACCGGGGTAGGGTTCACTCAGCAAGGCTGATCGTTACAACAGGCTGAGTAGGCATTCCCACGCAGAGCGTGGGAACGAGGCGATAGCCACCGTCATCCCGGCATACGCCGGGATGACGTTAATCCAGATCATCGCCATAACTTAAGTACATTAGGTCCGCCCGGACCCGTTTCGCGGAGATCAGCGCTGAACGATCTCATAGTAGGTCGCTGAGTCCAGCAGCTGGGGTACATAGGCACCTTCGCCGATGATTGCCTCGATGGCCATCACATAACCCCGCAGATGATTCGCGGATGCCTTGAGCAGGGATTCGTAGAGCCTCTGAACATCCTGCTCGTCGGTGTAGGCCAGACCACACTGATCCTCGGTGTCGACGCCGTTATCCTGGGACAGGATCACGGCCGGACAGTGGCGGATATCCAGCATATCGAGTTCTTCGATGAGCGCGCCCACGTACAGTGCGCTGAGTTCTCCGGAGGCACCCTGTGCGATGAGCGCGTCATACTTCTCCTGAAAGTACGCGCCGTAGGCCTCTCCGGTGAAAACCCCGGTGTTGTCATTGGTGCTGGGATCCGTCACGGCATAGTTTTTCAGCATGTCACGTACCCTATCGGTATGGCGCTGTTCCGAATCGTCGATACGTCCGAAAGCCACAGAGTCGGGATACATCATGCCCAGTGTGGTGTAGACGTCCCGAGCCAGCTTCTCCTCTTCCCGCAAGAAAACCAGATGGGTTTCTTCGTTGAAATCGAGGCCGTCACCGGTTTGCACACGATTATTGGTTTCGTGACGTTGCCTTTGGGGGGATCCCTGGCCAGCGGCGGCCTCCTGGGCCAAAAGGGTGAATCCGATAAAGACTAATGCCAGGGTGGTTGTGAAGCGCCAGTTCATGATGATAACTCCAGTCATTTCAAGGGATGATACCGTCCGGATCGAGCGACGGATCATCGGGGTTTGCGGGTCGAATTACCCGATGACTGAAATGATACCCATCCCCTGGCGGGATGCTGTTTCAAGGGGTTTCCCATTCGCCTTGAGCTGAAACAATTGAAACAAACCCACTGCGATCTGTTCTAACAAGACGCCCATACAATCAATATCTTATTGTTTTATATATATTTTTTAACTTATCCGGCAAATTGATATGCGCATCACACTTTCGATTGGATTAGACATTCGACTCAATTTGTTTTGCCCTAAAGTACAGGAACAGTGGCAAGCCGAATGACAACCCGACTAACAGGGTTGCAGGAATATAGGCCCAGAGGTTGTCCATATTGAGTCGCCCGCCCTCTCTAAAGGCGAACACAAAGAATATTACTGCCGAGATAAGAAGATCTGATGCGACAGATGTGGATACGTTATTATTAAAGACATATGAGATAAATAGCGAGGGTGTAGGGTTTGGCTCGCCAAAAAACAGAACGAGAGATACCCAAGGTATCAGTAAGCCAAAAACGCACAACCATAAATAGATAGCGCTTTGTTTCATCATTATTTCCTTTGTTATTGACCCTCGGTTCCCAGGTCAAGGCAGCGTTAGACAAACCCGGGTACCACCACCTTCGGCGTCCTCGAAGCGTAATCTCCAATTATTCATACGGCAGAGTTGATCGACGATGGCCAGCCCCAGACCACTTCCGCCCGAGGCCTTGTTACGGGACTCTTCAAGCCGTTTGAACGGTTGCAGAATGATTTCCCGTTGTGACTCGGGGATACCGGGCCCATTGTCGATGACCGATAGAGTGACCCCGTCCGACTCGGTGTTACAGAGTACTCGAACCGGTTGTCCATCACTGTAACGAATTGCATTCTCGAGTAAGTTGCGCAGTACCCGGCGAAACGCCACCACCGGCAGCTCTCGATACACCGGCTGGCATGATTCCACAATCACCGTCTCGTCCTGACGCAGGAATTCCGCCTGGACCGATTTGAGCAGCTCACAGAGTTCGACCTTTTCGGACGGTTCGTTGGAGATCCCATGGGAGAGCTCCAGTGTGGTAGCAATGATTTCGTTCATCTCGGCCAGATCCTCCAGCATCCCATCCCGCAGCTCTTCATCCACGGTACCGGAAAGCAGTTCCAGCTCCAGTTGCATCCGCGCGATCGGGGTGCGCAGGTCGTGAGAGATCCCGGCCAACAGTACGGTTCGATTGTCCATCAACACATGTAACCGCAGCTCCATCTGATTGAAAGCCCGGGTCAGATCCTGCAACTCTCGGGCCCCCTGCTCCACCAACGGAGGGCCCCGCCGGCCCTCACCAATCCGGGTGGATGCCTGAGCCAATGCGGCGATGGGTTGGGTGATGCGTTTCACGATCAGCAGAGAGGTCGATACGGCGATCAGCGTCCCCCCGATCACCATCAGAATCAATGTCAACGGAATACGCATTCGGAAACGCTGCCGGTCGAAACCTACCTGCAAGGTGCGCCCCCCCATCTCGATATCCACCCAACGCCACTGGGGCATCCCGGGATCGATATACAGGCGGTGCCACTTCCCGGTGCGCGTTTTCAAAGCCTGGAGAAAGTCGACGAGGTAGAACGCCGGATCTGTCTCTTCGTGCATCGTCCCTTGGGACAAGCCGATGATGATGTCGTGATGGGTACGCATCTCGCGTTCGAAATCGGGCCGGGTTCCGGGAGGCAGTTCCACCCAGATCTGGGCGGTCAGGACAATCAAAGAGGAGAGATCCCGGGCTCCCCTTTGGGTTGACGGCAGGGTGACAAAGGCCACCACCAACCCCAGAGAAAACACGGAAAACAGCAGAAAGGCCAGAGTGAACGCCCTGGCGGTACGACCGAAAAGGGTGGCGTCAGACGACCGTTCGGTCACCCCTGACCCTCGGGAGTAAAGATGTAACCACGCCCCCAGACCGTGCGGATGAACTGGGGCTGATCCGGGTTACCCTCGAGTTTCTTGCGCAGACGGGTGACCCGGACATCGATGCTGCGATCGAAGGGCGAACGTTCGTACCCCTTGATCAGTTCAATCAGATGATCCCGGCTCAACACCCGGTTGGGATGCTGGATAAAGGCCTCCAACAGAGAAAATTCTCCCGCTGTGAGGCTCACCGGTTCACCACCCCTGGACAGGGATTGGGTGGTCAGATTGACTCGAAAATCACCAAACTGATACTGGCCGGTCGTCGAACCCGTGTACCCCGATCCCGGATTCAACTCCTGAGTTCGACGCAGGATCGCCTTGACCCGCGCGGTGAGTTCCCGGGGATTGAAGGGTTTCGCAAGATAATCATCCGCCCCGACCTCGAGACCGATGATCCGATCGATGTCCTCGCCCCGGGCCGACAGCATGAGAATCGGAATGCTTGCGTTGGCCCGCAGACGTCGCGCGATAGACAGACCGTCCTCCCCCGGCAACATCAGATCCAACACGATGAGGTGAACCGGATGCTGGACCAGATAGTTATCCATCGCCTGACCGCTGCCGACACCGGCCGCCTGGAACCCCTCCCGGGTGAGGAATTTAATCACCAGGTCGAGGAGTTTGGGATCATCATCCACGACCAGTATCTTCTGCTGCTTATCCATCACGGTTCTAGGCTTGGTGTTCAGTCTGATTGAAATCCACGCATTCAGAGTGCGCCACGTTCACGGTCTTCATATCCTTCTAGAGCTCACCGGCAAGGGGGGATGTACCCACACCATGCGCCAAGCGTACACCTACAACTCAAGACTTATCAGCCTTCTGAAACAACCTGAAACACTTGCTCCGCTCACGGAAATCCCCTGGAAATAGCCGGCATCTAGGCTGTAAGTGAGGCAAGAAGCAAACAGGAGAATCGCCATGAAAGCCACACGCAGAGTATTACACCTTTCGATAGCCCTCGCCATGTCCCTGCCACTGGTCAACGGACCGGCTTGGTCGGATGAGACCTCCGTTGCTCAAGTCCCGGACGAGTCGGGGGCCGAAGCACCGGATTCCCTCCCTGCAGGTACGCAATCGATGTTCCGGAATGCGGGCGAGTCGGATCGGCTGAGACACCGGGTTGGGGAAAACGAGCAGGCTCAGGCACGCCGTAGCCGGCTGGAATCCGATGCCAACTCATCTGCGGGCGATACGGGTTCCACCTCGGTCAGGGACCCGCGCTTGGCCACAGATCACACGCCGGCCCAGGATCGGGGTCGAACCCGGGATCAGCTCCAGGATGACAGCCTGAACTATGAACAGACACGACAACGCACTCGGGATCGTCTGACCGATGAGGCTCGAACCGAACCGGGATTCGAAGATCCGTACCAGTTCGAAAACCCCATGGCTGGACAGGGTTTCAACAGCAGTGGTTCAATGTATCGAAGCATGGGTGGCAACCGTCACGGCAGCGGCGTTTCCTCGGCCGGTGGCACGACCCAGAGCGGCGGACACGGCAGCGGTAACGGAAACGGTAACGGCCGACGTTAAGCAATTTGGAACCATTCGGGTATGAACAGCAGGGTCATCAAAATCATTCTGGTGGGAACCATGCTCGTGCATGTCGGCAGCCTGTGGGCTGCCGACGAACCCGAAAACCCGACCCCGGAAGCTCAACTCACGGAAGAGCGGCCGTTTGAGTCTTCTGACTCCATGCAGAGCTGGCAGGAAGAGTGGCAGCAGGATGATGACAATCGAAACGATTGGACCTGGTTCGGCATGGGTTATGAATCGCGCCATCGCTCCTCCCAGAACCGGGGATACAACTCAGGAGGCGCCTCCCAGGGACCGGGTAGCGGTAACGGCCCTGGCAGCGGCGGGCACGGCCCGGGGGGGCGTAATCGCTAAGAGACGATTCGAACCTAACCAGAATGGCCGTCAGGGCGCCTTGGGTGCCAGACGGACCTGCAGATTCAGGAACACCAGATTCTGTTTGAAATCGTAGCTTTCCTGCACGGGTGAGACCTCGTTGATATCGTTGGAATCGTTGTCGACCCGACGAAACCCGCCACTCAGCATGACCCAGGGATTGGCATAATATTTCACACCCAGGCTCAGAGACTGGGTTTTATCCTCCCGCCCCACATCCTGGAACTCGGCCACCGCGTAATTGAAGCTGATGTATCCGACCGTATCAGCGGTCAGTTTCTGGTCGATCCGCAGATCCCAGTCGGTATACAGGTAGCTTGAAGAGCCGATCTCCGTAGTTTCGTTCTGGGTACGTTCGATGAGTGCTTTGAGTTGCGTTCGACTAGCGGGATACCAGCGTAGATCCAGACCAAAATTCCAATCATTAACCGCATCGAAACGCGAATCATCATAGTCCTGGTAGAAACGACCGATATAGGCGTCGATACGGTTTCCCTTGGAAAAACGTCGTGTGATACCGATCAGACCCGTGAAACCCTCGGAATCCTTGGCATAGCCATACGAATCAAGATTATCCGCATAATCCCGTTGATTGATCACGCCCTGGGCATAGAGCTGAGACGCTGGGGAAACCTCATGGCTCAGGCGCAATCCCAGACCGGTCACACAGCGATCCCGGTCATCGTTGTAGAGACTCCCCACATTGTCATAATCAAGTTGTTCGTAGGTGACGCCGAATTTCGCGGAGGATTGCTCCGCCTGACGATGCCATCCCAGTTGTCCCTCGAATTGATCATAGGTCGTGGGTTCATCGATCTGCAGACTACCGGATTCCTTGGAATCACGGCCTTCATGATTGCGACTATAACCCGCGCTGGCGTAGATCTGATGCCGCTCATCGAGCTCGTAGTCGCCCTCACCGTTCAGCCAATAGTCATCATAATCTTCCGAAGAGGCATCGGTATAGCGTCCCAAATTCGCCCCTGCATTGAATTCCAGGCGGTGGAGATCCCAGAGTGAGTCGATGGCGAGACTGGGCGAAACCTGGGTGATAAAGTCGGATTCCCGAGCCTGTTTGGTGGCATAGATGTTGTCATCGAAATAGCCCGTTATTTCGATTTCCGGCAACAGACGGAAATTATCCATGTAAAAACCAGGTTTTTTAAAGGTGCTCGCAGCCCCCTCCCCGGCCGCCAGGAGTGAGGTATTCAGCACCAGACCTGCCAGCGCGACCTGGAACAGAGCACGGGGCAGTGGACGCAATTTCTGCTTCATGACGGACCTTTCCCTTTTTTACCGATGACTTATTCCTAACTCTAAAGATAAGTATATGGGCTTGACCCACAGCACAGGGAACTCCCGAAACAGCTTGAAACAACTCGTATACAGGTTGTCAGATATGGGTTGAGGCACTTGAAGCTTTACCAGGATAGGCTATCAATTAGTTTATATATAGAGTGAACAAGGCACATCCGGACAGCGTCTTCCCGTCCGATTCGACCTTGGGTGCCAGGCACAACATGCGGCTAACGAATCGCCCTCCTTCCCCATGTAAAATTCAATACTTTCTATTGATGCCATTCCGTAGATCAATACTACTGTCAACATTACACTTAAAGAGGTTTCACTTTCGTGAAGTGTCTATGAATCGCAGGTGACGGAATGGATATAGATATTGCTCTCAATGTTTCAAGCGCCATCCTCTTCATGGGTGTACTGGGTTTGTTGCTGTCCTCCCTTCTGGCGTTTGCCAATAAAAAACTCTGGGTATTCGAAGACCCCCGCATCGATGCCATCGAAAGCATGCTGCCCGCCAGCAACTGTGGGGCCTGTGGTAATGCGGGCTGCCGCCCCTTCGCCGAGGCCTTGATCGCCGGCCGGGTATCCCCCGCCCAGTGCACGGTCAGCAGTCCCGATGCGATTGATGAAATCGCCGACTATCTCGGTGTCGACAGCGGCAGCGTGGTCAAACGGGTGGCCCGCCTGGCCTGCGCCGGCGGCAGCCATGTGGCGCGCATGAAAGCGCACTACGACGGCCTAGCCACCTGCCGAGCGGCGGCGGTGGTCTCCGGCGGACCGAAAGGTTGCACCTGGGGCTGCATCGGCCTGGCCGACTGTGCCGAGACATGCGATTTCGACGCTATCACGATGAACAAGCATGGCCTGCCGGTAGTGGATGCCAGCAAATGCACCGCCTGTGAAGATTGTGTGGAGATCTGTCCCAAGGGGCTGTTCTCCATTCAGCCGGAGGATCACCGCCTTTGGGTGGCCTGTAAAAACCTGGAGCATGGAGATACCGCGGAGAACGACTGCGAGGTGGCCTGCACCGCCTGTGAGCGCTGTGCGAAGGACTCTCCGGAAGGTCTGATCACAATCCAAAACAATCTCGCGGTTATCGACTACAGTAAGAATGGATTGGCCTCGCGGGTCGCCACCGAACGTTGTCCGACCGGTGCCATTGTCTGGCTCGACGACACCCAAGGCGTGATCAAAGGATCCCAGGCCAAGCGAATCATTCGCAGTGAAGCCCTACCCATGTAAGGGTTGACCCCCAAGACTGACCGGGAGGGGCTCGCGCTGTTCGAGGTATTTCAGCCGGGTCCCTTCAGACCGTTTACACCCTAGCAAAGCAAGAGAAGCGTTCAATGTTCGGTAAGAAAGACGAAAAGACCTTCAAGTACCCCGGTATCCGCATGGCCATGGACGGTAACGGCGCGGTCATCATGTGCGAGCGTGAAGCCTCGGACGCCGCCGGAGCCTACCCGATCACGCCCTCCACCCAGATGGGCGAGTACTGGGCCGAGGAGACCGCCAAAGGTCATGTCAACATTGCCGATCGGGCCCTGATCTTCATCGAACCGGAGTCCGAACACGCCGCCGCCGCGGTCACCGCCGGCATGTCCATGACCGGTCTGCGGGCCACCAACTTTTCCTCCGCCCAGGGCGTGGCCTTCATGCATGAATCGCTCTACGCCGCGGTCGGCAAGCGCCTGCCCTATGTCCTCAACATCGGCTGCCGCGCCATCACCAAGGCCTCCCTCAATGTGCATTGCGGGCATGACGATTTCCACTGTATCGACGACACCGGTTTCTTCCAGGTATTCGCCAAGGATGCCCAGGGCGCGGCGGACCTCAACCTGATCGGCCGCAAGATCGCCGAACTCTCTCTGACTCCTGCGGCGGTGGCCCAGGACGGCTTTCTCACCACCCATCTGATCGAGCCCCTGCAGGTCCCGGAACGGGCCCTGATTGCCGAGTTCCTGGGACGTCCCGATGATGAGATCGAGTGCCCCACCCCGGCGCAGAAACTGCTGTTCGGTGAAACCCGGCGTCGCGTGCCCGCGATCTGGGACGTGGACAAACCCATGCTCTCCGGCTCGGTGCAGAACCAGGACGCCTTCATGCAGACCACCGCGGCCCAGCGCCCCTACTTCTTCCAGCACATCCCCGAACTCACCGACCAGGTAATGGACGAGTTTTATGAGCTGACTGGCCGGCGCTATAACCGTGTCGGCACCTACAAGGAGGAAAAGGCCGACTACCTGATCGTCGGTATGGGCTCCATGGTGGCCCAGGCCCAGGGCGTGGCCGACTATCTGGAGAAGACCCGCAAGCTGAAGGTGGGCGTCATTGATCTGACCATGTTTCGTCCTTTCCCCGGTGACCTGCTCGGCAAGCTCCTCAGAGGCAAGAAGGGCGTAGTAGTACTGGAACGTACCGACCAGCCCCTGGCCGAAGATCTGCCCCTGATGCGCGAGACCCGTGCCGCGCTCACCAAGTGCATCGAGAATGGTCAGGCGATCGCTGACAAACAGCCCCTGCCCTACCCGAATTACGATACCTATGAGCGCATGAGCGAAATCCCGCACCTCTACTCCGGCGCCTACGGTCTGGGCTCCCGGGATCTACAGCCCGAGGCGCTGATCGGCGCGGTGGAGAACATGCTGCCGGAAGGTCCGCAGCGCAAGTTCTTTTACCTGGGCATCGACTTCGTGCGTGATGCCGCGACCCCCAAGCAGGAGATTCACATCCAGAAGCTGCTGGAGGCCTACCCCAAGATCGGCGAACTGGCGGTACACGGTTCCGAAAACCCCAACCTGATGCCGGAAGGCTCGATCACCGTGCGCATGCACTCGGTGGGTGGCTGGGGCGCCATCACCACCGGCAAGAATCTGGTCATGACGCTCTACGATCTGCTGGGATACGAGATCAAGGCGAACCCGAAATACGGTTCCGAGAAGAAGGGCCAGCCCACCACCTACTACCTGGCGGCGGCACCGACCCCGATCCCCCTCAACTGCGAATACCACTACGTGGATGTGGTGCTGAGCCCTGATCCCAACGTGTTCCACCACTCCAACCCGCTCAGCGGTCTGAAGAAAGGCGGCACCCTGATCATCCAGTCCAACCTGGGCAGCGCCGACGAGGTGTGGCAAAGCTTCCCGCGCTGGATGCAACAGCAGGTGGTGGATAACGAGATCCATGTCTTCTACGTGGACGGCTTCAAGATCGCCCGCGAGGAGGCGACCAATCCGGAGCTGCAGCTGCGTATGCAGGGCAACGCCTTTCAGGGCGCCTTCTTCGCCGGTTCGCCGCTGATGCAGATGGCCGGTCTGGACGAGAAGAAACTGTTCACCGCCATCGAAGACCAGCTGGAACACAAGTTCGGCAGCAAGGGCCGTCGCGTGGTGGAGGACAACCTGCGGGTGGTACGCCGGGGGTTCGACGAGATTCATGAGATCACCGAGAAGGTGGTCGGCGCGGTCACCGCACAACCGGAGAAGAAGGCCCCGGCACTGCCGATCATGCTCAAACAGCTGCCCCAATCCGACGGCGGAGTTTCAGACATCCACCGTTTCTGGGAACAGACCGGCAGCTTCTACGCCAGCGGCAAGGGTTCCGACAATCTGGCCGACCCCTACCAGGCGCTCTCCCTGATACCCGCTTCCACCGGCGTGTTCCGCGACCTGACCCAGATCCGCTTCGACTACCCCCGCTGGGTGGCGGAGAACTGCACCGCCTGCGGCGACTGCTACACCCTCTGCCCCGACAGCTCGTTGCCGGGCCTGGTCAACAAGGTGAGCGACGTCTTTGCGACCGCCATCAACCGGGTTGAGACCCAGGGCATGCCGACCCAATTCCTGCGCCGGGAGAGCCGCAACGTGGAGAAGCGTCTGCGCGAGCTGCTCAATGAAGCCGGCGAAGCGGCCCAAGTGCGCACCCTGCTCGATCAGGCCGTGCTGGAGACGATTGCCGCAGCCGAGGTGGAAGACGCACAGCGCCCGGTACTGGAAGAGGAGTTCGGCCGTTTCATCCAGGCCCTGGGCAGTTTCGACTTCTCCGTCACCAAACCCTACTGGAACAATCTGGAGAAGAAAAACAAAGGCAGCGGCGGGCTCTTCTCCATCACCGTCAACCCCTATACCTGCAAGGGCTGCATGGAGTGCGTGGACGTTTGTGAGGACGACGCCCTGGTCGCCACCCATCAGGACGACACCGCCATCGAGAAGATGCGCAACGACTGGGCCTTGTGGCTCGACCTGCCCACCACGGACGCCAGTTTCAACCGCATCGACGATCTGGACGAAAAGATCGGCGCCCTGCATACCCTGCTGCTCGACAAGGACAACTACAGCGCCATGGTGTGTGGCGATGGTGCCTGCCTGGGCTGCGGCGAGAAAACCATCATCCACCTCTTCGTCAGCACCGCGGTGGCGCTGATGCAGCCACGGGTGAAGGCCCATGTGGAACGGATCGAGAAGTTGATCGAACAGCTCGAACAGCATGTACGGCTGAAACTGGCCGCCGGTGTCGATCTCAGCAGTGCCAGCGCCATCGCCCAGGCGAGCGCCACCGACGGGGATCTGACCCTGTCCGGACTCAGTGAGAACCTGGATGCCGATCGCGAGAAGACCGTCATCGACCGGGAGTGGCTGCAGTGGGTGACAAAACTGCTGGACCAGCTGCGGGATCTGAAGTGGCGCTATGTGGAGGGTATCACCAAGAACGGCCGCGCTGAGATGGGCATCGTCAACTCCACCGGTTGTACCTCGGTGTGGGGTTCGACCTTCCCCTTCAACCCCTACCCCTTCCCCTGGGCCAGCCATCTGTTCCAGGACAGCCCCTCAATGGCCCTGGGTCTGTTCGAGGGTCATATGCAGAAGATGGGCGACGGCTTCTCCGCGATTCGCAAGGCGGAGTTGGAGCTGGCGGGTAAATACAATCCGGCCGAGCACGACGCCTTCTTCAAACAGTTCAACTGGAAGCAGTTCAGCGACGATGAGTGGCAGCTCTGCCCGCCGGTGGTATCCGTCGGCGGCGACGGGGCCATGTACGACATCGGGTTCCAGAACCTCTCCCGGGCGCTGGCCTCCGGCATGCCGATCAAGGTACTGGTACTCGACACCCAGGTCTATTCCAATACCGGTGGTCAAGCCTGTACCTCGGGTTATATCGGCCAGATCGCTGACATGAGTCCCTACGGCAAGGCCATGAAGGGTAAGGAAGAGATCCGCAAGGAGGTCTCTCTGATCGGCATCGCGCACCGCACCACCTATGTGCTGCAGAGCGCGATCAGCAGCGCCACCCATCTGATCGAAGGCTATATCGACGGACTCAACAGCCGTCGCCCCGCGCTGTTCAACATCTACGCGGTCTGCCCGCCGGAGCATGGGGTGGGCGACGACCGGGCCTACGAGCAATCGAAACTGGCCGTGGAGAGCCGCGCCTACCCGCTGATCAAATACGATCCGGACGCGGGCGAGACGATCGAAGCCTGTATCGACCTGGAGGGCAACCCATCCCTGGACGACGACTGGCCGGTCTACAGCCTGAGCTACCAGAACGAAAAGGGCGAAGAGGAGAAGCTCGAGGTCCCCATGACCTTCGCCGATTTCGCGCTCACCGAAGGCCGCTTCCGCAAGCAGTTCCGTAAGGCGCCCCCGGAGACCTGGAACGATGACATGCTGCCGATGCACGAGTTCATCGAACTGGACGAGGAAGACCGGGAGGGCAAGTTCCCCTATATCTGGGCCACCGATGGCAAGAACCGGCTGATGCGGGTCATCTGCGCCCAGGAGATCGCCCTCTCCTGTATCGAACGCCGCCAGTTCTGGCGTCAGCTCAAGGGCATCGCCGGTGAACTCGACAAGGTCGATGTGAACGCCCTGGTGGATCAGGCCAAGATCGATATGGCCAACCGCCTCAGTTCGACCCTGCTGTCACTGGCCGCCAGCGGCAATGCGACGGCCCTGACCGGTTCTCTCTCCGCCAACGGCAATACCACGACCGCACCCGTATCCGGAGGTGGAGAGGCACCGGGCGACTATGAACCGGTCTGGATCGAGACGCCGGAGTGTACCGCCTGTGACGAATGCATCGAGATCAACCCCAAGATCTTCGTCTACAACAGCGACAAGAAGGTGGAGGTTCTCGATCCCAAGGCAGGGGCCTATAAGGATGTAGTGAAGGCCGCGGAAAAATGCACTGCGGGTTGTATCCATCCCGGAACGCCGTGGAACCCTGCCGAAAAAGATCTGGATAAACTGGTGAAACGGGCGGCGAAGTTCCAGTAATGCCCACGTGCGTCGTTCGCAGTACCGATAACCTGTCTGCAACAGGCGGAGCCCCGGTTCCGCCTGACATCCGGATCTGAGACTATGGGATTGTTCAGTCTGTTGTTTGGGCAAAGAAGCTTTACCCACGGTATCCATCCGCCCTATCACAAGGATACGGCGGACAAACCGATCCGGCGTCTGCCCTTTCCCTCGCAACTGGTCCTGCCACTGGACCAGCACATCGGCAAGCCCGCGATTCCCCGGGTCAAGAAGGGTCAGGAGGTGGTGCGCGGCGAACCCATCGCCGAGGCCGACGGTAATTTCTCGGTGCCCCTGCACGCCCCGGCCACCGGGCGGGTGAAAGAGATCGAGCTGATGCCCTCCGCCAAGGGTCCGAAAACCCGGGCGATCGTCATCGATGTCTACGAAGGATCCACCCAGGAAGTGCTCTGGTCCCAACCCAGGGAGATGAGCGAGCTGACCCCGGAACAGATCATCCAGGCCATCCGGGAATGTGGCATGGTCGGGCTGGGCGGCGCCGCTTTCCCCTCCCATATGAAGCTCACCCTGCCCCCTGAGAAAAAGGTCGATACCCTGGTGGTCAACGGCTGTGAATGCGAGCCCTACCTGACCTGCGATCACCGTATGATGATCGAGTACCCCAAGGCCTTGATCCGGGGCATTCGCTACGCCATGCGCGCCACCGGCACCCAGCAGGCGATCATTGGGATTGAAGACAACAAGATGGACGCGGTGGAGGTGATACGCGGCGAACTTTCCAAGGGCAGTCCGATCCGTGTCGAGGTGGTCGAGACCAAATACCCCCAGGGTTCGGAGAAGATGCTCATCAAGTCGGTACTCAACCGGGAGGTTCCAACCGGCGGACTGCCCGCCGACGTGGGTGTGGTGGTCAACAATGTGGGGACCCTGGCGGCACTGGGGGATCTGCTGCCCGCGGGACAGGGGCTTATCGAACGGGTCATTACCGTGGCCGGTCCCGGGATCCGCAAACCCGGCAACTATCTGGTCCCCCTGGGCTCCCCCATCCGCCATATCCTTGAGCAGGTGGGCTACGAAGGTGCCCGCACTGAATTCATCCTCGGCGGTCCCATGATGGGCTCCGCCGTCTCCGCCATGGAGACCCCGATCACCAAGGGCAGCTCAGGCCTGCTGGTGCTCAACGAACCCTCCATCGAGGATGAGAGCCATAAGATCTGGCCCTGTATCCGTTGTTCCCGCTGCGTACAGGCCTGCCCGATGCATCTCAACCCGTCGATGCTCGGGCAGCTTGCGGCCAAGCGCCGTTATGAGGAGATGGCCGATCACTACAGTCTCAACAACTGCTTTGAGTGCGGCTGTTGTTCCTACGTCTGTCCGTCCAACATTCCCCTGGTGCAGTATTTCCGCATTGCCAAGGCGATCAATCGGGAACAAACGACATGAGTGTTTTTAGTTTTGAGTTTCTAGTTTTGAGTGGGATGTGTTCGCTTTGCTCACGACTTTTTGCGGCATACTCCAACCAGGCTAAGATTACCTCGTTCCCACGCTCTGCGTGGGAATGCCTATCATGCTGGGAGTACTGGCCAAATGCTTATACCCGCCTTATTGTGGGGTATGCATTCCCACGCGGAGCGTGGGAACGAGAAACCCATGGCGTGCCACGCACCTAATCCGGCGAAAATGAATTGATATGCGAAAGAAACCCACCATAGAGTTACGCACATCACCCCACGCCCATGCCGGCGATGACGTGGCGCGGATCATGCGCAATGTGGTCTATGCCCTGGTGCCCATCTGCATCTTCACCGTTTGGCAGTTCGGCCTCAGCGCCCTAGCGCTGATACTGGTGGTCACGGCAACCTGCCTTGCCACCGAACGCCTGTTCAACCGCCTCAGTGAACAGCCCAGTTCCATCGGTGACGGGTCGGCGGTGATCACCGGGCTGCTGCTGGCCCTGACCCTGCCCCCCGGTTTTCCCCTGTGGATGGGTGCGGTGGCCGGTTTTGTCGGCATCGCCATGGGCAAGGCCCTGTTCGGCGGCCTCGGCATGAATGCCCTGAACCCGGCGCTGATCGGCCGCGCCTTCGTCCAGGCCGCCTTTCCGGTGGCGATCACCACCTGGACACCCGCGTTCTTTGAAGGGCGCTTCAGCAGTTTCGTCCCCACTACCCTGACGCCCCCGTTTCTCCATCCGCCCGCAATCGCCGACTGGGTCGCCGGGGTGAAGGTGGACGCCTTCAGTGGCGCCACACCCCTGGCTATGCAAAAGTTCGATGGGATACAAACCAACCTCCTGGATCTGCTGCTCGGCACCACCGCCGGATCCGCCGGAGAGACCTCCGCCCTGCTGATCCTGGTCTGCGGACTCTATCTGGCGTTGCGCCGCATGCTCGACTGGAGAATTCCCTTTACGGTGATGCTGGGCGCCGCCACCGCTTCCGGCGTTTTCTATCTGATCGACCCGAGTCAGTATCCCGACCCCCTATTCGTACTCTGCTCCGGCGGCCTGATGCTGGGGGCCTGGTTCATGGCCACTGACATGGTGGGTTCCCCGGTCACGCCCCTGGGAGTGGTTATCTTTGGACTCCTGATCGGTGTCTTGACCGTGGTCATCCGGCTGTTCGGCGGCCTCACCGAGGGGGTGATGTACGCCATCCTGTTGGCTAACGCGGCCACGCCGTTGATTGACCAGCTGACCCAGCCGCGTGTGTTTGGCGCACAGAGGATTGGCAAATGAGCGGTACCGAAGCGATACAACAGCCGGCCACCCCGGCCGGACCGATGATTCGTACCCTGATGGGGATCGCCATGTTGTCCGGGTTTCTGGTGGTGCTGACCTATCAGCTGACCCAGCCGATCATCGCGGAAAACCAGCGCCGCGCCATCGAAGCCGCGGTATTCCAGGTCATCCCCGGTGCGGTCAGCAAGCGAAATTTCGTGATCGGCGAACAGGGCCTTGTCGAAACAGGCAGTGACTCGGCCGCCGATGGTATCCCGATCTATGCCGGCTACGACGCCGAGGGGCAACTGCTGGGCATCGCCACCAACGCATCCGCCCAGGGTTATGCGGATCTGGTGCATCTGCTCTATGGATACGATCCCCAATGCCAATGCATCCGCGGCATCAAGGTATTGAAACTGGCAGAGACCCCGGGACTCGGCGACAAGATCCTGCATGATGCGGATTTCCTGGCCAACTTCGATCAGCTCGACACCCGTCTCAACGACTCGGCCAGGGATCTGGACCACGACATCGTCGTGGTGAAACACGGCACCAAGCACAATCCCTGGGAGATCGACGCCATCTCGGGCGCCACCATCTCATCCAAGGCCGTGGGCAAGGCGCTGAATCAGTCGGCCAAGCAGGTACTTCCAATGCTGCATCCCGAACTGAACAAACTACAGACAGGTGTGACCGATGCCCAACCATGACACCGGATTACTGAATTCGCCGGGACTCATCCCCGATCGATTGACCCGGCGCAAGGCAGCCCTGGCGTACCCTTGTTATTAAACCCGTTTCCTGACGGACTTTTGCACTATGGCCAAACAAAGCAACGACAGCATCACCTGGGAGACCTTCAGTGAGGGGCTCTGGCGGGAAAATCCGGTATTTGTCATGCTGCTCGGCATGTGCCCGGTACTGGCGGTAACCAATTCCGCCATCAACGCCCTGGCCATGGGCCTGGCCACCACCTTCGTCCTGCTTGCCTCGGGTACCCTGATTTCATTACTGCGCCACAGTATCCCCAAGCAGGTACGCATCGCCACCTACATCGTCATCATCGCCACCTTTGTCACCATGGTCGACTACACGATCCAGGCGATCTCCCTGGATCTCTACAATGCCCTGGGCGCCTTCATCCAGCTCATCGTGGTGAACTGCATCATCCTGGGCCGTGCCGAAGCCTACGCCTCGCGCAACCGGCCGATCAAGGCGGTGACCAATGCCCTGGGCATGGGTCTGGGTTTCACCTTCGCCCTGCTCTGCCTCGGCGTGGTCCGCGAAGTCCTCGGCGCCGGCAGCCTGTTCGGTATCGACCTGTTCGGCCCCCGTTTCGAACCCTGGGTGGTGATGATCCTGCCGCCGGGGGGGTTCATCGTACTGGGGGGCTGGTTGCTGTTGTTCGAGTGGATGAAGCAGCGTAGGGAGAAGCGGGCTTTGGACGCGGCGGTGGAAGCACGATGACTACGAGTTTTGAGTTTTTAGTTTTAAGTTTTGAGTTGAGGAGCTCGCTTCGCGAGCAAGCTTCTAATCAAAATCCAAGCGTGCGCACAGCGCACACCAAAACTAAAAACTCAAAACTCATAACTCAAAACTTGTAAATACAATGGCTACCGAATCACTCAGCTTCATATTTTTAAACGCGGTGCTGGCGAACAACTTCGTGCTCGCCCTATTCCTTGGTCTGTGCCCTTTTCTCGGGGTCTCCGGTAAGCTCAACACCGCACTGCCAATGGGTTTGGCGACCCTGTTCGTGATGCTGGTCAGCTCGGTATGCGCCTACCTGATCAACCTGGTACTGGTGGCCTTCGACATCGAGTTTCTGCGCCTCATTGCCTATATCGCGGTCATCGCCAGCGCGGTGCAACTGGTGGAGATGACCCTGAAGAAGTTCAGCCCGGGCCTGTTCCGCTCCCTGGGCATCTTTCTGCCCCTGATCACCACCAACTGCGCGATCCTCGGTCTGGCCCTGTTCCAGACCTTCAAGGAGTATGACTTTCTCCAATCCCTGGTCTACGCCCTGGGTGCCGGCACCGGCTTCATCCTTGCGATTGTCCTGATGGCCGGTCTGCGGGAAAAGTTCGAGCTCTCGAACCTGCCCAGCGTCACTCAGGGCGCCGCGGTGAGCCTGATCCTGGGTGGTTTGCTTTCGCTCTCTTTCATGGGCTTTGCCGGCCTGGGTGGCTAGCATAGGACACGACACGAAATGCTCGACTACCTTATCGCCATGATACTGATTCCCCTGCTGCTGCTGGGTTGGCTGATCGTTCAGTCGATTACGCGGCGCTTTTCCAAGCGACATCCCGAGTTCGGCCCTCACAAGGAAGAGGGTGGCGGTTGCGGATCAAGCTGTCTTTGCAGTGGTAATAGCTGCCAACGTCAAGGAGACCACCTCAGAGGTTAAGAAAATGAATGAACCATCAAATCAATCCCAGAACCGAGGGCAAGCGGTGAATGAGCTAATTATCTGGTTCGAAAACCTGAACATGAATGATGTGGAGCAGGTAGGCGGCAAGAACGCCTCCCTGGGCGAAATGATCAGCGGACTGGCCGACGCAGGGGTCAGCGTGCCAGGGGGCTTTGCCACCACCGCCTACGCCTTTCGCGAGTTTTTGCGCCACAATCGTCTGGCGGAACGGATTGATCCGCTGTTGAAGCAGCTTGACGTTGAAGATGTAACCGCACTGGCGCAAGCCGGCAAGACCGTCCGGGAGTGGGTCGTGGAATCCCCCTTCCCCGAGGAGCTGGAAAATGCGGTGACCGCCGCTTACAAAAAACTCACCGGTGACGCCGATAACCCGCCCTCGGTTGCGGTGCGCTCCTCCGCTACCGCGGAAGACCTGCCGGATGCCTCCTTTGCCGGACAGCAGGAGACCTTCCTCAACGTGCAGGGCCTCGAGGATGTGTTGATCGCGATCAAGGAGGTATTCGCCTCGCTGTACAACGATCGGGCCATCTCCTATCGGGTACACCAGGGATTCGCCCATGAAGAGGTGGCGCTCTCCGCGGGCATCCAGCGCATGGTGCGTTCCGACATCGGTTCCGCCGGGGTCATGTTCACCCTCGACACCGAGTCCGGTTTCAAGGACGCGGTATTCATCACCAGCTCCTACGGATTGGGCGAAACCGTGGTCCAGGGCGCGGTCAACCCGGATGAGTTCTACGTCCACAAAGCGAATGTGGAAGCCGGGCGTCCCGCGGTCCTGCGTCGCAACCTGGGCAGCAAGATGATCAAGATGGTCTACGGCAAACCGGGTGAGCCCCGGGTGGTCACCGTCGACGTGGATAAAGCCGAGCGGCAACGCTTCTCGCTGACAAGCGAACAGGTGGAGCAACTGGCGCAGATGGCCATCACCATCGAGAAGCACTACGGCCGTCCCATGGATATCGAATGGGGTCTGGACGGTAATGATGGCCAGCTCTACATCCTCCAGGCGCGTCCTGAAACGGTGGAGAGCCGGGTCGACAGCGCCACTGTCGAACGTTTCCAGATGGAAGAGCGGGGCAAGGTGCTGGCCCAGGGCCGCGCCATCGGTCAGCGCATTGGCAGCGGCGTGGCCAAGGTCATTCACAACGCCAGCGAAATGGCCAAGGTCGAGGCCGGCGACGTGCTGATCACCGACATGACCGATCCGGATTGGGAGCCGGTCATGAAGCGCGCCTCCGCCATCGTCACCAACCGGGGCGGACGCACCTGCCATGCGGCGATCATCGCCCGTGAGCTGGGTATCCCGGCGGTGGTCGGCTGTCACGATGCCACCGAAACCCTCCTCGACGGCCAGCAGGTCACCGTCTCCTGCGCCGAAGGCGACGACGGTTTCATCTACGAAGGTCTGCTGAAATACTCGGTCAGCCAGGGTGATGTCATCGAGTTGCCCGATCCCCCGGCCAAGATCATGATGAATGTGGCCAACCCGAGCCGCGCCTTCGCCTTCAGCCGCATCCCCAATGGGGGCATAGGCCTGGCGCGCCTGGAGTTCATCATCAACACCACCATCGGCGTACATCCCCGTGCCCTGATGGAGTTCGACCGGCTGCCCGATGACATCAAGGCCAGCGTCTCCCAGCAGATGGCCGGCTATGACGACCCGGTGGGTTTCTATGTGGAGAAGCTGGTGGAGGGCATCTCGACCCTGGCCGCCGCCTTCAACGGCAAACCGGTGATCGTGCGCATGTCCGATTTCAAATCGAACGAATACGCCAACCTGATCGGCGGCAGACTCTACGAGCCCGAGGAAGAGAACCCGATGATCGGCTTCCGCGGCGCCTCCCGCTACATCTCCGAAACCTTCCGTCCCTGTTTCGAACTGGAGTGCCAGGCCCTGAAGCGGGTGCGCAACGAGATGGGCTTTACCAACGTGGAGATCATGATTCCCTTCGTACGCACCCTCGACGAGGCCTCCGGAGTCATCAAGTTGCTGGAACAGAACGGACTCAAACGGGGTGAAAACGGTCTGCGGGTGATCATGATGTGCGAGCTGCCCTCCAACGCAGTACTCGCCAGCGAGTTCCTGGAGTACTTCGACGGCTTCTCCATCGGTTCCAACGACATGACCCAACTGACCCTCGGGCTCGACCGGGACTCCGGCCTGGTGGCCGGCAGCTTCGACGAGCGTAACCCGGCAGTGAAGAAGATGCTGAGCATGGCGATCCAGGCGTGCCGGGATGCGGGCAAGTATGTCGGTATCTGCGGACAGGGCCCCTCGGACTATCCGGATCTGGCGGAATGGCTGGTGGAGCAGAAGATCACCAGCGTCTCCCTGAACCCGGATACGGTGGTCGAAACCTGGCGTCTGCTGACCGGGTTACAGAAATAGCCCCCGCCATCAATCGGTCCCTCAATGAACGCGGATGCGTGCATTGAGGGACCTCTCGTTTTCAACCGGCTGATTGCACCCTTACACCATGAAACGCACCGTCTTCTTCCTGGCCGACCACACCGGCATCACGGTGGAGGCCATGGGCCGCTCACTCCTGGCCCAGTTCGAGGGATTCGAATACGAAAGCGTTCACTGGCCTTTCATCGACAGCCTGGAGAAGGCCCGGCGAGTGGCCGAAAGAATCAACCAGACAACCATGGAGTCCGGGGAGAAGCCGATCGTCTTCACAACCCTGGTCGACCCCGGCATCCGGGACTATTTCAAAAACATGGATGTACCGGTTATGGACTTCTTCGAATCCTTCACCGGCCGCCTTGAACAGGAACTCAACCTGCCCCCCTCCCACGCGCTGGGCCGCTTTCACACCGTCGCAAACAACCGGGCCTACGATATGCGGATTCATGCCGTGAACTTCGCGTTGAACAACGACGACGGCGCAATCACCAAGAATTACGACGCCTCGGAACTGATCCTGATCGGCGTTTCGCGCAGTGGCAAAACCCCCACCTGCCTGTTTCTCGGCTTGCAGCACAGCGTGCTGGCGGCCAACTACCCCCTGACCGATGACGACCTGATCAGTGATATGCTGCCCAAGCCCCTGCGCCCCTACCGCAACAAACTCTATGGCCTGACCATCGACCCCCATCAGTTACAGCGCATCCGTCAGGAACGCCGCCCGGATCGCCGCTACTCCTCCCTGGAACAGTGCCAGAAAGAGGTGAGACTTGCCGAGGATCTGTTTAAACACTACAAAATCCCCTATCTGGACACCACCTCCATGTCCATCGAGGAGATCTCCGCCCGATTGCTGCAGCATCTCAAGCGGATGACCTGAATACGGCAATAGCCTGTTGAAAGGGTAGCGCCATGGTCCGTTATGAACCCACGGATTTAAGTTTAAACCCAACGTCGTCGCACAAGGCCTCCACCCGGTCGGTGTGCTCCCAGGTGAACTCGGGCTCATTACGCCCGAAGTGGCCGTTAGCCGCCGTCTTACGGTAGATGGGGCGCTGCAGGTCCAGCATCTGAATAATGCCCTTGGGCCGCAGATCGAAGTGCGTACGGATCAGATCCTCGATGCGGCTCTCCTCCACCTGGGCGGTGCCGAAGGTCTCAACATGGACCGAGACCGGTTCGGCAATGCCGATGGCGTAGGCCAGCTGCACCTCGCACTTGTCGGCCAGACCGGCAGCAACAACGTTCTTGGCCACATAGCGTGCGGCGTAGGCGGCGGAACGATCGACCTTGGACGGGTCCTTGCCGGAAAAGGCGCCGCCACCGTGACGGCCCACACCGCCATAGGTATCAACGATGATCTTACGCCCTGTCAGCCCGCAGTCCCCCACCGGCCCACCGATAACAAAACGTCCGGTGGGGTTGACGAAGTACTTGGTATCGGCCGACAGCATCTGCGTCGGCAAGGTCGGCTTGATGATCATCTCCATCACCGCCTCTTTCAGATCATCATAGGCAATGGCTTCATCGTGCTGGGTCGAAAGCACCACCGCATCGATCGCCTTTGGCACTCCGCCTTCATAGCGCACCGAGACCTGGGACTTGCAGTCGGGCCGCAGCCAGGAAAGCTCGCCTGACTTACGCACCTCGGTCTGGCGTTTGGTCAGCTGATGGGCATACTGAATCGGCATTGGCATCAAACCGTCGGTCTCGCTGGTGGCGTAACCGTACATCAGACCCTGATCCCCCGCACCCTGATCGAGATCGAGCCCACTGCCCTCGTTGACGCCCTGGGCGATATCGGGGGATTGCTTGTCGAGAGCCACCAGCACCGCGCAAGCATTGCCGTCGAAGCCCATGCGACCGTCGTTGTAACCGATATCACAGATGGTATCGCGCACCACCTGGGTGTAGTCAATGTTGGCCCGACTGGTGATCTCCCCGGATATCACCGCCATGCCGGTGTTGACCAGGGTCTCGCAGGCAACCCGTGAGACCGGATCCTGGCTTAGCAGGGCGTCGAGAATCGCGTCGGAGACGTTGTCGGCCAGCTTGTCGGGATGACCTTCGCCGACCGATTCTGAAGTGATGATGTAATCGCGCGCCATAGGGTGTTTCTCCTTAAATCTTTATCAGTGTTTTTAGCGTGCCGACCCACGCCCCCATCAGTGACAGGTGCAACGGTTTATGTAAGTGCCTTTACCTGTGATAGAGGACGATCCTGTCAGCTTCGAGGTGCCTGGTCCGCTCACTCGCTGGGTTTGCGAAAATGCATGATGGCCCAGCTGAGGAAGCCCTTGTCTCCGGCGTCCACCCAGTGGCTGAGACCACTCAGCATGCGTTCTATATAGGTGGTGGAGACCTTGCCTTCGAGTTCGTCGCGAGTACGCTCAAGCTCCTCGCGCACACGGCCGTAGTGGGTAACCAGGTTATTGGTCAGTTCGATGATTTCCACTTCGCGCAGGCCGTGGCGTGCCGCCGTCTGGCGGTAGAAACCGATCGCACCGAGACTGTTGAGATGGATGCGGTCGTAGACCGGCTGCAGTACACCATCGGGGCAGTCGTCGGCCTGCATCGGGTCGGTGAAGATCAAGTCGCCGCCGGGGCGCAGCACCCGGGCGACCTCGCCGATAACCCGCTCGCGCTCGCCACTGTGCAGAATGGCGTCCTGGGACCAGACCAGATCAAAGCTGCTGTCGGGGGCCGGGATCGATTCGAAGCTACCGTCGACCACGTCGATCAGGGTATCGAGCCCCTGTTTGCGGTTCATCTCCCGGTTGCGCGCATTCTCTTTCTCGCTGAGATTGAGGGCGGTGACCCGACAGCCGTAGGTTTTAGCCAGATAGCGGGCAGCACCGCCGTAGCCGGCGCCCAGATCGAGTACCCGGCACTGCGGACCAAGCCCTTCGATCAGTGCGGCTATGCGCCGAACGGTGCGATGGCTGGCCTCGGCAATGCTATCCCGAGATGTCTCGTAGAGACCAATGTGGATATCCTCGCCGCCCCAGACGTGGAAATAGAAATTGTCCGCATCATCGCTGTTGTAGTAGTTGCGGGCAGTCTCGACGACTTCCGAATAACCCCTGCTCATTCCGCTTCCCCTCCTTCCTTGTAGCTTTTTTCCGCCACATGGATGAAAAAATCGGGCTCCTTGCCCTGGTGAGTCTCCTGAAAATCGCCGTAGGTGGTAACGCGCTGGAAACCTACTTCATGCAGCAGGCGGCGGACATAACGTTTGCGCAGTGGAAACATGTTGAGATGGTAGACATGGTCGCCGGGGAACTCGTAGCGGAAGCGGGCCAGGGAATCGTCCACGTATTCGGGGGTGGCGCGCACATTCTCGCCACAGTAGTAATAGTTGTGGCTGGGTTCGATCTGCTTGTCGAGCAGAGCATCGTAATTACGCTGATCGAGAATCAGAATGCCGTCGTGGCGCAGGGTGGCATAGAATTCGGCCAAGGCCTTGCGGCGGTCGTTTTCGTCGTGCAGGTGGGTGAAGGAATTACCGAGACAGATCGCGGCATCGTAGTAGTCGTGCACATCCTTGTTGAGCCAGCGCCAGTCGGCCTGCACGGTACGCAGGATCTGTTCCCGGTTGCGGGCATTATCGAATGCCTTGGCCAGCATCACCGGGCTGCCGTCGGAGCTGGTGACATCGAAACCAGCCTCGAGCAGCTGCACGGAGTGATAACCCGTTCCGGTCGCCACGTCGAGAACCTTCTTTGCGCCATGCTCGCGCAGTTTCTTGATAAAAAAACCGCCTTCGCTTTCGGCGCGGCGGTCCCAGTCGATCAACTGGTCCCATTTCTCGACGAAGGCATGAACATATTCGGATTGATATTTATTGGTATCACGTACATTCAACGGATCACTGCCATAATCCTGTTGTGCTTGTGTTTGGGCCATAACAACTCCTTCCCCATTCAGGGTAAGCGTGTTGTAAAAGGCACGAGCGGTAAACTAGCGCCTTATTTTATAATCGGAGCTGAACTGTTGCCAGCCCCGGCGTATCTCAAAGTCGATAGGTGCTGAAGCGCACCAGGATGTGTGGATCGGGGTCCACCAGGAACACACAGAATGTGTGAAAAAGAATGCGATCTGTATCGCCTATGGTCGAGGATAAAATGATTCGCCTCGATTCAACCTGCCAGACGGCAGGAACAGATATATGCTAACGAAACTACAGAATATTTCTACTCCGGATATGTGATTTTTTGTCGCTTGGGTTGGCATTTTTCCCGAACACGCCCCTGAAACTCTTTACAATGCAACGCCCTACTACACATATCACCTATCTTGCGGACACACTGCCAAACAACCCAACAGCGGGGTCATCGAGGCAATATCCGCCTGCTTGCTGCAGCGTCTCAAACGCATGACCTGGTTTCGCTATTGGGCTGTCCCGATCAGACCTTGACCTTATAGTTCAGCGACAGTTCGTCACCCGGCAATCCTCGGATGCCCCAGTTTTCTCTTGGGGTTTCAAAAAGGGTGATTTCGACATCCTGTTCACGAATACCGCAGAGTTCCGCAATATTTCGGTACAGGGCCCGGATGAACGCCTTTTTGGCCTCCAGACTACGCCCCTGAAAAAGGGAGACCTCGATGACCGTGTACTCGCTGGAGCGATCTTCGGGAAAGATGAAATCCGCCGGATCCAGGGCGATGAAACGCTGAAAACGTTTCTCGGGCGGGTAGGCCAGAGCTTCGATCAGGCTGGCCTGGATCGCCTCCGACAGGTTGCTGCGATACTTGCTGAGACTCTCTCTCAGCCCATAGATTTTGACTTGCGCCATGATACCTCCACGCTGTTTGGTCTAGTTTTGAGTTTTTAGTTTTGAGTGTTGAGTTTATGAGTTCGCTGTGCTCACCGCTATTGATATCCCCTCACCCTGGCCCTCTCCCGGGTGGGAGAGGGAAAGTTCTGATCGAAAGCACCGTAACCGTCCAGTGTGATCGCGACTTCTATCGATAGGTTCACTCCGAGGCTGATCCATGCGTCCCCTCTCCCACCCGGGAGAAGGCCAGGGAGAGGGGAGTAAAAACCCGTGAGCGCAGCGAACTCATAAACTCAAAACTAAAAACTCAACACTATTCAGCATTCTGAGCAGCGCCAAGTTACCCTGCAATTCCCGCCGACAATCGGTTTATAATCCACACTCATGAAGTGACACCGAACCAACATCGGCGAGATGTCACATAACCTACTCAGCATAAGGAACGGCGGGCATGAAATTTTGTCCTACCTCGGATGGTTGGCAGTCCCACAGACCCGGTAAATCACAATTTACCATTACAACCATCTATATTTTATTGATTTCAATAACTTTTTAATGAGATTTCTGATGCCCTGCATGGTGAAACCGACACTTCGACAGACATTTACAGTGATCTATCCACGTTAATCGTGGCACAGATATCCTGAATGAACTGGCTGGTCAGACTCTTCCGCAACGCCCCCGTCCCGATCGCTATCAAGTGGACGATCTACATCGGCACCCTGATCACTCTGGTCATGGGACTGCTCGGATGGTTCCTGATCACTCAACAGACCAATTTTCACCTCCGCGAGGTGCGCGGATTCGGCAAGATACTGGTTGAACAACTGGCGCACTCCGCCAGCGAACCCTTGCTCGCGGATGATCAGTTCAACCTGCTGGGACTGGTGAGCCGGCAGACCCAGAATGACAAGGTGGTCGGCGCCGCCATCGTGCCTGCGGACAAACCCTGGGTGATCTCCGGCAACGTGCCCCATCAACTGCCCACCAACAAGGATCTGAGTCCCATGATCTGGGCCTGGCGGGACGACGATAACCACCGGCATGCGGCCATTACTTTTTTTAGCTCCATCACCTTCCGGGACGTGTCGGCCGGATATGCCATGATCACCCTGGACCGTGAGTTTCTCGATCGGAATCAAAAACGCACCATCCGGATCGTCAGTTTCGCCACCATCAGTATGATCCTGATCGCCGCGCTTCTCTCCTACATCCTGAGCCGGCGACTGAGCCGTCCCATCACCCTGCTCGCCCAGGCCGGATCCCTGCCGGAGGGTGGCTTGCTGATCAGTTACGGTGACGAAGGACGACAGGACGAAATCGGTCAGGTGTATGCCCATTTCGATCGTATGTCCGCCGGGATGTTGGAGAAACGCCAGGTTGAGGACGCCCTGTCCCGTTATGTTTCACCGGTGGTGGCGGAGAAGATCCTCTCCAACCTCTCCCAACCCAGGCTCGCCAACCAGGAGATGGAGGGCAGTGTCCTGTTTTGCGATATCGTGGGCTTCACCCAGCTTTCGGAGGATCTTCCCGCGGACGAGGTGGCGGCGTTATTGAATCTCTATCTGGGCGCCATTGCCGATGCTGCCCACCGATGTCGCGGCGTGGTCGATAAATTTATCGGCGACAGTGCTATGATCTTGTTCGGAGTACCCGAGGTCGACAAAGAGCATGGCGGACAGGCCATCCGTTGTGCCTGGCTCATCCAGGCCATGGTCCGTCACATCAATAAACAGCGCAGACAGGTAGGCAAGGAGCCCATCATGCTGCGCATCGGCGTCAACAGTGGAGTCATGCTGGCAGGCAATATCGGTATACCGGATCGGTTGGAATACACGGTGGTGGGCGATACGGTGAACCTCGCCTCGCGCCTGTGTGGCGCAGCGCCCGCGGACGGCATCATGATGAGCCAGACCACGGCGGAGTTTCCCGGTGTCTCGGAGATGGTCGAACTGCATCAACAACCGGCCCTCAAAATCAAAGGCAAGCGTAATCTGGTCACCCCCTCCATCGCGGGAACACCCTCCCGGGAGTTCGGTCAGTGGCTGTTACGAACCATGGCCTTGATGCTCAACAAAAACCCCGCATGAAACGTCGTACCTCCTTGATCGCCGTTTGCCTCTGCCCGGTATTGATCGGAGGCTGCTCCCTGATTGAAACCCGCAAGACTCCTGCGCCGGTGGATGAAGACACCCTGAGCTACAGCCGTGAACTCGTAGCCAAGGGTCACCACAGCGAAGCCATCCAACTGCTCACCGACGCAAGTATGGAGAAAAACCGTAACCCTGCCTATGTAGAAGAGCTTAAGACACTGAAACTCCAGCGGAAGATCCTCGAGGAGGAACTGACCGATCAGCTGTTGATCAGCAACACCACGGCCCTGCAGAAGCAGCTGCCGATCCTGGAGAAACTGGCCCTGTCCAGTCCAAACCACCAGTACCAGGCGCTCCTGGAACAGACCAAGACCCAGCTGCAAGAGATGCATCTGGCCCTGTCCGAGTGTGGTTGGCGCCATTTCAAACGCAATAATGAACTGGCCAAGGAGTGCCTGAACATCGCGCTGTCGCTGCGCGAGGAGGCCGCTGACAAGAACCTGATGGAACATCTTCTACTGGAGCAGCGGCGCAGCGAAGTGGCCCGGGAGAACAAGGTCAGGGCGGAACGTGAGAGAAACTTCAACAAGCGGATCAACACCCGACTGGCCGAGGCCGACAGGCTTTCCGAAAGCGGTCAGCTCAGGGAAGCCAAGCGCGCTCTGGTGGCGATCCTCAAGGAGGCGCCCGAGCACAAGCAGGCCAAGAAGATGCTCGCCAAGGTCAACAGCCAGCTTCAGGGTTATATTGAGAATCTGCTGAGCGCCGGAGATCGACTCTACCGGGATGGTGAAATTGAAGGCGCCAAGGCGACCTGGCGGGCGATACTCTCCCTTGACCCCCAGGACAGCCGTGCCTGGGAGAAGATTCAACGAGCTCAACGAGTGCTCGACAACCTGGAGAACCTCCGCCGTACACGCTGAATCCCGTCTTCGGGTGCTACCTCGCAACTTTCATGATCCGGGTCACATTATCCCATGCGATCCGTTATAATGCCGCCCGGCGGCCACACAAGGAAGTCGACCTAGCCATGGTTCACTGACATCCCGAGCGGTTCCAGTAACCCTGTCCGCATGCGAACACCCATGCCGGACCGAGTATCAGTGCGCCCTATTTTTTGCAACCAATACCATTAGTTACAAATCACAATGAAGGTTGAGCATCAACAAAAATCACGGTCGACCGGAGGACTGTCGATCCACCTTGCCATCGCATTGATGTTCATGAGCCTGTACTCCGCTGTGAGCCGGCCGGATGAGTGGCTACCGCTCGGGCAGGCCTCATTCCATGAACCCGGTTCCCGTTGGACCCTGAGTGATTCCAATCTATCTCAACGCTACTACAGGGGACTGACAGCGAGTCTGGAGCTGGACGCTACAGGATCAGAACCACCGGATCGACCCTATGGCTTTGGCCGGGAACTGGATGACACCCGCCCCGCCGATTACGATGGTTTGAAACACGACGCCAGCTATTTCTTTGGCTATCAGTTTTTTATCGTGGGTATCCTGTACGTCATGCCGGAGGATATCTCCGCCTGGTCCGACGAACAGAAAAAGGACTACAAGGTCAGCAAATGGTGGGATAACGTCACCAACCCTCGCTGGGATCCGGATCTCTGGTACATCAATTACGTCCTCCACCCCTACTGGGGCATGACCTACTACACCCGGGGCCGTGAGCGGGGCCTGGACGAAACCGGAGCCTTCTGGTACTCCTTCACCCTCTCGGCGATCTACGAATTCGGCCTGGAGGCCCTGTTCGAGCCGGTCTCGATCCAAGACCTGATCTTCACCCCGGGGCTCGGCTCACTGCTGGGCTGGTACGTGGAAGACACCCGTCGCGAGATCAAGAGTCAGGCAAGTTTCGGCTTCTGGGACAAGACTTTCCTAATTGCCACCGACCCGTTGGGCACCCTCAATACCATGATCGACGGGCTTATTGACACGGAGAGCGAACTGGAGCTTCGCACCTTCTATCGAAGTCCGAATCTCGCCCTATCCCAGGACTGGGACGGGTTCGATCCCTATTCAACCCGCTCAGACCCCTTGGTTAAGGACTATCTTGGCCTGCAGCTCACGGTTCGCTGGTAAAGACTAGCGGATCCTGCGAAACATCCACACTGCCGTTGTAAAAAACAGCACCAACGGCAGCATCGTCGCCACCAGGGCATTCAGGGAATAGACCATGGCGATATAGGAAAAGGCCCGGTTGAGGAGATAAAAGACGATCCCCAGCATCGCCCCCACAAACACCCGTTGCCCCACGCTGACGCTGCGCAGGGAACCGAACACGAAGGGTATGCTCAACAACAACATCACCAAGGTCACGAGGGGAGCGGCCAGTTTGCCCCAGAAGGCCACCTCATAGCTCACCGCCGCCTGGCCGTTTTTCTTCAGGTAGCGGATGTATCGCCACAGATCCCATGCGGCCAGCATGTGCGGTTTGACGGTCAGCACATCCAGGGATTTAGGTTCGAGTTGCGTCTTCCACGGCATTTCCGACAGGGATTCGACGTGGATCCCATCTTCCGTAAATTCACTCAGCACCACCCCTTTCATGATCCAGCCCCTGGCCCCATGGGAGGCCCGCTGTGCATGAATCGCCCGTTTCAGACGGGCCTGATCATCATATTCATACAGGGAGAGATCGGCCAGCTGTGTATCCGGTAGCACCTGACGGATATTGACGAATGCCTGACCGTCCCGGGACCAGAAGCCATAGCGGGTGTTCAGACTTACCTGATCGGACAACGCCTCCATCTTCATACGCTGAGCCTGCTGTTCCGCGTAGGGTGCCAGGTACTCCCCCACCCAGACCACCAGACAGAGCACCACCAGACCCGCCTTCAAGACGGATAAGACAATCCTCCCGATCGAAACCCCGGCAGCCCGCATGGCCATCAGTTCGGAATTTCCCGCCAGCATACCCAGGCCAATCAGACTGCCCAGCAGAGTCGCCACCGGAAACAGTTCGTAGCCGTAACGGGGCAGACCGAGCAGCACATAGGTATAGGCCATGGCCGTCGTATACCCCTTGGCCACGTCATCAAGTTCCGTGACGACTTCGAAAAACCCGATCAGAACCAGCAATACCCCCATCACCCCGATGATGGGCAGCAGAACGGCGCGTCCGATGTAACGATCGAATATCGAGATCATGTCCGGCGCGCCCTCAGCTTGCGTCTCGCCCATCGATAGCTTTGTGTGTTGGGCAACAGCAGACCGAGACTGATGATCACCAACACCACATGAACCCACCAGATACCGATCCACTCTGGGGTTAAGCTACTTTTCATCCAGTTCTCAGCCACACCTTGAAGGCTCAGGTAGAGGGTATAGAGCACGAACGCCAGTACCAGTCGTCCAAAGGGTCCCTGACGCGGCAGGGTACGACTCAAGGGCAGGCTCAACAGGGCGAATACCACCAGGGCGAAGATATTGGAAATTCGCAACTGCAACTCGACCCGATCGCGCAGAATCGGGGAATTCAGAAGCTCGACACTGGATAACGCCCGCCGAGTAACCTTTGTCTCCCCGCCCGATGAGGCCTTGATGCGCAGGCCATACTTGTCGAACTGACTGATTTGGTAATCGGCCCGTCCCGGACTGCCTTCGTAGCGCACCCCCTCCTCCAGCACCAGGAAGAGATCGCCATATTCCCGATCCACCCGTTGATATCCCCGCTTGGCGGTAACCAGACTCAATACTCCGTTTTTTCGCTGTTGAATGAAGACATTCTTCATTCTCCGCTCATCCTTGGCGATGGATTCGACATACAGCACCAGATCTCCCTGGCTGTATTCGTTGAAACGCCCTGCGGCAACCCCGGCCAATTCCGTGGCCTGACCACCCTGGTTGCTCCACAGTTCTTCGATCAGCCGACCGGCCCAGGGGGTGGCGTAGAGGGTCAGCCAACCGGTCAGCAGGGCTACGGGCACCACCACAAAGACCAGGGAACGGTAGACTCGCAGGCCACCCACCCCGCAGGACTCGAGGGCCACCACCTCGCTGTCCCGATACATCCGCCCGATCACGAAGAGCACGGCAAAAAAGAAGGTAGGGGGTATCAGACGCCCAATCAGCACCACCATCTGCAGGAACAGTGCCTCAAGAAGAATATCGGCATTCAGATCACCGGACGCCACCTCCTTGAGGAGTTTGATGAAGTTGTTACTGACCAGAATCAGGGTCAGCACCAACAGAATCGCAAACATCGCCTTGAGGACTTCTTTCAGCAGATAGCGGTCTATCAACGAGATCAAATGCGACTCCTGGATCGCTCACACATCGGTCTAAAACTATGAGAAACTGGTATTAAGTAGTGAAAGGACCGCATCACCCGATTGTCCTTACCTACACAAGTGTCTCATATCGGCTGACAATATGAGACACTGGAATTTTCCACGCCCAAGAGGTCCAGTCTTTCATGGAATACAGTATCAAAACCGGTGATCCCTCCAAACAGCGTACCGCCTGTCTGATCCTCGGGGTTTTCACCAGGCGCAAACTCTCTCCTCTGGCCGAATCCATCGACAAGACCAGCAAGGGCCACCTGCAGGCCATCCTCAAACGGGGGGACATGAATGGTGAGAGCGGGCAACAACTGATGCTGTATGACGTGCCCGGAGTGCTCGCGGAGCGAGTGTTACTGGTCGGACTGGGCAAGCCCGGCGAGCTGAAACGCAAAGACTACGCGAAAACCCTGAGTAGTGTACTCAAGGGACTCGACACAGGCCACCCGGCCGATGCCCTTTGGGGTCTGTGTGAAACCGAGTTGAGCGACCTGGCCGGTCTGCCGGAAATGATCCGCGAAACGGTGATGCTGGTCGAACAGAGTCTCTACCTGTACACCGAAACCAAAAAGCCGGCCAAGAAAAACCCCCGTCCTCTGAAACGTCTCTCCCTGCTACTGCACGACAAGCGCCACCTCAAGGCGGCGCAGAAAAACCTGCTCCAGGGCGAGGCCATTGCCAAGGGCATCCGCCTGACCAAGGAACTGGGCAACCTGCCGGGCAATATCTGCACCCCGTCCTATCTGGCCGATCAGGCGCGCAAGCTGGGACGGGATTATGCGGATTCCCTCAAGGTCCAGGTGCTCGAAGAGAAGCAGATGGAGAAACTCGGTATGGGCGCCCTGCTGTCGGTGTCCCGGGGCAGCCGTCAACCGGCCAAGCTGATCGTCATGAATTATCAGGGGGGCAAGCCCGACGCCAAACCGGTGGTACTGGTGGGCAAGGGCCTGACCTTCGACGCCGGAGGCATCTCACTCAAGCCTGGCCCGGCCATGGACGAGATGAAATACGACATGTGCGGAGCCGCGACGGTATTCGGCACCCTGCTCGCCTGCCTGGAGATGCGCTTGCCGATCAATATCATCGGTGTGGTGCCAAGCTCCGAGAATCTTCCCGACGGCGATGCCAACAAACCGGGTGACGTGGTCACCAGCATGTCCGGGCAGACCATCGAAGTCCTCAACACCGATGCCGAGGGCCGTCTGATCCTATGCGATGCCCTCACCTACGCCGAGCGTTTCAATCCGGCGACGGTGATCGATATCGCAACCCTCACCGGGGCCTGTATCGTCGCCCTGGGCGACAAGGCATCCGGCCTGATGGCCAACAACCAGGCGCTGGCTGACGAGTTGTTAAAAGCCGCCACGGAGACCGGAGACCGGGCCTGGCAACTGCCCCTCTGGGATGATTATCAGGAGCAGCTCGACAGCAATTTCGCCGATATGGCCAACATCGGCGGCAAGGGCGCCGGCACCATTACCGCGGCCTGCTTCCTCTCCCGCTTTACGAAAAAGTTCAAATGGGCCCATCTGGACATCGCCGGCACGGCTTGGCTGTCCGGCGCGGCAAAAGGCGCCACCGGGCGTCCGGTACCCCTGCTGACCCGCTTCCTCATCGAGCGTTGTGGGCAATGAGCGACTCAGGCACCCGCTCATGACCCAGATCGATTTCTATGTCCTCGCCGAAGGTTCGAGAAGCAACCGCTTCAGTCTGGCCTGTCGCCTGTGTGAAAAGATCTACCATCAGGGACGCCGGGTGCTGATCCACACCGGCTCGACCGAGGAGACCCGGCATATGGACCGGTTGCTGTGGACCTTCCGCCAGCCCAGCTTCATTCCTCATGCCGCAGCCGGCGCGTTTGATCCGGCTACCACGCCGGTGTTGATCACCGATTCCGCCGATGTGGGCGATGAAAACGATGTGTTGATCAATCTCAATCTCGAAGTACCGAGTTTTTTCAGCCGTTTCGATCGGGTCGCGGAGATCATCGACCAGGAACCCCAGGTGGTCGATGCCGGGCGGGAGCGTTTCCGCTTCTATCGCGACCGGGGTTATCCACTGCAAAAACACGATATCACCTGAATGAACCACGACGAATACAATCCGAATCCCGAGGAACCTTCGATCCCACTGCTTCAGGACGTGATCACCGAAGAGGAGCTGGCGTCGGAATACATCAGCTTCGCCGAGAACGACCTGGAAGCCGCATCGAGCGGTATTCCCGAATATGACGAAGTACTTCAGGCCATGCGGGACGAGATCGCCCGCCAGTTGCATGAAGAACTCTGGGTGATGGTCTCCAACGCCTTGGACCGCGCCATCGAGGAGGCCAGCCATCAGGTAGCGAAAACCCTACACAAGGAGCTCGATACCCATCTGGAACACCGCATTCATGAACTCATCGAACAGCGACTCGATGCCGATTTCGGACCCAGGCCCCGGAAAGACGAAGAGGACACACCCTACTGATGCATCTGAACACTCTGGACCATCTGGTACTCACGGTACGGGATATCGAAACCAGCTGCGACTTCTACCATCGTGTGCTGGGCATGCAGGTCATAACCTTTGGGGCGGGACGCAAGGCGTTGAAATTTGGTAACCAGAAAATCAATCTGCATGCCTATGGCAAGGAATTCGAACCCAAGGCGGCCCATCCGACTCCGGGTTCCGCCGATCTCTGTTTCCTTACCGACCAGCCCCTTGCCCAGGTTCAATCCCATCTGGAAGCCTGCGGCGTCGCGGTTTGTGAAGGCCCGGTTGAGCGCACCGGTGCCAACGGTCCGATTCTCTCGGTCTATATCCGGGATCCCGATGATAATCTGCTCGAGATCGCGAACGTGCTACAGAATCAGCCGTGACAAAGGCTTTAGAGGAACCTAAGCAGTTTTCCTATTGCGGACAATAGAAGGTCACTTCGTACTCTAAGTTTGTACGTGCAGGACAGGTCGACAAACCATAGCCGTCATCGTACGCATACGCATAGGTTTCACAATGTTGGTGGATGGTATTGCGGTATTGGGTATATTCCGCAGGACCCGAGCTACATTGGGTCGGGCTGATCGGAGGTGTTGGACAGGTGTACATAACGGCTTGCGCATCCGTTGGCACGTAGGTTTGGAAACCGGCTGACCAATGGTTATAGGTCAGTTTTGCCCCAGGCGAGTAACAGCCTGCCACTTGACCCGTGGTGGGATTGATCACTTGCAAGTTCACATTAGACAGGTATGGAAACTGACCATTGGTACTCAGGTTTTCGTTGGTTGGGCAGTCGGAAACACGCAGCGTTGAACAGTCAATCACCTGACCCGCCGGGCCACCGGGACCTTCCGGCCAATCTTGTGGGCAATAACCATTCACCTTCACTTTCATTGGCGCGGTATAACCATCCACCATAGACGAGTTCCACCAGTCAACACGGCTAAGGGGCGTACCGGGTGCTGACGGGTTTTGATGACAGTTCGCGGAGTTCACACCTTCAATACAACCGAAAGACGCTTCGAATTTCGAATCGATTGGCGGCGCACAGCCTTCCGGAGGACAGGTAAAGCCTAAATCCGGAGGTCCACCACTCGCACCGACACGACAGTTATGGCCGCTGGCATCACAACCAAAGCCAGGCCAGAAACGCATTGATGGCAACCCACGGTCAGGAATGTCATATGAGTAGGCTTGGTAACCGTCAATACGTTTACGGTTTGGGCCATTGAACGTCACACCAGGCGCTGTTTGCCATTGAACCCACAGAGGTTCACTACAAGCATTCACAAATTTTAAACGCTTGTGGGTACCATTGGTCATACCCGGTTCGCCTGGATCGGAACCATCGTTAATGTCACCCCCATCGCTGGCTGTTCGAATCACAACAGAAGAAACACGATCGTTAAAGCCTTGATCGACAAAACAATCGTCGGAGGCAGAAACGACAACTGAATCACCGGTGAAGTTCGCGTTGTCATACAACACAGCCTCATAACCGTTGCTGAGCCTAATCGAAGAGGCGTCATTGTCTACAAAACCGCGCGCTTGGAGATCAGCCAAGGTATAAGCACCCAAGCCTAAGCCTGCTGACCAACCTGAGAAACTGCAGTGCTGGCGAATGGTGGCCAGGTTAGCCACTTGCTCAGGCACGATTTCGATCCAGTTCAAGTTCCAATTACCCGTCGTGGCAAACACACCTAAATCATAGGTACCGGCGCTGATATCCACTGTTTTCGTAATCGTTTGCCAAGCCTGCCAGCCACCGGTATTTGGGATATCGAAAGTCGCCAATACGACAGTGCCTGCATTCAAGTCAGTTGACAGTTTACCCCCTGTAGCACTGGCCACACGCACAGTGACCTTGTAACGGCCGTTAACCGGAATGGACAAACCGTTGTAAACCAACCACTCACCTGGCGCAACCCAACCGACATTAAAACCACCACCGTTATCGGAAGCGGCTTCGATATCCACATCTTCACTACGATACATACCACCGGTGTTGCCCTGTGTGGTGTCGTAAGCCATGTTATAGTCTTCTGCTTGGAAGACTTGCGCAGACGCCAATCCTGAAAATACGATGAAACAGGAAACACTGATGACAGCACTCAAGGTTCGACGAGTAACAGGAATCGATGACCAGGAAGGGAATTTCCCAAAGTTCATAGTTTTCGACCTCACCAATACGAACAATTTTCTAATTTTTTTGCCGCTCGATACTAGCAAAATGTCGAACAAAAAAGTGCGATACAGTCCTACAAACGCCCCCCTTTCATCCTTTCATTGAAGCCGAATGCTTCATTTTCATATAAACGCCCCCGGTTTTTAATTCATCAATCATTTGTCGAAGGCGTTTTTCTTTTGTTTCTTGTCGTTTTGCTCTTTCAATCCATCCAATGTAGTCATTTTGCTGGTACGCAGGGCGAGCTTTATAGTCAGCAACCACATTATTATCAGACAAGGCTATTTTTATATATTCTGGTATTAGATGCTTTTCTCTCTTTAAATTTGAAAAATCCTTCATCATTTTCTCCCATTATTTCTGTTAACAACAGGCTTAACCACTTCCATTAACCACCATTTCACGCAGGCTTTTGATATCGCGAACCGGGGGTGCGCCAAACTGTCGACTGTAATCCCGACTGAACTGGGAGGCACTTTCGTAACCGACGCGAAATCCCGCAGTCGAGGCGTCCAATCGATCCGAGAGCATCAATCTCCGAGCCTCCCGCAAGCGCAATTGCTTTTGGTACTGAACCGGACTCAATGCCGTCATGGCACGGAAATGGTGATGAAAGGTCGAGGTACTCATATGCGCCTGTTCAGCAAGATCATCGACTCTCAGAGGTTTGGAGAAGTTACCTTTGATCCACTCAATGGCATGGGCGATCTGCTGACTTTGACTTCCAGAAGCGGCGATTTGGCGCAGCCGCACGCCCAGTTCGCCCACCAGTAAACGATAGACGATTTCCCGTTGGATGACCGGTTCGAGAATCGGAATATCCCGCTCATTATCAAGCAGATCGAGCAGACGCAGAAAGGCATTTGCCAGGGCCGAAGTCACCTCACCTGTAGCCATCCCACGGTTCGACTGTTGGCTGCGTGGCGGCGGGAGATTGCTGTCCGCCATCAGCTGGGATACCTCACGCAGATCGAACCTCAGCCTGAGCCCCAGGTAGGGTTTTTCGGGACTTGCTTCGATGATCCGCACCACGGTCGGCAGATGCACCGAAGTGAGCAGATAACGCTGCGCGTTATACACAAAGGTTTCATCGCCGAGCGTAACCCGCTTGGCGCCTTGCGCAACCATACAGATGCTGGGTTCGTACTGACCGATCTGGGGTTCGGTCGGTTCATGGCGCTGAAAGAGTGACAGGCCGGGTACGGCGGTTGAGTGAAACTCGCCCGCCTCGGTCAATTTTGCAATTCGCTTGCCCAATGCTGCCACCGCAACCCGACTGTCATGTTTTTCAGATTTCATCATAACTACCTAATTCTTCGGCTGTTTATTCTGATCACAGCGTAATCAGCATTTCCAATTCTATCAATGAAAAATCGGCTGCTCGGAGAATTTGGCAATATTCGAGCAGGATCGTTCTACTCGTCAGATGGCATATAGGACTAGCTTAGAGGCCTGGAATAACACCACTCTACACAGACAAGAGGATAAACCAATGCAAACACGCAAACTTGGCGGCAGCGGTCTCGAGGTGTCGGCGCTCGGTTATGGCTGCATGGGACTTAACTTTGCCTATGGTGCCGCCATGGGCAAGCAGGAAGCCATCCGGATCATTCGTTTGGCCCACGAGCGAGGGGTCAGCTTTTTCGATACCGCGGAGGCCTATGGCCCATTTCGCAATGAAGAGTGGGTGGGTGAGGCACTGGCACCTGTCCGCGAACAGGTAGTCATCGCAACCAAATTCGGCTTTGCGGCTGGAGAGGTCAAACGGGGTTTGGACAGTCGACCTGAAAATATCCGACGGGTAGCCGATGCCGCATTGAAACGGCTCAGAACCGACCACATCGACCTCTTCTATCAACACCGTGTCGATCCGAATATTCCCATCGAAGAGGTTGCCGGCACCGTAAAGGAGCTGATTCAACAGGGTAAGGTCAGACACTTCGGGTTATCCGAAGCCGGTACCGGTGTCATTCGACGCGCCCACGCCATACAACAGGTCACCGCCGTACAAAGCGAGTACTCCCTCTGGTGGCGGGAACCGGAAGCGGAAATCCTGCCGTTGCTTGAAGAGCTCGGTATCGGCTTCGTCCCGTTCAGTCCATTGGGCAGAGGCTTTCTCACCGGCTCGATCAAAGCGGATACAAACTTCGACAGCAACGATTTCCGCAGCACCGCCCCTCGATTCACTTCAGATACACGGGATACCAACCTGGTATTGGTCGATCGCATTCGCCAAATTGCAGCACGCAAGCAGGTAACCCCGGCACAAATCGCGCTGGCTTGGTTGTTGATGCAAAAACCCTGGATCGTCCCGATTCCCGGCACGACAAAACAGCATCGCCTAGAAGAAAACATCGGCGCGACCGACATCGACCTGACCACCGAAGATTTAGAGGAGATCGAGAACGCCCTTGCCAATGTTCAGGTGCAGGGGGCGCGTTATCCGGAATACCTGCAACAGATGGTCAGCCGATAAAGCCCCGTCATAAATCGTTAAAAAAAACCACAAGACATGCCGGGCCCAAATTGTCTAAAATTTCGGGTTTGTTCCCATTTCCAGAGTGAAAGCCAATGAGTCGAGTCCTGATCATCGGCGCCGGTGGCGTCGGTCGTGTGGTCACCCACAAATGCGCACAATTGCCTGAAACCTTCAGCGATATCTGGCTGGCCAGCCGAACCCTCTCCAAATGCGACCAGATCGCCTCCGAAATCGGCGGCGGCAAGGTAAAGACCGCCCAGGTCGATGCCGATAACGTGAACGAACTGGTAGCGCTGATCCGCAGGATCGAGCCAAAGATGGTGATCAACGTGGCCCTGCCCTATCAGGACCTGACCATCATGGACGCCTGCCTGGAAACCGGCATCGACTACCTCGACACCGCCAACTACGAGCCGCCGGACGAGGCCAAGTTCGAATACAAATGGCAGTGGGCCTATCAGGACAGGTTCAAGGATGCCGGGCTGATGGCCCTGCTCGGCTCCGGTTTCGACCCGGGGGTGACCAACGTCTTCACCGCCTATGCCAGGAAACACCACTTCGACCGCATCGACAGCGTCGATATCCTCGATTGCAACGCGGGCGACCACGGCTACGCCTTCGCCACCAACTTCAACCCGGAGATCAACATCCGCGAGGTGACCGCCAACGGCCGCTACTGGGAGAACGGCGGCTGGGTGACCACCCGGCCCATGGAGATCTCCCGGGTGTTCGACTTCCCGGAGATCGGCCCGAAAAAGATGTTCCTGCTCTACCACGAGGAGATGGAATCGCTCAGCAAGCACCTGCCCGAGGTGAAGCGCTGGCGCTTCTGGATGACCTTCGGCGAGAGCTACCTCAAACACCTCGAGGTGATCCAGAACCTGGGCCTGGACAGTATCGAGCCGATGGAGTTCCAAGGCCAGCAGATCGTGCCCCTGCAGTTCCTCAAGGCGCTGCTGCCCGATCCGGCGAGCCTGGGACCGCGCACCAAGGGCAAGACCAACATCGGCATCATCGCCCATGGCGTAAAGGATGGAAAGCCGGTCTCCCGCTACATCTACAACGTCTGTGACCACGAGGCGTGTTTCAAGGAGACCTGCGCCCAGGGCGTCTCCTACACCACCGGGGTACCGGCCATGATCGGTGCCAAGATGATGCTCGAAGGTCAGTGGAAACAGCCCGGGGTGTGGAACATGGAGCAGTTCGATCCCGATCCCTTCATGGAGGCACTGAACCGTTACGGCCTGCCCTGGCATGACGTGGCATGCGACATCGACGTCGACAGCCTGCCTGAGACATGACGGATCTGAACGCCGCGCCGTCTCCCTGCTACGTGCTGGAGGCGGCGAAACTGCGCGTCAATCTGGAGCTAATCGACCGGATCCAGAAAGCGAGCGGCTGCACCATCATACTGGCGCTCAAGGGCTTCGCCATGTGGTCGAGTTTTCCGATCGTGCGGGAATATCTGCCGGGCTGCTCCGCCAGCTCCTACAACGAAGCGCGCCTGGCCCGGGAGCATTTCGGCGGCCACGTCCATCTCTACGCACCGGCCTACACCGATGCGGAGTTTCCCGACCTGATCGGCCTCTCTGACCGCATCTCCTTCAACTCCCTGAGTCAGTGGGAACGCCTCGGTGATCAGGCCCTGGCCGCCGGCATCTCCTGCGGCCTGCGGGTCAACCCCCGGATCGATGAAGTCGAGACCGCCCTGTACAACCCCAGTGGCGAGCAGTCGCGTCTCGGCATTCCCCGGGAGGAACTCCTCGACGGCGTCCCCCAAGGCATCGAAGGTCTGCATGTACATGCCCTGTGCGAATGCGGGGCCGATGCCACGGAACGGCTGATTGAGGCGGTGGAGAAACGCTTCGGTCACCTGCTCCCACAGATGAAGTGGTGCAACCTGGGGGGCGGGCACCTGATGACCCGGGCCGGCTACGACGTGGAAAAACTGATCCGGGTGTTACGCGGATTCCGCGAGCGTCACCCCCATCTCGAGGTGGTCCTGGAACCCGGTTCGGCCATCGCCTGGCGCACCGGCCCCCTGGTTTCCAGCGTGCTCGATATCATCCGTCGCGGGGGAATCGACATCGCCATCCTCGACACCTCCGCCACCGCACACATGCCGGATGTGCTGGAGATGCCCTACCGCCCCGAGGTACGGGGCGCGGACCATCCGGACCGCAAGCCCCACACCTACCGACTCGGCGGCATGACCTGCCTGGCCGGGGATATCATCGGCGACTACGCCTTCGATCAGCCTTTGCAGATCGGTGATCGGGTGATCTTCGAGGACATGATCCACTACACCATGGTCAAGACCACACTGTTCAACGGGGTCGCACACCCCGCTATTGCCCTGCAACACGAAAACGGTGAAATCGAAGTCATACGACGCTTTGGTTATCCGGATTACGAATCTCGCCTATCATGAAAGATCCTAAAACAGCCCCTATATCCCTCAACGAAGTTCTCAAAGCGAGGAAAGTCGTCACCGCCCATCTGTCGCAAACGCCACTGCGACACTACAAAAACCTATCCTCATTGATCGATGCCGAAATCTATATCAAGCACGAAAACCTCAACCCGACCGGGTCGTTCAAGATCCGCGGCGGCATCAACCTGATGCACCATTTAAAGGATGCGGGCGTTCCCGGCGTGATGACGTTTTCGACCGGCAACCACGGTGTTTCCATTGCTCAATCCGCGGCCTGGCTGGGCATCGAGGCAACCGTTGTCGTACCGCTCAACAACAACCCGGTGAAAAACCGGAATATCGAGTCGACCGGAGCCAGGCTGATAGAAGCCGGAAGCAATTTCGAAGAGGCTTCCCGAGTTGTCGCCGAGTTGTCCGAGCAACAAAACCTCTACTTCGCCCATCCCGCCAATGAACCGCATATCATCAACGGAGTCGGAACCGAATTTCTTGAAATCATCGCGGCGATCCCGGATCTGGATGCGGTCATTCTGCCCATAGGTGCGGGCAGCGAAGCCGCGGCGGCAATCACCGTACTCAAGGCCATCAATCCCGGCATCCAGATATTCGCCGTTCAAGCAGCCGCCTCGAACGCCGCGTTTCAATCCTGGAAAGCCGGAACCATCGTCTCAGCACCGAACACCAGCTTTGCCGGGGGATTTGCCACCGGCATTGGATATGAACTGCCGTTCCAAATCTACAAGGACAACCTGGCGGATTTTGTTGTGTTGTCAGAACAAGAGATCTACCAAGGAATTGCCCTGGCGGGACACTACACGCACAATTTCCTTGAAGGCGCGGGGGCCGCCACCCTGATGGCCGCCCTCAAACTGAAGCATCAACTACAAGGCAAGAAAGTCGTACTTCAATACAGTGGATGTAATGCCTCACCCGATGAGATCAACACGGCCTATCATCTGCCATCCTTCAGGGATGGATGGATAGCGGGATAATCGGCCATCTAGCACGGATGCTAACGGATCGATCGTTCCACTTGGCACATTGCGCAAATAAATCCCCCTTCCTTGTCAACCGATCCGTCGCTGTTGCGTTAATAACGGAAAGCGTATTTATTATTAACCTGGCAAGGAGCCTCACATGAAACCAAAGCTACGCACCATCTCGGCTGCTCTTCTGATCCTCGCGACAACCGCCGCAACCGGCGAACCGGGTGATCGCATCAAGACGTTGTTTGACAGAGACAGCTCCGATTCACGGTGTTCGATCACCAAGCTGGAATCGCAAATGGACAGGATACTTTCGCGCACCTCATCCGAGGTGGATTTCTCATTTTCGGTGGAAAGAGAAGATGGACGACGCTACAGCTTCAACCGGGGAAGCTCAACCTTACAAACCTCTTATGAGTCAGCATCGACATCCAAGCTGGTCTCAGCGGTGATCATACTGCGACTGGTGGAACAGGGGTATCTGAATCTTTCCGACAGACCCCAGGACCATACCCAACGGAATCGCTATAGAGCGCGCGGTTCACAAAAAACTTGAACAGTGGGCTGATTGTCAGTAAATCAGTATTTAGGCTGCAAAGAACACCCAATTCAAGTGTAGAAGACAGGTGAATCAACTTTGGAATTTGATCAGGCATTGGATGCATTTCTAGCCCGGGAGGAGAAACGTGCCTACCGCATGGCAGAGCTTTCAACCCGTTCTCGGGAAGAGGCCCTCGACATCGTCCAGGACGCCATGATCAAATTTGTAGAAAAATACGCAAACAAGGAGAGAATAGCTTGGCGCCCCCTGTTCTATCGCGTGGTCAATTCACGCATCATGGACTGGCATCGCCGCCGACAGGTCAGATCCATCGTCACCTACCTGTTCGGCGACGACGGTCCCGATTCCTTTGCCTCGGGGCTGCCGGATCCCACACTGGACGTGACCAACGCTAGCGCGATCGTGGCCCTGGAGTCCGCCTTGGGGGATCTGCCGCTGAGGCAACGACAGGCGGTCCTGTGCCGGCTTTGGGACGGCATGAACACACAGGAAACGGCCATTGCCATGGGAATCAGTGCTGGCAGCGTAAAGACACACTATTCGAGGGGACTGAAATCCCTGCAACAACGGCTGGGAGAACACTGGCCATGAACGATAACTGCCAACAGCAGCACGAGATCAAACGTCTATTGGATACGGCACTGGAGCATACATGTCAGGATGTAGTTCTGGGCGAGTGTCTGCGCCGAGCAAGGTCCCGAGCCATCGGACAGCAACGCCCCTGGCTGCGGCGCCACTACCCCGCACTGGGCTTCTCCCTGGCAGCCGGGCTGTGTCTTCTGGCAGCGCTACCGATACTTCTACCGCAAGACACCACACTGCCTGCCACAGCCAAGACAATCACTTCCCAAGATCTGGAACTGATCAGCCAGTTAGAGGACTTTGAACAGGAGATGGCCTTCTACGACTGGTTGGAGCAAGACGATGCGACATCGGGTTAGCTTGTTGCTGCTTATTGGATTGCCCTTGGTCCTCGCGCAGGCTGAAGAGGCACCCGATTCACAGCTGCTGATGTTCTTGGCTGAATTCACAGACGAGCAAGGTAACTGGGACGCACCGGAGATTGACGAAGAGCCAATGCTGAAGACTGAAGCGGGAGCCGAACGATGAAGCGCGTGAACTATCTGATCCTAGCCCTGAGCATGACCGTCTCCCCCCTGCTCTGCCATGCCCTGGAATGGGAGTCATTAAACGAAAATGAACAACAGATTCTCGAGCCATTTAAATCACGCTGGAGTAGCCTCGAACCCAAACAGCAACAGCGCCTGCAACAAGGTGCGCAGCGCTGGAAGAACTTATCGACGGAACAAAAGCAACTGCTACGCCAGCGATTTGCGCGCTGGCAGTCTTTCAGCGAGGAAGAGAAAGCCCGTTTCAGAGAGCGATACCGTGAATTCAAACAACTTCCGCCTGAAGAGCAGGCACGTATCCGTCAGCGCATGCAACTGTTTCGCAGTCTCCCCTCCGAACAGAAAGCCAAACTGCGCGAACGATGGTCCGCGATGTCACCCGAGCAGCGCGAGCGCTTCAGAGCACGCCTAAAAGAGCGGCTCGAACGCTGGCAGTCCCTCACACCTGATGAACAAGAAGTGATACGCGAGCGTTTCAAAATGCAGCAACAGCACTAAAGCTTAAAAAAAATATGCAATCGACCACTCGAAAGGTTTGAGCGCTTCTTGTTAAGCAAGATGCTCAACGATCCGTACGAGACCAAAATCCTGCCAGCATCGATCCCGACATATTATGCCAAATAGAGAAGATGGCACCGGGCAATGCCGCGGCCACTGAGAAATACTTAACCGCCAGGGCAACTCCCAACCCGGAGTTCTGCATACCGACCTCGATGGCCAGAGTCCGGCAGAGCCGTTCCGGCAGACCCAGGGTTTTGGGCAGCCAGTAGCCCAGCAACAGCCCCAGCGCATTATGCAACACCACCGCCACGCCGACCGCCACGCCCAAACTACCCAGGTTAGCCCGATTCAGGGCCACGATAATGGCAATGATCACCACGATAGCGATCACTGAGACCAGGGGAAACACCGGTTTGAAGCGAGCGAGCTTCGTACCGAGCAACCGATTTACCACAACACCCAGGGTAACCGGAAGCAGCACAATCTTGAAGATCGACCAGAGCATGTTCTCCACGGGCACCGGCACCTTCTGACCCACATAGAGATCTGTTAACAGGGGTGTCATGATGATAGCCAGCAGGGTCGAAACCGTGGTCAGGGTGATCGATAGGGCCACATCTCCCTTCGCCAGAAAGCAGACCACGTTGGAGGCGGTGCCACCGGGACAGGCGCCTACCAGCACCAGCCCCGCCATCAGAGCAGGCGGAAGACCCAGCGCTTCTGCGATCAACCACGCCGCTAAAGGCATCACCAAATATTGCAATAGGACACCAAGACCTACCACGGCAGGACGCTGAAGTACTGCCCTGAAGTGATCCCATGTAAGCGTCATGCCCATGCCAAACATGACAACACCCAGCAGAGGCAGGATGGCAGGTTTTAAGCCAACAAACACCCCGGGTCTCCAAAAGGCCAAGAAAGAAAAGAGTAGCGCCCACAAAGGGAAAAGGCCTGTTGCGCGATTAATCACAGAGAACGCCTCCGGTTCGGCCACTACAAACGAATTCCAGGATCTTCGAAGAGTACATTCAGATACGTAACCCTTGTGATGCGATGAAGTAATCTTTGGTATTCTGATGCACCTGAGAGTTGTTCAGCAACACATCGACCGCCATCCACTGATACTCGGTGTGTTGCTGAAGGGGCAAATCAGGTAGCTGTTCCGCGATATTCAATTGCATACCCATAGCGATGTAATGTGTACCAAAGGTGTCATTGGCAAGGTTATCCGCATAGTGATGTTCAAAAACGCCTATCAAACGGGATGATCCAATATCGAAGGATCCACCCAGTTCTGTAAACACGATACGTTCGAATGCCTGCGACAGAGATTCAGATTTCATAATGCGTCCACCAGGAACAAACCAATAACCCATTGCAGGTGCGTTATTGCGCTTTCCTAATAGCACTTCATCCCGATCGTTTCGCACGATCAGATCGATAGACACCAGGGGCGTGTTTTCAACGATTTTCAGGAACTCCTTTCGATCAAGCATTTGTCACCCCCGTTGTAGTATTTCTTAGAAGACTAAAGAAGTAGAATTTTATTATTCACTAAAAATCTGTAATTGCCGCCTATGAAACGGTTATTTATACTCCAATACCGTATACGACCAGTATTTTTCACCGGTACAATCTTTAACTTTCCAGCCTTTGCGTTTAAATTCTTTGATTAGCAACCGATTCATAATTCCGTGCCCCACATGCAGAACAACAGTTTCTTTTTCGGCGAAATTCTCAAGTATATTGGCACCGTACTTTGCACGTACTTTTGCGTTTCGAATTGATTCACCATTTCTAGAAAACCCACAAAACCAAGCGAGTCTAAACAATATTGCCCATGTGAAAAACGTTAACTTAGGGCGCTTTAACTCTAAGTATGGCAATGCAGACTCTCTAAATACCGGATCTATTCGAATTACTTTCTCTAACCCAAGAACCCGTACCGAAGATATTGCCCGAGGCAGATCACTACATACTGAAACAGTAGATTCCGCAGCTATCTCCAATGCCTCATCAAGGGGCAGATTCAAATGATCCAGATCTGTCTTTTCATATTCATCTACAATTTTTGCCAGGTGGGTGGCCGGCATTTTTTGATACTTGATTTTATCCAAATCCATGACAGGCTTACCATGCCGCATAATTACTATTTTCACACCATTATTTCCAACCAGTCGAAACAAATTGTAATATAGTTAATTCATATCTCATTAACATCTTAAGCAATCAATATTCCCAACCCTTGTATGTTTCATTTACGTTTTTCATATCTTCATACAACCACACCATGCGGTCGAGAAACCAGCTTTTTCCGAGATAAGTCATTGTTACCCCCAAAACAGCCCCCCAAACCGAATAATAAGTAATTGACCATATCGACAAGAGCAATCCTACTGATGAGATACTGTTCAAAATAGTGTACAAAGGCACATTATGATGATTTGGAAGTTGTATCTTGTCCCTATTCAAATATACACGCTCACCAAGCACTGCCTTTGAAGCCCAGTTCTTTGTTGATTTTGGCTTTTTGAAAACAACCGGGTTGAAAAACATCCAAAGGACAGATAAAACCCCTGGTATCAGACACCACCAGCCTATCCAAATCCTGCTCCAAAAGGCAATCACAATAACCGGCAAGACAGAGTATCTGGTCCAGACGCTAATGGGATTTGCATGTTTCATCCAATTTTCATCTGTCAAATTGAATGCATCCGCCATTTTCCTTTCTAAAGTCATTATTATCTCCAAATCATCCATCTATTCCTCTTCGTGCGTAATTTGAACATTCGCAAACCAATACTTTTTCCAGCGATTGATACGCTCTTCATCACTTAAGATGGCCAGCTGTGCTATCCGGCTTTCACTAAAGACAACTGACGCTCCGGTCGACCTGATATTTATCGAACCATAGACGCAGCCATTTTCTTCATAGCAAACTCCAATCATAACACCACAATTTTTGCAAATCAGAAAATCGGCAATTCGACTGCCTTGTCTGTATCTACTTACATCAGATTCTTTTTTTATGAATATTTTGAGTGAGCCATTCCTATCCGATACGTATGAGGCGGCATGACTAGTACAAAGATTACAATCGCATGCTCGTGGTGAGTAAGTAGCCAATTCCTTTGTAAATTCCGCTACATATGAAATATTCCCGCAGTGACACCCCCCTTGAATCGAGTACATTGTTTCTCCTTGTGTGCTTATCGTTTCCCGACGATTTTGTCAAACCGATTCTCCATGCATACACTGATATCTGTAGTAACGAATCTCCCATTTAAGAATAGACTGAATATTGTTGCGGGCGATGGACAGGACTGCGCCTGTTCCCTGGTTTCAAGTTTGATTGCTTTTTGCGGCAGGTTACGATTTCTGGCAGTTTCAACAAGCGAGCTCTTGACATGGTATTCCGAATACGGGCATCGGTTGGAATAATAGACAACCAAACCCTTCCGATCTGGGCACGTAGCACTTCGCACCGATTTATTGAAACAGGGTCTCGCGCTTGATGAGCTAAAGCCCATGGAAATGAGGCTGAAACCTGAAGGAATACTCTCAATTATCTCGAATCCTTGGCTCAGTAGCCATTTCGTGTCACTCATGAAGTAAAATTTTTTGGTGCCAACGACGGTCACAAGGCCATCCCTGTTTTGCCGTTTTGCATCTTTAATCGCTTCTTTTAGCAAAGCTTTTCCGTGTCCATGGCCTTTGAACTTCCCAGAAACCCAGAAGCACCCGATCATCATGTAATTAGGCGCCGTTACCGGAACCCATGCTTTCTCAGCGGGGCCATACTCAATAAATACTTTTGCTCGTTCATCAAGACGACGAAAAACATACTCATTGTCGAATTCAGTTTTAAGCCATTGCTTCTTTAGCTCATAACTCTCTGTACACTTCTTGTCGGAAAATGCACAGCAAATGTGTTCGTTCTTGATATTATCTTTTGTCAGTGTCAGATACGCCATTTTCTGTGCCTTGCAACTTATTTGTTTGCATATAAAAACTACGCAGAAGAAACCATTGTGCACTCTTAAGTTCAAACAATAGGCTGCTGATACTGGTGACGTGTCGGTAAGATTGTCCTGCTCGCATCAAAGTTACTGAAACATCACTTTTGCTACAAAGGCTGCTGACAAAAAATATTCCACCAACCGACAAAAGACGATGAACGTTTCTCAAAAACAGCGGACGATCCTCTCCCAGAATGCAATGTAAACAGTTACCGTCAACAGCCAGATCAAAACACTCATCTACTAATACTTCGGACTGGCAAAGATCACCTTGAACGTATTTAATGGCTTGTTGGAAACCCTCTTTTTCTAGTGCCCACGTAATGGCTTTACCTGAAATATCTATTCCTGTGACGCTATAACCATGCGCAGCAAGTAAACGACATAAATGCCCTTCACCACACCCCAACTCTACCACTTTCCCTGACTTAGGCACGTAAGGGTTTTCAAGAATTTTAGCTACCTGAGTATACCCTTTAGCAATCCGAGCTTTACCGCCCCATCCCGGGAAACCTTTTCTTCGGGCTTCATCGTATAGAGTGTCATATATTGAGTAATCGCCGTGCATGTCAATTCGCTTTTGTTTATTCCTTTTCGCCATAGTGGTTGATTTTTCCAGTCTGTCAGCACTTTCCATACCTCTTCAATCGGGGCATCTATAACGGCTTCAACATTTACGGTTTTACTCTTCACAAACTCTTAACGTTCAGCATAAGATAACCTCTAATAATTCCATTTTCTTTTTTTGGATCTCTTTTATCCAGATACACTTATTATCCTTATTTACTCTCATTAATATGTTTATTTAACAGGTCAGCCAGGCCTTTCGCCTTATCAGTGCCTTTGGATGTCAATCCTGCAACTGTACCCAACTTATCGGAATTCGGCCTGTTCTGACCTAGTTTCAGCTTTCCCTTCAGCTCAGTTATTGGTATTTCAATACCTACGATAACACCCAGCAGTTTTTCTATATACTCTTTAGGTGCATCAGTTACTTTCCAGGGTACTTTTTGGTTATTTTCGTGAATTGTCGTGATCTCTTCTACGTGATCCAATAACCATTCACGATCTTTAATTACCCTGGGGACTCCCCATGCATGTACTACTGCGTAGTTCCAGGTTGGAACCGCTTTACCATGCTCATGCTTGGTTGGATACCACGAAGGACTTATGTAGGCATCATCGCTTTGAAAAACTATCGCTGACTCTATTTCCTTTGAATAGGTTTCCCAAACAGAATTATTCTTTGCCACATGTCCATAGAGCGTCCCTAATGCTCCTCTATCTTCTCGCAATACAAATGGAATGTGGTTAGTCGTAATTTTTCCTTCCACGACTGTTATCCATGCGCCAAAAGGGTTTTTCTTAATCAAACCATGCAATACTGATACGTCTGTTTCTTCATTGTATTTTGGTATATACAACTCTTTCTCCTAATTTTCATCTCCATCAGACAGCCGTGGTAAGAATATCCTTGCGAAAACGTTCGATAGGAAAGTGTTTACCAGGACACTTGGTTCGTTCACCTGTGATATAGCCATGACCATTGACGTTTCCCGGAGAGATCCCGTATTGACTTATCAGACCTTTTGTCAAACTCAGCAATGCGGCGTATTGCTGCTCCGGTACGGAGTGATTTTCAAAATTACCAATCAGGCAGATTCCGATACCACGCAGGTTCCAATCATGGTTGCGTGAAGATACGTGCGCGCCCCAGATATCCAGAGACTGGCGCCAACCGGTCGCGATCTCCCCCATACCCATGCCATTGCCATTACCGATCACATAGTGGTAAGGAATGGCATCGACGGGATCCGCCGATTGGCGTTGTCGATGCACCTTGCGCAGAAAAGGAATGCTCCCATACTCACCGGCGCTGTGATGTATTGCGATGTATTTCCAGCGTTTATCCCAATACCAACCCGCGCCTACCAGCGGGGCTGTCAACATCAGTGAGGTGGCGAGGAATTTCCGGCGTTTCATTAGCACTCCCGGCAGTTTTTATCCATTGTGAAATACAAGTCGGTTCAAAGCAAAATCACACAGACCAGCCCCCGAACCAATCTGAAGTTAGGGTACGGATGCAACCAATAGGTTCCAGGTGCGCAAGTTGAGACGACTTTGCGCAGGTATACCACAATAACCTGGCAAGCTTAACCCATTGATTTATTGTGGATTATCCAGACATTCCAACAACATTCTGAAGTTACTTTGAATTTGAAAGTTCCGTATTAAATCAAATGAAATAATAACTCAGAGACTATGGGCTATCTTCCTGTGTGGCGCACTCGCTTTGCTGACGCTGCATTTTGAACGTATGGTTCATATGAATATTGCTATGTACACACATTTGGCGTACAATTTTTTTCTCAAATGGAGACCGGACCATGAGCAACACAGAAACCGCCAAACAACAGCGAATGCATATCCGCCTCGACTCTCTGTCCAAGGTAAAGCTGGAACGAGCAGCCGCTTACTCACACAAGAGTCTGTCGGAATTTGTTCTGGGACGGGCGCTGCAAGCAGCCGATGAAGTCATCCAAGAACACGAAACACTCACCCTGACTCAAACCGATTGGGATGTATTTCTGGAAGCCCTGGAAAATCCTCCCAAGCCCAGCGCCAAGCTCAAACGCGCCTTTGCCGAACATAAAAAACACGTCAAGAAATAGAAGGCTGCTCGTTTGGACCTAACCATCTCACCGTTTAGTAAAACCCATGACCGAAAATCCTTCAATTGCGGTGAACCCTCCCTCAACAAGTACCTGCAGCAATACGCCAGCCAGGACATCAAGCGACGAATCAACAAGGTATTCGTCCTCTCTCCACCGGATGCCCCGCAGAAAGTAATCGGTTACTACAGTCTCAGCGCTGGCAGCCTGAATGCCAATGATTTACCTGAAAAACTGCGCAGGAGACTACCCAGATATCCGGTTCCTGTGGTTCTGCTTGGAAAACTTGCCATCGCCAAATCCCATCAAAAGCAGGGTCTGGGTTCCATTCTGCTCGCCGATGCCCTGCAACGTGTGGCCCTGGCCAGCCAAGTAATGGCGGTTTACGCCTTGGTCATCGATGCATTAAACGAGCAAGCGGCCGAGTTCTATCGACAATTCGGTTTTATCACACTACCCAGCCATCCGCTGAAGCTGTTTCTGCCAATGGACACGGTTTCTGCTTTGCTTCATTGACCTGCGTCCTACGCCACTTCGCACCTTGTCGAACGAGCAATGGAGCTCGATTTGGTGATAAACGGAAAGGAGTGTGGGTTTCATTGTACGGCTCGTGGAAATGCAGGAGCGAGCGCCTACTCGCGATATCAGGTTCAAAGAGATCTCGTTCATTGTCTGGAGAAGCGCCGGTACTCAGTCAATCGCGGCCAGCGGCCGCTCCCACGCAATAGGAACGAGGCCACAATTCAGTTAGGTGGCCTGTTGGTTTGCGGAACGGCTTGAGCTAAAATCTGACCAGACAAGTCAGAACAGGAACAAAATTATGAGAATCTGGCAAATGCAGGAGGCCAAGGCCCGGCTTTCCGAAGTGGTCAAGGACGCTGAACGCGAGGGTCCCCAGGAGATAACGCTCCATGGACGTTCCGTGGCTGTGGTCCTCTCGAAGACGCAATACGACCGACTGGCCGGTACGGGCGAATCGTTGGCGGCTTTTATGCGCCGTTCCCCCCTCTACGGAGAGGAAGAGATCGAATTTACGCGGGATGAAAGCCTTACCCGCGAGGTAACGCTTTGAGCTATCTGGTCGACACCAACGTATTGTCGGAACTGCGCCGCCGCGAGCCAGAACCCGCGGTGGTGGCCTGGTTCGAAGAACGGCCTGCGACCACCCTCTATCTGAGCGTGCTTACGCTCGGAGAGCTTCGCAAAGGCATCGAGGCGTTGCCCGAGGGCAAACGTAGACTTAAACTAACGGACTGGCTGGATACCGCCTTACCGGAGTTTTTCAGCGGCAGGATCCTACCCGTCGATGAGGAAGTAGCTGACCGTTGGGGCCGTCTGCTGGCCGCTTCCAAACAGCCCCTGCCCGCCATCGACAGCCTGCTGGCGGCAACCGCCCTCACCCATGGTCTACGCCTGGTCACCCGTAATGTGCGCGATTTTCGCCACCCTGGGCTGGAGATCATAAACCCTTGGAAGGATGAATCCTAAAGCATCATTCCAGGGTTCCCATCACCTGCGGTGATGTTGCGATTTAGCAGGGCATCCGGGCGACAAACCACGAAAACCTGAAGACGATCGGAGCATGAAAAACTTCAACAACATTGAAACGATATACAGGAAGCGACTGAAGACCGTTCAAGTTAAACTCAGTCTGGATTATATTGCTGATCCCAGCGATGACGATAAGCAAAAGGCTGAATGCCCGGACGAGATTTACGCGATATTGAAATCTCTTTATCGGCAACTCGATGATGACCAAGAGCACATGATTATGCTCACCCTGAACATTTCTAATGAAGTTACTGGGTTCAAGCTTATTTCATCAGGAACACAAACATCGGGGCCAGCCGACACAAAAATCATTTTTAGAAATGCGTTGATGCTGGGGGCCACAAAGATAGTACTTGCGCACAACCACCCAAGCGGGAACCTCAAGCCGTCATCCGCTGACATCGGATTTACCCAAAAAGTGATTGAGGCTGGAAAAGTGATGGATGTTCCGCTGGTAGATCATTTGATCGTTTCGCACAACGGTTATATTTCGATGAGAACCGACAATTACTGTGAATTTGACAGTTTCATATAAAATCGAATGAAATAAACACTCAGAGACTATGGGCTACCTTCCTGTATGGCGCCCGCACTGCGCTAACGCTCCATTGTATGCATTCCCATGCAGAGCATAGGAACTAGTGTAGTGCCCTATACTAGGGACCCTTGAGGGCCTTCTTGACTTGGGTGAATACTGATGGGAGAAATTGTAGGTCGTCAATGACGGCTAAGGAAGTAACCAGTTGCCTGCCGCTTTCTTGCCATGCGGTTTCTTCATGGGAATTCATGGCCTTGTCCTTTCGTCGGTCTTGGGGTTACGCAGCTGCTGCTACAACCCCTGCCGACTAAGGCGACTAGACGCTCGTGAAAAAATCCAGAAAAATCGCGGAGGCTCCGCCCGGCGTGTGCGCCGGGATGAAAACCGATATTTTTCTTGATCTTGAGGGGGGGCAAGAGCCCCTAAGCCGTGTCAGGGATCGTAACCCGGATGGGCCGGGCCCCGGTGGCGCAAGCCACAGAGCCCGCCCGGACGCCCGACACATTTCAACGACTTCTCCGAGCCTGATCAATAACCATCGAAAAAACAATAGGAAATATCACCATTCTCAAGTTACCATTGACCCTAATTAGCACACACACTAAACTGACGAGAAGAACATACATAGAACATGCCTGACCTATTATGAGTCGTATCGAATGGACAGAAAAGACATGGAACCCGGTCACCGGCTGCACGAAGATTTCCCCGGGATGCAAGTACTGCTATGCCGAAAACATGGCGCGTCGGCTCAAAGCTATGGGGACACCGGGGTATGAGGATGGTTTCAAACTAACCCTTCACCCGGGACGACTTGATGAACCGCTCAGAAGAAAAAAGCCTACGGTCTACTTTGTGAACTCGATGAGCGACCTGTTCCACAAGCAGGTACCGTCGGAATTCATCGACCGGGTTTTTGAAGTCATCGCCGCGAGCCCGCAGCACAATTTCCAACTTCTTACGAAACGCCCGGAACGGATGGTCCGCTATTTTCGCAGCCGCGCGGTGCCGTCCAACTGCTGGCTGGGAACAACCGTAGAAGACCAGAAATACGGCGTACCGCGCATCGACCGGTTACGCACCATCCCTGCAAAGATCAGATTCTTGTCCATTGAACCGCTGCTCGAAGATTTGGGAGCCCTTGACCTGAAAAACATTCATTGGGTCATCGTTGGCGGGGAATCCGGCCCCAAAGCGCGTCCCATGCAACTGAAATGGGTCGAAAACATCCGCGTTCAATGCCACACCCAGGGAGCATCGTTTTTCTTCAAGCAGTGGGGAGGCTGGGGGGCCGATGGTGTACGCCGCCCTAAAGCGGAAAACGGCAGGCTTCTTCATGGACGGACGTGGGATGAAATGCCCACGATCATAACAACTCACATCTAGCAAGGAAGGCATGTAGTGGTTTCGAAAACTTATGATTGGGAACACGGCGCAAAATTAGAAGACCACACCAGAAAGAAGCATGAGATTCTCAAGCGGTATTTCCGGGAGTATTTGCTCACCCGGTGCAAGATGCCGCAACAAGAGAAGTTCAGAATAGCCATTGTGGACGGTTTCTGTGGGGCGGGTCTGTACGAGTGCGGCAGCCCCGGATCACCTCTGCTTTTTGTCGAGGGACTGCTTCAAGCCGCCATTGAAATTAACACTGACCGACATCAACAAGACTTGAAGCCTATCGTTATCGAGGGCCTGCTCATTTTCAATGATAGCGACCCAAGCGTCATTGAGTTGCTAAAGAAAAATCTGACCCCTTACTTATTGAAAGTTGAAGCCTTCGAACACCTCAAGATCGAACCCAAATTCTATACGGATAAATTTGAGGCCATTTACCCGCAAATCAAACAGCGACTAATAGCGGCTCGCTGCCGCAACGTATTTTTCAATCTGGATCAGTGCGGCTACTCCAAAGTTACGGCATCGATTCTCCGCGACATTATCTCCTCATGGAACTCAGCCGAAATCCTCTTTACTTTCATGATCGAAAGTATGCTGGCGTTCCTGTCCCCAAACAAAAGCACCAATAGCGTTCCTATTGAGCCTGCGATGAAGAAAAGGATCGACGGGCTGCTGAAGGACCGGGACAATTTAATCGGTAAAAAAGACTGGCTGGCGCAAGCCGAGCAGATCGCTTTTGCTTTCCTCAAAGACTGTGCCACTTACGTCAGCCCGTTTTCCATCAACAACCCTTCCGGTTGGCAATACTGGCTGATGCACTTCGCTACATCATACCGCGCTCGCCAAGTGTACAATGATGTCCTACACCAATGTGATGCTCAGGCCCATTTCGGGCGATCCGGGCTCAACATGCTCTCGTATGACCCGACACACGAGGGGCAGTTGTATTTGTTTGACACCGATTCCCGCCAAGCAGCCAAGAACGCGCTTCATGACGACATTCCAAGGTTCGTGGCTGAGTCGGGTGACGCCATCTCGATGCGCGATTTCTATGCAGCCGCATATAGTGAAACACCGGCACATAGCGAAGACATTCATGAAATGATCATGGAGAACACGGACATTGAGGTCATCATGGAGACAGGTGGCACACGAAGAAAAGCGAATACTATCAAACCAACGGATACGCTGAAGATGAAGAATCAAAAGAGCTTTATCTTCATGTTCCCCGAGGATCATAAGTAATTACACCCGGCCGCCATAACGGTTTCTCAACCATTTTCTTCCACCCTGTTATCCAGGAAAACAAGGGGTTATATGGAAAAGCAGGGAGACATGAAACTGACGGACAGGTGATGAACCGTTCTAGAACCGGCTGTCATTGACTAGGGGCTAGCTTCCTGTGTGACGCCTGCGCTACGGCGTCCTGTGTCGCTTCGCTCCTTGTCGAACGAAGGGTTCGAACCATGACCTCTCTCTCCGCCAAGCAAAAAAAAGGGGCCCATGCGGGACTCCTTGACTTGGGTGTGTACTGATGGACGGGATTGATTCGCTTCGCTCACCCCTTCGGGGCGCCTACGCTACGCTGCGGCGTCCTGCGTCGCTTCGCTCCTTGTCGAACGAAGGGTTCGAACCATGACCTCTCTCTCCGCCAAGCAAAAAAAAGGGGCCCCCATAAGGGCCCCTTTTTTTTGCTTGGCGGAGAGAGAGGGATTCGAACCCTCGATACGCTATTAACGTATACACACTTTCCAGGCGTGCTCCTTCAGCCACTCGGACATCTCTCCAGATTTTGGAGGCGCAAGATTAAACTAGTTTCACACTGGAATCAAATGGCTATGCCCAGAAAGCCGGAATAAATTTCCTGTCCTTGCCAAA
>JBNKJP010000050.1:0-51419 GCA_050291245.1 Candidatus Thiodiazotropha sp. | reverse complement strand
CCGTTTGGGCCCATTGTCGAAAAACAGCGAAGCGATATGCGGCTGCCCCGCCGACTCGCTCAACACCACGCGGTATACCGCAACCACCTCGGGATCGAACAGAAGATCCGTGAAACGGTGCACTACGGTTAACAACGCCTGACGCAGATCGGAGTCATCCACTCCGGCAGCCTCGTCAAAACCGTAGCGGGCGACCTTGGCGCTGATACACGCTACGAACAGCGCCTCTTTGTTGGCGAAATGGCTATACACCGTCTGTTTCGACACCCCGGCCTCACGCGCCACGGCGTCCATGGAGGTGCCCTGAAAACCCTTCGCCAGGAACAGCTGGGTAGCGGCATTCAGGATGGCCTTGGCCTTCGCTTCGCTTTTGGGGCGTCCCGTACGTCCCGGGGTCGATCTATCAGGTGTATCCGGCATTTCTATATCCTGCAACAATTGAGTACTAGACAGTCCAGTATTATATGTCTATGATAAAACCATACTGTCCAGTCTAGCTTAACCATCACACCTCAACCAACGCCTGGCGGGGTATCCAAATGTTAAACATTCATCGACCATCGATCGTCATTGCGGGCCTTGCCCTGGCTGGAGTGGTCAGTGCATCAACCGTGGGCCTGCTCCTCACCCGCTCCGACACCGCATCAGCGGAACCTACCCGCCCCATCGTGCTATCGGTTGAAACCCGCCCTGTCACCCTGCAGAAAAGCTTCAGCGTAAAACAGACCTTCTCAGGGCAGGTACAGCCGCGACGCCGAAGCGAACTCGGTTTTGAATCCGCAGGACGGTTGGTACAGGTATGCGTAGATGAGGGTTCTCAAATCGAAACCGGTCAACTGCTCGCCCGGCTCGATACGCAACGACTTACCGCGCAACGCAACGAACTGCTCGCCGCCCAGGCCGAGGCCGAAGCCAATCTGGCATTGGCCGATGTCACGCTAAGGCGCATGCGTGGCATCGTGGATAAGGGGGGCGTATCGCGGCAGGGTCTCGACGAAGCGCGGGAGACGCAACGTGCCGCAAAGGCGGCCTTGGTCCTGGCCCAACAACGGATCGCTACCCTTGACGTCGAACTGGAAAAGACCCGACTGATTGCACCCTATACAGCAACCGTGATCACGAGATCCGCCGACGAAGGCCAGGTGTTGGAGGCCGGTCACCCCATCCTGACGCTGCAGGAACGCACCACTCCGGAGATTCGCATCGGCATCGCCGGGCGCGGCCTCGAACAACTCGAACCGGGCCTCACCTACCCGGTCCGCTGGAAGGATAAAACCCTCAGGGTAAAACTGCGGGCGTTGCTACCCATACGCGCGACAACCACCCGGACCGTGGACGCTCTGTTCGATCCCCTGGACCCGCCGGCCGGAATGCTCACCGGCGATCTGGTCACACTCACGCTGGACAGCCGGGTTCCGCAGCAGGGAAGCTGGCTGCCATTGAGTGCATTGACGGAGGGCGAACGCGGCCTGTGGAGCGTCTACGTCGCCGAACCCTTGAACGAACCACGCCATGACTCCGACGCAACACATCGGATTGTGCGGCACACGGTCGATCTTCTCTACCAAAGCACCGACCGGGTATTCGTCAGGGGTGCGTTCGAGTCCGATCAACCCGTCGTTACCACGGGTCTGCAACGCATCGTGCCCGGTCAACAGGTGCGCCTTGCGCCGACCGGCGGAGATCGCACATGATCAACCTACCGGGTCTGTTCACACATAACAGACACCTGCTCGCCCTGACGATCTTAATGATTCTGGTTGCCGGCGGTTCGGCTCTGGTGTCGTTGCCACGCATCGAGGACCCGCGCATCACAACCCGAAACGCAGTCATCCTGACCCCCTTCCCGGGGGCATCCGCGACCCGTGTCGAAGCCCAGGTTTCAAAAAAAATCGAGGACCGGCTACGCGAACTCTCCGAAATCAAAACCATCGAATCGACCTCGCGCAACGGCATCTCCGTGATCAATATCGAGCTGCAGGACTGGGTTGACGACAGCAACAATGAACAGATCTTTTCCCAGGTCCGCGACCGACTGAGCGCCGCGGCCGACGACCTGCCCCAGGGCGCCGGAAAACCGGAATTCGACGATATGCGCGGCGCGGTCGCCTATTCGATGATCTTCGCCCTGGCCTGGCGTGACGATCGTAATAGGGAATTCGGCATGCTCAACCGCATTGCGGAACAGCTTGGCGACCGCCTGCGCAATCTCAGCGGTACCGAACAGGTAGTCTTTTTCGGTATCGCGGCCGAAGAGATTCAAGTCGATGTGGATGCCACCGAAACCTCCGCATTGGGTATAACCCCGGACCGCTTGGCCAGCCGCATCGCCGCTGCGGATGCACGACGCTCGGCGGGTACCGTTCGTGACGCAACCTACGACCTGCCCCTGGAGGTTGATGGGGCGCTCGATTCGATTCAACGCATCACTGCGATTCCGCTGACAGACAATGGACACGGCGGACTGGTGCATGTCGGTGACATCGCCCAGGTCAGCAAACAGTGGCAGGATCCGCCCGATCAGATCGCCCGGCACAACGGGCGCCGCAGCGTCCTGATCGCAGTGCGTACCAAACAGGATATTCACCTGGACGATTGGGCCGAACAAGCCCATGCCAGTACCGCCGCTTTCGCCCGTCGGCTCGATCCGGGAATCACCCTGGATACGGTGTTCGACCAGAGCCGTTACACCGAGGATCGAATCGACGACCTGGTCGGCAACCTGCTGGCCGGGGCCGCCGCCGTGATGCTGGTGGTCTGGTTGACCATGGGCTGGCGCCCGGCCCTGATCGTCGGCTCCGCACTCCCCCTCTCGGCCGGGCTGTCCCTGTTCGGGCTGACCCTGTTTGGCGAACAGATCCATCAAATGACCATCTTCGGCATGATCATCGCAATCGGATTACTGATCGACAATGCGATCGTCATGACAGACCAGGTGGTCGCGCGCAGGCGCACCGGAGTCTCATCGGTGACTGCCGTGAGCGAAACCATCCGTCATCTCTTCGCCCCCCTGTTCGCCTCGACCTTGACCACGGTCCTCGGATTCATGCCGATATTCCTGCTGCCGGGCAATGTGGGTGACTTCGTAGGCCCGATCGCGATTGCGGTGGTGTTGGCCCTGATTGCCTCGTTCCTCCTGTCGATGACGGTAATTCCCGCATTAGCCGGTCTGCTCGCCGTGCCTGGCACACTCCGGAAACCTCGCTGGTGGCGAGACGGTCTGTATCATGAACGCCTCAGCAGCGATTACCGTTCCCTGCTGAGGCGGTCACTGCGCCGGCCAATACTGACGCTGCTGCTTACTTCGATATTACCCATCATCGGTTTCCTCATGGCGGGCAAACTGGGCATGCAGTTCTTTCCACCCGCCGACCGGGATCAGATCGAAGTGCAGGTATGGATGCCCGGCGGTACCGGTATCCGGCGCACCGCGGAGCGCCTGATCGACATCGAACAGGCGATACGCCAAGACCGGGCGGTTCGCCAGATCACCTGGATTGCCGGGGCCAGTTCACCACCGGTCTACTACAATCAACTGCGCCAACAGGAGCACTTTCCCGGGTATGCCCGGGGCATTGTGCAACTGCGTGATCCCAGCGAGGCCAAACGGCTCGAAAACAAACTGCAACAGACACTCACAGAGCAGTTCCTTGACGCCCAGATCGTCGTTCGGGCATTCGGTCAGGGACCGCCCATCGCCGCCCCGATCGAGCTGCGTATCGCCGGACCCAACACAGACCGCCTGCGTCAACTCGGCGAAACCCTGCGGGCGCTACTGCTGCACCAACCCGAGGTCATTCATACCCAAGCTTCGATCGAGGGTGGAGAACCCAAATTGCGGCTGGACGCGGACGAACGCCAGGCCCGTCTGGCGGGCCTTACCCTGGGGGACATCGCCAGACAGTTTCAGGCAGCCCTGGACGGTCAGGTCGGAGGGCACGTGCTGGAAGATCTCGAAGCGCTTCCGATTCGAATCCGCTACTCCGGCAGCGATCGCGATACCCCGGACTCGATCAGTACCCTGAGTCTCAACTCCCCCGGCACACAACAATGGATTCCGGCCAATGCCTTTGGGGTCATGCGTATCACACCGGAACTGCAAGGCATCACCCGATACAATGGGGAACGGATCAACAAGATCAGCGGCTATCTACGCCAGGGTGCCTTGCCGATCGAGGTTACCCGCGCAGTGCTTGAGGAAATCGACCGGGGGGGTCTGAAGCTACCCCCCGGGTATCGCATCGAACTGGCCGGTGACAGCGCGGAGCAACAACGCGCCATGGGACAACTTCTGACCTATGCCCCTGTCCTGGTGATGCTCATGGTCGCCACCCTGGTGCTGTCGTTCCGATCCTTTGCACTGGCGGCCCTGATCGGCGTGGTTGCCGTCCTTTCGGTCGGGCTGGGGATGCTGTCGCTGTGGATGGGCGGTTTTCCGCTCGGATTCAATCCCATCATCGGCACCGCCGGTCTGATCGGAGTGGCGATCAACGGCAGCATCGTGGTACTCGCGGCGATTCGCGCCAACCCCCGGGCATGCAGCGGCGATAGCCCGGCGATCATCGATGAAACCTTGGGTGCAACCCGGCACATCGTTTCGACCACCCTGACCACGGTAGCCGGATTCATTCCCCTGTTACTGTTCAGTGGGGGGGACTTTTGGCCGCCCCTTGCTGTCGTGATCGCCGGTGGTGTTGGCTTGAGCGGTCTGCTGTCGCTGGTATTGACACCGGCGGCCTATCGGCTGATGAATCGCCGAAATCCACCCCACAGACCTTATGCGCCAGCGGCTGAAATATCACCCGCATGATGGTTTGTTGTTCTCGTTAAGGTAAGCCTCCAAGCTGTTTAGTGTACCGCGTCTGATTTACTCTCGGCTCGGCTGCCAACACCCCCCAACTTGGCGATGGAATCGAGCACTTATATCACTGTTTTATATTCATTAATTGCAAAGCACATGGTGATTGTCTCCGATCCCGACCTACTTGCCTATACTGAGTAGGGCAAGATGGCTTTTCATGACATCCGAATGTTGAATGCCGTGTCTCAACGATACTTACGTATCAAGTTCAAGCGTCAAATCCGTATGGCGCTGTAGCACAAGACGAACAATGGTAAGTAAGGTGAAATCCTATGCTCAAGACAATACTGATACGATTTCATCGAAGTATCCTGGCGAAAGTCAGTCTTATCGTTGTTTTGACCACTACAGCAACATTGGCCGGCCTGGGCTTGTGGCAGTACATAACGACACGAGCAAAGCTTGAAAACAGTTTGAACCTGCAAGCCTCGACACTGGCTGAGCGCTTGGCTGTCAGCTTTCAGAAAGTTGTTTGGGATTTTGACGAAAAAGGGGCTAATGCGGTTATTCTCTCCGAGATGAACGAGAAGTCGGTCTGGGGGATTCTTGTATATGATAATGATTTCAATAAAACCCTCTACGGAGGGTGGAGGAGTGAAGACGGTACCCCAGTTCTGTCTACCACACCCTTGACGATAGGTGATTTCATTTCCCGGCAAGAAGTGATTTATCGCAAGGGGAATGCCATAGGAAAAGTCTCTATATTTCTGACTAAACGCTATTTGAAAGAGGAGTCGGACCAAGCCTTACAAAAAATTATAACCAGCGTCATCTCTCTTGACGTGGTCATTGTTTTTGTCCTGACAGTTTTGATCAGGGTCTATCTGATCAATCCTTTGGAACAACTCCGAAATGCCATGAGTAGAATACGAGAGGGACAGCTGGATCAAGCAGTAAAGGTCTCATCCTCGGACGAGATCGGGATCATAGCGCAATCTTTCAATCTCATGGTTGAACGACTCAAACAACGTGACGAATCGCTTCGAAACCTCAATGAAGAGTTAGAACAACGGGTTATCGAGCGAACCGCAGAGTATGCCAAGGCGAAGGAAGCCGCCGAAACCGCCAACCGGGCCAAGAGCGTCTTTCTGGCTAACATGAGCCATGAACTGCGGACTCCGTTGAACGCAGTACTCGGATTCTCTCAGTTAATGAAAAGTGATCCCGAGACCACACAAGAGCAGGGACATAATCTGGATATCATCACCCATAGCGGCGAACACTTACTTGATTTAATCAACAACGTACTGGAGATATCCAAAATCGAAAGTGGCCGAGTGGAACTGGAGGAGTCGCATCTTGATCTACACCATCAGCTGCAGGAATTGAAATCATTGATGCACGTACGGACCGCAGAAAAAGGTTTGGAGTTTACCTTGGAGCAGTCCCCGGACCTTCCCCGAAATATCATTGTAGACGAGGGCAAGCTGAGGCAGGTGCTGACAAATTTACTCGGCAATGCCATTAAATACACAAAGCATGGCGGAATCGTCCTAAAGGCGTTTCTGAAGAAACAGGAGTATATCGACCAGGCGCGGATCATTTTCGAGGTCGCCGATTCCGGGCCTGGCATCCGAAAAGAAGACAGGCAACGGATATTCTCTCCCTTCGTGCAATTGAGCTATCGCCCTCTGACAGAAGCGGGTACCGGGCTTGGACTGGCCATCTGCAAGCAGCATATAGCGCTTATGCAGGGAGAGATTGGTGTTACCAGCGAACTGGACCGCGGTTCGGTCTTTCATTTCGAGATTCCGGTAACCGTGACTCCGGACAAGGAGATTCCTGAAGCAGCTCCGAATGGCCGCATCCTCGGCCTGGCCGCAGGACAGCCAAGCTATCGCCTGCTCATTGTCGAGGATCAGAATGAAAACCGCCTGCTGCTCCGCAAGCTGCTCGATCCCCTCGGTTTCGATCTGCGTGAAGCGGCTAATGGACAGGAGGCGGTTGATCAACACGCGCTGTGGCATCCCCATCTGATCTTCATGGATATCCGTATGCCGGTGATGGACGGATTGCAGGCGACCCAAAGGATCAAAGCGAGCGGGGACGGCGCACAAACCCGCATCATCGCTCTAACAGCCCATGCCTTGGAAGAAGAGCGTAAGCAGATCCTGGCGGCGGGTTGTGATGATTTCATCCGCAAGCCTTATACCTTTGCAGAGATAGTCGATATCTTGGCTCGCCACCTCGATGTACGCTTCATCTATAAAGAGGCTGAGAAGCCTGCTGACGCAGCCGTTTCGCTGGGTACGCCCGACTTGGACGGTCTGCCCGGACATTTGCTCAATAAACTGGAACAGGCATTAACTCTGTTGGATCTCAATGCGGTGAATAGTGTGATAAAAGAGGTACATGCCGTTAATCCTGTGCTGGCGAGCGCATTGTCGGCTTTGGCCAGGGATTTTCAATTCGATCGTATCCTACAGTTGATTCGCGACAAGCATAATGAGATCAAAACTGAGAGCGGGATGGAGGGGCAGGCATGAATCATCCGCGCTTGCTTCAACAAGATACTGACCCTCGAACAAGATGGTACTCGGGGGTGAGGCGGCAAAGAATCTGGGAATAGACCACAGGCGTTTGCGTTACCGCAAAGCACGGGGCAAGCAATTTCAATGTATTCAATTGTGTCCCGTAATCACGTAATCAGGGACATGCCCTTCATAGATGGGAGCCAGATGTTTCCTGACGAGCGCCGGTACATCAATGTTTCCGATCTTGGCCTTGTAATCATGAATAAGTTGCTTTCCAAGCGGATGCTGAGTGGAAAACGTGATGGAAATGGCATGGAGTTCAAACGGTTTCGTATAGCCAAATACATCCTGATGTTGAGAAAACATTTGTTTGATCAATGCAATTCCCGCCGTATCGAACATCCCAAACAGATCGATACGGTTAAACATGACTTTTTTAAAATTCTGCACGTCGCTGGCCACTTCTTCATACTCAAGACCATATTCATCGAATAACGGTTTCCATGAGATACCACGAAGCATGCCAAATGTGTATTGTTGCAAGTCGGAGAGTGTCGTAAATTCTATGCCGTCAGGATATTTCTGACGGTTATAGAACAACACGACGGCGGTAGAAAAAATGGGGGGGGACATGGTTTCGGTTGTCTGAGGATCCGTTGATCCATCTACCGCTATAATTGCCGGGTATTCCCCGGTATTTACATTTTCAATAGCTCTTTTCCACGGATAAGTATCGATGGTAATGGAATATCCAAGTTGTTGAAACAGATCGATAAGCAGATCCTTGGCAACACCTTCTCCGTGATCATCAAAAAAAGGGGGGTACGATGTCTGACTAAAGACAACAGTCTCTTCAGCACTCCCTATGTTAGCCGCCATCATCACGGCAAAGAGCACGACCGTTCCAATCGAATTTTTTATGCTTTTCATAGGAAACCCCGTATAGACATCACTGGATTCCACGATCGCTTTCTGCCTATCGACCGTCCCATGTCCCCATTTTTCCCAATCACGGTATTCAGGGTCTTTTCCCGGGAGCTGGTAATAACAGGAGTAGTCATTCTCCTGATGATAACCGACCACATCGTACGGTAACACGGCAGTCCGAAAAAGGCTTGACAGTGGAACCCAATGACCAACCTCGTAGGCACCTGACCGACCCACGGCAGGAGCTTTCGCAGATACCGGTTGACCGTAATGTCCCTGAGATCAGCACTTGACTTGACCAACCGGTCTACTATACTCAACCCCATGAACCAAGCCCTCGACACCCGCACCCGCATCCTGAGTACCGCCCGGGAACTCTTTCACGGCCGCAGCTACGCCGATGTGGGCATCAAGGAGATCTGTGCAATCGCCCAGGTGCAGAAGGGTAGCTTCTACCACTTCTTCCCCTCCAAGCAGGATCTGGCCATGGCGGTCATCGACGACATGGCCGACGACTGGGCCCACGGGTTCGTGGCCGAGGCCTTCGACCGGGACCTGCCGCCCCTGGAGCGGCTCGACTACATGGTCGACGCCGCCTACTACTGGCAGAAGGCGGCCAAGGACCTGGAGGGACGCATGCCGGGCTGTCTGTTCGGCAATCTGGCCCTGGAGGTCAGCACCCGGGACGAGGTGATCCGCGCCAGGATCAACGCGGTGTTCGCAAAGGCCAGCACCCGCTTTCACGAGACCCTGGACGAGGCGGTGGAACAAGGTTCGATCCCTCCCCTCGACGCAAAAGCCACCGCCCAAGCCATGCTGGCCTATCTCGAGGGGGTGATTCTACTGGCCAAGAGCCAAAACGACCCGGAGGTGGTGCGAATCCTGGGACCCGCCATCAAAACCCTGAGGATCGAACTCCCCGCAACCAATTGAATTTTTTTAACCCATTAGTTGACCGACCGGTCGACTACTCTCCAGCAACACACAAGGAGTCACGTCATGAACGAAAACATTCATACCCTGGACGCTCGCGGCCTCAACTGTCCCCTGCCGATCCTACGTACCAAAAAGGCGCTGGCGACCCTGTCAGCGGGTGAGGTTTTGCAGATCACGGCCACCGATCCCGGTTCGGTGAAAGACCTGAGTTCGTTCTGCGAACAGACCGGTCACGAGATGCTCTCCAGCCAGCAGCAATCCGGGGAGTTTCATTTCAAGATCCGTAAGTCCTGAGGAAGGGAGGCATCAGCATGAACGCAACCGCAATCAACAGCCCGCGGCCGGAACAGGATCTGGACGCCTGGTTCGATCAGCGATTCAACGAAAAGATGGCCGAGCGGGAGGCCGCCCACACCCCGTCGATGACCATCATCACCACCAAGGGCACCCTGGACATGGCCTATCCACCCTTCATTCTGGCCTCCACGGCGGCGGCCTTGGGTTGGGATGTGTCGATCTTCTTTACTTTCTATGGCCTGAACCTGCTGAAGCGGGATCTCGATCTCAAGGTCACCCCACTGGGCAACCCGGCCATGCCGATGAAGCTGCCCATGGGGCCGGCCTGGTTGCAGGGCAAAGAGCTGCCCATGCCCACATCGCTCATGACCCTGATGCCCGGGTTCGAAGGGATGGCCACAAGCATGATGCACCGAACCCTGAACAGTAAAGGCGTGGCATCGATCGAGGAACTGCGCACCCTGTGTGTCGAAGCGGAGGTCAAACTGATCGCCTGCCAGATGACGGTGGACCTGTTCGATCATCCCAAGGAGGCGTTCATACCGGAAATCGAGGAGTGGGTCGGGGCAGCGAGTTTCCTACCCCGCGCGCTCAAGGCTGATGTGAACCTGTTTGTCTAAAAGAGTCCCGGATCACCGCTCGAAAACGGTGATCCGGTCTATTGCGACCGGTTCATTCAAGCCGGCTGACACGATAGCCCCGCGCACGCAACAGCGCGATGAGGCCCTCCTCTCCGGGCAGATGCAAAGCCCCCACCGCCACGAACACCCGCCCCTGATCAAACTGGGACGTCATCCGCTCGGCCATGCGCTGATTACGCTTGTTCAGCATCTGATTCATAACCTTTTTCGACAGCTTGGCATCGGTGGTGATCGGGTTGGCGATGGTAATGGCCATCAGACGTTCCAGGTCCTGGTCCAGATAGGCCTGGGTCAACATTTCGAACATATCCGGATAATCCCGGTAGTCGTGCAACACCTGGCGGAGCATCGATTTCTGTTCCTCAAGACTCAGGGTGTTGAAGATCGCAAGCTGCTCCTCGACACTCTCCAGGGCCTGAAACCTTTTCCCCGCCGCGTTCCCCCGGTCATACAGGAGCTTGTCAAGGAACAGGCCGGTCTCCATCTGCGGCATACTCAGAGTCATGACCACGGCCCAGGGCTGCAGACGCTCGGTCACCTCGGGAGGAATCCCCAGGGACTGCATCGCCCCGGCGGCTTCCACCCCCAGGGAGGTTCCCACCTGCTCACTCAACGAGGTGTCCGTGTCCAGCATCATCATCGTGGCCACCTGAAGCACATGCGTATCATCCAGGGACATCTCCAGCATCAGGATGTCCGAGGTGTTGAAACAGCGCGTCACCGCATCGGATAGTTGTGTAATCCGGGGGTCGTCGCTGTGCATGGTACCAAACAGACAGGCATGGGCACCCTGCCCTTCGATACGCCACAACAGGCCGTGCTCTCCCGCATAGGCAACCCAGCAAAAAAACCATCCGATCAGTGCAATCCCGACCCTGAGCAATAAACAACGGTATCTCATATCACAGCAAGCCTCCCTGAACGGGTTGGTATTTCAATGCCCCACTCAGCGCATCCTGCAACCGGGCAAGTGTCTGAGAAAGCACCTGGGGATCGTAGGCGCCTGCCGGCACCCGTCCCCATACGGGCGCGGGCCAGGCCGGATCGGACCGATAGCGGACCACATGATGGATATGCAACTGAGGCACCAGATTACCAAGGGCCCCCAGATTCATTTTATCCGCCTGAAACAGGGTCGCGAGCACGCGGCTCAGACCACAGGATTCGCGCATCAACTGGCCTTGATCCTCTTCGGAGAGTTCATGGATCTCCCGCACCCCCTCCCGATCCGGGACCAGGATAGCCCAAGGATAGTTGGCATCGCGCATCCACAACAGATGCGACAAGGGAAAACGCCCGAGATATTCGCAATCCTGACTGAGTTGGGGGTGTAGTTGAAACATGGACTCATACCCGGAGTTGAAAATCCCCGATAAGCTACCCCATGGCTCTATCCAAGTCCAAACAACCGCGCTTGATGCAATGCACCATTTTGACGTACATTCATTATATCCTTACCAGCCGCTCTTCAGGGAGCGAACCATGACCGCCACCGCTATGGAATTGAATCCCTGGACCGCTATCTGAGACATCAGGCCAATCAGAACATCAAACGCCGAATCAGCCGTGTATTCATCGCCCATGACCATCAGGATGAAACCGAAATTCTGGGGTATTGTTAATCCGACAACCAAACAGGTCAGGTTCAGGGATATGGCCTATCATAGAGACTTCCGGCCCTGTATACGCTGACCGTGTTTTTGGAGGTAAAAAAGTGATCTCTTCAATTTTTCATGCCCACGGCTTGATACGCATTGCCCTGATCATCGCACTCATGTTCACTGCCGAATCGGCGCTTCCGGAGGAAGATTCAGCCACCACGACAGCGGGTGCTCAGGACTCGTCACAGAGCTTCGGTGAAAGCGTCTCCGAGACATCTAAAAAGGCATGGAACAATACCAAAGAAGCGGCCGGTGAAGTGGGTGAAGCCGTTTCCGAAGGGTCAAAAAAGGCCTGGAAAAGCACCAAGGAGACCTCCCAGGGTGCAGGCAAAGCGATTACCGATGCCTCAAAGGAGGCCTGGCACAACACGAAAACCGGTGCCAAACAAGGTTGGGATGCGGCCAAGGACACGGCAGCCGAGATCATGGATGCGGCAACAGGTGGCTCATCCGATACACCCGGAACTGAAACCGATAAGGCCGACTGAAGCCAATAGCATTTCATTACCTGATTACCCACTATGCTCCGCCACAGGGTGGTGGGTGTGAGCATTGGGCAATGGTTTGAAAAGTTTTGAGTTTTAAGTGTTGAGTTTTGAGTGGATGAGTTCACTGCGCTCACGGGTTATGGGCTCCCCCTCTCCCTTCGGTGGGTGTTGTAAAAGCATGCCGAGACTCATCTCAAACGGATTTTGGTTGCAGACATTCACGGTGATTGGCGTCCATCGCGAATACTGTTTCTCCATCAACCGTAGCGCAGAATACACTGAAAGTTACCCATTTGGTTAATTGCTGTACTATATTTACCTGTACAGCATCGTATTTTAACCAAATGTTTAACCAATGAACCCCGATGAACTCCTGAACCGACTGCTCCATCAGGCCGAAACCATGGGCCTAAAGGAGGGTGAATTGGCCGCTCGCGCCGGCCTGACTCCCCAGGGACTGAGCAAGGCCAAAGCACGGGGCGACCTGCGGGTCTCCACCCTCGAAGCCCTGGGCCGGCAGATCGACCTGGAACTCTCCTGGCGCCCGATACAGCCGGAGCACGACGCCGCCCGGCGGGTACGCTCAGGCACGCTTTTCCGGTTTGACGATAAAGATAAAGGCAACTCCTGATGCCCCGGGATCTGCACGGGGTCATCTGGAGTCGGTTTAGCGAGGCGCCGCTTAAGATGGGAGACCTGGTGCTGAGCGAGACGCAGACCCGCTTCACCTACACCCCCGAATACCTCGCAAGCGGCGACCCGGGATTCGCCCTGCTGGCGGACCCATCCCTCTGGCGGGGAGAAACGGTGACCTACCCGGTGAGTGAGCGCATTCCGGTATTTCCCCGGCTGGTGTCGCTGATTCCCGGAAACAACCCGCGCAACCTGCAACGCCGCCTCTACCTGAACCTCCTGAGATCACGTCTAGGGCACGAACCCCCGCCCGGCATCCAGACAGAGTGGGAACTCCTGATGAGCGGTGGACACGGAGGGATCGGCCATATTGATGTGTTCCGGGACGATCTGCACGCGCAGCGTTGGTACCAGTCCCGGTTGGATCGTCAAAGCAGTCCCCCCATTCCCCTGGCCGAGCGATCCGACCTATGGGGGATGCTCAGGCGCGAAGTGCTCGATGAACATATCGATTTTGACCCCCAGGTGGTCATCGACGCCCTCGGACCGACCCCCTCGGTGGGAGGCATGATCCCCAAGATGCTGGTTTCGCTGGATCTCTCGAATCCACGGCAAGGGATCTATCCGCCCGACACACCGGGTTTTCAAAATGTTCTGCTCAAGGTCGAACCGCCGGAGTACGCCGGGTTGCTCGAACTGGAGGTGCTTTGTTTGGAACTTCACAGAGAAGCCGGATTCGAAACGCCTCAGGCCCGTTGTTTTACCCATGACGGTCTGCGCATGCTGGCCATCCAACGCTTCGACCAGACCGAAGGGGGTGTGCTGCCCATGGAATCCCTGTTCTCCGTGATTGCCATGGGAAATCACGCATTCCGGGAAACCGGAGATCTTCTGCTGGAGGAAATCCCCGCCGTGCTGGCCGCACTCGGCCAGGCGGTACATCTTCATCCCGGCACCGGCGAGGAACTCTACCGCCGTCTGTTGATGGCGCTGTTGACCGGTAACGGGGACATGCACCTGGACAATATCGCCCTGCTCGGAGGGCAGGCGGGTTGCCGACTCTCACCCGTCTATGACCCGGCACCGATGCGCGCCTGGCCACGCCATAATCTGCTCAGCGCCATCCCCTTTGACCCATCCGGGTATGCCCACCACAGCGACTTCTTTGCCGCTCTCGGCCGAGCTTTCAAGCTCCCGGCACACAGTGTACGACGCTGTATCGCGGAGGCACTAGAAGCGACCTCGGGCTATCCGGACAGGATCCAGGCGCTCAGCCATGTACCCACACCTCAGCGCGAGGCATTGCAGCGTATCACACGACAGGAACACAGAATGCTTGCGTCGGTGAAGTTCTAAGAAAAACCAGAAAAAGAAAATTAACTATTAATGCGCGAGCGGATTCGTCAAACAGCATAATTCCGCATTGGGAGTCTATATATTTATGGTGACAACGTTTTAAGAATAAATCGAAACGGCTGGCTAACTGTTCAAACGCATGAATAACAGGATCTTCGCCCGTAAGCTATAGAATTATATGGGCCATTTTCCACCACTCTAAGCCACAATAAAATGGACGATATATGGACACTGTCCCACCTCAGATAGGGCTTTATTCTTGCAGTTATGGTTTTCCGATTAATGCGATTGCATAGGAACGTATTTTGGATAACTCTGCTGCTGTGACATTTCCTTTAAGTTGTGCGTTTCTTGCCCTCCAATCGAGACTTTTTATCTGATCCGAAAGAACCACACTCTCCGGATTACCAGCGATAGTAATCTCAAAGGGAAAGCCTTTAATCTTTGTTGTCATTGGACAACAGAGCATGAGTCCCGTTTTTTTGTTGTACATCTCAGGACTCAGCACGACAGCCGGTCGATGTCCGGCTTGTTCGTGTCCGGACTGAGGATCAAAATCAAGCCAGACAATGTCACCCGCATTGGGCGCATACCTTCTCACCATATCCTTACAGCGCCTCATTACCTGTTGCCGGGCCGAAATCGATCTCGGCATGAACATTATCAGGCGTTATACCCTCCAGCAGAGAATTCAAATTGACGACTTTCTCCTGGATAGGCGTAATCACAAGGCGACCGTTCTCTTCGATAACTTCGACAGGAGAGTCTACGCTGAGATTCGTGCCTTTCATTACCGATGCCGGTATTCTGACTGCGGCACTATTGCCCCACATTTTCACCATACTACGCATATTGACCTCTTACAGATTGTTTAAACAATGTAGATACTATAGCGCAGCACTTTCAATGTTTCAACAAAGTAGATACATGCTTTATTTATTATATATTACAATGACATAAAAGCTTATTACCGGAATGAGATTCCCTAAAGGCCCATTTCCATCCCCGGTCATCAATGTAGGATGTGCAGGGCGTCTCATTTGTGGTCGAGCGCTCCCGGACCATTTGCTTGGGTGAGATTAGGCAATCCATAACGCCCACTTCGCCGATCATAGCGAACGTAAAGGCCTGTAGCCCCCGATAGCCCTGAGGGCGATGCTGGATACCCGGCGTGCGTCGCTCCAGAGGGTATCCCCTGATCCCCCGGTTCCAGTTTTTAGAAAGACGGCGACCTGTTTCCCAATATAACTAAGGTCAATGCCGCTTTAAGCGCTGATTTACATCCGGTCGAAGTCTTCGAATGGTACACTCAACCCGATCCTAACCTATATCTTGGCGATACTGCTGTTGGATCTCACCGACACGTTTTGTGCGCGCGCCGGCGTATCGATGAAGCTCATGAGTGGACCGTTTAGCCACGCGCAACGGTGGTCCCAAGGTTTCTATGATGCGTACCCAACTATCCATGGTCTGTATAAGGATAATAATGGCGGAGAGGGAGGGATTTGAACCCTCGGATCCCGTAAGGGATCACCTGATTTCGAGTCAGGCCCGTTCGGCCGCTCCGGCACCTCTCCTGAGACTGTTTACCGTCATCCGAATGACCCGGAGGGACATTGCATGGTAAACCGCTGTGCTTTTTACGATAAATCTGGTTTATTGTCCAATATCAATGCCAGACTATCGGAATTAGGTTACCAAGATACCCTGATCACCCGATGATTCAAAGTCTGTCCCTTGTCAAAGCGACTAAACTAGCCATTGATGTGGGATTTTGCTCTGCAGTACTGAGTACATGCGGATTCTGGCGATAGCGTACCCTGTGCTTGGCGGGAGCCTGGACCCGTTCGCGTTGTCATAACAAAAAGTGATCGACCACAATACGACCCGATGTCTTCGACTCTAAGTACCAAACTGCTGGCCTCGTGCCTGATAATCAGCCTGATTTTCATCAGCAGTTGCAGCATTCCGCCTCCGCTGGTCGAACGCATCAAGGCCTCGGGGGAGCTTCGGGTCGTGACCCGCAACAGCGGCACCACCCTCTACGAGGGTTCTGAAGGCCTGACCGGTTTCGAGTATGACCTGGTGCAGTTGTTTGCCGAGGATCTGGGCGTCAAGGCCCATTTCATCATTCCGCAAAGCTTCGACAACCTGCTCCCCGCTGTGATCGATGGCGATGCCCACCTGGCGGCGGCCGGTCTCACGGTCACCCCCGAGCGTGAAGCCGAAATCCGCTTCGGCCCCTCCTACCAGGAGATCACCCAACAGGTCATCTACCGCAGCGGCGGCAAGCGGCCGAAAAAGATCGAGGATCTGTTGGGTCGCGATTTGCATGTCCTCTCAGGCAGCAGTCATGAAGAGGAGCTTTTTCGTCTCAAAAAGCAGTACCCGGTTCTGACCTGGGTCAGCCACTCCGATCTGGAGAGCGCGGAACTCTTGCAGATGGTGGAGGACAAGGAGATCGAGTTTACCATTGCGGATTCCAACGAGTTCGCGGTCTCCCGGCGCTTCATGCCGCATATCAAGGTGGGTTTTGACTTGACCCAGCCACAACCCCTTGCCTGGGCCATGGCTCACGCCGAAGACGCCAGTCTGTACAATGCCATGGAGTCCTTCTTCAAGCGTATCCGCGAAGACGGCACCCTGTCCCAACTGATCGAGCGCTACTACGGACATATCGGACGGCTCAATTTCGTTGAGCTGCGAACCTTTGTAAAACATTTCGATAACCGGTTATCGAAATACATCCCGTTTTTCAAGGAGGCGGAGCGGCTCACCCAGATCGACTGGCGTCTGCTCGCGGCGATCGGTTATCAGGAATCCCACTGGAATCCCAAGGCGAAATCGCCCACCGGGGTACGCGGCATCATGATGCTCACTCTGGCCACCGCGAAACACATGAAGATCGAAAGCCGGCTCGACCCGAAACAGAGCATCATCGGCGGTGCCAAATACCTGCGTTTTGTCGAAAACCGCCTGCCGGATCATATCCGCGAACCCGACCGTCTCTGGTTGACCCTGGCGGGATACAACGTAGGTTTCGGCCATGTCGAAGACGCACGAATTCTCACCGAGGAACTGGGGGATGACCCCGACAAATGGGCCGATGTAAAAAAGCATCTGCCGAAACTGAGCCTTAAGAAGTGGTACAAGAAACTCAAACGGGGTTACGCGCGGGGCAATGAAGCGGTGAACTATGTGGACAACATCCGCGCCTACTACGAACTGCTGAAATGGCAGCTGCGTCAGGTAGAAGTGAAACAGAAGAACGCCCCGGATGATTCACCCCATGCCCTGTCCATTATTCCCGACGCCCTCTGAAAGGCAAACAGGTTACAACCAATCGGTCAACTGCAGGCCAAACCCGATCCGGTGGCTCCTGGCGTTATAGTCGATCAGGCTTTCACCGTAGCCGTAGAAATACTGCATGTAGCCTCGCCAGTGGCGATACAGGGGAAAGCTCCAGTCCAGTTGCGCGGTGTCCCGGTTTTCAGCGTCGAAAAGATTCCGCAACATCAGACTGAAGGTCTGGTTCCGGTGTTTGTAAAAACCGTACAACTCATAGTGACCGAGGTAATCCTCGATATCCGGATTGTCGTCGTTGTCCTCGGGAATCCGGTACCAGGGTTTGAAGCCGAGGATAGTGTTATCCTTCTCGAACAGAAAATTGGCATACAGACGATTCCAGCTGCGTGACCGGAACCCCCCCTGGCCGTTGGATTGATGCACCACACCAAACTGCATGAGTTCATTGCGCCAGCCCTGCCATTGCCACGTTTCAGGCAGCACGTCCGGAACCACCAGAAACAGCTCCGGTTCATGGACCGTCTCGCGAAACGGGGATGAGATATCCCGATTGTAGGCCTGCCAGAACGATAGGTTGGTATAGGCGGCATAGAGGTCGGTTCGGCTGCCGAACAGGCCCTCGAACACCGGGATCTTGAAGCTCAACTGAAACTTCATCTCGACCCGGTCATAGTCGGATTCCGACATATTGTAGGCTTCGTAGGTAGGGGTATCGTTATAAGAAGCCAGCAGGACATAGTTCTGTTTATGCGGGGAGAGTACAAACGGATTGGCACGGGTGGCCCGTTCCGCTTCGATGCGGTTTTCAACCAGGGACTCCTCGGGAGGAACCGGCTCTGGCTGGAGCTCGGAGTCTTGCGCGGAAAGCGCCGCATCCTCATCGGGCTTAACCGCATTGAGACATTGCTCCTTGAGAACCCCCACGGGCACATCCGCTTCCGAAGACTCGAGATATTCCAGCAGGCAGGATTGATAGGGGGACAGGGACGCTTCCGCTGCGCTTCCAATTCCCGGCAGGACGATGAGGATGGTCACCGCGATGGATACCAAGGGTTTTGTCATATGGGTAGGGACCGCTACTCTGATTTCGAGCTGTTTTTCTGTTCCGCCCGTTTGCGTCGAAAAAAATTCCGCAACAAACTGGCGCCCCTCTCCTCCATGAGCCCACCCTCGACCCGGACCTGATGATGAAACCGGTCGTCGGTGGGTAAAAGATTAAACACACTGCCGGCAGCACCCGCCTTAGGATCCGGTGCCGCATACACCACCCGCGCCACCCGGGCGTGCACAATCGCACCGGCGCACATGATGCAAGGCTCTAACGTGACATACAGGGTGGTGCCTGGAAGACGATAGTTCTGTTTGAATAGACCCGCATCCCGTAAGGCCAGGATCTCAGCATGGGCCGTGGGGTCCTGCAGTCCGATTGGCCGGTTCCAACCCTCGCCGATCACCCGGCCCCCAAGTACTACCACAGCACCGACCGGCACCTCCCCCTCGGATTCCGCCTTTTCCGCCAGTTCCAGGGCGTGCCGCATGAAGCGCTCATCAGAGGCCTCAGTCAGTTCGGGATTGGATTCCGTCACCCGCTCAGACCCTGTTTCGATACACAGCGAATGAACCCTGAAACCACAGGACAGCAACACAGCCGAAGGATTCTGACAGCTTCGAAAAAATCATTATAAAATTCTAGAAAATCAATGCTTTTCAGTATATTGCAGCAGGTCGCGGGAAACAATCTGTTTAATTCCCAGATGCCTAACAACCGAATGGCGTTTACTTCATGTGATGCAAGGACGTACCGGTTACGGACCGATGAGTGGCATCCCGGAATATCAAATCTTGCAATTCCGGATCCCGGCATACGCCGGGATGACGCGGGATTCTGGCGAATAATCCGGATCAAAATCCACATTCTGGCCATTTTGGTAAATCCGTCCGGATTATGCGACTCCCCATGTAAGAATTTCGAAGTGAATCACCCTTCCGCGGATTTCCCCCTGGACCTGAACGGAACATAGGATTAACCTTCCCGAGAATTTTAATCTTTGTCCGCTCCTCCATTGCAACCGTTCATGATGACCACCGGTCCACAAAGCCTGTCCGCCACCCCCCCTGTCGCCGAATTGAAGTCTGGCACCTTTACCCTGCCGACCCTGTGTCTGACCGGCCTGGACCTTGAGGCGATCGACGGACTGCTGCACGAACGGGTCGCCAAGGCGCCCCATTTTTTTCGCAATACGCCGGTGGTGCTGGATCTCACCCACTCCGGCGGGAGCGATGAAAGCGCCGAGTTGGCTATCGCCATCGGTGCAATTCGTGGCTATGGGCTGATTCCCATCGGAGTGCGGGGCGGTTCGAATGGACAGTGTGAACAGGCACGCCTGTTGGAACTGGCGGTGTTTCCCCAATCACGCCACCTCAAGGCATCCTCCCCACAAACTCCCTCGGCGCCTCCCAGGGTACCCACGCGGATCGTCGACTCACCGGTCCGGTCCGGTCAGCGAGTCTATGCCAAGGGGAGTGATCTGGTGCTGCTGGCACCGGTCAGCAGTGGCGCGGAAGTGGTGGCGGACGGTCATGTGCATGCCTACGCCCCGATCCGTGGTCGGGTACTCGCCGGGGTACTGGGCGATCAGAACGCCTGCATCTTCTGTAAGGACCTGAACGCGGAACTGATCTCCATCGCCGGGCGATACAAAGTTAACGAGGATCTGGAACCGGGATACATCGGCCGCCTTGTTTCTGTATCCCTCAAGGGCGATGCCTTGATCTTCAAAAAACTTTAGCCATCAACGAACAACAAACCGGAAATCCCTGATGGGTTTCCCGAATTCTCAGGAGCATTCAATTGGCCAGAATCATCGTCGTTACGTCCGGAAAGGGCGGCGTAGGCAAGACCACCACGGCCGCCGCCTTGGCCATGGGTCTTGCGGAAAGGGGACAGCGCAGCGCGGTCATCGATTTCGATGTGGGATTGCGCAACCTGGATCTGATCATGGGTTGCGAACGGCGTGTTGTCTACGATTTCGTCAATGTAATTCAAGGTGAGGCGAAACTGAATCAGGCACTCATCAAGGACAAGCGCAACGAAAATCTGTATATCCTGCCCGCCTCCCAAACCCGGGACAAGGAGGCCTTGACCAAAGAGGGTGTGGGTAAAGTACTGGAGGAGCTTTCCGAGGACTTTGAATACATCATCTGCGACTCCCCGGCGGGCATCGAGGTGGGTGCCACCATGGCCATGTACTACGCCGACGACGCCTTCGTGGTAACCAACCCCGAGGTCTCCTCGGTGCGCGACTCCGATCGCATGATCGGCATCCTGTCGAGCAAATCACGGCGCGCCGAGCAGGGTATGGAACCGATCCGTGAATTTCTCCTCTTGACCCGTTACTCCCCCGAACGGGTCAACCGGGGCGAAATGCTCAGCGTCGAGGATGTGCAGGATATCCTCTCCCTCGACCTGATCGGCGTAATCCCGGAGTCCCAGGCGGTGCTCAATGCATCCAACTCCGGGGTACCGGTGATTATGGATACCCAGAGCAGCGCCGGTCAAGCCTATGGGGACGTGGTTGCCCGCTATCTGGGTGAACAACTGCCACACCGGTTTTTGGAAATCGAAAAGAAAGGCCTGTTCGGCAGACTGTTCGGGGGATGAACATGATGGGACTGTTGGACTACTTCAAACAGAAAAAGCCGGCCGGATCCGCCTCCATCGCCCGTGAGCGATTGCAGATTTTGGTGGCCCACGACCGGGTTGGACGTGACACCCCCTCGTATCTGCCCCAACTGCAGCGCGATATCCTCAAGGTGCTGCGCAAATACGTCAGTGTGGATCCTGGCGCGGTCAACGTGAACGTGGAGCACGATGACGACCGTGAGATACTGGAGTTGAACATTGTGTTGCCGGAGAGTCGAAGCAATACCGGATAAGTGGCTGAAGACTTCAGCCGATGTGATGGACAGGCTTTGTTTTACCCATCCTTCCGAGAGCGAATACCTGGGCATCCATTTCGACTCCGAAACAGATGGATCGATACCCCCTGACTATTGCTCCTTGATCACAAGGGCCTGCAGAGAATCGGCGATGCTTCGGGTGCTCACTGTCATCTCCTGAGTATGCCTACTGGATGTCTCGATACTTTCCAGATGCGTGGTCAACTCGGATACCGACTTCGACTGGATTTCGATGGCTTGCGCGACGCGCCCGATCTCAGAGGAGAGCCGGTTGATGTCACTGCCGATCTCCTCAGCGCTTACGCGGGACTTTTCCGCCAGTTTTCGCACTTCATCAGACACCACGGAAAAACCCCGCCCTGCATCGCCCGCGCGCGCCGCTTCAATGGCGGCATTCAGTGCCAGTAAGTTGGTCTGATCCGCGATCTGCTGAATCGCCTGGACTACATTCTGGGTGCGGCCACTGTCGACAGCCAATTGACGGGCACCGTCCGCCACATCCGATGCTTTGGTACTGAGGTCGCTGATCACAGCGGAGGTACGTGCCACCGTTTGATTCTGCTCGTCAATATGCTCCTGCAGAGTCTGCATGGAAGTGTAGAGAGACTGGGTGCTCTGCTCGATCTGCAGACTGGTTGCCTCCTGCAGCTCAGTTGCCTCACGCAGGGTACGTCCCAGATCATTGAGCCCCTGAAACAGGTTCATGATTGCATGATCCATCCCGGTGGTGTCCAGGGTACTCTCAAAATGGCCATGCTCGAAATCATCGATCTGTTTGACCGCAACCCGCATCAGGTTTTTCAGCACAGCCGTCTTCCGTTGCAGGAAAAAACCTTTGAATTCGCTGTAGTGAACATGAAAATTATCCACATACTCGTCATGAAAACGCTCACCCTCCGGGACTCGAAAAAAGAAGATCGCGGTCAATGTCTGATTCAGGTTCAAGCCGAGTATTTCGCCGAAAGTGGAAAACCCGACCAGAGAGCCTTGAAGAACTTCCCCCATGGCACCCAGTTCCTTGGTGTTGTACAAACGCCGCAGAATACAGTCATTGAGAATTCCGGCCAGGGGTTTGGTGTTCTTGTTCTGCAGAAATTGTTGCAGATCCCGCTTTGTGGTCTCGACCAAACCGGTGCGTCGAACCAGTTGCAGTTCATCCCCGGGGGCAATATCGCAATAAAAACAGATGCGGCGTTGTTGTAAATCAATCTGCGAAACGGAACGGACAAAAAGTTCGCTCCCGCTCTTGATGGCAAAAGAGTATTCGGCCAGCTTCTGCTCCAGTGATTCGGGATCGCATTTAAAGGTTTCGCTGATCAGATCGATGGCATCACGTACACGCCCATGACGATCCACCAATTGGGTGACATAACGATGCTCCACCGAAGCCGATAGCACGTTGAAACTCTCACCGGCAGGCTCGAAGTTCTGGCTTTTCAGCACCCCGAAACGAACCCCGGGCGCGAGTTTGATAAAAGTGATCAGAACACTATTTTCCAGCCGCTGCCGACCGTCATGCAGGTAGGTGTGTACGAAATCGAGCTTTCCACCGGCGGATCCACCCACAAACAGACATGGGAAGCGACCGGAATCATAGACGGCCTCCATGAAAAATGACTCGGATGCCGAGAGCCCGTCAAAAAGCACGTATGCCAGAGTATCGCGATGATCGATATCAACTCCGACACGCAGCGCTTTGAGGTTTTTCGTCAGTCGTTCCACCCGCTGTCTTAGTGAGACGGCGTTCTTACCCTGGCGCAAATCCTCACTGCCCAACGGCATGGACACGACCTCAGCCCGGGCCACGAGGCTGGCATCAAAACATTGTAAAACCACACGATCCCAGTGATTGCCGGTCTCGCAATAGAGCCCCCCGTTTTGACTACAGAGCTCGCCGGCGGTGGAACAGAGCGCTATTGCAGCGCTTGGAAATCGGGATTTGATCTTACTGGCAATCGGATCGATTTCCAGGTGCGGCGACACAAAACCGATGACCAAAGTAGGTTGAAACCGTGCTTTGGCCAAAACATCATCCAACGCCTGGGATGAAGACTCGATCGTCTCCACACCAACTTGCCTATTCAGCGTACGCCGCACGGAATCGAATAGTCTCATACTGCCTCCAGCGACTGGAACCGGATTTTGAGGTTAGTAGGTGCTGGTGAGAAGAGACAATCAACCGCTCAGCGACAGACTTCTCCTAACACAAAAATAGATAGCGGCGCATTTTGAGCGATCTTAAATCCCATGGGTTGCCAGGTTATTAACCCGGCGACTCAGTATGCCGGGTTAACAATAAGTACCTCAGCGGAAGCGCAGCAGCAGGTCCTTGGCCTCGACCGTGGTGTCGGGTTCGATCTCGATGCTCTTGACCACACCCGCCATGGAGGCGTTGACCGTGGTGAACATCTTCATCGCCTCCAGGGTAAACAGGGGATCGCCCTTGTTCACGGTATCGCCGACACTGACCGAGATCTGGGTCACCTTGCCCGGGATGGGGGCACCCACCTGGCGCGGATCATCCGGGCTGGCCTTGGGCCGGGAGGCGCTGTCCACCACCAGGCTCTTGTCCTGGATGGTGATGTTACGGGCATCGCCGTTGAGTTCGAAGATGACCGTGCGCTTGCCGTGTTTGTCCGCCTCGCCCAAGTGCAGCAGCTTGATGAACAGGGTCTTGCCGGGCTCGATCTCCACGGCGATCTCCTCTTCGGTACTCAGACCGTAGAAAAACGCCGGGGTGGGCAGTACCGAAAGATCACCGTACTGCTCGCGTACCTTGTCGTAGTCCAGAAACACCTTTGGATACATCAGGTAGCTGAGCACTTCATCGTCGCTGGGTTCACGGCCGAGTTTCTCCACCAGCTCGAATTTCAGCGGTTGAAAATCCACCGCCTCCGCATGCAGCCCGGGGCGGTCGTCGATGGCCTTGCGTTCGCCCAGCACGATGCGCTGCAGCGCCTCGGGCCAGCCGCCCTTGGGCTGTCCGAGACCACCGGCGAGCATGTCGATCACCGATTCGGGAAAGGGCACGGAACCGGGCGCCAGGTTGAGCACATCCTGGGCCTTGATGCCACGGGTGACCAGGAAGATCGCCATGTCCCCCACCACCTTTGAGCTGGGGGTGACCTTGACGATATCGCCGAACAGCTGGTTCACCTCCGCGTAGGTGCGCGCTACCTCAGGCCAGCGCCCACCCAGGCCCATGGCGCTGGCCTGCTCCTTGAGGTTGGTGAACTGGCCGCCGGGAAGTTCGTGCAGATAGACCTCGGCGGTGCCGTGGGGCGCACTGGTGTCGAAAGGCTTATAGAAGGTACGCACGTGTTCCCAGTAGTGGGACATCTCATCCAGGGCTTCCCGGTTGATGCCGGGATCCCGGGGCGTGTGCTCCAGGGCGGCAATCATGGAATTCAGATTCGGCTGGGATGTGGACCCGGACAGTCCGGCGATCGCCCCGTCGACCACGTCCACGCCGGCATCCACGGCGCGCAGCACCGTTGCCGCATTGATCCCCGAAGTGTCGTGGGTATGGTAGTGAATCGGGATGCCGATCTCGGACTTCAGGGCACGGAACAACACATCGGCGGCATAGGGTCGCAGCAGACCCGCCATGTCCTTGATGGCGAGAATGTGCGCACCCCGTTTCTCCAGCGCCTTGGCCATGCCGATGTAGTACTCGAGATCGTACTTGTTGCGCTTGGGATCGAGGATGTTGCCGGTGTAGCAGATCGCCGCCTCACACACCGCGCGCCCGTCCTCGAGCACCGCCTCCATGGCCGGGAAGAGATTCTCGGCATAGTTCAGACTGTCGAAGATGCGGAAGATATCCATACCGTTTTCCACCGCACGGCGCACGAAACTACCCACCACGTTATCGGGATAGTTCGAATAGCCCACCGCATTGGCGCCCCGCAGCAGCATCTGGAAGCAGATGTTCGGAATCCGTTCACGCAACTGGATCAGACGCTCCCAGGGATCCTCGTTGAGGAAGCGCATCGCGGTATCGAAGGTCGCGCCGCCCCACATCTCCAGAGAGAACAAATTTGGCACCTTGTGCGCGATCACATCGGCGATACGCAGCATGTCGTCGCTGCGCATGCGGGTAGCCAGCAGGGACTGGTGCGCGTCGCGCAGAGTGGTGTCGGTGAACAGGGCCTGGTCCTGGGTCAGGATCCAGTCCGAGAAACCCTTTGGCCCCAGTTCGAGGAGACGGTCCCGGGTGCCCGCCGGCAAGGGTGAGCGATGATCGTAGGCCGGCACCGGAGCCGAAGTAAAGATCGCCTCCGGTTTCCAGCCCTTGGCGGTGGGGTTGCCGTTAACGATCACCTCGCCGAGATAGTTGAGCAATTTGCTGGCCCGGTCCCGACGGGGCTTGAAATCGAACAGGGCCGGGGTGGTGTCGATCAGCCGCGTGGTCGCCTTACCGGAACGGAAGGTATCGTCCAGGATGACGTTCTCCAGGAACGGGATATTCGTCTTTACACCGCGGATACGGAACTCATGCAACGCGCGCTGCATGCGTTCCAGGGCGTTTTCCCAGTTCGGCGAGCGCACTGTGAGTTTCACCAGCAGGGAATCATAATAGGGCGTGACCACCGCCCCGTTGGTGGCGATCGCCGCGTCCAGACGGATACCGCAACCCGCCGGGGAACGGTAGGTGAGAATCCGTCCGATATCCGGCGCGAAACCGTTTTCCGGGTCCTCGGTGGTGATCCGGCACTGTAGCGCGAATCCCTCCCGGGGGATCTGCTCCTGGGGCGGTATGCCGATCTCCGCCTCGTGCAGCGCCCGGCCCGAGGCGACCAGGATCTGCGAACGCACCAGATCCAGGTTGGTAATCTCTTCGCTGACCGTGTGCTCCACTTGGATGCGTGGATTCATCTCGATGAAGAACCAGTCGCCGCTCTCCGCGTCGACCAGGAACTCCACGGTGCCCGCGTTATCGTAGCCGATCTCGCGGGCCAGCCGGACCGCCGCATCGCACAGGGCGAGCCGGGTTGCCTCGGGAAGATCCACGGAAGGCGCGATCTCGATAACCTTCTGGTGACGACGCTGCACCGAACAGTCACGTTCGTGCAGGTGCACCACATTGCCATGCCGGTCACCCAGAATCTGCACCTCAATGTGCTTGGCCCGTTGGATAAAACGCTCCAGAAACACCGCTCCGTTGCCAAAGGCGTTCTGCGCCTCGTTGCGGGCCTCGTCCAGCAATCGACCGAGGTCATCCGGATCGCGCACCACCCGCATCCCTCGCCCACCCCCCCCGTGGGCCGCCTTTATGATCAGCGGAAAGCCGATCCCATCGGCGATGCGTACCGCGGTCTCCCGATCCTCGATCGCCTCCTCGGTACCCGGCAGGGTTGGCACCTGAGCCCTTTTTGCAAGTTCCCGGGCGGCGGTCTTGTCCCCCATCTTCGCCAGCAGATCCGCGCGGGGACCGATGAAGGTGATCCCGTTGTCCGCGCATGCCTGAGCGAATTCCGGGTTCTCTGAGAGAAAACCATATCCGGGATGGATCGCATCGACCCCTTTGTCGAGGGCAATGTCGATGATCCCCTGAATGTCCAGGTAGGCGCCAACCGGGCCCTTTTCCGGGTTCAGCTTGTAGGCTTCATCGGCCTTGGAGCGATGAATCGAGAGGCGGTCTTCCTCTGCGTAGATGGCCAGGGTGCGAATCCCAAGTTCATTCGCGGCGCGGAAGATCCGGATGGCGATCTCGCTTCGGTTGGCAACCAGCAGTTTTTTGAAAGGCTTGATGGACATGGGGGGCTCCGGTGTAATGCTGCATCGCAACAATCACCTGACTATAGCAGGCATCCGGGGCGAACTCCAAGGGTTGAAAATCGGCCTTTTGAACCGTCATAACCAGGGAAAAATCAAGCGAGGAGGTATGCAAAGAGGATCACGCCATCTCTGGCCAACACGCAACGACTGTGAATAGGACCGGCGTGACGATATTCACTCCGAATTAAAACCTGTCGGCAATATCCTTTAAGCGGTCATTCATGAAGGGAAATGTACCCTCATGCGTTGCTTTGATAGCCGCCTGGTAGGTCAACAACACGTGTTCCTGCTGTCTGATACGGGTTTGCAGTTTGTTTTGCCAGCGGGAACGGTCTTGCCAGGATGCCCGCCAGGTCTCATACATCGGCCGTTGTTCTTTGTAGACGAAAAAGCCCGGCCCAAGGATGAGATTCGTATCCAGCTCCTCCTGGATCCATTGGGCAAACACCCTTCGCTTCAGCACTTGAACCAGAATGTCATAACACTCAGACCATTCCGACTCCTGCACGATTCCGGCTTCGGCACAACGTTGCAGCTTTACCAGGAAGAAAAGGCCATCAAGGTCCAGCTGCAGGCGCTCCAGCATTGGCTTAATGTCGATTCCATTGCTGTAATCATACTCAAGCTTCTCCATGCTGACGCTACCCAGTACCGTTTGACTCAACTTGGAAAATCCCGCCCCTTGGTCCACAGCCCCCGCCCGGAGTTGTTTGAGGGTATCGCGTTTCGCGTTGATCCAATGACGCCGAACCAACAACAGGTCATAGGCCCCGTTACCGGCAACCGGACTTTTCAGATCCGCCTCCGTGATGAGGTCCGGATCGATAGCGGGATGCGTCAGATGGGAAGCAGTCTGGTCTGCCTGATCCCGTGTCAGCCAGCTTTGACGCAGCCGACTGAGCCGCAGGGTCAATAGATCCGCTCTACGAACTGCGGGTCTGAGGGGATCCCGCGTCGTGTCGATCAGGCCGAATACTGCTTCAAGTCTCTGTTCCGTCAACTGATCCCGGGGTATGAAGAGGCTGTCCAAACCGATCTGCGCAATACCCAGACGTTCCGCCAGTTTGCGCCGTGTCTCCGTGTCGGCCCCACGCGCCCGGCGTACCTCTGAGTAGCTGGTGCCAAAATTTCTGAGCAGTGAATGGTAGGCCAAATCACAGTAGCCAGCCAACGAGCTTCTGAGTTCCTCCATAAGTATTCCCCGATTAATCATAGACTTGAAACATACAATCCATTGAATGCCTAGTTAAAGTTATTGTTAGACGAATCGATGCCGCCCGGCCAGTGACTTATTCACCTTGACAGGGCGCCCCAAATATTGTTGAGGTATTAATAACCCGGCAACCCAATAGGTCAGGTCGCCGGGTTAACAAAGTGTTCCGGTAGGAAATGAGGGTATCGGTGAACCGCCCGGGTTTCTTGCCAATGGCAACTACACCACGAGGTCCACTTGCTGGAGGGTACCCGGTTGGCCATCCTCGGAAAGATAAACGCCGCTCTGGCGAATCTGACCCAGAGTTTCGTTGGCGGCATTATTGAGCAGGAACGGGGTCTCTACCGAACCGAGATAGATTGCGCCGACACCGGCCTGTCCCAGCGCCAGGAGCGAATCCTGACCGTCGGCGGTTTTCGTCCAGATTCGCAAACGATTGTAGATCGTGTCCGCCTCATCGATCCAGTTGTTGCCGTCCTCGTCATATGCGGAAAGTTCCGCAAAACCATCACCGCTGAGGGCACCGAACAATTCACTGCCGTCATTGATGACACCATCCGAATTCCGATCGACTGATAGCAGGCCACTCCCCTGCCGAACGAAGGCGATCTGCTCCTCATGTCCGTCCGCATCGATATCGAAATTGAAATTGCGTTCGCTCAGTTGTGCCGCGGTACCATTGAAGTTCACCACCAATGGGTCCTTCATGACCGCGTCGCCCGCACGGATCTGAAGGTTCGTTTCACTCAGAAACTCCCGACTCATACTCAATTGCAGGCTGATGTTGATCTCGCGCCCGTCTTCGGTACGGACAATACCCTGAGCCTGGAAGTCGGTATGCTCCGACTCGTAATGCGAGGAATAGAAATCGTAAATCAATCCCCAACCGACCGGTTGGGACGGTTCCTGACCCTGGCTCCGAGGGGGTTGCGAGACATCCTCAACGGCGCCCGCATCCGGATTTAACTCATCCGGGGTCAGCAGGTCGATCTCGCGGCCGGTAAAGCGCTCGATCAACAATTTGAGCAGTTGGATTTTAAGGTCCCCCATGGGGGATTCGGATACCGCCTCATCCAACTTCAGGAGGGCCTTGTGCGGCTGCAGGGATTGGGCCGCCTGGGAGATTTCCGGCTGTGGGGCCGCCACACGGCTCGCAGGTCCGGACCTTTGACTATGCGGATCAACAGATGCGGACCCGGGTCGCTGTCCTCTCCAGATCGTAAGGTGGGTCTTTTCCTGGTGTTTGACCTCGGCCGTGTGATGACTTTCCATGCTGACGGAAGACTGGGTGATGATCATAGTGCGAAACCCCACTGCGCGTCGGCGGGTACCCGAAAGGAAAACCCAGAACAGAAGATTCTCAGTCATTATATCGGCCTGGAATCCCGATTATTGAGTTGTGAAAAAATATGATTTTGAACGGGCACTGGTTACACTCGATGGGGTTGAGAAATCCCGGCCAAACCCAGAACGGAAAAGTGACAGCACTGGACGACACCATGACCCAAGACTCCGACGACAACCTCGTCAAACCCTGCTTTGCCGTCATCTATACTCCGAGTCGTCGACGCAAGCGTTTTCCGGAAAACTGCGTCACGCCGGTGGACACGCTCGAGGACGCGATACAACAGGCGAAGAACCGCGAGGACTGGCATGCCGCGCGTGTCATGGGCCCCTCGCGATCCTCGGAGGGTTTTCGACTCTATTATCTGTTGGAGTGGTTCGATAACTGAGCTAGGGCCTGGTTAGTATGTCCAAACAAACAGCAATCCTGACGCACCAGAACAAACTCAAAGCCTGTACCGCCTGCCCGCAGATGCTGGGCCCCGTGGTTACAGGCAACCCGGTTGTCTCTCCCATCATCCTGGTGGGCCAGGCACCGGGAGACAAAGAGGGTCCCGCAGGCAGACCCTTTGCGTGGACAGCGGGAAAGACCCTTTTCAGCTGGTTCGAGGCCATCGGTCTGAACGAGACCGCATTTCGCGAGCGTGTCTATATGGCGGCGGTGTGCCGCTGCTTCCCCGGCAAAAAGCCCAAGGGTGGCGACCGGGTTCCCGATAGCGAGGAAATCGCTCAATGCCGACACTGGCTGGATCGGGAGATTTCACTGCTCCAGCCACGCCTGATCATACCCGTCGGCAAACTGGCGATAGGGCAGTTTCTCCAATCGGAGCGATTGGTGGAGGTAATCGGCCATAGCCACCCAATCCGCTTGAATCAACGGCAGGTGGACATCATCCCCCTGCCCCATCCCTCCGGGGCCTCCACCTGGCACAGGACGGAACCCGGTAAAACCCTGCTGGGCATCGCCCTGCAACAGATTGCGGATCACCCCGCCTGGCTAAGTATCAGGAATCTCTGAAAGGCGCATAACTTGTGTAATACGCCGGATTGAGAAGGCGCAGCGCTTCATCCGGGCTACCGGCTACAGATCAGCGTCACGACTTCTGGTCGCTGTGACCTCAGGCAATTTGAATGACAACAGTGCCGCCAGCAACACGAACCCCGCTGACCACCACAGACAGCCCTCGAGCCCCTGGGACTGGTAGGCCCAGCCCGACAACACGGTGCCGGTCAACCGCCCGCCCGCATTGGCCATGTAGTAGAAACCCACATTCATAGACACCTTGTCGAAGTCCGAATAGGCGAGAATCAGGTAGGAGTGGACGGCGGAATTGATCGCGAAAACGATGCCGAAGGCTACCAGACCGACCACAATCACCCCAGCGGCGGGCCAACCTTGCTGCAGGCCCAAAGCTATGGCAACGGGAAACACCGCGAGCACGAAGGCCCACAACCTGGCGGCACCCCCCCCGGGGCTGTGACCCGCGTGCCGGATCAGTTTCGGCGCGCCGGCCTGGACGAAGCCATATCCGATTACCCACAGGGCAAGGAACCCCCCTACCTGCATGAAGGACCAGCCCTGCACTTCGTAGAGGAATACCGGTAATCCCACGACAAACCACACATCCCGGGAACCGAACAGGAAAAAACGCGCCGCCGACAACCAATTGATAGCCGCCACACCGGAGAACACCTGGGTGAACTTGGGTTTGGACTTCATTTTGCCCACTCCGTGGGGTAGCAGGACGGCGGTCAACACGAGCACCATCAGCAACAATCCCGCCAGCACCGCCAGGGCCCAGCGAAAGCCTACCCATTCCAGAAGCGCCGCGCCGAGGAAAAAGCCGGCCCCTTTGAGCGCGTTCTTGGATCCGGTAAGCGCGGCCACCCATTTGAACAACTGGGTCTCGCCACCGCCCTGAGTCAGGGTTTTCACGCTGGCCTTGGCCGACATCTTATTCAAATCCTTTGCGATTCCGGACAGGGCCTGAGCAGCCATGACATAGGCCACCGACAGCCAGGCGTTCGGCACGGTCAAGGCCAGCAGGGCCACCACCTGCATGCCCATGCCGATATGCATGGTCAGGTTCAACCCAATACGCGCCCCCAGCCAGCCACCGACCAGATTGGTGACAATGCCGAAGAACTCGTAGAACAGAAACAGCATCGCCACTTCGAACGGAGAATAACCGAGCAGGTGGAAATACAGCACCACCAGCATGCGGATCGCCCCGTCGGTGAGAGTAAAGGCCCAATATCCCGCGGTGACGGTGAGATAGTTGCGCGTGTTCGCGTCCATCGACACTAGTGTAGTGTCCTATACTAGAGGTTCCGAGCCACCTTGGTGGCCAAATCCATCATCCGGTTCACATACCCCCACTCGTTGTCATACCAGGCGTACACCTTCAACTGGGTGTCATTGATCACCAGGGTGGAAAGGGCATCCACGATTGCGGAGCGTGGATCGTTGAGAAAATCCACAGACACCAACGGCCGTTCCTCATAGCCGAGGATACCCTTCAACTCACCCTCTGCGGCGTCGCGAAAAAACCGATTGACCTCCTCGGCGGTCACCGGCCGAGCCGTCTCGATCACCAGGTCGGTCAGTGAGGCATTGAGTAAGGGGACGCGCACGGCATGACCGTTCAACCGGCCCTCCAGCTCCGGGAAGATCTTGGTAATGGCCTTGGCCGATCCGGTCGTCGTCGGGATCAGCGACTGGCCGCAGGCGCGGGCGCGCCGCAGGTCCTTATGCCCCTTATCGACGAGAGTCTGGGTGTTCGTGATGTCGTGTACTGTGGTCATTGACCCATGCACGATACCAATCTTCTCAAGCAGCACCTTGATGACCGGCGCGAGGCAGTTTGTGGTGCAGGAGGCGGCTGTGAGCAGACGGTGTTGCGCCGGATCGTAGAGATGGTCGTTGATACCGTAGACCAGGTTCAACGCGCCCTGGGTCGGTGCGGCGACAATAACCTTTTTTACGCCCTGGTCGAAATAGGCTTCCAGGGTCTCTGCCTTCTTGTGATGCTTGCCGGTCGCCTCGATGACGATATCGCAACCGGACCAATCGGTTTCGCCGATGGTGGTGTTTCGACGGTATGCCACAGCCTGGCCATCGATCAGCAGTTGGTCGCCGGCACCCTGGCAATCATGATCCCAGCGACCATGCACCGAGTCGAATTCCAGCAGGTGCGCGGATCCGCTGACATCGGTGGCAATCTCGTTGATCTGGATGATGTTGAAATCGGTCCTGGACCACCCGGCGCGCAGCCCGAGGCGGCCCATGCGACCAAATCCGTTGATGCCGATTGTTACGCTCATCGTGAAATCTCCAACCTGTTATTCAACGCTTAATGTGTCGTGAAGGGCAATGGTAAACACTGTGGTATTACATAAGGATGAAACCGGGGCTTTCACTCAGGCACAGCGGGGTGCACCAGGGCGATTTGGCATATTTTTCAATGCATTGAGATCATCAGAGAACGGCGCCATGCCCCGCACTCCCCGGGCCGTTTCGCCGAGTACCTGAAGCACCCAGGCCGGCAGCCCGGGGTTGATGCGGTAATGAATCCACAAACCCTCTCGGCGATCGACCACCAAATGCGCCTCGCGCAGATGCGCAAGATGGCGGGAAATCGTCGGTTGGGCAGCGCCGATTGCATAAGTCAGTTCACAAACACAGAGTTCATCGTGCGCAAGCAGAAGCAGCAGACAGCGCAGGCGAGTTTCCTGCGCAAGCGCAGGGTATAGTGTCACAGGGGATATATTCATATTACGTAATATATCCGCGTCCATATATATGGTCAACCGAATATATTGATCGATACGCAGACCTTACCACTGCACCCGCGCATCGATAGGGATAAGCTAACCTAAGCCACGTTATATCGTTAGCTCATCGGCCGGGATTATTTCCGATTCTTGCATGCCCGCCTGTATCCACTCTCTGATATCGGGATGAGCCATTACCGTTTCGACATATTGGGCTTGAATATGATCAAGCGCGATGTTGTAGCCGTAAAACCTGAGTGCCACGGGTATGAACATCGCATCCGCAATGGTGAATTCACCAAACAGCCAATCTCCCCCCGCACCGTAGTCGGTTCTGCATGTTTCCCATAACCCACCGATCCGACCCACTTCCCTCTTGGCCTCATCCGATAGGCTTATGTTCTGAAACCTTTTGCGACAATTCATCGGCAGTTCATTTCTCACATTGTGAAAACTTGAGTGCATTTCGGAACTGATCGATCTGGCCACTGCCCTGGCGTCAATCCCCGAAGGCCATCCCCGATTATTCAGATAGCGTTCTGACAGGTACTCGAGAATCGCCAACGAATCCCAAATCACCCGGTCGTGGTCTTTCAAGATTGGAACCTTGTAATCCGAGTGGTACTCGGACAGCTCGGCATCGGTGCTTTCTGTAAAAAGCGCCACTCTTTTCTCATCAAACGGCAACTGATGGTGCCGCATGAATATCCAGGGTCTCAGCGACCAGGAGGAGTAATTTTTGTTACCGATGATCAATAGCGGTTTTGACATTGTTGAAATACTCCGAATGATTATGATACTTCTCGCCCGACGACCCGGTGACACCCTGCTGATTTCACCTCGTAGCGCTGTTTAAGCAACAGCGGTTCCTGAGATTCAAAGGTGTCTCCGTATTACACGATACCATTGCCAGCTTCCGGAAAGACGCTCAAATCGGTAGTCCGGGTCGAGCGTCCGCTTCAGTGAGGCACCCGGAGTGAGCGCAAACAGGGCGGTTGCGTCTGCCGGAGGGTCATAGGCGGTATAGTCGGTCTGAATCCGCAGTCTGACCTTCTCATCCAACAGATAGCTCAGTGAAATGACCTCCCCCAGATTCGCGTCTCCCACATCGACGAGCACAACCGGACGCTCAGTGCGATTGATCATACGGGCCAGCTCCGCGTTACCTGCGCTGTAGGACTTCGTCCACCAGGTATCGGCTTGGAGAATATGCCATTGGGACAGCAATCCCGCGATGCTCAGCAACACAACCAAAACAATGCCAACCCAGCGCGAGCGTACACCCCCATTCCAATAGTCGTTCAAGGCACCGACCAGAAGCAGTTCGGATGCAAGAAACACGGGCATCAGGTAACGCGACTCCAATGTTCTGCGCCCGCCGAGCAGCAGGTCCGGCGACAGCAAGCCGAGCACCCAAATCAGCAACATTGTCCACAAAAGCTTCTGCGATTGTGCACCACGCCCCCGGAGCACGATTGCGAGAATCACGGGGACGAGCAGCAGTTCTGTCCAGGGTTGTCCCGGTAGATCGACGAACGGGCGGGAAAGATGTTTCAACCAGATCCACGCCAGCCGGTGCGGGCTGACGATCTGCGACATCCAGTGGGTGAACTGCTGCATTGCCGCGTAACCCTCTATGATCACCAGCAGCCAGGGCAGAAATACCACCAGAGCGGCAGTAACCGCATAGCCCAGATGCTTGACGGTTTCTCGTTTCAGATCGTTCTCACGGAATCCACGCCAACCCACATAGACCAGGTGTGTGACGAGCAGAAGAGCACTCAACAGTTGGGTATAGAGTGAAAGTGTCAGCAGCAATGCATACAGCGACCAGCTGGTTGTTGAATCCCGGCGCAAGGCGCGCAGCAGTGCCGCGCTGGAGGCGGCGATCAACACGCTCCACAGCGCATACTGACGAGCTTCCTGGGCGTAGAGCAGGTGCAGTGGTGCAACCGCAACCAGAATAAGCGCCAGCCAGGGCGCTGGTCCGCGCCCGTACAATTCCCGCGCCAGCCAGGCGATGGCCGGAAACAACAACAGGCTCAGTAATGCAGAGGTTGCACGAATTCCGAGTATCGTATGCTCGCTCAGCTCAACCGACAGACGCGAGAGGAGGAAGAACAAAGGGGGGTGCTCCGGGTGCCCGGTTAATGCCCGCCAGGTATCCGACCAATCCAGTGCCGGATCGGGTGTTTGAAAACGCAGCACCTGAACCGGGCTCAGATCATCGTTGCCCGAGAAGAGCGAGCGTCTTACCGTCCCATGATCAAAACCCAGCACCCGAATGACCGAAAACACCTCGTCGTGCCAGACGACCATCCGTTGAAGGCCGGAAAAGCGTGCGACGCCGGCCGCGGCGACCAGCAGCAACGCGATCACAATCAGCGCAAAAGTAGCGGGCGCAACCCGTCGGACAAGCATTCACAACCTCTGCAAGACGACCGCGCCGACATTCACGATTGACGGTCGGCTCAGAAATGACCACCGAGCATATCGTCGAAGGCATTATTAGCGTTGCGACGCGGCGCACAATTGATAAGTACAACCTCGCAAGAGCCTGCCGGGTTAATAACGTACAGCAGACACGTGACACGAAAGCTACTATTAGTGATAGACGGCATGCCATTTCAGTGGATACAGGAGGTTCTCATGCCAGCAGGATCTTTCGATTGTATGACCAATGTCCGACACCACGGCAAATCGGCGGCTGAACTCGCCGACCTGGACGTGGACGCTATCAAAGGCGTCTCCGCCACTGATCGTCAGCACCTGAGAGAAGCCTTCGGTATCAAGACAGTCGGCGATTTCGCCCGCAACCGTTTCGTCCGCGCAGCCCGCGCGATACTCGAACAGAGTGTCGATATCGGTCACGACCCCGGCCCCGACGCGGACTGGTCGGCACTGTTCAAACAGGCCCCGCTGGCCAGTTACCAGGCCCATCCCAGCGCCTTTCGGCTCGATTTCGGCCCCATCTACTACCGCGGCCGTCTCGATGGCACCGCCCGAGTATTGATTGTCGGCCAGGATCCCGCCGCCAATGAACTGGTTGGGCACCGGGCCTTTGTCGGCACCTCGGGACAACGCATGCAGGCCTTTCTCGGACGGCTCGGCATCCACCGGGACTACCTCATGGTCAACACCTTCCTCTATCCCGTATTCGGACAGTTCATGGGTGATCTTCGCGAGTTGAGTCAGGACCCGGAGATCCTCGGCTACCGCAACCGGTTGCTGAGTTACATCGCGGAGCATAATCCCCTGGAGGCCGTCATCGCCGTTGGCGCGGCCGCCCGCGACGCGGTGCAACGCTGGCCACAGCACACCGAACTCCCGGTCGTCAACATCACCCACCCGTCGGCCCACGACCATCCGGCACTGCTCGGCACCTGGAACCAGGGCCTCGCACAGCTGCGCGGGATGGTGCAACCCGAGGCAGGGGTCGTCCCGGACCCGACCACCTACGGCAATGACTTCACCGACGCGGACCAGGCGCCGATCCCAGGCTACGACCTGCCGTTCGGCATGCCCGACTGGCACGGAGTCGGCAGCCACGCCACGCGCAACCATCACGCCGATGGTTCGACGGATAACCGATCGATCACCTGGAAGGCGCCCTGAGCAAGTCCGTTCATCGGGCATACCTCCGATCCGTCAACCAGGGACATAACAGTCGGGAGGGTTACTGACATGCCACTTGCCATAGAAGGCACCGTCGTGCCGATGAAGAAATCGAGGCCGCAGAACCACTTCAAAGGCCGGGTCTATCTGCGCGACAACGGCACCATTGCGGGTGTCAGAAAGAGCAGCCAGAGTCCCCCGGCGGGTTTTGCCGAAGCCAAAGTGGTGGATGTGGGCGACGCCTTCATCTACCCGGGGCTGATCGACATGCATTCGCATATCGGATACAACGCCCTGCCCCTGTGGCACCGGGCCGACGAATCCCGTCCCTATCTGCACCACGATATCTGGCCGGGCCGCAGCGGTTACAAGGAGCATATCGGATGGCCCGCCTGGCTGCTCGCCAGGGGCGCGCCGGAGGCACTGATGATCTATGTACAGGTGCAGGCCCTGGCCGGCGGCACCACAGCGATCCAGGGCTGGCCCATCGTCAATCGCAATCCCATGAACCGGCTGGTGCGCAACATCGACGACCAGGCATTTCCCGATGAGCATGGCGGCAGCGATTACATGCTCACCTCGGCGCTGACCCTCGACAGCCAGTCCCTCATGAACAAGGCCGAAGGTCTGGCGGAACACAAGGGCTTTATCTACCACTGCGCCGAGGGTCAGAAAGGCAGCCGCGTAGTGCGCGAATTCGATGATCTGGCAACCGCCAACTGTCTGCGTGAACGTCTCATCGCCATCCACTGCTGCGCGGTGGACGGAAACGCCTTCCGCAAATGGAAGCAGCGGGCCGAACTCATGAACGACACCAGCCCCGGCGCCGTCGTATGGTCCCCGTTCTCCAACCTGTGGCTCTATGGCAGAGGGCAGACCACGGACGTTCCCGCGGCCCGGGAGAACGGACTCAAGGTCTGCCTGGGTACCGACTGGGGCCCCTCGGGCACCAAGAACCTGCTCGGCGAACTGAAGGCGGCCCGGCTCTGCGCGGAGGATCTCGGCTGGGATCTGAGCGACTTCGACCTGGTGGAGATGGTGACCGGATCACCGGGAGACATGCTGCAGCGATGTTGGAACAAATCGGTCGGCCGGCTCGAGACCGACAGTCTCGGCGACCTGACGGTAGTGGAACGCTGCCTCGACGATCCCTGGGCCAATCTGATCGCCGCCCACGAGGAGCAGATTCTGCTGGTGCTGATCGATGCCCAGCCCCGTTACGGCACCCGGGCGCTGATGCGTGCCTGCGGACGCAGACACACCACTTCGGTACGCATCGGCCGGGCCCACCGTCATGTGGAGCTTTTCAAACCGACTGAACCGGACACCCCGCCCGGGACGTGGCAACACTGGACTTGGAAACACACCCTCGAAGCCCTCGATCAGATTCGTGACAACCCGACCCTGGAATTCGTCACCGGACTCGCGGCCAGTGCCGGAACGGATGGCGGCGACACCTCGGACCAAGGGCTGATCATCGAACTCGACATGCCCGGCGCCCTGGGCATGGTCGCGGGACCGCCACCCGCCGACGTCAGGGTCGACATCGAACCCATGCCTTCCCTGCGTCACGACCGTAACTGGCGCCATGACGTCAGGCATGGGGGATTCCACGAGGGCGTATTCAACCAGTTCGACCGGTTCTACTGATGCAGCCGGAGCAACGCGCAAAGCTTGCCGTCGCGGCGGAATTCAACGCCAAACCCAGCGAACGGCAAGCAACCCGGCCACTCACCCCGGCGGAAAAACAGACCGTGGTCGCCACCTTCTGCATGCTGCTCGAGGGACTCTACGCACACCTGCCGCAGAAACGGGCCACCTACGGGCAGGATCCGGTACAGCGCCTGCGTGCGCTCCAGCAACGTCTCGACGGCATGGAGGATACCGAGTTCCACCGCACCATGGCGGAAATCGTCACCGAGCTGAGGGACGCCCACACCCGCTACCTGGGCCCCAGTGCGATCCAGGGACGAATCGCGGCCCTGCCCTTTCTGATCGAACGCTATGTGAAGGACGGGGTCGACCGCTACATCGTCTCCAAAATCTTCACCGGCGAACCCTCACAGATGGAATATTTCGCATCCCGGGGATTTGTCCCTGGCGTGGAACTGACCCATTGGAACGGCATCGGCATAGACCGCGCCATCGACCTTTACGCCGCGCGGGAGACCGGTGGCCGCCCTGATGCACGGCGGGCACGCGCCCTGGAATCCCTCACCCTGCGCCCGCTGCGCTATGCCCTGCCGCCGGACGAAGACTGGGTCGACCTCAGCTTTGTCGGTACAGCGGGGGAGCAGACGGTCAGACTCGAGTGGGGTTATGTGGATATGCACGATCTGCCCAAGGCATCCGATGCCTGTGGCATGGCGGAACAGGCCTATGCGGTCGATCCACTGGCGGAGGCCTCGCGCCGGGTCAAGAAGATGCTGTTCTCCCCCCTGGCCTGGTATCGCTCCCAGCAACTGTCGGGGGCGACACGTTACGCAACCGAAGCGACCGTGTGTCCCGACGATTTCAGCGATGCGGTCAGTGCCGACACCTATACCGCCGCGGACGGCACGGTCTACGGCTACCTGCGTCTGTGGAGCTTCGACCTGGTGGACGACGACGGTTTCCTCGCCCATGTCATCACGCTGCTTGCGCACCTGCCCCGCACCGGCCTCATCATCGACCTGCGCGGAAATCCCGGCGGGCTCATCTGGGCGGCCGAGCGCCTGTTGCAGCTTTTCACACCCAACCCCATCGAACCGGTCCGCTTCTCCATGCTCGCCAGTGACATCAGCCGTGACCTGGCGCACGCCCCGCAAAACCGCATCAGCCTAGCGCCCTGGCGCAGCAGCCTGGAGACTGCGGTGATCAGCGGAGAACAACACTCCCGGGCGCTGCCGCTCACGCCGCCGGAACGCTGTAACGACATCGGTCAGCGCTATCCGGGCCCGGTGGTCGCCGTGGTGGATGCCAACACCTACTCCTCCGGCGACCTGTTCGCCGCCGGTTTCGTCGATAACAAAGTGGGCACACTGGTCTCCCTGGATCAGGCGACCGGCGCGGGCGGCGCCAATGTTTGGCGTTCCCAGCAGGTCTCCCTGGCCCTGTCAGGTACCCAAGGGGCACCTTCCAGGCTGCCCGGGGGTATTGCGTACACCCTGGCCTTCCGACGCGCCATCCGGGTCGGTGACTCGGCCGGTATCGGCATCGAAGACCGGGGGATCAGCGGCCATCTGCACTATGCGCCCACCCTGCGCGACCTGCGGGAGGGCAACCCTGACCTGAAGGCCTTTTGCGGCCGTCTGCTCGCCTGTGAAACCCTCACCGATCTCGACTGGGGCTACGCCGACGGCACGCTCCGGGCCACCACTCTGAACCTTGATCGCATCGAACTCTATGTGGATGACCGGCCCTATGGCGCACCCACCAGGATCGACGCCACAACCCTCATGCCGGTGGTTTACAAGGTCGGCAATGAGTGGTCCAAGCTCGAAGTGGTCGGCTTCTCCGGTGATCTGCGGCGACAGCGCAGACTGCTCCGCCCCGATAGCGTCTAGGACAACCCATAACCGACACTCCTGCCGGGGGTATTCTGGTGTAGTGTTCCATACTATAAAGATCCTGCTCCTTGACCTCGCCAACATCTTCAAAACAAACAGTGTTTGCGAAATCTCGTGATGGCGTTCTCATTCAAATGTGGCTCTCTGAGCATAATCTGTTGGAAACAATCGATAGAATATTTCTATCGAACAGACGGAGCTCATTCAGATTTTGCGGTTCACCGGAAAGGTGTGACTTATACGGTCTGATTTAGCCAAAGTATCCGGATTATTTTCAAGATCTTTTTCGGATCGAAATACTCAACCGCAGTCAGTAACGGATAAGGTTGGGACTTAATTGGGAATTTATTTCCCATTTGCCTGAACATGATCTGCAATTTCGAACCTTGACCGCCGAGGGACGCCTGTCGGCGGGAAAACCTACCCGGAGGTGCTTATGCCACTCACTAGCCTTTGGTTTGTTACTGCCGCTCTGCTATTGGCCGGCTTTACCGTGTCAGTGGAGGCTGCGGACTCCTACCTCGAACGTCCACTGGAGGAACTCTTCGGTGTCCACACCGGCTACGGCTACGTCGGCAGCGGAATTGCCACTGCGACCGGCAATTTCGTCCGCAATGAGGTCGACCTACCATCACGTTCGGGCCTGTTATCCTGGGGTCGCACCTATAACAGTCTCGATAATCGCTCCACAGGACTCGGCCCCAGCTGGTCCACTCGTTTCAGCAGTTCCCTCAGGGTCAACTCCGACGACTCGGTAACATTTACCGGCGATGACGGGAGAAACGCGACCTTCGAACCGGACGGCGCGGGCGGTTACCGACGCCCGCCGGATGTCTCCGCCGATCTCACCCAGGCGACGACGGGTGAGTTCAACCTCAACTATCTGTCGGGCCCAGTGTGGACGTTCGACGCACAGGGTCGGGGCCTGCGCCGCACCTTCAATGGCCAGGACGTGCAGCTGAGCTACGATCCCCAGGACAGGCTCGCCACTGTCGTTGACTCGAACGGAGCCACACTGACATTCGAACGCAATGACGACGGTCTGATCACCCATGTTTCGACAAGCGATGGTCGATCGGTCACTTACTCTTACACGGATGGTGTTCTGACCTCTGTGGTAGGCCCCGCGGGGACCACCAGCTATGAATCCTCTGCGGATCAAGTGATCCACTCTGTGACCGTCAACGGTCAGGTGCGGGTCCGTAACGACTACGACGAATCCGGGCGGGTGGTTCACCAGGCAATGGCCGACGGGAGCGAGCTTGATCTGCGCTTTGACTCCTTCGGGGACACAGAGGTCTCCCTTTCAGGCTCCACTCAGAGCCTCACTCTTTCCCAGGACAGTGCCGGACACCTCGTTCTGACTCGAAACGAGGCGGGTGACACCCTTGAGCAGCTGTTTGATGAACAAGGGCGGATCGTCGCCGTTACCACACCTGGTTTGGTACGGATAGAGTTCGACTACGACGCAGCCGGGCGACTCACCAGCAAGTCTGTCGGCGGGGCAGCCACCCGTTTCGCCTATGATGACCAGGGCCGAGTCACCGAGGTGACCGACCCGACCGGTAGTGTGATGCACTACGGCTACGAAGGGGGAGAACGGGTTCCTTCATCCGTGACTGATCCGACCGATGCCACCACGACCTATGTCGTGTCGTCGGGCCTCGTACTATCGCGGACTGACCCAAACGGCGCCATCACGACCTACGAGTACGATGACACCCGTCAACCGGTCTCTGTCACCGACCCACTTGGTAGAACGAGCCGACTCGACTACAACGCCCTGGGACGGCTCATCAACCTGACCAGCCCCCTCGGCAACACCTACTCTTATGAGTATGACGACTCGGGGCGAGTGACCCAGGTAACCGACCCCCTAAACGCCTCAACCAAAATTCGGTACTCAATACAGGGTACGATCAGTGATATCGAGAACCCGTTAGGGGCCATCACCCATTACACCTTCGACCCGGCGGGCAACCCCCTCAGCACGACCGATCCTTTGGAGCGTAAAACCAGCTACACTTACGGACCGGACGGAACCCTATCCAGCATGACCTCGCCCACGGGCGGTGACAGCGTCTTTACCCATGACTCCCTGGGACGCCCTGTGACCATCTCAGACCCGATTGGGACGACCATTTCCTATGCGTATAACTCGGACCATCGGTCAGTGCGGAGAACCGACGAGTCCGGCACCACGGTAACCCGATACGATCAATACGGAAACCCAACCGCCACCCGGGACGCCCTCGGGCGGACCACCCACTACGAATACAACGCCAGCGGTGACCTGCTCTCGATCACGGATCCGACGGGAGCGATCTGGCGGAACGTCTACGACACCGCGCACCGGATAGTCTCGACGACCGATCCACTGGGTGCTGTCACACGATATGGCTACGACAAGGCCGGCCATTTGGTGAGCATCACAGACCCCCTCGATCAGGTACGCCGATATGTGTACGATGACGCGGGCAATCTGATCAAGGTCATCGACCCACTCGGTGGTATGACCCGCTACACCTACGACGCCGATGACCGCCGCATCTCCTGGACGACGCCGGCAGGGCTCCAGACCCGCTACGCCTATGACAAGGCCAGCCGGGTCTCGACGGTCGTCGACCCCAGGGGTGGTGAGACCCGTTACATCTACGATGCCAACGGTCAGGTGATCTCCATGACGCATCCCTCCGGTGCCGTCGAACGGATTGACTACGACGCAGCCGGCCAGGTCAGCTCCGTGACCAACGCACTGGGCCATACGACCCGGTACACCTATGACGGCAACGGCCGGCTACTCACAATCGTAGAACCGAACGGCGCAACAACCCGATACACCTACGACGCCGCAGGACGCCAGACAAGCTCCGCTGACCCCCTTGACCGGGTCACGACACAGCAGTTCGATGCAACGGGCAACCTGCTGAGCGTTACCCAGCCGGACGGCGCGACACTGAGCATGACCTACGACGCCGCAGGCCAACTCCTGACCCGCCAAGCCGAGGACGGCTCAATGGTCACTTACACCTATGACGCCGCGGGCCGGCAGACCCGCATGACCGACACCACAGGGACCACGCAGTACACCTACGATGCCGCGGGCCGACTGTCGTCCTACAGCGTCCCCGGACATGGCAAATTCTCGATTGGTCGTAACCTGAACGGACAACCCACTTTGCTCACCTACCCGGACGGCTTGGTGGTGGACTACCGCTACGACGCGGCCTCACAACTAGTTGGGCTGAGCGACTCCCGCGGGCGGGACGTTTCGTACCAACTCGACCCTGACGGCAGACTCCTGAAGGAGTCCCTCCCCGACCACTGGGCACGACGCTACCGCTACGCGGGGGGGTTGCTCTCCGAGTACAAGGAGACCCACGGCTGGAAAGTCACCCAGGATGCCGCGCTCACCCGGGACGCCGACGGACGAATCATCAAGCAGTGCGAACCAGGACATACCCTGGAGTTCGGCTACGACGCGGCGGGACAACTCGTGAAGGTGTCCGGCCCCTGGTGTCCCATGATGTCACTGGAATACGACGAGAACGGCAACCGCACCGTCATCCAGCGGGCTGGGATCACCGCGACAATGACTTACGACGAGGCCGACGAACTGGTCCGGGTGTCCGAAGGACACCGGCAGATCGACTACACCTACGACAGTGTGGGTCGCCTCCTCACACGCACCGAGCACGTCCCTGGACAGGATTTGACCTTTAATACCGAGTCCCTGAGCTATGACGGTTTCGGCAATCTCGTGGAGAAGATCGCAACGCAAGGCTGTCGCACGTAGACGACGACCTCCACCTTCACCGGCAACGGACTGCCGGCGGAAATCAACGTCCGATTCGAGATGAATACACCATTCAAAGACCGACTGGGCGTGTATCTCCCTCTCCATGGCTGCCCCAACCATCCCTTGAATTCGGTCACCCGGCAGTTCGCCTGGAGCGCCGGTAAATCCGTCACACAGATCCTCAGTGAGAAAACCGAAGGGGTGGACTTCCTCTATGGGTACGGACGCACTGCTGTCAGCGCGTGGGACAACCGAGACCGGAAAGATGGCTATGGCGTTTTCTCCCGGGACGTCAACGGGTCTACATTACGCACCGAACAGACCCGAAGCTGGGCCCGCGCCAACAGCTACGACGTCTTCGGTGCCTCTCTGGACATCCACGACACCCTGGACGTCCCCGCCTTTGGGTATCGTGGCGAACTGACCAGCGACGACTCCGTCTTCCTGCGAGCCCGCAACTACGACACCCGGATCGGCTGGTTCACTTCACGGGATCCAGTGACCTCGCGGATCGGGCAGGTACAGCCACGCAGCCCCTATGTTTACGGCGGTAACGACCCGGTCAACCAGACCGACCCATTGGGCAAGTACTCGCTCTCCAGTATCTTCTCCTCGCTGACCTCGGCCCTCAATGCGCTGCACAGCGGCAACCCCTTCGGAGATTGTCCCGACTCCGGCAACTCCCTGCGCCGTCACAGCAAGTGCTTTCAGGGCGAGGGGCCGCTGCGGACCCGGGGCTACTACATGGATGTTTGCCTGCGAGACTACCCGGGATCAGAGCCCTGCCTGAGCAGCCTGTGGTTCGCTCATCAACCGGAGCGGGCGGCGCAGGCGTTCACAATCACCGAGCTGAACCGGAAACGCCGCGGCTGGATTTCGAGGGCGATCGGAACCACCAACATCCAACAGACAGTCGATTGGGAGGTAGGCTTCAGCGACAACCTGAACCCAGATGAGGAGACAGGCTTCCAGGGGTTTCGACTCGACATCGTCACCGACGAAAAGAACATCTACGAGGTGAAGCGGTACGCGGGCCCGGCAACCACGACTGAGGTCTCCGGCCAGTTGAACCGCTACATTCGCGACGGAAAGACCTGGTTCGGTATCGAATTCGTACCTGGTTCGGAGTTACAGGAATGGGAGGACACGTTTGTGGTCTACGACGGCAGCACCGGGGATTTTTTAACCGGGGGAACGACGGTCTTTGTATGGGGGGAGTTCAATCCACCCGGACATGTGTACTTCAGCGAGAAGCGGGATAAGGTTCCACCCGAGGTCCGAGCCGAGATAAGGAGAGATGAGCAAAACGAGGCGTTACGCAATTTCTTAGGTATTCCCGTGCCGATTCCGGTCCCTGTGCCGGTCCCCTAGTCGGAAGATGGAGGATGCGGGTCGTCTACTCCTGCAACGACTCGCCATCCTCCACCACAACCCGATCCCGCCCCGCCTCCTTGGCCCGGTACAACGCCATGTCCACCCGCTGCAGCAGACTGGTCAGGCTATCCTTTTCCCGGTAACAGGCCACGCCGAAACTGCCGGTCCGGTTGCCCACTTCGGAGAAACAGTGGTTGCCGATCGTGGCGCGGATCTTCTCAGCCAGTTGCACCGCTTGGGTGAGATTGGTCTTGGGCGCCAGGATCAGAAACTCTTCCCCGCCCCAGCGGGCGACCGCGTCACTGCCGCGGGAAGAGTCGCTGAGAATTTTTGCGATCTCCTGCAGCACCAGGTCTCCGACATGATGTCCATGCGTGTCATTGACCTCTTTGAAGTAATCGAGATCCAGCATGATCAATGAAAGCGGCGTGCCATAACGCTGACATTGTGTGAGTTCGTACTGGAACAGCTCTTCGAATTTCGCGCGGTTGTAGAGCTTGGTCAGACGGTCGGTCGAAGAGAGTTCCTGCAACAGTTCCTTGTCACGCTCCAGTTTGGCGTTGGCGTGTTCCAGCTTGGACTGGGTCTCTTTCAACGTCTCATAGGCAAGGGAAAGCTCGTCGACCTTCTCATTGAGCTGCCGGGTGCGCTTCACCACCCGATCCTCCAGTTCCACATAGAGTTTTGCATTCTCGATGGAGACCGCCATCTGCGAACTCAACAGGTTGAGCAGTTGCAGATGATGAGGAGTAAAGGCATCGCTGATCAGATTGTTCTCCAAGTAGAGAATGGCACTGAAACGGCCCCGATGTGACAGGGGCATACAGAGTATCGATTTCGGATTTCGTTCAAGGATGTACGGGTCGGTTGTGAACATCCCCTCATGGGTCGCGTCTTGCAACACCAATCGCTCGCCGGTTCTTGCGACATAGTGGACAATAGAGGAGGAGAGATCGCGGCGTAAATCCAGCGGCTCGGGTTCGAATACCCGTTTCGTGTGTAAGGCCGACTCCGCTTCCAGGATGACGCCCAGTTTTCCCTGCTCATCGGCATTGATCAAAAATCCTCGCTGGGCACCGGCGTTTTCCATGACCGTCGACAGGACCTTATCGAGCAATCGCTCTAGCACGATCTCTTCAGAGATCGTCTGTGAGACCTTCAACACCGATGCCAAATCAAGATCGTGGAGGGATGTTTCACTGGAACGGGCAAAGTCGTCCGTCTCCGCTCCGCGGCGATCCACCGTGGCCAACAGCTCGCCGTACTTCTCCCGCAAGGCCGTCACCTTGGCCTCGGCACCCCACCGGCCATAGGCAAGCAGTGCATCGCGCAGATAGAGACGCGCAATTTTCAGTCGCCCCTTGTGCAAAAAGTAGCGTCCCGTCAATTCATTGGCCAGGGCCTCGTCATGCATATAGCCGTTTTCGGACGCCAGACCGATCGCCCGATCGTATTGGAACTCGGCCTTCTCCGGTTCCGCCGACAACCGCCACCACTCTGCCTCCAGCAACAGATACTTGTGCGCGTAATTCATGGGGGCACTTTCCGCCCAGTGCTTGAATTCGTCCCGCGTGGGGTCGATCTCCGCGAGTATCTGTCGGCGCTGTTCGGTATCGGCGCTTTCAGCCAGGGCAAGCCGGTTCAGGGTCGCATAAAAGCGGTACAGGGGTACATGGATGATTCCCATCACGCTGTGCAGATACTTCTGCGCGTTGTCCGCGTGCATCTGCGCCTGATCATAGGCGCCGAACAGATAGCCCAGGATCAGTTTATTGAAGTAGTAGAGGAAGCAGACGGTCTTATCGTTCTCTTCCTGGAACAGGTAGGCCATCTTCGTCTCGCTGAAGGCCGTTCCCTCGAGCTTGAGGGGATTGTCGGTGCGCGTCATCAGATTCAACACGGTCTGGTGAAAGATCTCCGTCCAATGGAGCACCGCCTGCTGATCCAGCCGGGCGATCGCTTTGCGGTAGGTGCTGAACTCCTTGTCCGTCTCCGGCAGGTAACGGGCGCTGAACAGGGTGTGGTGACAGTAGACATGCGCACTCAACGCGGTGAACAGCAGATCGCCCAGTTCCAGTCCGCTGCGATAGGCGTCCAGCAGCGGTGACAGGGTCTCTCTCAAGGGATGTTTCCAGTGATGGACGAAGAGATAGACGTCGAGGTAGATCTTGGTTTTGAAGTTGTGTGCCTTGAGACGCTTCATCAGATCGATGGAGAGACGGCCGAAGGCATCCCCGTCATCATAGCGTCCCTCCGCGGCGCATAGGATCAACGCATAGACGGAGTAGGCAAAGGCCGAGTCGGCGGCGTTGCCCAGACTCAACGAGAGTTCCACCTGTTTCAGCACCAGCAGGGTAAAGAGCTCCGGCGAGTAGTTGTATGCCGGACTGGCCAGGGTGGTGAGGGTATCCATGATGACCAGGGCGCGGGGATCGGTCATCTTTGGCAACTGGCTCAGGCTGTCGATACTGCGTTGGCCGAGGATGTTGCGGATATGCGCAAGGCCGGCGCCGATGGCTTGCGGCGTGACCGGCTGGGAAAAGTGAATACCGAAACCGTCAAGGAAACCCAACCCGCTCTCCACCGCCTCCTTCAGCTGATTGCGGGCGGTATTGGCCAGGATGCGGATGCGGTAGGCCTTGGTCTTTTGCAGCATGTCATGAGCATTCGCCAGCACCTGCTCGATCAGTCTCTCCATCTCCTCGTAACGCTGACTGAGGTAGGCGGCCTCGGCGGCCTCTTCGGTGAGCGAGAGCCTCAACTCGTACGAATCGCTCCAGGCGGTATCCGGCAACAGGGTGATGCCCTGGCTGAAGTAACCGTAGGCGGCATTACAGGCCGCGGCCCGTTTAGCCTTCTCTCCGGCCTGCAGATTGAGCCGGGCGAGATGGATCCTCTCATGGGGATCCGTCATCAGTGTGATACCGAGGTTGAGATGATTGACCAGTGTAAAGATCTGCTCGTCCTGCTGTTCGGGCTCCAGGCGCAACAGGAGCAGACGGCCGATGCGTAAATGCATCTCCGGTTTGCTCCGCTCATCGATCAATGAATAGGCCGCCTGATGGACGCGGTCGTGCAGAAAGCGGTAGACCTGAGCCTCCTGAGCCGATGTTTCGGTGGAGAGATGCTGCTCGCTCATCGGGTAGATCAAACCGCTGCGAACCGCTGCCGAGAGTGCCTCGACGCAGGCACTTTCCGGGTGTTCATGGACGATGGCGAGGATTTTGAGATCAAACCGTTCACCGATTCCGGCGGCCAGTTTGAGCGCGGTCAGTGTGGTTTCTGGCAGATGACGGATTTTGTCCACCATCAGATCCGCCACCGAGTCGGCGATCCGCGCTCCGGCAATCTGCTCGGTATCCCAACACCATTGGCCGAGCTCCGGATCGAAATGTAGGAAACCCTTGCCGTACAGGTCGTGGAGCAACTGAATCAGGAAAAAGGGGTTGCCCAGGGTCTTGTCCATGCAGATCCGGGCCAACTCAGCCACTCGCGGCTCATCCGCCTGCAGGCTATCCCTGATTATGGCCCTGACATCGCCAGTCGCCAACGGCAACAAGGTGATTTCGGAAAGGGCGGCGTGGGATTGACGGATCTTCTCGAGGGTCAGGCTTAAAGGGTGCGCAGCATCCACCTCGTTGTCACGAAAAGTACCCACGACCAGGAGGTAACGGGTGCCGTCATCCCCCATGAAGCGTTCCAGAAGGCGCAACGAGGCACTGTCGGCCCACTGCAGGTCATCCAGGAACAGGATCAACGGGTGCTCCGATGAGCAGAAGGCGCGGATGAATCGCTGAAACACCAGATCGAAGCGGTTTTGCGACTCCTGGGGCGGCAGTAGTTGAATCGCGGGTTGCGGGCCGATGATATGTTCGATCTCCGGGATCACCGAAATCACCAGTTGTCCATTCTGTCCCAGGCTGTCGAGAAGACGCCGTCGCCAACGTTGAACCTGGTACTCGCTCTCGGAAAGCAACTGTCTGACCAGTTCCTTGAAGGCCTGAATAAAGGCATGGTAGGGAATGCTGCGGTTGAGGGGATCGAACTTACCCGTGGTGAAATAACCCCGTTTTTCCACCAGGGGTCGCTGCAGTTCGTTCACCAGCATGGTCTTGCCCACACCGGAGTAACCCCCGATCATCACCAGCTCGCAACCGTCCTGGCTGATGCGCTCGAAGGCGTCGAGCAGCACGCCGGTCTCCCGCTCTCTGCCGTAGAGCTTCTGGGAAATGGTGAATGTGCTCGATACATCCTGCTCGCCGGGATTGAAGGATGTTTGGAGATCGCCGCTTTGCAACTGCCGTAGACAGGTCTCGATATCCTCCCGCAATCCATAAGTGCTCTGATAGCGTTCCTCTGCGGTCTTCGCCAGGAGTTTCATGATCACCGCGGAGAGTGCCGGAGAAACAGTCGGATCCCGCTCATGGGGCGGGACCGCCTGTTTGGCGATATGCGCATGCACCAGCTCCATCGCATCGTCTGCCACAAAGGGAGGTTGGCCGGTTACCAGTTCATAGAGGGTGGCACCCAGGGAGTAGAGATCGCTGCGGTAATCCAACTGCCGGTTGATACGGCCGGTCTGCTCTGGAGAGATGTAGTTTAAGGTGCCCTCCACGACACCCCGGTTCAGGTGTACGGCCTTGGTCAGTTGGGGTGATGAGGCGAGTCCCAGATCGATGAGCTTGACCTGACCGGTTTGCCGGTTCCAGACGATATTGGAGGGATTGACATCTTTGTGCACCAGATCCCGGCCATGCAAACGCTCCAGTCCCTGGATCACCTTAAGCGCTATTTGCAGTGATGTCTCCAAGTCTGGCCGCTCGCCCGCCATGAAGCGGTCGAGAGACGAACCACCAAAATCCTCCAACACCAGCATGGCGATGTCACCCTGCTCCGTATAGTCGAGCACCTTGATGATAGGGTCGTCGTCAAACTGCTGGGTATTCTCCTTTTCCTGGCGAAGACGGAAAAGTCCTTCCTGACGGGTTGTCTCGCCACGAAGGATTTTCAGTATGACAGGGCGATTGTCTGCCTGACGACGTGCGCGATAGAGGTGTGTCTGAAAACCTTGGTACAGATCCTCGGTTATCGTGTAACCATTGGGCACTAACACAGACGGGTCCTCAAGCAAACGCCCACAAAGCTGAGATTTTTCCAATGTCTGGCACTTTGAAGCATCTATTAACCCGGCAAGTTCATATCCCAGTATAGCGCGAAGGCTCGCAACACCAAGTGTTGTGAAAATTTAGCCGCCTAAATGTTGAGCCAGGACCTTGTGCAAGACATGGGTCTAGTGTACCTCGTCATAGATTCTGTACCATTCAGAGCCGCCCCAATGCGTCAGATCAAGGCGTGGCTCGCAGGGAATGGCAAGCCCTTTCCAAGAGCCACAACACAGAGCTGGCGTATTGGGGCGGCTCCCTTCGGGCGA
>JBNKJP010000049.1:0-9081 GCA_050291245.1 Candidatus Thiodiazotropha sp. | reverse complement strand
GGTGGTCTGAGTGAGCGCGTTGGTCACCGAGATGCGATTGCCCTGGGCGTCGTAGCCGTAGGTGGTGATATCGCTCACATCGAGGCGTGGGCCGTCGATGGTTTCCACCTGCCCCAGGGCGGTGTAGGTGTAGCTGACGCTGCGGTCGGCCTGGGCCTGCCCCAGGGTAAGGCCGAGGGCGGCCAGCAAGGCCAGTTGCAGGGAGGTGCGGGTTACAAAAACGCTCATCAGATCATCCTTGTCAGGTGGTCTTTAAAATACAATGATTTCGGGGTTAGCGGGGCTCGGCATTTAGGATCTGGGCCGCTCCTCACGACTGAGTAGCCGGCCTTCGGGGCTGTAGTGGTACTCGATGATCCGCTCGGGCTCGGTGATGCTCAGAGGTTTGTTCAGATCCGTGTCCCAGGTGGTGGTCACGGTGCGGGCCTCGGGGGTGCCGGCGCCTTCGGTGCGGCTCAGCTCACGACCTTGGGCATCTCGTGTGTAGCTGGTTACGTTGCCGTTCCAATCAGTGCGGCTGACGACGAAGCCGTTGACATCGTAGGCGTAGCTTCTGATGCCACCGTTGGCGCAGGTGGCGCAGCGGTCGCCTTCGATGCGATCGACCTTCATCGATCCCTGTTTCATAACAAAGTGATAGGTTCGCTCAGCGCCCGCCGCATCGGTAATCGTGGTAGTACTATCCGAATTGTAGGTAAATTCGACTCGCTCGTTTCCATTGGCGTGTTCAGAGAGAATTGCGCGTCCTTGATCGTCATAGGCCCAACTGGCATAACGTTCACCCTTCTCGTCGCTGATAGCGGTCAAGTGATAGGGAAAACGACTGTCCTCATAGTGGTATTGCTTTTCGCTGCCATCTGGGTAGGTCACTCGATTCAATCGGCCCGCTTCATCATAGCCATAGCCAAGCCCACCGTCCGGGGTGGTGACACCCGTCAAGCGATCACCCTCATAGTGATAGGTCAGGGTATCGCCAAAAGCGCCGGCGACCGTTTCCAGATGACCTTGGTCATTATATGAGAAACTCGTAAGTCGACCGTTCGTATCCTTGCTGCTAACAAGAAAACCATTCGCATTGTAGGTTTCAAGTGATCCGCCAGGCACATGGTACTTCCAACCATCCTCCTCTAGTACGAGGCTTGTTTTGCCGGGATAAAGGGGCAACCACACCCCTCCTTGATTGCTATAGGCGATAATTTGACCATTTGTTTGTGTAAAGGTCAGAATATCAGAATCCTTTTTTGCATACAGCGTATTATGTATCACCAGCTTGGCCACTATTTCCACTCCCCTGCTGATCTCACAAACGCCATTTTGATAAGCCGCATCGGTATCGGAAAGCATTCCTTGATAAACGGTGCTCTTCAGTTCGTTCCAGCCGTCATGACAGGCCTGCTGTTTTGTTGTAAATAGCGAAGATTTCGGACCGTAGTACATGTGGTAGAAAGGAGTGTCATAGCCTTCCATACGCTTGGCATAATTATGTCGCCAACGCTGGCCTAATTCAGCATAGCCATCACCCACGCCTTGCGAAGCATAATATCGCTGAACCCTCAGATCGCCTTTGGGTGATGCATAGTCGGTTTCGCTTTCTGTTTCATTTCCTGTTGCCGGATTACAGGGATCACCCTCGACAGGACAGGTCATGGGTTTAGGTGAAAGGTAGTATTGTGTATAGCAGTAGACATGGGCAGACAAATTGCTATAGCAATAGTTTTTACTAAAATTATAGGCCTGAGTTGGAAATTGGCACTCAACAACCCGATTTCCATTAACACGGAAGCTACTCTCATGAGATGTACATTTGCGGTTAACGCCATAACCCGAAAACCAATAGCTTAGTGTTCGATATGTCCTTGTTGCACGATTATCAATCTCAAAACCACCACCATTTCCTGCCCGAGAATATGCCCACTCACCACTACTAAGGTCAAGAGTGTAATATGGCGAGCAATATTCATCGCTATGACTGCTCATAAAACCTACTTGGCTTGACACATGACAATCTATGACCGCCTCCGCACTCTCCATCTGATTGCAATGGCCAGCGCTGCCATAATATTCCCAGTCCCCAACAAAAGGAGGGGAATGTGGGATTTTGTAAAGGAAATCTAACCAATCGTTATGATAATTAATTGAAACCAGATTAGAGAGATATTCATAGCCATCACCCGCACCCTGAATGCTCGCCAAAGCTTCTTCCATGGTACCAAAAACAGCGCTTGTATTACCGGGTGGTCCCGCCTTCCAAATCAAAGGTTCTTCAGCACGAAGCGGATGGGCAATAGCCATCAGACAAAGCCACACAATAAGAGTATATGGAACTGTTCGTGTCTTTCCGTTAAAGGACAATCTCATAACAAACCTTTTTGTTGCGGTTCTAATTTGCGGCAAATTGATGAATAGTCCAGCTTCTATTCCAATGATCTGCACGCGTGTCAATGTAGAGCGAGTGCTAACTACCAAACAATCCATCACAAGCACTCAAGCTCGATTGCAAAGCCATAACGAATGCAATCCATTACCCGATGTCAAATCTCTCCCCCGCATAAATCATTGCCGCACAGCAAAACCATGCGTACACAGCAGCGCTGAGGTAGGCAGTATTTCTTGAAGAGTGATTTGTCACAGGCGGGCAGTGGTCATCCTAACTTTGTTTCTTCCTTGCATTGAACTGGAAACAGGCTAGCGTAAAAGAAATTGTGTGTCTAGCCCATCGAATAGTTTTCCCATACCATACATACCAACTGGAAAAATCATGAACTCGCAGCTTGCACCGCACCGCGCGCGCCCGTCTCCACCGGTGCAGCCGCATTGCGATAGCCAACCCGCACCGACCCCGGCCCAAAGAGCTGTTCGAGCCGGCGAATCAATTCATCAGTCGGCGTTATCCGCCACTCCTGCCCGAACTGAATATCGGCACAGGCTTGATCGGTCCGGTAGTGAAGCCGAATCCCGGTGGTGCCGCCCCGAAACGGGGTGAGTATCTGTTGCAGTCGTTCCATCATGTCGCCGGACACGCCCGACGGCTTGACCATCTCAACCCTCAGCGCCGCGGCATAGTGGGCCCGGGCCTGCTCGAAGGTCAACAGGTTATCGGCCCGGATGCTCAAACCTCCCCGGTATTCGTCATAACTCAGACTCCCGGAGACCACCAGAATTTTATCCGCCGAGATCAGGTCCCGATGTTGTTCATAGGTTTCGTTGAACAGGGTGCATTCGATGCGTCCGCTGCGGTCGTCCAGTACCAGGGTGCCCATGCGGCCCCGTTGGGTCTGGCGATGACTGGCGCTCACCACCAGTCCACATACCACTACCGGAACACCGCGCCGCCGTTGCGACTGTCCGTTGCCCGGTGACCCCTCCAGGCTGAGCTCACCGATACGGCTGCAGCCGATGTGCGGCAGCTCTTCGGCGTAGCGGTCGATGGGATGGCCGGTGAGGTAGAGTCCAAGAGTCTCTTTTTCACCCAGCAGGCGCTGCTCCTCCTCCCACTCGTCCACGTCGTCCGGGATGACCTGGGCATGACTGGCCTCCGCCGGCTGGGGCTCGCCCATGCCAAACAGATCGTTCTGTCCCATGGCCTGCATCGCGTGGTGCTGCTCGGCGAGTTTCAATGCCAGAGGCAGCTGCAACATCAGGGTGGCACGATTGGTCCCGAGACCATCCAGGGCACCGGCGCGAATCAGGGATTCGAGCACCCGGCGGTTGATCTTGCGCAGATCGATTCGGCGGCAGAATTCGAAGATGTCCTGATAGGGTCCGTGTTCGTTGCGCTCCAGGATGACCGCTTCGATGGCGGATTCTCCGACCCCTTTGATCGCCCCCAGACCATACACCACGGTATGTTCGTCCGAGGCGGTGAATTTGTACTCCGAAAGATTGACCTGGGGCGGTTCAACCTTGAGCTTCATGCGCCGGCACTCCTCGATCAACGGCACCACCTTGTCGGTGTTGTCCATGTCGGCGGAGCAGACCGCCGCCATGAACGCCGCCGGGTAGTGGGCCTTGAGCCACATGGTCTGGTAAGAGACCAGGGCATAGGCGGCGGAGTGGGATTTATTGAAGCCGTATCCGGCAAACTTCTCCATCAGATCGAAGATGTAGGTGGCGGTCTGTTCCTCGACCCCCCGCTCCACCGCGCCCTTGCGGAAGATCTCCCCCTGCTTGGCCATCTCTTCGGGCTTTTTCTTGCCCATGGCTCGGCGCAGCAGGTCGGCGCCGCCCAGGGAGTAGCCAGCCAGCACCTGGGCGATCTGCATGACCTGTTCCTGGTAGAGAATGACCCCATAGGTGGGCTTGAGGATGGGTTCCAGATCCGGGTGGGGATAGGCCACCTCGGCGCGGCCGTGTTTGCGGTCGATGAAGTCGTCCACCATGCCCGATTGCAGCGGTCCGGGGCGGAACAGAGCCACCAGGGCGGTGATGTCCTCGAAGCAGTCCGGCTGGAGCTTTTTGATCAGCTCTTTCATGCCCCGGGATTCCAACTGGAACACTGCGGTGGTCTCGGCGCTTTTGAGGAGTTTGAACGAGGCCTCGTCGTCCATGGGAATGGCGCTGATATCCACCGGTTCGAGTCCCTGGCTGGCCCGGTCAGCGTTCACCGCTTTGAGCGCCCAGTCGACGATGGTCAGGGTGCGTAATCCCAGGAAGTCGAACTTGACCAGACCGACCTTCTCCACGTCGTCTTTATCGAACTGGGTTACCAGACCCTCGCCGTTGGCTTCGCAGTAGAGCGGGGTGAAGTCGGTGAGCAGTCCCGGGGCGATGACCACTCCACCGGCATGTTTCCCCGCGTTGCGTGCGCAGCCCTCGAGTTTCTTGGCCATCTCGATGAGTTCGCCCACCTCCTCGTCGGTTTCGAAGGCCTGCTTCAGGTCATCGCTCTCTTTCAGTGCCTTATCCAAGGTCATGCCGATCTCGAAGGGGATCATCTTGGCGACCCGGTCGGTGAAGCCGTAGGGATGTCCCAGTACCCGACCCACGTCGCGCACCACCGCCTTGGCCGCCATGGAACCATAGGTGATGATCTGGGACACCGAATCCCGCCCGTAGCGCTGCGCCACGTAGTCGATGACCTGGTCCCGCTTGTCCATGCAGAAGTCCACGTCGAAGTCGGGCATGGAGACACGCTCCGGATTGAGAAAGCGCTCGAACAGCAGTTCCAGGGCAATCGGATCCAGATCGGTGATCTTCAGGGCGTAGGCGACCAGGGAACCGGCGCCGGAACCACGCCCCGGACCGACCGGGATGTCGTTGTCCTTGGCCCATTGGATGAAGTCGGCGACGATCAGAAAGTAGCCGGGAAAGCCCATGCTGTTGATTACGTCCAGCTCGACCTGCAGGCGCTCGTCGTAGACCTTGCGGCGTTCGGCAAAATCGGGGGCATTCTCGTCGAAGAGCTTGCGCAACCGCCATTCGAGACCCTTGCGAGATTCCTCTTCCAGGAAGGCCTCGATGGTCATCCCCTCGGGGATCGGAAAATCGGGCAGAAAATTCTTCCCCAGGGTCAGCTCGATGGTACAGCGCTTGGCGATCTCGACACTGTTCTGCAGGGCCTCAGGGATATCGGAGAACAGCGCCTGCATCTCTTCGGGGCTGCGCAAATATTGCTGATCGCTGTAGTTTTTCGGCCGCCGGGGGTCGTCAATGGTCCGCCCCTCGTGAATGCACACCCGCACCTCGTGGGCATCGAAGTCTCCGGGCTGCAGGAAATGGGTGTCGTTGGTGGCCACCACCGGTACGCCGAAATCCGTCGCCAGGGCCACGCTGTCGTGCAGACAGCGCTCCTCGTCCGGGCGGCCGGTGCGGTTCAGCTCCAGGTAGTAGCGGTCGCCGAACAGTTCCAGCCAGTGACCGAGCAGCTTTTCCGCCAGGGCCCGGTTACCCGCCAGCAGGGCCTTACCCACATCACCCTGTCTCCCGGCGGACAGGGCGATCAACCCTTCGGTGTTACCCGGCAGCCAGTCCGGTTCGATCAGCGGGCGTCCCAGGTGCTGCCCTTCCCGGTAGCTGCGTGAGACCAGGCGGGTGAGATTATTGTAGCCCACCGGGTTCTGCACCAGCAGCACCAGTCGGTGGGGTGCATTGATATCCTCGGGATTACGAATCCAGGCATCCACCCCGGCAATGGGTTTGACACCCGCCGCCCGAGCCGCCTGGTAGAAACGCACCAGGGCGAACATATTCGATTGATCGGTGAGCGCCACCGCCGGCATGCCGAGCTCCGCCACCTGTTTGACCAGGGGCTTGACCCGCACCAGCCCGTCGACCAGCGAGTATTCCGAATGAACGCGTAGATGTACGAAACCCGCTGTCATGTCTCACCAGTGATGCTCTTGGAGGCGTCTATTCTAGCGCGATTGGGGCTCAAAATTTGAGTCCGAGATCGGAATGGTACTTACTTAATGGGATTGAACCGCAAATGGACGCCAATCACCGTAAATAGACTCAATAAGCCAATCAAATTGTGCGATCATTCGCAGTTAATCCAACTCGTTGGGAATGCATACTCAGTCTGTTGTGACGATCAACCTTGCTGAGTGATCCGTACCCCAGTCTGCATTCCCACGCGGAGCGTGGGAACGAGAAAAACCCAGTTCCTAGCTCAGTAATCGGCGCACCGGGCCAAAGGAACGCCGATGAATCGGCGAGACCCCCAGAGCTTCCAGGCCGGCCAGGTGAGCCTTGGTGGGATAACCCTTGTGTTTGGCCAGACCGTAACCCGGGTATTGCGCATCCAGCGCCACCATCTCTCGGTCCCGGGCCACCTTGGCGATAATGGACGCGGCGCTGATCGCCTCAATCAGCCGGTCACCCCCCACGATCGCCTCCACCGGACAGTCCAATTGAGGCGGGCGATTACCATCCACGAGTACCCGGTCGGGGGAAATCGGCAGACCCGCCACGGCCCGCTGCATGGCCAGCAGACTGGCCTGGAGGATGTTGATCCGGTCGATCTCCTCCACCTCCGCACGCCCCAGCGACCAACAGTGCGACTGCGCCCGGATCAGCGGATCGAGTGCCTCACGGCGCTTTTCACTGAGTTTTTTCGAATCCGCCAGACCGGGGATCGAACGCTCGGGATGAAGAATCACCGCGGCGGCCACCACCGGCCCGGCCAATGGGCCACGACCCACTTCGTCAACACCGGCCACCATGAGCCAGGTCTGTTTCAAATCTTTATCCATCGGTCGATGACTCCATCAATTCCAGGGCCAGTTGTTTGCGATCGAGTTTTCCATTGGCATTGGTTATGATCCGGGCGCGGAATTCCACCCGAGCGGGCATCATATAGGTTGCGAGGTGCCTCTTACAGGCGTTGATCAGTCGTTCCTCAGTCAGCGACTCCCCCTTTCTGGGTACCACAATCAGGGCGATGGACTGTCCCAGGGTGGCATGGGGAATCCCCAGCGCCACCACCTCCTCCACCAATCCGGACGCATGTACGATCGCCTCGATCTCATTCGGGCTGACACGAAATCCCGAGGTCTTGATCAAGTCGTCATGACGACCGATGAAGTAGAGATATCCCTGGCTATCGCGCTTGACGATATCCCCGGACCAGACCGCGCGTTCCCGATCCGGCTGCCCGTCGACATCGGGGGGAAAAGGCCGGAACCGTTGTCGAGTGGCAACCTCATCGTTCCAATAACCCAAGGCGACCAGGGGGCCCCGATGCACCAGTTCACCCGGCTCATCCTCATCGCAGGGGGTACCGTCCGGGCGCAACACCAGAATCTCGGCATCCGGTATGGCGATCCCCATGGATTTCGGCCTTCTGCTCACCTGTTCCGGGGGCAGATAGGTGGATCGAAAGGCCTCGGTCAGACCGTACATCAGGTAGATCTCGGTATTGGGCAGAACCTGGCGAAGTGATTCGGTGGTCTCCACGGGCATCACCCCGCCGGAACTGGTGATGTATCGCAACTGCTGAGCAATCCCCTCGGGCCAGGGCAGTTGCACCAGCAGATTCCACAGGGGCGGTACGGTGGCCAATCCGGTAATCCTTTCCTGGAGCAGGGTATTGAGGACCTCCATGGGCAACAGATAGTTGATCAATACCGCTGTCGCTCCCACCAGGAAGGCCGTCGTCAGTTGACTGATACCGTAATCGAAGCTCAATGGCAGCACCACCAGAATCCGGTCCGAGGCGGTGTTACGCAGATAACCGGCCACACTCCGGGCTCCGACCACCATGTTGTGATGGCTGAGTACCACCCCCTTGGGCTCTCCGGTACTGCCCGAGGTATAGATGAGCGCGGCAAGATCCGACTCGACAACAGGATGCGTGGCACATTGACTGCACCGATCCAGAAATGACTCCCAGGTCATCAGATGTTGGGTATATTCGCTGGGATCTGTCTCGCCCTGGTCATCCACCAGCAACAGGTCGGTCAGATCCACACAATCGGCTAAGGTATCTTGCAGAGACTTCAGTTTGCCGGGTGTGGTGACCAGCAGACGGGCCTGGCAATCCAGAAGAATATGGGAAACCTGATGGGGTTTAAGCACCGGATTGATCGGCACAAAGGTGGCCCCTGCGGCAAGTACCCCAAAGATGGCGATCACATTTTCGTGACACTTGGGAAGATAGATGGCAACCCGGTCGGAGCGGTCGATTCCCATGTCCATCAGGGCGTGGGAAAAAATCTTGATCCGCTCGGCCAGCTCGCGATACCTGAGTGTTTGGGACTTGTACTGCAGGGCTGGCTGATCTGGCTGGCGGTTCGCTGACTCGAAGATCAGTTCGTGGAGTAGTCCCGCCATGGTCTGTGTGATGACTCCCTTTGTTTCATATCCAAGCGCACACTAGTGTGGTGTAACGTATAAAGTGAACCTATCAGAGCCCCGCAAATCCCTCAAGACAAGGCGCAGGCCGCAGGGAATGGCAAGCCCTTTTCAAGGCCTGCAACGCAGGATTGAGGGATTTGCGGGGCTCCCTTCGGGCGCGGCGCTAAGGGGCTTTGCGCGTTGTTGCACTCCTTGGAAAGGGAGGGGCCATTCCCGGCGGAGTGCGCCTAGCGCCAAGCCCCTTAGCGTCACGCTGATAGGTTCACTTTATACGTTACACCACACTAG
>JBNKJP010000048.1:0-95755 GCA_050291245.1 Candidatus Thiodiazotropha sp. | reverse complement strand
CCCTTCGGGCGCGGCGCTAAGGGGCTTTGCGCGTTGTTGCACTCCTTGGAAAGGGAGGGGCCATTCCCGGCGGAGTGCGCCTAGCGCCAAGCCCCTTAGCGTCACGCTGATAGGTTCACTTTATACGTTACACCACACTAGATCAAAAAACCCGATGCATGTCTAACGCTCCAGGCAAGGCGTACCGGACAACACCCACCGTGTTCAAGAACGGCTGACGGATTGTGAGGTGGATGAATGGCCGAGACATTGCAGAATGGCATCGGCCGCCTGGGCCGCGGCATCCCGGCGCAGCTTTTGATGAATCTCCCCGTAGTGTTGTGCGATGGCCTTCCGCTTATCGGTATCATCCAACAATTCCAATACCGCGGGCCCCAACCGGTCGACCCGGCAGTTCTGCTGAAGAAATTCCGGCGCCAGGGGCGTATCGGACAACAGGTTGGCTATCGCCACATAGGGCGTTTTCAACAGTTTGAAACGTTGGATGATCCAGGCGGTCAACGGCGCCAAACGGTAGCCCACGACCATCGGCTTCTTCATTAAAAGGGTTTCCAAGGTCGCCGTACCCGATGCGACCAACACCACGTCTGCGGCCGCCATCGCCTCACGGGGCCTGCCCTCCAGCAACAACACCTCGAACCCGGGGTTCAATGACTGCCACTGTTGTCGGAAATGCTCCCGTACTGTCTGATTCACCATCGGCGCGACAAACTGCAACCCGGGCCTTTGACGTTTCAGCCAGGCCGCGGTACGAATGAAGGTTTCGCCGAGCCGGCTGACCTCGCTGATACGACTGCCGGGCAGCAGGGCCAGTACAGGGGCCTGTTCATTCAGTCCCAGACTTTTGCGCACACCCAGAGTATCGGGTGGCTGCAACGGAATCTGGTCCGCCATCGGATGCCCGACATAGACGGCGGGCACACCATGGCGGGCCAGAAACGGTACTTCGAAATCGAAAATGCACAGCATCAGATCGACGGCATTGCGCAGCCCTTTCACCCGACCCTGGCGCCAGGCCCAGACAGTGGGACTGACAAAGTGCGCGGTTTTTACGCCCCCTGCCCGCAAACGGGTCTCGAGGGTCAGATTGAAATCGGGTGCGTCCACACCCAAAACCAGATCGGGTGGATTGTGCAGAAAATGGGATAGAAGCCGGCGACGGGTCTTCATCAACCCGGGCAGATGTCCGAGGACCTCGAACAGTCCCATCACCGGGTCCATCACCGCCAGGGAGCGGCAACCGGCGGCCTCCATGAGCGGACCGGTCATGCCCTCGAACTCGATATCCGGAACCCGCGCGCGCAGCGCCTCGATCAAGGCCGTGGCCAGTTGATCGCCGGAGACCTCATTGACGACTAGACCGATCCGCATAACAAGCACCACCCTACAGCGAGAAAGGATCGACCGGCGCCGTCACTGGGACCCGGACTCACCGGGATTACCTGCCACGGACCGAACCCGGCATCGCTCGACATGGGAGAATGTGCTGGCTGCGGATCGTGGAATGACCGGCTGGGGCAGTCCATTGCGGATATCAGCGCAGGATGCCCCGACCGTTGTGGGAGAGAAACTCGCTCATCAGGCGTAATTCCGGGGTCGATTCCAGCATTGCCTCGATCGCTTCCCGCGCCTCTTCCAGACGACGGCCCGATTGGTAGAGTACCTTGTAGGCCCGCTTGATCTGCTGAATGGCTTGTTTGCTGAACCCCCTGCGGCTGAGACCCTCTCGGTTGATACCATAGGGTTTGGCCGGATGGCCCGCAACCATGACGTAGGGCGGCAGATCCATGCTGATGGCGGCCCCCATGCCGGAGAAGCTGTGGGCGCCGACCCGGCAGAACTGATGGACCTTGCTGAAGCCGCCGAGGATGGCATGATCATGGATCTCCACATGCCCCCCCAGGGAGGCGGCGTTGGCCATGATCACATGATCGCCCAGCACACAGTCATGGGCGACATGAATATAGGCCATGAGCAGGTTGTCATTGCCGATGCGGGTCACGCCCTGGTCCTGAACGGTTCCCCGATGCAGGGTCGTAAACTCCCGAATCACGTTGCGATCACCGATCTCCAGGCGGGTCGGTTCACCGGCGTATTTCTTGTCCTGGGGATCCTCCCCGACGGAGGCAAACTGGTAGATCTGGTTATCACGACCGATACGGGTGGGACCTTTGATCACCACATGGGGCCCGACTACCGTGCCCGCGCCGATCTCAACACCGGGGCCGATGATCGAGAACGGGCCGACAGAGACACCCTCCGCCAGCGTCGCATCCGGATCGATGACTGCGCGTGGGTCGATCAGCGGCCTATCTCCCTGGCAGTACACATGATCTCGGCCGTGGCTGCGGTTTTACCATCCACCGAGGCGGTGCAGGTAAAAAAGCCGATACCCCGCTTGAGCTTGTTCTGCAACACCTCGATGATCAGCTGATCGCCGGGTTCGACCTGCTGTTTGAAGCGGGCCTTATCGATACCGGCAAACAGATAGATCGTGGTCTCGTTGACCGTCTCGGGGTTGGATTCCATGGCCAGCAGGCCGGTTGCCTGGGCCATGGCCTCGATGATCAGAACCCCGGGCATCACGGGTTGAACCGGAAAATGACCGTTGAAAAAGGGTTCGTTGTAGGTAACGTTCTTCAGAGCTGTGAGACTCGTGTGTTTCTCAAACTCAAGTACGCGGTCAATAAGCAGAAAGGGGTAACGGTGCGGCAGCAGTCGCAGCACCTGGTTGATATCCATCGCGATCAAGCCAGCCTCCCGTGATCCGAGCGTCTCATTTCGGTGATCCTCCACTCGGCGTCTTCAGTGTTTTTTTGATGTGTTTCAATTCTCTGGCCATCTCATCGAGATGCCGCAGACGGGCAATCAGCTTACGCCATACCCCGTTTTCCATGGCCGGCAGATTGCCGCTGTAATATCCGGGATCCGGAAACGAACGAGTAACCAGAGTCGCCCCGGAAAAGTGCACATTATCGCCGATCGTTAAGTGCCCCGCCAGACCTACCTGCCCTCCCAGGGTGCAGTTGCGGCCGATTTTCGTCGAACCGGCAATACCCGTGCAACCGGCCATGGCGGTATGCTCACCCACCTCCACGTTGTGCGCGATCATGACCAGATTGTCGAGTTTCACCCCATCATGCAGGATCGTGTCCTCCAGAGCGCCCCGGTCCACCGTAGTATTGGCGCCGATCTCCACATCATCGCCCACCCAGACCCGGCCCAACTGGGGCACCTTGACCCAGCGCCCCTGATCATTGGCCAGACCGAAGCCGTCCGCACCGAGCACCGCGCCCGGGTGAATCAGACAGCGCTGTCCGATCCGGGTGGCACGACACAGGGTGACCCGGGCCACCAGGCGGGTCCCCGCGCCGATCTCGCAATCCGCTTCGATCACACAACTAGGACCGATGATCACATCGGCCGCCAGACTGACCCCCTCACCGATGACACTGCAGGCACCGATGCTGACCGAGGGATCGATGTGCGCACTTTCCGCAATGACCGCGGATGAATGGATCCCGGGCCCCGGAACAGGGGTCGGGGACAACAGAGCCGCGGCTCGGGCGTAGGCCAGATAGGGGTTGTCCGAGAGCAGCATGGATACAGGACAGGCGTCGGCCGCCTCCGGGGAGAGGATCACGGCGCTCGCCTGGGTACCACTCAGATAACGAGTATACTTGGTATTGCTGAGAAAGCTCAGCTGACCGGGACGGGCGCCCTGAAGCGTACCGACCCCCTCGACATTCAGATCCGCATCGCCGCGGAGTTCCACGCCCAGGGATTCAGCCAATACTCCGAGTCGGATGGCCAAGGGTTTCGCCCGCGTCACTCGGCCTTGATTTGACGGAGCTTTTCCAACACCTTCTCGGAGATGTCGATTCTCTTGCTGACATAGGCCACACCATCGGAGACGATCAGATCGATGTTTTCACTCTTACCAACCTCCTGAGTGACTTCAAGAATCTGCTGTCGCAGTTTCTTGTACTCCTCGTTCTGCCTCAGGTTCAGGTCCTCACGAAATTCGGTCTGGGCATTTTTCAGCTTACGGCTGCGATTCAGAATGTCCCGCTCAAGTCGCTTGACCTCGGATTCACTCATCACCGACCCATCCCGCTGGAGCTTTTCCTCCAGTTGCTTGAGCTGTTTCTGTGATGCGACCAGATCTTTTTCCCGACGTGAAAATTCGTTCTGCAGCCGGTCACGGGCCACCTGATACTGAGGGGACTCTTCAAACACCTTCGCCGGGTTCACATACGCAATGCGATACTCTTCGGCCCCTGCGACAGCGACCGTCATGATCATTATGATAAATACAAGTATTTGAGTTCGTATAGAATTCACCCATAGACTCCCTATTTGTTTAAAAACCACTACCGATTCTGAATTGAAGAGTTTTCGTATCGTCATTCTCTTCCTTCTTGAGCGGATAACCCAGACTGAATGACAGGGCACCCACCGGCGAGAACCAGGATAACATCAGACCGGTCGAAGCTCGAAATCCGTCCCAGGTGATGTCCTCATTACCCGCCAGATCGAATACATTGCCCGCATCCACAAACCACCCGCCACGTACGGTATCCTTGAAATCGTCCCCAAACATCGGGAACAGGATCTCCATCTGACCTATGATTCTAGCATTTGCGCCCATGGCATCGCCTTCGGAATCCTCAGGACCCAGTGAGTTCTCTTCAAACCCCCGGACCGATCCGATACCACCCGCGTAGAAATTGCGGAAGAACGGCAGGGTATCGAAATCCCCATAACCATCGCCATATCCCAACTCACCATTGAATTTCAGGGTTAGATCGTTGGTCAACGGAAAATAGTGGGCATTACGGTAGGAGAGCCGGTAGTACTGCAGATCGCTGCCAGGGGTATTCGCCTCGGCGGTGAAAATTTGGCGCCCGCCGCTGTTCGGGAAAATCGCCCGGTCCCGGTTATCGTGTATCCAACTGCCCACCACCTCAAAGTCATTGAACTTGGTGCCGTTGTCATTGATGAAATCCTTGATCTCGTCCGATGCGGACGAGCCTTCATAGAAGGTGGTGTGCTCATAGGCCACGCTGAACTTCAAGCGGTCGTATTCGGTGACGGGAATACCGAAATGCATCCCCAGTCGCCCTACATCCGTGGAGTAACTGGAGATGTTGAGTTCTGAGAAATCGGTTTTACGATAGCTCAGTTCGTAACCCTGACTCACCCCATCGATGGTGTAGTAGGGATCGGTGTAGGAGAGCGAGGCCTTTTTGGTGGCATCACTGGTATCAAAGGCGGCGCTCACCCGCTTGCCGGTTCCCAGAAAATTGTTCTGGGTAATGCTGGCATTGAACAGCACGCCCTGGGTTTCGGAATAGCCGACACCGGCACTCAGGCTGCCGGATGCGGCTTCCGATACGTTGATGTTCACGTCCACCAGGTCGGTGGAGCCGATCACCGCCGGGGTCTCCATGTTCACTTCGTTGAAGAACCCCAGACGCTGCAGCCGCTCCCGGGAGAGGCGGGTTTTCTCCCCGGAAAACCAGGCGGATTCCATCTGCCGCATCTCGCGCCGGATCACTTCGTCCCGGGTCGAGGCGTTGCCGGCGATGTTGATATAGCGCACATAGACCCGCTTGCCCGGATCGACGAAGAAGGTGATGACAACGGTGTGGTTTTCCCGATCGATATCGGGAATGCTGTTCACGTTGGCGAAGGCATACCCCGCATCCGAGTATTTGCTGTTCAACCGGTCGGCACTCGCGGTCAGGCGCTTACGGGAAAAAACCTCCCCCCGGCGCAGATGAATGAGGGGGAAAAGCTCATCCTCGGGCAGCTCCAGCTCACCGGCCAACTTGATGTCACTGAGGGTGAAGACATCCCCTTCCGTGAGGGCAATCGTGATATAGATGTCTTTTTTGTCCGGGGTGATGGAGACCTGGGTCGAATCGATCTTGAAATCGATATACCCCCGGTCAAGGTAGTAGGAACGCAGGGTTTCCAGATCCCCGGCCAAGGCCTGCTTGGAGTATTTGTCACGGCTGGAGAAGATGGCATACCAGGCCGGCACCCCGAGTTGCAGCTCATCGAGCAGTTCCTCGTCTTCGAACGCCTTGTTGCCGATGATGTTGATTTTCTTGATACGCGCCGTCAGACCCTCGGAAATCTCAATATCCACGCCCACCCGGTTTCGCTCCAGATGGGTGACGGTGGAAGTGATCTTAACCCCGTACTTTCCCCGCGAGAAATATTGCCGATTGAGTTCCTGCTCGACCTGTTCGAGCAGGGCGCGTTTGAATACCCGCCCCTCAGCCAGACCGATATCCTTCAATCCGGCCATCAGGGCGTCGGTATCCAGGTCTTTGTTGCCGGTGATGTTGATCTCCGCGATGGCGGGGCGCTCATGGACAAACACAATCAGCACATTGGCTTCGCGCTCCAGCCGGATATCCTGGAAGAACCCGGTCTTGTGCAGTGCGCGGATGATCTGAGCGGTGTTTCCGGTGTTGACCTCATCACCCGTCTTCACCGGCAGGTAATTGAAGACGGTGCCCGCGGAAATGCGTTGCAGTCCCTCGACCCGTATGTCCTCAACGACGAAGGCCTGTGCGAGCTGAGGCAACAGCAGTACAAGAGGAATAAGAATCCGCGACCAAAAATGCATAATGTGTTGTTACACCGGGTTAATCATTATGTTATACCCCGGTTATTGGCTTCCAGGGTGTCGACTGCAACGGAAAGCCCGTCAGTATAAGTTATCCTTGGCCGATAGACATAGTCCTGAATCCATGGATCCACGACAGCACATTGCACAAGCTATTGCTCCCCCAGCGGATCCCCAGCGCTATCCCAGGAAGCGATTGAGGTCGACATAGATCGCCAGACTCATCACCAGCAACAGGATCAGCAAACCGATCCTCTGCCCCTGCTCCATCGCACGTTCCGAAAGCGGGTGGCCCCGAATCGCCTCGATCAGGAAATAGAACAGATGTCCTCCGTCCAGGACCGGAATCGGCAGCAGGTTCAAAACCCCCAGACTGACACTCACAAAGGCCAGAAACTTGATGAAATAGCTCAAACCGTAACTCGCCGACTTTCCGGCCGAGTCCGCGATCGAGATGGGTCCGCTGAGATTTTTCAGGGAGATCTCCCCGGTCGCCATCTTGCCCAACATCTTCAGCATCAAAACGGAAAGATCCCAGGTCTTGTTCAAGGCCTGGCTCATCGAATCGACAGGACCATACTGTACGATGGCCCGGTAATCATCCATCAGGCCATCCGGCACGTCGACCCCGGCGCCGATCCGACCATAATTTTCACCTTCCGAATCCTTCATGGTTTTCGGAGTGATTTCAATGATCTGATAATCACCACCCCGGTCAACATCAAGTTCCAGCAGCTGCCCGGGTCTCTCCTTGACATAGTTAACCCAGGCATCCCAGTCCTGGATATCCTGGCCATCGACCTTAAGGATCCGGTCACCCGGTTGCAGACCGGCCTCATCCGCCGGTTCACCGGGGACGATCTCACCGATGACCGCGGGAATACTGGGACGTTTGGGCGTCAGCCCCAGATTGGTGAGCAACTGCCCCTCTTCAGCCATTTTGGGAAGTTCGGCACTGGGCAGGCGGTACTCCATTTCACCCCGATCCGGGTTCTCAACCTGAATGGTCAGGGTGTCCCGGTCCAAGGCATCGGACAGCAGAGTGTAGATCACGTTTTCCCAGGTTGGGGTCGGCTGACCATCGATGGCGACAATCTCATCACCCGTGGTGAAACCGCTCTGCTGGGCCAGGGAATCCGGTTTGACTTCGCCAATCAGCGGCTTGAGCCCCATATCTCCGGTTACGAAAATGAACCAGAAAGCAATGATGGCGAAGATGAAATTGAACAGGGGCCCGGCCACCACGATGGCGCTGCGTTTGGCCAGTGACTGGCGATTAAAAGCCTGGGCCAGGAGATGTTCGGGTACCGGAGCCTCGCGCTCATCGAGCATCTTCACATAGCCCCCCAGGGGAATGGCCGCGATCACATACTCCGTGCCATCAACCGGGCTGACACGACGCCACAGGGGACTGCCGAAGCCAATCGAGAAACGCAGCACCTTGACACCCAGTTTACGCGCGACCCAGAAATGCCCGAACTCGTGCACGGCAATCAGGATCGCAAGCGCAGCCACAAAGGACAGGAGGGTAAACAGTAGGGAATTCATGGTGTCTGTTAAGTGATTGTACCGCTGCTTAAGACCCTGTTTTGGATCACTTGTTCCGCCACATTACGGGCTTTGCCGTCATCCTCGAGCAAACCGCCCAGATCAACCACGGGTTCAACCGGGATTCGCTGCAGGGTCTCTTCCACGACCTGGGCGATGCCGGTGAAACCCAGGCGTCCCTGAAGAAACGCCTCCACCGCGACTTCGTTGGCCGCATTCAGAATGGCGCAGGCATTGCCACCACTGCGGATTGCCCCATAGGCCAGACCCAGACAGGGAAAACGATCGGCCTGGGGAGGTTCGAAATCGAGCCGGGCGATACGGAACAGATCCAGGCTCTCAACCCCGGATTCAATACGCTCGGGCCAGGCCAGGGCATGCGCGATCGGGGTCCGCATGTCGGGCTGGCCGAGTTGCGCCAGCACCGAACCGTCCCGATACTCCACCATGGAGTGAATCACGCTCTGGGGATGCAGCACCACCTCGATGCGATCCGCCTCGGCACGAAACAGCCAATGGGCCTCGATCACCTCAAGCCCCTTGTTCATCATGGTTGCGGAATCCACCGAAATCTTGCGCCCCATGGCCCAGTTCGGATGGGCGCAGGCCTGATCCGGTGTCACTCCCGGGAGTTCGGACAGGGGGGTGGTGCGAAACGGCCCTCCGGAGGCAGTCAGCAGAATACGCCGCACCCCGCTATGATCGAGTCCTTTGGCGAAATCCACGGGCATGCACTGGAAGATCGCATTGTGTTCACTGTCGATGGGCAGGATGGACGCGCCATGGGCCTCGACCTCCTGCATGAACAGATGGCCCGCCACCACCAGGGCCTCCTTGTTGGCGAGCAGGACCTGTTTACCCGCACGAACCGCCGCCAGGGTCGGGATCAGACCCGCCGCACCGACGATCGCGGCCATCACCAGATCCGCGTCCGGCATCGCGGCCGCGATCTCCAGGCCCCGCTGCCCCTCGAGCACCTCGGTACCAATGCCACGCTGACTCAGGACCTCAGTAAGCCGGTTGGCCGCCTGGCGATCCGCCATCACCGCGATTTTAGGCCGGAAACGTTCGCACTGCTCCACCATGCGGGAGACATCCCGATGCGCGGTGAGCGCGACGACCCGGTACTTATCCGGATGACGCCCCACCACATCCAGGGTACTGACCCCGATGGAACCCGTGGCGCCGAGAACGGTAACGCCTCTCATGAGACCTTACCCAGCAAGGTCAGGCCGAACAGAAACACCGGTGCGGCCGCTGTCAGGCTGTCGATCCGGTCCAGCATGCCCCCATGCCCGGGTAGCAGGGTTCCGCTGTCTTTCATACCCCGTTGGCGTTTGAGCAGGCTTTCGAACAGGTCTCCCACCACCGAAAGTATCATGGTGATCAGGCATAACAGCAGAATCAACGGTGCGGTCTCCAACCCGGCGTCGAGCCACCACACCAGGATCAAGCCCCAGAGCAGCGCGCTGGCCATGGCGCCATAGACCCCTTCCCGGGTTTTACCGGGACTGACCCGGGGAGCCAGCTTGCGCTGCCCCCAGCGATGGCCCGCGAAATAGGCGCCAACGTCGGCACTCCAGATCAGCATCAGCACGAACAGCAACAAACCGGGACCGTAGTGTGGAATACGATGCAGCGTCACCAGCGCGATCCAGGCAGGCAGCAGTACCAGAAAACCCTCCAGGGCCTGAACCGGGGCGAAATGCTCAGAAACCGGTTCTGACCGGTAACGGGCCAGACGGTAGATCGCGGTGCACCACCAGAGCAGCGAGACGCCCATGACCCAGGGAATCCAGGATTCGGGGATGGCCACAAAACTGACCGCCATCACTGCTACCATCAAGAGCGCATAGAGCAACTGTAACCAGGGCGCCTGGATGCCGCTCAGACGGGCCCATTCACGTCCCCCTACGGCCACCACCAAGGCGAGAAAGGCAGCCACGTAGATCGTTGGCAACAACAGCACGGCCATCATCACCAGGGGGGCCAGAATCAGGGCGGTAATGACACGCTGTTTCAGCATCGCAGACTCAAGAGGCTTCCGCGGTCTGTCCCTGGACCTGCTCCCCGGTACGACCGAATCGGCGTTGTCGGCCTGCGAAATCCTCGATTGCCTGGCGCAGGTCCCATTGGCCAAAGTCCGGCCAGAGCGTGTCGGTGAAATAGAGTTCGGTGTAGGCGCATTGCCAGAGCAGGAAATTGCTGATGCGCTTCTCGCCACCGGTTCGAATGAAAAGATCGGGCTCCGGAATATCGTTGAAGGAAAGATGCCTTGCGAGGATCTGTTCATCAATGGCATCCGGCTGCAGTTCGCCGGCCTTGACCGCCTCGGCCAGCTGGCGTGCCGCCTGGGTGATATCCCAACGACCACCGTAGTTGGCCGCGACCTGAAGCAACAAACCGGTATTCTCCCGGGTCTGCTGTTCCGCCTCGGCGATCTGATTCTGAAGTTTTGGGGAAAGGGCGCTGCGATCGCCGATCACCCGCAACCGTACCCCGTTGCGGTCGAGCCGGCGTACCTCTTTTCTGAGGGAGCGCACGAACAGGTCCATGATCAGGCTGACCTCTTTTCGCGGACGCTGCCAGTTCTCGCTGCTGAAGGCGAACAGGGTCAGAACGGGGATCTTCCACAGCACGCAGGCCTCGACGATGCGGCGCACCGCCTCGACACCCGCGGGGTGTCCGGCATAACGGGGCAGGCCCCGATTCTTCGCCCAGCGTCCATTGCCATCCATGATGATGGCGATATGCCCGGGTGCGCGTCCTTCACCCAAGTCCGGTATGTCTGTCGTGTCGCTGACCATTACTCCCTCAAATCCCGTAGAGATGTGGGCGACTCAAATCTCAAGCAGATCCTTCTCTTTCTCCCCCAACAGCTCATCGATCTGCTTGATGTGCTTGTCGGTCAGGTTCTGGATGAGATCCTGGCCGCGACGTTCGTCGTCCTCGGAAATCATCTTCTCCTTCACCAGATCCTTGAGATCATGATTGGCGTCGCGCCGGATATTGCGGATCGCAACCTTTGCGTTCTCGGCCTCATGGCGTACTACCCGGATCAGGTCACGACGCCGCTCCTCGGTCAGGGGCGGCATGGGTACCCGCAGAACATTACCCGCACTCATCGGGTTGAGTCCCAGATCCGAGGTCAGGATGGCCTTTTCCACCACGGACACCATGGGTTTCTCCCAGGGTACCACGGTCAGGGTGCGGGCATCCTCTACATTGATATTGGCCACCTGACTGATCGGCACCTCGGATCCGTAGTAATCGACACGAATGTGATCCAACAGGCTCGGGTGTGCGCGGCCGGTACGCACCTTGGCGAGTTCATGAACCAGGGACTCCACGCTCTTACCCATGCGGGTCGACGCATCGTTTTTAATATCGTTGATCATAGTGATTCGCCTTTCTCAACCAGGGATCCTATCTCCTCGCCCTGCATCAGTCGCATCAGAGCTCCAGGATCATTTATGTTCATGATTCGCAGGGGCATGTCATTGTCCCGGCAAAGTACGATGGCCGTGGCATCCATGACCTGCAGGTTTTCCACCAGTGCCCGGTCATAGGTAAGCCGGGGATAGAAAACCGCGTCGGGAACCTTGACCGGATCCGCTGAATAGACGCCATTGACCTTGGTCGCCTTGATCAGAAGGTCGGACTGAATCTCTACCGCCCGCAGACTCGCGGCGGAATCGGTGGTGAAATAAGGATTGCCGGTACCCGCGGCAAGGATCGCAACCCGCCCCTGGGTAAGGCTCTGCCGGGCCGCCCGCGCGGAAAAGGTCTCGCACACATCGGGCATGCTCAGGGCCGAGTAGACATCCGCGGCGATCCCCACGCGGCTTAGCATGTCCTGCATCGCCAGGGAATTCATCACCGTGGCCAGCATCCCCATGTGATCGCCACGTACCCGATCGAAACCACCTTGGGCCAGACCGGCTCCGCGGAAGATATTACCGCCCCCGATTACCACTCCCATCTCGACGCCCAGGGCGTTGAGATCCCTGATCTCCTCGGCAACCCGCTGCAGCACGGCGGGATCGATACCGAAATCCCCCTCGCCCATCAGGGCCTCGCCACTCAACTTCAGCAGAATGCGCCGGCAAATCAGATTGCTCATGAAAAGCTGTCCTGGTCATGGTTTGGAGGATGATTATACCCACTTGCGACCTGCACGTGGTGCTCGGCTCATCCAGGAGCCGGACCGGCCGAGGTTCGGGATCATCGGCCTGAAACCTTGGAATCCGCAGGGGATTCAATTCAGCCGTACAGGGTCAAAAAACCCCGTACGGCTCGGATGTCAGGAGGATTTGGCCTGGGCCATGACCTCTTCGGCGAAGTTCTCCTGTTTCTTTTCGATACCCTCGCCGACTTCGAAGCGCTGGAACTGGATCACCTTGGCACCGTTGCTCTTCAGCAGTTTCTCCACCGTGGTGTCCGGGTCCTTTACGAAGGCCTGGCCCAGAAGGGTATTTTCCGCCAGGTACTTGCGCATCCGGCCATCGACCATCTTGGCGACGATTGCTTCCGGTTTGCCGCTTTCGTTGGCCTGAGCGGTCACGATCTCACGCTCCTTGTCCAACAGTTCCTGGGGCATCTGATCCTCGGAAAGACAAACCGGATTGGTAGCCGCGATATGCATCGCCAGATCCCGGCCCAACTCCTCGCTGCCACCTTCCAGTTCGAGCACCACACCGATGCGCACACCGTGCAGATAGCTGACCAGGGTGCCGGAGGATGCCTGAAACAGTGCGAAACGACGCACGTTCATGTTCTCGCCCAGTTTTGAAATCAGGGCCTCGCGGGCCTGATTTACGGTGGTGTCCTCACCTTCGTGCAGGGGGAGTCCCATCAAGGAGTCTACATCACCGGCGCTACCGGCCAGAACCCGCTCTGCCACGGCCTTGGCGAACGAAGTGAAGTTCTCGTCCTTGGCCACGAAGTCGGTTTCACAGTTCACTTCGACCATCGCCGCCTGGGTGTTGTCTGCATTGAAGCTGAGACTGATGAGGCCTTCCGCCGCAATGCGTCCCGCCTTCTTGGCGGCCTTCGCCTGTCCCGACTTGCGCATCTGTTCGATGGCCACATCGATATCGCCATCGGCCTCGACCAATGCCTTTTTACACTCCATCATACCTGCGCCGGTACGCTCGCGCAGTTCCTTTACCTGTGAGGCTGTAATTGCCATAGTCCGCCTACCTTTAAATCTGTTTTGTGCTGAAATTCATTCGCCGGGAACCGGGTCCGAAGCACAGACCCGGTCACCCCTGATGGTTACGCCTGCTCCGGCGCCACCTCGACAAACTCCTCGCCACGGTCACCGGCCACCATGTTCACGGCACTCGCGCGACCTTCGAGAATCGCAGCAGAGGCACCCTGGACATAGAGTTGAATGGCACGGATCGCATCATCATTACCTGGGATCACATAGTCGATTTCATCCGGATCATTGTTGGTATCAACCACACCGATCACGGGAATACCCAGTTTACGGGCCTCGGCCACGGCGTTCTTCTCGTGACCTACGTCGATGATGAACATGGCGTCGGGCAATCCACCCATGTTCTTGATGCCGCCCAGACTGCGCTCCAGCTTCTCCAGCTCACGGCTCAGGCCCAGTGCCTCTTTCTTGTTGAAGCGTTGCTCCACACTGCCGTCGGCAAACATGCCTTCGAGCTCTTTGAGGCGCTTGATCGACTGTTTGATGGTTTTGTAGTTGGTCAGCATGCCGCCCAGCCAGCGGTGATTCACAAAGGGCATGCCGCAACGCTCCGCTTCCTCGCGCACCACGTTCTGTGCGGCCCGCTTGGTGCCGACAAACATCACTTTGCCCCCATTCGCGGAGAGCGATCCGATGAAATTCATCGCATCCTTGAACAACGGCATGGTCTTCTCAAGATTGATGATGTGAATCTTGTTACGGTGACCAAAGATGAAGGAACCCATTTTTGGATTCCAGTAACGGGTCTGATGACCAAAATGCACGCCAGCCTCAAGCATCTGGCGCATTGATACTTCACTCATGAGTGACTCCTGAATTGTATCGGGTTGAACCTCCACATACCCCATAGTCCAACCCTAGGTTACTGAATTTGCAATCATTTAGTGATTGCTATCAGCCCATCAACAGGCACCCCGGACCATGTGTCGGTATGTGTGTGATATGGTCCGCATAGGAAACCCCAAGGTTCATGCGGACATGACTGCTCGTAGCGTTTGCGCTTCGGCGGGGCGTTTTATACCATAACCGGCTTGATGCGACAATCTCGCAACACCCTCCCCCGGATCACGGGCAACCCCTCAGAGTTTCAAGCGATTTCACATGGGCGTTACAATAAAAACTGCGGACGAAATAGAAAAAATGCGTGTCGCCGGCCGGTTGGCCGCCGAGGTGCTGGAAATCATCGAACCCTACATAAAACCTGGCGTCACCACCCTGGAACTCGACCGGATCTGTCACGATCACATTGTGCAGGTACAGAAGGCGATACCCGCCCCCCTGAACTACCGGGGTTTTCCCAAATCGATCTGTACCTCCGTCAATCAGGTTGTCTGCCACGGTATTCCGAACGAAAAGCGTCTCAAGAACGGCGACATCATCAACCTGGACATTACGGTGATCAAGGATGGCTACCATGGGGACACCAGCAAGATGTTCATCGTGGGCCAGCCGTCGATATTGGGTAAACGGCTCATCGAAATCACCCAGGAGGCCCTGTGGCTGGGCATCGACCTGGTGAGACCCGGATGCCGGCTGGGGGATATCGGCCACCGGATCCAGTCCTTCGTCGAGAAAAACGACTACAGCGTGGTGCGTGAGTACTGCGGGCACGGTATCGGCAAGGAGTTCCACGAAGACCCGCAAGTACTCCACTACGGCCAACCCGGAACAGGCTTGGAACTGCTGCCGGGTATGTGTTTCACCATTGAACCCATGGTCAATGCCGGCAAGCAACAGGTCAAACTGAAACCCGATGGCTGGACCGTGGTCACCAAGGACCGCAGTCTCTCCGCACAGTTCGAACACACGATACTGGTCACCGAGACCGGCCACGAAGTCCTCACCCTTCGGCGGGATGAGGAAGCTCGGTGCTCAGCCTGACGCCCCACCGACAACCACAACAGAGCCGTATCCTGTCCAACCCCGTATGATCGACCTACAAGCCCTCAATCAGGCCTTTGTCCCCGACCGTTCACCCATACAGCCGTGCAAGGAATACCTCAATCGCTATATCGAAGAGGTCCAGGAGCGCTTCAGTACCGGCCAGACCTGTACCAGCGACCTGGTAGCCGAACGGGCGATGCTGGTCGATGAAATCCTCAAACGGGTCTGGACGCGCTATTTCGACGAAGAGAGTCAGGCCGCCGCGTTGGTTGCGGTCGGAGGATACGGGCGGGGCGAACTGCACCCGGCCTCGGACATCGACATCCTGATCCTGCTGAAGAACGAGCGCCATTTCGACGCCTTCAAGGAGCGCCTGGAACAGTTTCTCACCCTGCTCTGGGATATCGGGCTTGAGATCGGTCACAGTGTGCGCACCATCGAGGATTCCGTCCGGGAGGCGTCCCAGGACATTACGGTGATCACGAATCTGTTGGAAGCGCGCTTCCTGACCGGCAGTCACGCCTTGTTCGACACCATGATGAGCGCCACAGGTCCGGACCACATCTGGAACAGCCACGATTTCTTCGAGGCAAAACTCAAGGAGCAGCATCGCCGACACGCTAAACAGGACGGCACCTTGAGCAACCTGGAGCCCAATCTCAAGGAGAGTCCCGGAGGGCTGCGGGATATCCAGATGATCGGCTGGGTGGCGAAACGCCATTTCCGCACCCAGGACATGCATGACCTGGTAAAACACGAGTTTCTCACGGAAGCCGAGTACCAGACCCTCATCGAGGGACAAAACCACCTCTGGCGTGTGCGCTTCGCCCTGCATCTGCTGACCGGTCGTTGTGACGACCGATTATTGTTCGATCATCAGCGCACCCTGGCCTCCCACCTGGGATACGACTCCGACTACGCCAATCTGGCGGTCGAAAGTTTCATGCGTGACTACTACCGCACGGTCATGGAGCTGAGCCGTCTTAACGAGATGCTGCTGCAGCATTTCCAGGAGAGCATCCTGCTGGAGAACAGGCTGGGCGAACCGGTGGTCATCAACCAGCGGTTCCAGCAACGCAGTCAGTTCCTGGAGGTAGCCCACAAAGGCGTATTCAAGCGTTACCCGACCGCGATACTCGAACTGTTCCTGATCATGCAGGAAAACCCCGACCTGAAAGGGGTTCGGGCCAGCACCATCCGCCTGATTCGCAATCACACTTATTTGATCGATGAGAACTTTCGCCAGGATATCCGCGCTCAGAGCCTGTTCATGGAGATCATGCGCCAGCCCATTGGCCTGACCCGGGCCCTGAGACGTATGAACATCTACGGGGTCCTGGCCAAATACATCCCCAGCTTCGAAAAGATCGTCGGGCGCATGCAATATGATCTGTTCCACGTCTATACCGTGGATGAGCACACTTTGATGGTGGTGCGAAACATCCGTCGCCTCAGCGTGGCGGAATATGCCGATGAATACCCGTTCTGCACCCAACTGGCAAAAACCCTCCCCAAGGAGGAACTCATCTACCTGGCGGCCCTGTTCCACGACATCGCCAAGGGGCGCGGGGGCAATCACTCCGTACTGGGCGCCGATGACGCACTCTACTTTTGTCGGCTTCATCATTTGAGTGAGTATGACAGCCATCTGGTCAGCTGGTTGGTGCGTCACCATCTGGTGATGTCCATGACCGCTCAACGCAAAGACATCACCGACCCGGAGGTGGTCCAGGAATTTGCCGCCCTGGTCGGTGATCTGAACCGCCTGACCTACCTCTACCTGCTGACTTTCGCCGACAGCCGGGCCACCAATCCGAGCGCCTGGAATTCCTGGAAGGACTCGCTGCTCAGGGACCTGTTCAATGCCACCCGCCGGGCTCTGATCCGCGGCTTGGACAACCCATTGGCGCAAGACGATCTGATTCACGAAAAACAGACGGCCGCGCTGGAACTTCTGGCGCTGCAGGATATCGCTCAGGATCGGGTGCAGGGACTCTGGCGAACCTTCACCAGCGAGTATTTCCTGACCCATTCCCCAAATGCCATTCAGCGTCATACTCTGTTGATTCTCCAGACACCCGAGGAGGAACTGCCGCTGATCCGAATGCGTCAGACCGCCAAACGGGGGGGCACCGAGGTGCTCTATTACGGGCCGGATCGGGACAACCTGTTCGCGGTCACCACTACCCTGCTGGATCAACTATCGCTCTCGATCGTCAATGCCCGCATCATGAGTACCTCGGACGGTCATTCGCTCAACAGCTACCTGGTCCTCGAACAGGACGGCTCTCCCGTGGAGTTCGGGCTGCGCAGCGATGAGATCATCGCTACGCTCATGGAAGGTCTGTGTCAAAAGGGCAATCAGCCCCTCAAGGTAACCCGCCGTCTTCCCAGACAGCATAAGCACTTCGATCACTCCACCGAGGTTCATTTCAGTCATGAACCGACCCTGGAACGCACCGTCATGCGGCTGGTCACCCTGGACCGGCCGGGTCTGCTTTCCGATGTGGGTCAGGCATTCGCGGCCTGCGATATCCGCCTGCAGCATGCCAAGATCACCACCCTGGGCGCCCGAGTGGAAGACATCTTCTTCATCACCGACCGGAAAAACCAAGCCTTGAATGAGCAATCGAGGTTGAAATGCCTGAAAAACGCGGTCATGGAACGAATGCCCAAATCCGGGTCAAAAAGTGAATAAGATCAACAATGGCGTGAAAAATACCGGGCAAAAGGGTATAGATACTGTAAAATTTAGATGGGTGTAACCTAAGTGTCGTCTCTCATAATTGATGCGCGATTATTGAGGCCCGCACGGGTCCCAAGGCTTGGCGTCACGCTAGAATCGCGCATTAATATTGAGACACTACACGAAATACTGTTTGCATTATGATGAGACGGTAGAAAACCATGAAGAGAACAGCACTACTGACAATCAGCCTCTCATTAGCCCTGACGGCATGCGGCGGCGGAGGCGGGTCAGGCGATGAACAGCCTACCACCACGACAGGTGAGACGAGCAAACCTGTCCTTAACTGGGTTGCACCGTCCAGCCGTACCGATGGCAGTGCGTTGGATCTGTCTGAAATCTCCGGCTATAAAATCTACAGTGGACCGAGTTCCACAAATCTGGAGTTGATCGCGGAGATTGCCGACAGTGAAACCACATCCTACGATTTGTCGGACACTGCGTCAGGCGAATACTATTTCGGAATCGTCGTTTACGACATTTACGGACTTCACAGCAAGATTTCTAACCGGATCGTCAAAAACATTCCCTGACCGGATCTCATCTCCCTTTCAGTACTGACTTTCGGCATATCCACCAATCCCCTATTACCGACCGCCTGGCCGAGTACATGCGGATATGCGCACTCACACCACAAGTCCAAGCTACTGTTATTCTGGCGAATAATGGAATCCAGAAAGATCATACCTTCCGGCTCTGGATCCCGGCATACGCCGGGATGACGGTAGTTTTTGCCTCCAAAACCGAAAAAAAAGCCCTGATCCAAAGATCAGGGCTTTAGCATCAACAATCCGTCTCAAACGAATTATTCAAGCATCCGGGGCGGGCTCGGCGGGTTTCCCGCGATAAAGCCGTCGGGAGGTCCGATATAGCTGTCATCAATCACAACATTGTCGATAATGAAGTAGTTATCGGGATCCGGTACGGAAGCGATATTGATGTAACCGCCGATCACATCGACATATCGGAACATATCGCCGGGCCGCGCCATTGTTTGCCGGGTGTAGAGACCACTCAACTCACCATCTTGAGTTGTGATGTAGACACTGATCACACCGGTTTGGGTATCCGCCTCCAGCTCAACAGAGACCCACTCCTCCGAGCGATTGAAAGGCGCGGGACCAATGCGGTAGGAGTCCGTGCCATCGGGCCAGTAATCACCGCCCTCATAATTACAAACCGTATTGTCACAGGCACCATACGAGATCCAATCGGTCTGATAAGCGTGCCGGGAGATGATCATGGGCCGATCAAGGCCCTCGGCACGGTTCATGATAACCACCTTATTGGTGAATTCACCGCTGCCACCCAAAATACCCCAGGCAGGACCATGCTTGATCAGGAAACGGACATTCAAATGGGTTGTACTCAAACCGACGAATTGCCCGAGACCCGACATACCCTGATCGGTAACGATCGGAAAGAACTTCGCGGCACCGCTGCCTTGCCAACCGCCATTACTCAGCCAAACATGGGATGCCCCATTGGTCGTCCATATCAAATCCTGGTAATTATTCGCATCAAAGTTTTCTGAAAAGGGCAAGCTGATCCGCCGTTCCGCAAAACCGCTTAGCGGGAATAAAATGAGCAATATCGCTATCAGGAATAAGGCCTGGAACCGTTTTTGCGATCGAGAAGGATGATGAATGCTGATGTTTAACATTTTCTGCCCCTGGCAAGATAACTTCGATTACGCAAAAGAGTGTAATAACCCGCCGCGAAAAATATTTTGAACGTACTCACAAGTTGCCGTTTCGTCAATAGAAACTGTGAACTGTATCGAAGTATAGTTTGATTTGAACGGCCCAGCCAAACCTGTAGGAATACCGCATCCTACCATGATCATGCCATTTGGATCATCCAACCGACACCCTCCCTCTCAAACACAATAGCCGACCTTGCAACAATCCCCTAGCTTCGAGGTATCCTGAGGTTCGGAATTTGTAATTTTTCAATCCCAGGAACAACCGCGATGCCGACCCAAACCATTTCCGGTGCGAAATACCTGATCCAAGGTCTCGGACTGCTAAACAAACCCGGTATCCGGCCGTTCGTACTGATCCCCCTGTTTGTCAATATTCTGGTCTTCAGCCTGCTGATCTGGCTGGGCACCAGCCAATTTGAAGCCTGGATGAACCGGATGCTCCCCGACCCGGAAAGCTGGTTGTACTGGTTGCGCTGGATTCTCTGGCCGATCTTTGCAATCGCTCTGATTCTTGTGGTTTTTTATACCTTTACGGTAATCGCGAATCTGCTTGCCGCACCGTTCAACGGGTTGCTGGCGGAGAAGGTCGAGGCCTACCTCGGTGGCGAGGTGATACATGAACCGGGTGGCATCAAGCAGTTGATGAAGGATCTGCTGCCGGCCCTGTTCTCCGAACTGCGCAAATTGAGCTACTTCCTGATCCGCGCCGTGCCATTGCTGATCCTGTTTTTCATACCGGTCGTGCAAATCGCCGCACCATTCCTATGGCTGATGTTCAATGCCTGGTTCCTCACCCTGGAATATGGCGATTATCCCATGGCCAATCACAAGCTGGGCTTCAAGGAGCAGCATCGACGCCTGAAAAAGGTGCGCCTGAGCGCCCTAGCGTTCGGCGGCTCACTGACCCTGATGATGATGGTCCCGATACTGAATTTCGTCGCCATGCCCGCGGCGGTCGCCGGCGCGACAATCTTCTGGCGGGAACGACTGTCCCAGATAGTGTAGCACTCTACACTAAGTTAGAAACCGCCGAATCCGCTCAATCCCCTCCTGCAGACGGGGCAGATCAGTGGTATAGGCAAATCTCAGATGTTTCTCGGGTTGATGAAAGCCGAAATCAAGCCCCGGCGTCACGGCCACACCGGCTTGAGTTAGCAGCCGCTCGCTCAAGATCTTACTGTCCTCGCCGAATCTGTCACATCCCGCATAGAGATAGAAGGCACCCTGGGGAGTGACCGGAATGGAAAAGCCCAGTTCGCGCAGGGCCGGCAGAAGATAGTCACGGCGCGCTTGAAAGGCCTTTCTCCGGGCTTCCAGGATCTGTAGAACCTCAGGGGAAAAGGCACTCAACGCGGCAACCTGGGACAGAGTTGGCGCCGACAGAAAAATGTTCTGCGCCAGGCGCTCCAGAGGATCCATCATCTCTTCGGGGGCCACCAACCAGCCGAGGCGCCACCCGGTCATGCAGAAATATTTGGAGAAACTGTTGATGACGCAGAGATTATCGGAGAATCTCAGGGCGCTCCCCGAGGCCGCCTCATAGGTCAATCCCTGGTAGATCTCATCGACGATGAGGATACCACCCAGATCCCTGACCTTGGCATGAAGGCGCTGCATCTCCGAGTCGCTTATCAGGGTACCGGTCGGATTCGATGGCGAGGCCAGGATGACGGCCTTGGTATCCTCCCGCCAGGCCGCGACCAGATGATCCGCGGTCAATTGGTAACCGGTCTCAGCTCCGACCGGCACACCCACAGGTACACCCTCCACCAGTTCCACGAAGTGCCGGTTGCAGGGATAACCGGGATCGGCCATCAAAACCGACTCTCCGGGGTTAATCAGCACGCTGAGCAGAAGCTGCAGGGCTCCCGAGGAGCCCGGTGTCACGATAATCCGCTCAGCCGGAACACGCACTTGGTAGCAATCCCGGTAGAAATCCGCGATTGCCTGCCGCAGCTCCGGAAGACCGGCGGCCGGGGTATAGTGGGTCTTCCCCGCGGCAAGCGCCGCCTGCCCGGCGGCTATGATCGGCTGCGGCGTGGTGAAATCGGGTTCGCCGACCTCCATATGGATCACCGATTGGCCATTGGCTTCCATCTGACGGGCGCGACCCAGCAGATCCATGACGTAAAATGGGGCTATCCGCCCCATACGTTGCGCGATCAGGCTCATGGGCAGCGATCGCGATGCACGTATTCCAACAGCTCGACATCGACCCAGTGCTTTCCGCAGGCGCTACCCTCGCGGAGCACAAAGGGCTGATCGGGCTCACCCAACTGGTCGACCACCAGACGAGCCCCAGCGAAATCATCGGTTTCGGTGTAACCGTTGGTCGTCACCAGAACCGATTGAATTCCGGACTGCAGCGCGGAGCGGACCCCGTTGTGCGAATCCTCGAACGCCATGCATACTTCGGGACTGACCCCCATCTGCCCCATCGCCCAGTCGTAGATGTCGGGGGCCGGCTTTTTCGCCGCCACGATGTCACCTGCGGCAATCACCTCGAACCAGGACTCGGAATCGGCCGCGAGGCTGTGTTTCAGCAGCGCGCTCACATTGGCAGGGGTTGTGGTGGTGGCGATGCCGAGCCGCAGCCCTCGCTCACGGGCCTCCTGAATCAGGCGTTTGACTCCACTGCGCAGCGGAATGGCGCCTACGGCCATCATCCGCGTGTAATGCCGGGTCTTGCTGGCGTGCAGCTCCGCAATAAACCCATCCCGGTCGGGCGGACTCTCAAATCGGGTGTTGAAGTGATCCAGGTAGTGGCGAATCCGCTCCTTGCCTCCGGTCACCTTCAGCAACTCTGCGTAGAGTGCCTCGGACCAGTCCCAATCCAGCCCCGCCTCCCGGAAGGCCTGATTGAAGGCCACCCGGTGACCATCCCGTTCTGTATCGGCTAGGGTACCGTCTACATCGAAAATTAACGCTTTTAATTCCGCCATTCTCAACAACCTGATTTTCAGCGAATTGCAACCGGGACTAGTGTAGCAAAGCTGAACCGGGGAGCGGGCATCTCCTTCGCAAACCCGGGGAAAGAACTATAATGTCCCTCCGATCGTGTTGTTTCGATCATTTCTTTCTGGTATAGATATGCGCCTTCACTGAAGAGGTACCCTGAATGGCCCAGAAGAAAGCCACTGCAAACGATGTAGGATCCTTCGGCATCAAGCCTTATGAGCCCTCCAAAGACGAGGAGTACATGAATGAGGATCAGGAGGCGCATTTCCGCAGCATCCTGAGCGCATGGAAGGATAACCTGATGCAGGAGGTAGACCGTACCGTGCATCACATGCAGGATGAAGCCGCGAATTTCCCTGATCCCAACGATCGGGCGACCCAGGAATCGGAATTCAGCCTCGAATTGCGTACCCGGGATCGTGAACGCAAACTGATCAAGAAGATCGACGAAGCCCTGGAAAAGATCGACAATCAGGAATACGGCTATTGCGAATCCTGTGGTGTCGAGATCGGTATCCGCCGCCTGGAGGCACGCCCCACGGCGACCCTGTGCATCGACTGCAAGACCCTTGACGAAATCCGTGAAAAACAGATGGGTTGACCCGCTGATTCGCCATGGAATAAAAAAAACCGGCGCATGCCGGTTTTTTTCTTTTCCGCACATGCCGAACGGTCCCGCCTGATCCCGCATGCCTGAGATCGCCTATCGTGGCCGGTTCGCGCCCTCCCCGACCGGAGCGCTCCATTTCGGTTCCCTGGTCGCTGCCCTGGGGAGTTATCTTGACGCTCGCAGAGTGGGTGGCGAGTGGTTGATCCGAATCGAGGACGTGGATCAGATACGGGCCCTTCCCGGCGCCGCGAGCGACCTGTTGCGCGTCCTGGAGGCGTTCGGTTTTGAATGGGATGGAGAGGTGGCCTACCAGAGCCAACGCTCGGAAGCCTATGAGGCAATCATCCGGAAACTGCTGCATTCGGACTCGGCCTACCCCTGTTGCTGCTCCCGCAAGGCCATTCGTGAACGGGCCGAGATCGGGATGGAAGGCGCCATCTACCCAGGAACCTGCCGCCAGGGTATGCGTTATCCGGAAAGGCCCACCAGCATACGCCTGAGAACCCCGGATCAGCCGCTCGGTTTTACCGACCGGCTGCAGGGCCCGTTCAGCCAGAATCTCGGCCGGGAGGTCGGGGATTTCGTGATCCGCAGGGCGGATGGCTTTTACGCCTACCAGCTCGCCGTTGTGACCGATGACAGCTGGCAGGGCATCACCCATGTGGTGCGTGGCGCAGACCTGCTCAGTTCCACCCCAAGACAGTGTTATCTGCAGGAGATACTCGGTCTGCAACGCCCCGAGTATCTGCATCTGCCCCTGGTCAGGGATGACCAGGGGCGCAAGCTGAGCAAACAGGACCGGGATCTGCCGGTAAATCCGGCGCGCCCCCTGGACAGTCTGCTAGCGGCCCTGGGCTTCCTCGGACAGGCGCCGCCACCCACCCGCCCCGGCAACCTCACGGAATTCTGGCAATGGGCCATCGCCCACTGGGAGATTCAAGCCATCCCGGCCGCCCGGTCACGGCCAGCCAGGGTGCTCAAAGTTCAGCCACCTGGCGCAAATACTTGAACAGTTTCCGGTAGGCCGCGGGAGGCGCATCCTTGTCCCGCTCCCTCTGTGCCGCCTGAATCAGCTGACGCAACTGCTGGCGGTCCGCATTGGGATAGGCATCGAGGTACTCGCCGAAGGACTCGCTGTCGCCTTCTATCAGACGCTCCCGCCAGCGCTCAAGGACATGAAAACGGGACACCGAGGCTTGGTGTTCCCCATCCAGTTCGTCCACTACCTGCTGGATGGACGCCAGGTCTTCATGCTGCAGCAACTTACCCAGGCGCCGGTAGTGCCGGCGCAACGCGTTATGCGATTTAATGCGTTTCGCCTCCGCCAGCGCAAGTTTCATATCCTCGCTCAGAACCATGCGCGACAGATAGCCCTCGGACAGTACGGTGAGGCGCTCACCCAGCTTTTGCAGGGCCTGCATCTCCCGCTTTTTCTCGCTTTTACTGGGCCCCTCGTCCCACTCCTGCTCTAATTCGTCGTCTCGGGTAGCGATTGGATCATCTCCACAATCAATTGGACACTGAGTCTGTTTCGAAAGTCATTCACATTCAAGCGGTAGGTCACCTGGACGCTACGCACATCCTCCGCTAGTCTGGGTTGGTTGAAGGCGATGGCATCCACGCTGCCCGCCGCACCCGCGCCACCCAATACCAGTTGCAGGTGGGACTCCCCCACCACGCGCTGTTGCAGCACCTCGAAGCATCCCTCGAACAGGGGTTCCGGAAAGCCCTGCCCCCAGGGACCGGCCTCGCGAATGAGCTGTGCGAGCTCCAGATTCAGTTCGTCCGTTCCCAACTCCCCGTCTGTGAGGATCACCCCCTCCAACAGCGCCGGGTCGAGCCGTTCGGCCAGAGTCGCTTCGAAACACTGCCTGAAAGACTCATAGGCGGAGCGTTCCAGACTCAACCCAGCCGCCATAGCATGCCCGCCAAAGCGGCTGATCAATTGTGGATTACGGGAAGCGATGAGATCCAGTAGATCACGTATGTGCATTCCCGGAATGGATCGGGCGGAGCCCTTAAGCATCCCCTGTCCGGCATCCGCGAAGGCGATAACCGGACGATGATACCGATCCTTGATACGCGAAGCCAGAATGCCGGTCACCCCCTGGTGCCAACGCTCATCGAACAGGCACAGACCTTGAGGCAGACCCTGATCTCCCCATACTTCAGCCTGCTGCAGAAACGCCTCGGCCTGCTGTTTCATCTCCCGCTCCAGCTCACGCCGCGTCTGATTGAGACGATCCAGTTCCGCCGCCATGATCCGTGCCTGCTCCAGTGACTCACTCAACAGGCATTCAATACCCAGGCTCATGTCATCGAGACGGCCTGCGGCATTCAGGCGCGGCCCAACCGCAAAACCGATATCCGAAGCCACCAGCTTCTCCGGGGTGCGCCGGGACACCTCGATCAGCGCCAGGATACCGGGGCGGCAGCGTCCGGCACGAATCCGCCGGAGCCCCTGCGACACCAGTATGCGATTGTTACGGTCTAAGGGTACCAGATCGCTTATGGTGCCCAGAGCGACCAGATCGAGCCACTCCGTGGGGAGCGTCCTGATGTGCCGGTTCTCGTCGAACCACCCCTGACTATCGAGTCGATGAAACAGGGCCGCCATGACATAGAAGATGACCCCGACACCGGCCAGACAGGGACTTGCGAACTCATCCCCCGGTTGATTCGGGTTGACGATCACCCGAGCGTCGGGCAGTTCCCGCCCCGGGAGGTGATGATCTGTAATCAACACCGGGATTCCGAATCGGTTGGCCTGACGCACACCGGCGAGGCTCGAGATGCCGTTATCCACGGTGACGATCAGGTCAGGCGCCCGGGAGGCGGCCAGATCCACGATCTCCGGTGTCAGCCCATAGCCATATTCGAACCGGTTGGGAACCAGGTAGGAGACCTTGCGCGCGCCGTAGGCCCGCAGCGCCAAGACCGACAGTGCGGTACTGGTGGCGCCATCCGCATCATAGTCACCGACGATAAGGATGTGGGAGCCCTGTTGGAGGTGTTGTTGCAACAGATCCGCCGCCTCATACACCCCTTTGAGTCCACCCACCGGCGCCATGCGGGCGAGGCCCAGATCGAGCTCTTCGTCCCGCCGCACCCCGCGGGCCGCATAAATACGCCGCAGCACCGGATGCACCTGAGACTTCAACGCACTCGAATCCTCAGACCCTGGGCGTTGGCGGATCTTTACCCCGGTGGTCATCTCGTGTACCCCGTCATAGATTCTGTAACATTATCGAGTCAGAAAGGGGATGTACGGGGACTTTGGCAGGTACTGAAAACCGGCCGCTCAGATCGCGGTATCCTGTTCTTCCCAGCCACCGTGGTTGAACGTGATCTCCTCATGGGGCTTGATGTCACTCAATGTGTACAGATCGAATCCGCCGAATTCCGCGTTGCCCTCAGCCTAATGATTCAGGTAGCGCAACAGATTGTCTCTTCTGTTGCACACCGGGCAGTGGACAACGGTCACCATAAACCGCCATGATGGAACAGAGTTCATCCAGTACCGCTTTCCTCGCCCGGTCATCGAGGGCCTTCAACTCCGGCAAGATCACACCCTGCTTCAATAATTTGATATCCTCACGTACAGCGCCGCAACCTTTCTGGCAAAGTGCCTCAACACACTGATCAATCTGTTTTATAGCCATGAGTGACTGCCTGTGCCCAATTCACGCCATACGGTACCGGGAACCAACGCCGCATTCAAATTTCTAACAGAATTCAATAGGATTGGTTCCCAGTGCTGTGATTCGTCACGGTTTACGGTCCCTGAAAACACTTTGATCTAAAATCTAACATATTGAAAGGACAGACTATGCCCTTGTTTAACCGGTTTTTTATGCTCCTGTTGCTGATTCTGACCTCCTTGGCGTTACCAGCCGCCGACTGGGGTGAAGGTTACGATCCGATCGATCCTCCCGTACCCACTTCGGTTGCGGAAGGTAAGATCGAGGTACTCGAATTTTTCTGGTATGGCTGCCCGCATTGCTTCCACATGGAGCCGCAACTGCAAGCATGGCTTGAGAAAAAACCGGATAATGTCGTATTCAGTCGGGTGCCCGCCCCCCTGAATCCTAAGTGGACCCCTCATGCCCAGTTCTACTATGCCGCTGAGGCGCTGGGTCTGGCTGACAAATTCCACCACCCCCTTTTTGAAGCCATCCACGACAAAAAGCGCCGTTTGTTCGACAAGCAGTCACTCATAGATTTTGCGGTGGAACAAGGCGCCGACCGGGAGAAGTTTACTGAAGCCTGGGACTCCTTCGGTGTCTACGTCAAGGTGCAGAATGCCAAGAAGCTGGCCCAGAAATACCAACTTTCAGGGGTTCCTGCCGTGGGCATCAACGGTAAATATCTGACCAGTGGGAGTCTGGCCGGCACCTACACCAAGATGTTCACCGTCATGGACCAGTTGATTGCCGAAGAGAGTGGAACTTCACCCGCCAAGAGCGAGTAACCAACTCCCTTTCTGGCTCAGGAAATGCCGGTATTTCTCGCTAAAATCTTCTACCACGGAGGATTTCACACTGGGCAGGGAGAGTAATTCACCTGCCCAGTCAGAGATTGACTGCGACATTTCAACCCGGCCTTCCGGATGCGCATCGGCCAGACACCGGGCACGCATGAACAGCGGCGCGTAGGCCGCATCCACTAGGGTGAATTCATGCCCCACACCGAACAACCCGGCCTTCAAGGGTTCATTCAGGCGGGCCAGATCCTGTTCGAATTGCTGCTTCCGGGCATGATAGACCGCTTCATCCTCCGCGGTTGCCATTCCGAATTGAGCCATCAACAGTGATGATCCGTATTCGATCCAGGCCTTGTGCTGGGCACGCTGAAGTGGATCTTCGGGGTGCAGGCGCGGGAGGCGGGTCTCATCGATGTAGTCCAGGATTACGGATGATTCAAACAGTGCCGTGTCGTTCACCAGCATCACCGGCACCTTACCGGTGGGTGACAGGCGCAAAAACCATTCCGGTGGATGCTCAATGTCGATGAAACTCAATTCATGAGGAACCTGCTTCTGCCTCAGCAAGATCTCGGATCGTTGAACAAAGGGACAAATTTCAAAACTGATCAGCCTGATCATCACAACAAGACACCATTAGGAACAAAAAAACCCGATTCACTCTATCCGGCATCCTATTTGACAGATGCCTTCCGGACGGAATAAATATCAACGATAACAATTAGTTAACCATTAATCCATTCCATAATCCACATTCCTTACGCGATATATCAGGCAATTTCACCAATATTCACAAAACCTGACATTAATTGTATATTTATGAATCAGCTATCAAAAGGATGTTAAAAAATCATGGAAGGTCGTCGATATCTGCCCCTTTCCTTCCGGAGGAGACTTCGATATCCGAATCCGCAAACCTTGTGTGGATGCGAATACAACCAGGAAAACCGAACTCCGACGGTCATGGCAAAACATGGAAATAGAATCAATATAGGCCATCCAATAACAGGGATTTCTCACGTTTAAACGACTATGTTTATGTACAAGCAAATACACCCGTCAATCAAGGTTTCGGCAGCAGAATCAACATGGCAACAACCAATCCGATCGGTCTAAGAGTTCCCGAACAGGCCCCGCCTAAGGGAGCGCCTTTCTATCTCAATGACAAGGATGTAGCGACCTGGGCACAGAACCTGCCCATGGCCAATATCGGCGAGACCTCACGTCAGATTTTTCAGACTCTGCGCACCTTCAATCGGACAGAAGCGCCGGCCAGGCAGAGATTGATGAGCCTGGAAAGCTTTCGCCAACCCCTGGCCTACGTCGCCACGAACCTGAACAAACACTATATTGGATCCCGTTTCCCACTGAGCGAAAAATCCCACAAGATCGCCAATCTGAACCGTGAACTGCACAGTGGCATGGCGACCGGTTACAAGTCTGTGATCGTCGACCTGTTGACCACCCAGCATGGGGAGACACCCGATCTCACTCTGCTCAAGCAGGCTATCCACAGGGGTATCAACTACCTGTCCCGGGTGATTCTCCTGTCGGTGCTGGTGTACGACCCCTACCCCAAACGCTCCTGGCAGGAACTGCATGTCCTGCACCGCCTTGCCCGGCGTTATGAGGTGAATGATCAGTCGGTGGCTGACGAATTAGAGCCTTACACCAAGCAGTCATCCATCGCGGAGAACTATTGCCGATGCCTGCTGTTCTCCCTGGCCTCACCCTATAAGATGCGCCAGAATGAGAACCAGAAAATCTTTGATTCACTTCTGGAATGGAGCCGATTCGCCGGTTTTTTCTCCTTCAACGAGGCCCCAGAGGACGCCTCGATCATTATCCGGCAGGATACGGATCTGGCCCCCAGCCATGAACAGCGCGTGACCGATTCGGACACCAAGTACCTGCAGGTGCTGGATGCCTCCCGTCTGCTGAGCGAATTGCGCGAACAGTTCAACGAAACCCTGGATGAACATAACTCCTTGCCCGGTCTGAATGAACTTGACAAAGGCGTCATCCGGCAATTGATCATGCTCTGGTCCAAGGCGCAAAAACGCGCCTTCGTCCGCACCAAGCTGAATTTCGAATTACGCATCGCGGTGGGACTTAAATCGGTTTATAAATTGATCAACCTCGGTGATATCCCGTCCTCAGCCCGAACAGAGAAGGAGTCGGACGAGGGGACCTGGATCGAGACCCAGTTCGCCCACGGCCACGACATGCATGTCACATCACGGTTCTCTCTGCAGCCGCTCGACATTGCATCCTATAACCCTCGCCGAAGCAATTTCGAGGAATTCGGTCCCAGATCCACTGAGTACAGTGAATTCTCTGAAGAACCCAGCATGGATATCTGGCACGACGACAAGGACCAGACCGTCGACAAGGCCACCAATCTGTTCAACACGATCAATGAAAGCGCCGGCGGCTACTGCCTGGATTGGCGGGGCAAGCAGATTCCCAAGATACAGGTCGGGGAACTCATCGGGGTACAATCCGCCATGTCCGCTTCCAAGTTCGGGGTTGGGATGGTGCGTTGGATGCGTAGCGCCGAAGCGGAATCCATGCAGGTGGGTATTCAGATGATTGCACCCAACGCCCTGGCGATAACCGCCCGACTAGCGGATCAGCAGCACCAGAAAATGGAGAAGTGCCTGCTGCTGCCCGAGGTTGGTACCTCAGGGCAGCCGACCAGCCTGCTTTGCCCATCCTATCCGTTTACCCTGGGCAAGAAACTCCTGATCAATGACGGTGAAAACAGCCAGGAGATCAAGCTCACCCGCTTATTGGAATCCACCGGGTCAATCTCCCAGTTTCAGTTTGTCCGCCTGGATGAGAAGACCAAGGCCACTCCCACCGAGGACCATGACATCGATGATGATTCCGATTACGAGAGTCTCTGGTCGACGCTTATCTGATGACCCGGCGCCTTCGCTTATGAAGGCATTAAAACTGGCTTAAGGAAATTGAACCGCAAATTTTCGCAAATGAATTCAGTAAACCCAGCAAATTGGACGTTCGGCCAACTCGTTCCCACGCTCCGCGTGGGAACGCCTACTTAAGCCTGTTGTGAAGCACCACACTAGTGTAGTGTCCTATACTAGATACTAGAACCCCGCCAGTTTGTACCAGCGCTGGGCCTCTTCAAGGTCCTTCTCAACCCCCCGGCCCTCTTCGTAGAGCATTGCCAGCGTGGTCTGCGACCCAACCAATCCCTGCTCGGCCGCCTGTTTGAACCACTCCACGGCCTTGCCGGGGTTCTGATCCACGCATTCCCCTTCGAGATACATGAAACCGAGTCCGTGCTGTGCCAATGGATGACCGGCTTCCGCGGCGGATTTCATGTACTTGTAGGCCATCAGTTCATTGACCACCATGCCCAGGCCACCCTGGGACATGATCGCCATGCGGTATTGCGCCTCAATATTTCCCTGCTCAGCCAGGGGAGATAGCAAGGCCGCGGCCCGGGAAAAATTCTTTCCCTCGAAGGCTGCGATCGCACTACTCAATTCAAAGTTCATCTCATCATTGGAATCATTCATACCTGTTTTCCCGCTCACATACTAATCCGGTCATAGATTTTATTAACCCGGCACCTGAACATGGCATATTACGGTGCCGGGTTAATAATACACTCAGCCATTGGGTTGCCGGATTAATAGTGTACCCTGCCACTGATTCGGAACTCCCTCCGGCTTCATGCGGAATATCTTGGTTTTAGACCGCAAAGTCATCAAAATGACCCCTTATTTCAAACATCATCCGTACCATGCAGACACAGATCACTCAGGCCATTCTAGCATCCCCCGACGGCCGGGAGGCGGATGCCATTTTGAGAAACTGCGTGCATTGCGGATTTTGTACGGCAACCTGCCCCACCTATCTTATATCGGGCAATGAACTCGACGGTCCCCGGGGCCGTATCTACCAGATCAAGCTGCTGCTGGAAGGCGCGGAGCCCAGCCATTCGGTGCAACAGCATCTGGATGCGTGCCTACTGTGCCGTTCCTGCGAAACTACCTGCCCTTCCGGTGTGGACTACCATCGCCTGATGGAAATCGGTCGAGCTCATCTGGAGAGACACCATCCGCGATCATACCTGGATCGTACTCGGCGCTGGTTGTTGCGCAAGATCCTGACGCACAAGCGGGTATTTGCCGGTTTGCTACGACTGGGACGATTCACGCGTCCACTACTCCCCGTTTCGCTGGCGCGTCACATACCAGCGCCCCCGGCGCCGTCCGCCAGCGACACCACCCAGCGATCGGCACATACCCGTAAAATGTTGATCCTGGATGGCTGCGTGCAACCCGCACTGGCACCGAACATCAACCAGGCGACGGCACAGGTTCTGCATCAGCTCGGCATATCGCTGATCCAAAGCCCCAAGGCCGGCTGCTGTGGCGCAATCGAGCATCACCTGGACGATACCCGGGCCGCGCGTGAAGCTGCAAGGCGCAACATCGATGTCTGGTGGCCGTTGCTGCATAACGGGGCTGAGGCACTGATCATCACCGCCAGCGGCTGTGGACAGATGATCAAGGAGTATGACCGTCTGCTGGCAGACGATCCAGACTACGCGGAGAAAGCAACCCAGGTGGCGGGAGCCGCCAAGGATATCGCCGAAATCCTGCTGCACGAAGACCTCAATCTCCTGTGCATGACCCAGGACGCTCCGCCGAACATTGCCTTGCACACACCCTGCACCCTGCAACACGGACAGGGTCTCAACGGTGTGGTGGAACAGATCCTGACCCGACTGGGGTTTTCCTTGACCCAGGTTCCGGATCCACACCTGTGCTGTGGCTCAGCAGGCACCTATTCGATTCTAAACCCGGCAATGGCCGACTCCCTGGGCCAGCAAAAGTCAGCCGCCTTGATGTCCGGCAAGCCAGACCTGATCGCCACCGCCAACATCGGTTGCCTCACCCATTTGGCCAGGCATTTACCGGATGGGACAGGCATCCAGCACTGGATCGAAACGGTTGCGGATCAATTGCAGACTTGTCCACCGGATTCAGATAGTTATTGATCTGACGAAGGCCAACCGTTTAGCGAAGTCTAACAATGTTCAGAGATATGCGAAAAAACACCCTGTTTTGTCGTATATTTTGGCATATACTCTATTTCGTCTGTCACACATAAAATCGTGCATCCGCATACTCTGACCGGTGGCAACTCCGGCACTTCGAGCACCTGAAGTGAAGATGATCGGCACCCTGCATACACAAGGCAGACAGACGCTCCGGGGGAAACGAATCCGAGTCGATCGGATACAGGTATCCATACAGACCATCTCAGGACGCAATCAATGACCCGGCCCGCCTACCTGATGAACGCCACCTTACTTTTCATATTGTCACTCCTGGTCAACCCGGCAACCGGTGCAAATGAGACGCCACAACCGGATCAGGATCTGCTTCAGCAGCGCCAGGCCTTCCTCGCGGCGGAAACCGCTCTGAGCAATCATGACCTTACCGCCTACCAGCAACTCCGGGAACAATTGGCCGATTACCCGCTCCTGGTTTATCTCGACTTTCAAGAGACCCTCGCCAGTCTCGATCAGCAATCGATTGAAAGCATCCGAAACCGGCTACAACGCCTTGAGGGTACGCCGTTAAAATCCCGGCTAAGGGACAGCTGGCTTGAGCTGTTGGCCAAACTTGAGCTATGGCCCGCCTACCTGGAATTTTCTCAAAAGGGTGGCAGCATCACCCAACAGTGTCAGCGGGCAAGGGCTCTGATTGAGACCGACCAGTCCGGGCAGGCCTATGCCTCGGTGCCAAAACTCTGGTTGAACGGCAGATCCCTGCCTAAAGCGTGCGACCCGGTACTGAGGCGCTGGATCGCCTCGGGGCATCTGACCCCCGAGTTGGTCTGGCAACGTTTTCAACGGGCCATGTCCGCGCGCAATCCCCGTCTGGCACGTTACCTGAAACGCTACCTGAGTGAACCGGAAAGGCCGGTTGCCGACCTTTGGCTAAACCTCTACAGTCATCCGGAACAGATCGATCAGTTGTTGAGCATCGACCATCCGATGCGCGATGAGATGGCCATACAAGCCATTCGCAAACTGGCCTGGCGCAACGTGAAGGCCGCATTCACGGCCTGGGAAAAATTCCACACCCTACCCATCTTCAGCAAACAGCAGCAGCAAAAGGCCCTTTATGCCCTCGCGGGGGGGCTGGCCCGGGAACCCAGTCACAAACTCAGTCACCAGTTGAACAGCCTGCTGCCGGATGACCTGAAACTCGATAGCCGTCTCTCAGAGCGCGCCCTGCAGGCTGCGTTACAACAGAATGACTGGAATTGGGTGATACAGATTATCGAGGCATTGCCTCAGCAACAGCGCAGCGACGGCCAGTGGCGCTACTGGCAGGCCCGTGCCCTGGAGCAACTCGGTCGGGGGAAGGCGGCCGAAGCGATTCTTACCCCCCTGTCCCAGGAGCGCAGTTACTATGGCTTCCTGGCGGCAAAACGCCTCGGCACCGACCCTCATCTCGAACACGTCTCCCTGCAAATCAAGGATGAAGCGGCGAACAGGATCGCCCTGGACCCCGGACTTCAAAGAGCCCGGGAACTCCATTATCTGGATCGACCCAGGCTTGCCCGACAGGAGTGGAACCTGGCACTGAAACATGCCACCTCCGATGAGAAGCGCGCTGCCGCGCGCCTGGCACAGACCTGGAACTGGCCGTCCCAGAGCATCATCACCCTGGCCAGACTCGGCCTGTGGAATGATCTGGAGCTGCGTTTTCCCCTCGCGCACCGGCAGGCCATCAACGGTCGGGCAAAGGATCACGGCATCGATACGGCCTGGGTCTATGCCATCCTGCGTCAGGAAAGCGCCTTTATCAGTGATGCCCGTTCATCCGCGGGTGCCCGGGGACTGATGCAGCTGATGCCCAAGACGGCCAAACAGATCGCCCACGAACTGCAATTCTCCCTGATCAACCCGGACGAACTGTTTCGTCCCGAGGTCAACATCCGCCTGGGTACCGGGTATCTCAACAAGATCTACCGGGAATTGCAGGAAAACCCGGTGCTGGCCACGGCGGCTTACAATGCGGGTCCCAGTCGGGTGATCAGCTGGCTACCCAAACACACCCAGGCCAGCGATGTGTGGATCGAGACCATACCCTTTTCCGAGACCCGCAAGTACCTGAAACGGGTACTGGCCTATACCGTGATCTACAACTACCGACTGGGTGACACCAACAAAGTGATCCCGCTGAAGTGGCTGGCCCCTATCGAATCACGGCAGGCATTTTCCGGGGTGTAAGAGGAATCTCTCTTACTTCAGAAAATTGTGACCTCGTTCCCACGCTCTGCGTGGGAATGCATACTAAGCCGGAGGGCATAGATAAGACTTGAGTTATCCACCGAGCCCGTGTCTGCGTTCCCACGCAGAGCGCGGGAACAAGTAAAAGCATCTCAACCGCAGGACAACAGAGGGACACCCTCAGAAAGAGATATCGGGCAACTCCAAGGGGCGGGAATCCGTGCCCAGCTGCGAATCATCATCTGCCTGTTGCCGGCGCGAATGCAATTTACTCTTCACCCGGCCGATCAGTTCGGTATCGGTCACCACTTCGTAGAACATATCATTGGCTACGGCATCGGTTGAATCCAAGGTTGAGGCAGACTGCCAATTCTTGATACGCGCCTCACGAATCACCAGCCAGTGGGCACTGCCATGGCGATCCACGAAACGGCCGACATAGTAGGTCTCTCCTTCGCCGGATCGACTGTGCGCCCTGATCTTGTGCAGTATCATTTCTGATTTCAGCTTACGAAAAGCGGGGGGCGCCAATTCGATGCCATTGATGTTGTAGCGAAGCAGTCGGCTGCCCTGACTGCCCTTGTCCTCAAACACCTCAACCCGGTGTCGATGACTTTTTCGCCAGGTCGTATCCAGTCTCAGTTCGGACGAACAGGAGGAAAGACGGTCCGCCTCGTTGATCGCCGGTGAGATCATGATCTTGTGCTGCTCATCATAGAGATAAGCCGGCGCATCATCACTGAAGGCAATGCCGAGACCCAGCTCCAGCTTGGGCAGGTTGTGGGCCTTGTTCTGGTTGTTCTGTGCCTCCATGACGAGCAGAATCTTGCGTGCCAGACCACAGGCATTGGCAACCGTCATGGCGGTTGTGGACAAACCACCGGTTTCCAGAACAGTGAGAATCAATGCATCCCCTTCCACAAAAATCTTCTGCGCACCGAATCGTTCGAGCAGCTTGGTAATCGGGCCGAAGAAGTTCATGCTGAAATGAGTGGCGGGATTGAGCCGCATTTCCACCAGTTGGCGGGTAATTTCGGTGGAACCTCGCACATCCGCCTTCAACACCACATGCGCCTTGATCTTATGTTTTTGGGAGTCTGTATCTTTGCTCAGCCTGAATTCGTAAAGACTGCCATTGTCCCTTGAGAGTTGAATGCTCTCGCTGTCCTGAAGAATGTTCAGGCGACTCATCATCTGATAAGTGGTGTAGGCAAGCTTGAGATCCCGGCGAAAGGCGAGGAACTCTTTCAGGTACCGCAGTGCATACCCCTGGTGCTTGGCGGAAGACATGCGCCGGATATAACCCTGCACCACATCCAGGGCCTTGATTGCGGATACTCCTTTGTCCTCCGTGCTTGCAAGACGTTTCGACAGCACCCGTTTCGGCAGGACATCGATCAGATAGTGGTAGATATCCCGATAGGAAATCTGCCCCCTCAGCTGTCGATACAGACGCGGAGTCCGATAGGCAGCGATCGCACGTAGAATCACGCCACTGCGATCAAGCCGCTTGAGCAGTTCCGATTGCAAATGCTGTTGTACTCTACCGCACTCGGGATTTTCCCAAAGGCTTTTCTCTGGTTCGTTCTTGTGTCGGGTAAACCATCCGTTTCGGGTGTCAGTCGGGCGCTGGAAAAGCAGGTCCACATTTCTCGGCTCGTCCAGCCAGGACACGTAGATCTGCTTGAATTCCATTTCGGAGAGCGACCGTTCGAGCATTCGCTGACCATCGAGAAATTCTGAGAAACCGCTGTGAACCCCCCGTTGTGTGACCTGGAACACCCGGGGCTCGCCATTGGTACCCAGGCCACGCTCTTTGTTACTCGGTGGTTGCAACCACTCTGGAAGGTATTCTGCGTAGGTTTCGCTGATGATGCGATTGGTCAGATCGAAAAAATCGCCCCCTTCGCGATCCACGCAGACGATCGGATAGTGATTGAGCAAATACTCTTCGGTGGACAGATCGGGCAAGTGCAGCATGGGATTGAACAGCATCTGCCGGGGCACCACCCAGGAACTGCCCACCACCGATTTACGCAGCTTGCGCAATTCCTTGGTTTCGAGACGCTGGACGATTTTAAAAATTCTCTGCAGGGTACGATAGCGGATACCCGGTTCCAGACGTACCAACCCCACGATCCGCTCATGCAGTTCCATGGCGCGTCCGGAGTTGATACCCGCCGGAGAATCCACGTCCTGCTGAAGCTGTGAACGCAGTTTGGCGATCGCCACGCCCGGGGCCTCGAGCAGAAGTTTGAGCAGCACCAGATGAAGCAGTTGCAACAGCTCCTTGACGGCATTGTTGGTGTGAATCTGCTCCAACGCACCCTGAATAATGCTGCGGTAGTCGGACTTGAAGGTTTCCACATCGGAACCGGAGGAAAACTGGCCGATTTTAGCCCAACCGTGTTTCGCCAGATCCTCATGCAGAATCTTTTCCGCCAGGGAATGGAGCGATGAGCGAAACTGCTGGCTCACTGCCACATCGATACGCCGATTGTCGATACCGATCTGAAAGTGATCCAGACTGACCTGCAGCGCCGGTGCCCGGCGCAGCGGTGCGAGAAATTCGCCAACTTCCGGTTGCTTGCCCAAAGGTGTTTCGTCCTCAACGGGTTGGATAGTGGTCTTGCGCAACGCAACCCTGCCCGCATCCTTTTGGGTATTAAAAAAGCTCCATATAACTCAGCAGGTTACACTGATCGAGTCTAGTTTAAGTCGCAAAAAAAGGAAGCGTTGCTCAAAGAGATTCATTCACCTCGCCACAGAAATGTGAACAAGGCACGTTCGCCAACCCTCAATATACAACATTTGGCCGGCTTTTCGATTCTATCGGGCCGCAAGCCCCAAAAAGGATCAGCAGACCCGATGTGCTGAACCCGGGAGAAGCGGGTGACTCAATGATAATACGCGGGTTTCGTCACTCCATCATGGTTTCGAGCAACTGATCCTCCAGCTCGATGCGTACGGCAAGCTCCTCTCCCAGACGAGAGAGGTCCTCCGAGAGGTGATTCAACTGTAACTGATGGTCGGACAGATCATAGCGGTCATTGAAGGCGACAGCCAACTCACTGGCCTTGACAAAATCGGGATAGATCTTCTCCGCCACCTTGAGCACGGCGCCACGCCGTTCGTTACCATCGCTGATACGGCCGAAAACCTCAAAATGGCCAAACGCCGTATAATCGATGAGCACCTGGCAAAAGGTTTGCAACTGTTCATCAAGAGAAGTGGAGCGATGATAGGGCTCCAGCCCCGCTACTTCGCAAAAAAGCACCAGCATCTCCTGGCGTTCCCGGAGCAGCTTGTCAATCAAATCCTGGGTGGCTGTCCTGCGCTCTTCAACTACTCCCCCTTGAGAACTCATCAAGACCCTCCGTCACTGTTCTGTTATTGTTTAGCAATTCTTCAAACGCAAGATAACCTTATCATGTCACAACAGGTTTCAATCCAGATTTTCACCCGCATTGGATGCTTGCACAGGCACTTCCGTTTCAAGTATTAAAGCTAACCACCATTACACCGTTCTGGCAAGAGTTCATGGTCAAGAGTTATCGGGATTGTTATCATCCTTGCCTGGGAATACCCGACTGAAACAGATCATGAATCACGCATCCGCAACCTGGACCCCGTATCGCATCACGGGAGCGTGGCATCCCGTCAGCGGGTTTTATCCGTGAGGAGCCGCTGCTTTGAGCGTATCAAACCATAGGCCTGTTAACAGCGTACTCGTCACGCTCCTGATGATAGCGCTTTTCAGCCCGATTTCCGTATCAGCCAGATCACCCTCTGAGATCATGAGCAAGGCCATGTTGTCCATGATGGACGCCATGGGAAACCTCGCTTACCAGTTCAAAAAGGATGATGGCTGGGACTTCTCCTCGGCAAAGCGACCGTTTTCTTACCAGCCCTGGAACCTGCCCGGCTACTCAAGCTACCTGCCGGGATATCCCGGCAGTTACATGCCCGGTCTCCCGCCTGGGTCAATGGTGGGCATACCCGGCCCCTATCTGCCGGATCAATCCTTCATTCCCGGCGATGCGCAGTCCCTGTACCGGTATCAAACCGCTTCGGACCTGGATGGCATCTGGGTGGGCCGCAGTGGCGAGGTCGTGCTGGTCATGTACGGCTATTTTCGCGTTTACGCCAGTGCCGAGGTCTACCGTGACGGAAGATATCGTATCGAGGCTGACCGCCTATTGATGCATGATCCGGAGTCGGGGATCACCCAGGCCTATGAGTATCGCCTCGATGAGGGACGGATGATTATGCGGGATGAGAGCGGAAATATCCTACTTTTCAAGAAATTGCCTATACCCATACCGCCATACATGCTGCTGCCTGGGGTGCATTGACCCCCACTTCCCGGCAAACAAAACAGGCTTCACAATTGTCCGCCAATCCGGTTTTCCGTATTGATATATTAGAATTTATTGATATACTCTTCACCACAGTCATCAACGAGCAGTAGCATCTGATGATCCAGCAGTCTCTTCTAAGTCTCTTTCTGATTCTGGCGCCCCCTCTGTCCCAGGCTGGAGACCTTCTGACTACCCGCGACTGGGCGGGTGTCTCTCTCACCGCCACCCAGCATCATGTGCCGATTCTGGCGGTCTTTGAATCCGAGAATTGCCGCTATTGTGAACGTCTGCGCGATGACATCCTCTCCCCACTGCCGGATACCTGCGCGCTGCAGACGCCCCTGATCAGAGAATTCGATATCGATGCGGGCGGTAAGGTGACCGATTTCAATGGCGATCCGATTCGCAGCAGACAGTTCAAGGATCGTTACAACATCTATGCGGTGCCGACCCTGGTGTTCCTGGCACCGGACGGCACGCCTCTGACGGACCCCATCGTCGGTTACAACCTGAAACAGGACGAGTATCGGGCTCTATTACGCGCCTCGCTAAAGGACTCTTACAAGGCGCTGCACTGAGCTTGGCAGACGGCTTGTCTGCACTTGATGTTATTTTCTCGTTCCCACGCTTCACAACCTTTCGCAAAAATCTCTCAGAGAGAATCCCTGAAGATTGATCGAAAGTCCTTTCAACAACCCTAGAACCTTGAATTTTTCCCCCATCTCGGAAGGCAGCGTCAGCTTCTTCACACCCTGTACCAGGGCCATGTGACGGGCCACGTCATTGGGATCCGATTCCGCCAGCAGGGCATCCAGGCCATTGGCAAGCAGAAAATGAGCCTGGGTGGTGTAGCCCCCCAACTGAAATCCCGACTCGAGCGCCGCCCGGGCCGCGGCGGTGAAGTCCACATGACTGGTGATATCCTGGAGTCCCACCCAGCGATAGGGATCCTCATGAGCCCGGTGACGATAGTGGCACATCAGTGTCCCCCGGTTACGCTGAGGATGATAATACTCCGCGGCACCGTAGCCATAGTCGATCAACAGCACGGCACCCTGAACGATCGAATCACCCAAAGCCTTCAACCATGCACTCTGTCGCAGATTGATCTCCGAGATATAGTCATCGGGCAACGCCCGACCCAACTGACGCTGCAGTTGCTCCACCGCCTGTTCCAGGCCCGCGGAACATACCGGTCCATAAGACTCCTGGAAAACCCCATTGCCCAATCCGACGAAACACTCCTCCATGTGTCGATCCCGAATGCGAAAACGGCTGACCGGCATCGCATCCAGCAACTCATTGGCGATAACGCACCCGGAAAACCGATCCGGAATCCGTTCGAGCCAGGACACACGGGGCAGCAGGTGAGGCGCTTCGGTTTCCAGGGTCTGTTTCTGCCGCGCACGAAGTTCCGGACTGACCTCGAGGATTGCATAACGTTCGGGAAGACAGCCCAGCTGCTCCATGCCCATCATCAGGTCAGCAGCCAGCCGTCCGGAACCCGCCCCGAATTCCAGCACATGCCCGGAACCGGCAGCCTCCAGTACCGGTACGATCTGCCGCGCCAGGCATTGAGCAAACAGGGGCGAGACCTCCGGAGAGGTGATGAAGTCCCCCGCCTCGCCAAACTTGCGACTGCCTGCCACATAATACCCAAGCCCGGGAGCATAGAGCGCCCGCTCCATGAAGCGATCGAACGGCAGGAGACCGCCCGTCTTGTCGATTTCCCGACAGATCTGGCGTATCAAACGGTCGCTGACGGCCTGAGCTCTGGCATCCGGCATCGGCAGCGTATGGGCAGTGGAGCGGGATTGGGGATTGAGACAATCCGACATGGTTCAGAAACCTGCATGAATCCGCTAAAGTTAAGATAGTCGGGCACCTTAATCGGTTAAGCTAACGGCATCAAGGTACTTTTCGCCCCGTGCAGCAATCTGCAGCCGGCAGGAACCTGAGCGCGGAGTCCGCGTCAACCAAAGCGACTCCATTCAACGCCCTGGAGTAGTGAGCCATGCAGATTGATGAAATCAGAGAACCACTCATAACTAAACTGAAAATCTGCCGGGGAGTTTCCTGATGATGCAAAACCCATCCGATAGTGCGAACGCCTTACCACTGTCCGGACAGACCGGACTGATCACCGGAGCCGCCCATCGCATCGGAGCCGCGATCGCCGAGCAGCTCCATCTCCTGGGCATGGACCTGTACATTCATTACCGGCATTCCCGGGAGGCCGCGGAAAACCTCAAGCAGCGTCTGCAGGCCCAGAGACCCGATTCGATCCATCTGATTCAGTCCGATCTGCTGGACCCTGCGAGTCACCAGCGGATGATCGATCAGGTAGGTCAGCTGAACCGGGGGCTTGACCTGTTGATCAACAACGCTTCAAGTTTCTATCCCACCCCCTTGAACGAGGCCACGGAGGCCCACTGGGACGATCTCATTGGCACGAATCTCAAGGCCCCCTTCTTCCTCGCCCGCGCCGCCGCTCCGCTGTTGCGGGAACGCCGTGGATCAATTATTAACCTGGTGGACATCCATGCCTTCCGGCCACTGAAAGACCATCCCATCTACTCCATCGCCAAGGCCGGGAATGCCATGCTGATCAAATCCCTGGCCCGGGAACTGGGCCCGGAGATCCGGGTAAACGGTGTCGCGCCGGGCGCGATCCTCTGGCCGGAGCATGGACTCAGTAAAGAGGAACGTGAAACCATACTGGATAGAACCGCATTGAAACGCCCCGGACAGGTATCCGACATTGCCCGCACCGTGGTGTTTTTACACCGGGATGCCGATTACATCACCGGTCAAATCATACCGGTGGACGGCGGAAGAACGCTTCAACAATAACCCTGCGAGTATGTAACGTGACTGAGAACCCCACTGGCCTGACCTTTCGACAAAGCGTTGATCACATGGTGGATCGCGCCCTCGCCCTGATGGATCTGGAACCCGGTATCGCCAATGCCATCAAGTGTTGCGCATCGGTATTACAGGTCACCTTCCCGGTTGAGATACGCGGCAAGGTCGAGGTGTTCACCGGCTGGCGTGCCGTGCACAGTATTCATCGCCTGCCGGCGAAAGGCGGTTTACGCTATTCCGAAAGTGTCGATCAACCCGAAGTCGAGGCACTGGCGGCCTTGATGACCTACAAATGTGCCATCGTGGATGTACCTTTCGGTGGTTCGAAGGGGGGGTTGTACATCAATCCCAACAACTACACCCGGAGCGAACTGAAACGCATCACCCAGCGATTCGCCCGGGAACTCGTAGCGGCCGGTTTTCTCAGCCCCGCCACCAATGTTCCGGCACCTGATATGGGCACCGGCCAACGGGAGATGGCGTGGATCGCGGATACCTACAAACACCTCTACCCCGAAGACGTAAACGCCCTCGCCTGCGTCACCGGAAAACCGGTGGCGCATGGCGGCGTCAACGGACGCACGGAGGCCACGGGACGTGGGGTTCAGTATGCGCTGCAGGAGTTTTTCCGGCATAAGGAGGAACTCCGCGAGAGCGGCCTGGAGGGTAACCTGGAAAGCCAACGGATTATCATCCAGGGATTGGGTAACGTGGGTTACCACGCGGCCAAGTTTCTCTCGGAAGAGGACGGGGTAAAAATCATCGCCATCGTCGAGCACGATGGGGCGATCTACAACCCGGATGGCATCCATGTGGATGAGGCCCATTATCACCGCACCTCCCATGGAGGTTTGAAGGGTTTTGCCGGTGGCGAGTTCATCGAAAATGGCGAATCGGTGCTCGAGTATGAGTGCGACATTCTGATACCGGCCGCCATCGAGGCGGCGATCACCGAAAGCAACGCCCCCAATATCAAAGCCAAATTAATTGCCGAAGCGGCCAACGGTCCGGTGACCTTCGAAGCCGACCGTATCCTGCGAAACCGGGGTATCACGATTCTTCCGGATGCCTATGTCAACGCCGGGGGTGTGGTGGTCTCCTATTTCGAGTGGATACGCAATCTCAGTCATATGCGTTTCGGCCGCATCGAACGCCGTCTCGATGAGTCTCGAGGACGCTATATCGTAGCGGCTCTGGAAGAGACCACCGGACGCAGCGTTCCGGAGTGGATCAGCAATAGTCTCTGCAGGGGCGCCGATGAACTCGACCTGGTACGTTCCGGTCTGGATGACAGCATGCGACAGGCCATGCAGGAGATCATCGATATCCGCAAACGCAATCCTCTGATAGAAGACTACCGCACGGCGGCCTACATGATCGCACTGCAAAAACTGGCGCGCTCCTATATCGACATAGGCGTGTGATGAACTACCGGAAGCATCTGTTTTTAAACGTTTTTTAATAAACAGCGTTGAACAAAAAAACTATCTAACGAGCGGTTTTTTGAGATAAGATCTCGGCTCCAACTCGAGCCCGGAATCGTTTATTCGAGTTGTCGCGTCCGTTTCATCAGCCCCATTTCGAACATCAGGGATCGTGCAAGAAACATGGATAAACAAACAAAATCACTCCGCTCCTCCCTTGTCGTGAGCAGTTCATCACGTACTGGAACACCGAATTCACTCATCACGGCTGCGAGTTATCTCATGTGATGCAGCGATATAGGTAACCGGTCGGCGCTGGACAGTCGAGGAATCCCATCAGAAGAAATTGAGTGAAGCGTCAACCTGTCTCGGACAAAACCTTACCCACTCCCATCAAACAACAACAAAATCAACGCTGGAATCGTTCGAGTAAGGTGTCTACTCCTGCATCGCCTGAGATCGAGAATACAGAAATAACCTGAAATAAAGAGGAACGAAAGCATGTCATTAATGCAATGGACTTATGACAAATATGGTACCAACGTGGAGATTTGCGACAATCAGCACCAGGAGCTATTCGATCGGGTCAATGCCCTGAATGACGCGGTGGGCAAAGGCGAACGCGACGATATCGGCAATCGTCTCGACAGCCTGATCGAGTTTGTTGTGGAACACTTTCAAACCGAAGAGCGGTTGATGGAAGAGCGAGGATACAAAGGCCTCGACGCACATCGCAAGGAACATGACCAGCTGGTGCAAACCTGCTCCGATTTACAGGGTAAGTTCCATGCGGGCGAAGCTGATATCGAGGATGGCACCCTGTCGTTCATCAAGACCTGGTTGGACCATCACATTCCGGTGATTGACAAGAGCTACGGTTCAGCACTTGGAAATTAACTACGATCGGGTGAATGAGGCGGGTCCGTCAATAATCACAATTTAAAACCCAGGGTCCTGCAAATCCAGGAACTCATTGAATAGCGGACAGCCCGCGTATTCCATCACTTCATCGTTTTTGAGCCCCAGAGTCCCCCTTCTGGGGCTTTTTTTTACCTGATTACCTACTATGCTCCGCCATAAGTCGGTGGGTGAGAAAAGTTTTTAGTTTTTAGTTTTGAGTGGATGAGTTCGCTGCGCTCACAGGTTTTTTATGCCCCCTCTCCCGCGAAGGAGGGTATCGCAAAAGGTGGAAGGAATTGCCTCGGTAAAACGTTCGATAAAAAACACAAAGTCGATTGTATCTGCAACTAAAATCAGTTTGAGACAAGTCTCGGCATGCGTTTACAACACCCACCGAAGGGAGAGGGGGAGCCCATACCCCGTGAGCGCAGCGAACTCATCCACTCAAAACTTAAAACTCAACACTCAAAACTGCTGTTAGTGTCCTACACTAGCAAGATGTGTGGGCGAGGGTGAAAAACCGCTTCACCACGTCCAGATCCCGGGTCTTGGTCATGGGCGGAAGACTGCGTACAAAGATCTTGCCGTAAGGTTTGCTGATCAGACGCGGGTCGCAGATCACCAGCACCCCCCGGTCGGTCTCGTCACGGATCAGTCTGCCCGCTCCCTGCTTCAGGGCAATCGCGGCCTGGGGCACCTGATAGGCCATAAAGGGATTGCCTCCCCGCTTGCGCAGTGCCTCGATGCGCGCCTGCAGCACCGGATCGCCGGGTGAGGCGAAGGGCAGCTTGTCGATGATCACGCAGGAGAGTGCCTCGCCCCGAACATCGATCCCTTCCCAGAAACTGGATGTCCCCAGCAACACCGCATTGCCCATTTCGCGAAACCGCTCAACCAGTTCAGTGCGCGGCGCCGTGCCCTGCACCAGCATGGGATAGTCGATCTTGTCCGCCAGATAGTCGGCGGCTTCCTGCAGCGCGCGATGGCTGGTATAGAGCAGAAAGGCGCGTCCGTTGCTTGCCTCCAGGATCGGAATGGAAAGATCGGAAACGGTGCGGTTGAATCGCTCATCGTTCGGCTCCGGCAGCCCGTGGGGCAGATACCAGACCGCCTGGCGGGGATAGTCGAAGGGGCTTTCCCAACAGTGGGTCTCCGCGTCTTCCAGCCCGAGTTGCCCGGCGAAGTGCTCGAAGCTGTCGCCGACCGCCAGGGTCGCCGAGGTGAAGATCCAGGAGGCGGGATGCTCCTGCATGACACCGCGAAAGATCGCTGAGATATCCAGTGGGGTCCGGTTGAGGCGAAAACTGATCCGCTGGGTCTCGAACCAGCGGATGGAGGTCTTGTCCTCCTCATCCCTGAGTGCCCGCAGACGCAACAGTTGCTGGTTACAGCGCTCGTGGCAGCTGTCGAGTCCCTTGCCCCGTCCTTCAATGGCTTGCAACACCTCCGCGAGTTCCACCAGGGCCTGTTCCAGGGCATCGAGCTGTCGGGTCACCGCCGGGTTTTCCGCCACCTCGGACCAGGCGCCGCGACGCATCTCCAAACCGAAAGCCAGGCGCAGGTCCCGATTGACCTGCTGCAGGCGTTCCGCCCGCTCCTGTAACTGGGGGGCATCCGGCGCCTCTCGGTGAAATTCGGTCAGGCAGTCCCCGCCCAGTTCATGCAGCTGCCGGCCGCTGAGGGTGACCCCGAAAAACGCGCCCGCCACATCGGGCAGCTGATGCGCCTCATCCAGGATGAAACAATCGGCGCTGGGTAGGAGTTCACCGAACCCCTCCTCCTTGAGACTCAGATCGGCGCACAGCAGATGGTGGTTGATCACTACCAGATCCGCCTCCTGAGCCCGCTTGCGCGCCTCCACCAGGTGGCATTTGCTGTGCACGGGGCACTCCTGACCCAAACAGTTGTCCGTGGTAGAGGTCACCACCGGCCAGATCGTGGCATCCTCCGGGATATCCGGCATCTCGCCGATATCGCCGCTGCGGGTGTGGCTCGACCACTTACGGATGGCCTGCAGCTGGTTCAGTTGCTCCCGGGTCAGGCGAACCTCCTCCACCAGGGTGTTCTCCAGGCGGTAGAGACACAGGTAGTTGGCGCGTCCCTTGAGCAGCGCACTGGAGACCGGACTGGACAGGCATTCGCGAACCCGGGGCAGATCCCGGTGATAGAGCTGATCCTGGAGGTTTTTGGTTCCGGTGGAGATGATGACCTTGGCGCCGGACATCAGAGCTGGCACCAGGTAGGCAAAGGTCTTTCCGGTTCCCGTGCCGGCCTCGCAGATCAGCGCGCCACCCCGGGTCATGACATCCGCGACCGTCTCTGCCATGGCCTGTTGTTGAACGCGATGGGAAAAACCCTCGATGCGCTTCGCCAGCCAGCCGTGGGGGCCGAAAATCTCCGAGAAGTCGGTCATGGGTACGCGTGGGAATCAGTCGGACTGGTTATCCCAGACCTCCGTTTCCAACCCGCTTTCCCGGGTCCACACCCGTTGGCCGATGATTTTGAAACGCGCCACCGACATGGCGCCCCGCTTGGCCCGGTTACTGCTGCTCCGGTCGAGGTATTCCACCAGATCATCCCGTTCGGCCTCGTAGATCTCATAGGGTTGATAGTCCTCGTCCATGATCACCAGCACCACACTGTCCCACACCTTGTCCAGTTTCAGCTGACCGATACGTTGACCGGATTTGGTTTCGTCGAAGATGGTACGGGACTTGATCTGAATGCGTTTGTTGTCCCGATTGGAATCGATGGCGTCATAGCCCCCTTCTCCTCCGGCATTCGGCTCCAGCTGCAGTAGTTTGAGGGCATCGAATTCGGCAATTTCATTACTGATACCCGGCAGGGGTTTGCCCATGGTCCGCCGGTACTCGGCGGCCAATACCCGGGCTTGGGCGATCAATTTGTCGGCGGCATATACTGTCAAGCCGTGGCTCCTGACACGTGAGGAATTGTATTCTGCCGGGATTGTAGCCTATCGCTAACTTGGCACCCAACACTATCGCGGGTATGACACCTCACACCGGCTTTCGCTACAGGGACTCCAGAGTAGTTTTCACAAAGCTGTTTTCCTAGCCCCAGTGTACCTCGTCCCTGATTCTATACCCTTCAGAGCATCCCCAATACGCCAGTACAAGGCAAGGAAGTCCATCCGAAAGAAAATCAACCACGAACGGACTCAGATAGTTCATTCACACATTCCTATTGGGTAGGAGCGGCCGCTGGCCGCGATTGCCTAAATACTGGCGCTTCTCAAGATAATGAACAAGATCTCTTTGAACCTGATATCGCGAGCAGGCGCTCGCTCCTTGAGTTTCCACGAGCCGTAAAACGTGGATCAGGGGCGGTTAATCAGCCCCTGGAACCACTGAACACCCTCATCGAGAAATGACCGGGAACGGGCACAGGGAGCCGTATCCAGATGCAAGCCGGACTTGATCACCGGGTATTGCAGCGCATCCCGACACCCCTCGCCCAACAGACCGGTGCGCGGGTCGATGGTCACGGTTTCGATGCCATAGGGCGGCTGATCTTCGAGGGAATAGAGACCGATACGGTTCATCAACTCGGCCCAAACCTTCATCGCACCCGCGGAGCCGGTCAGCCCGGTTGATTGATTGTCGTCCCGACCGACCCAGGCCACGGCCACCCTGCGTCGATCGAAACCCGCGAACCAGGAATCCCGCAGCTGATCCGTGGTACCGGTTTTGCCGGCCACTTCGGTGCCGTGCGGAATCAGCCGCTGTAGCCCCTTCCCGGTACCATTATGGGTCACCTCGGTGAGCGCATGACGCAATAGATAGACCGCTCTTGAATCGGTTCGGGACTCGATCTCCAGGGGATAACGGGACAGGGGTTCGCCCCGGTCATCGGTGACATCACGAATCGACTTCAGGGTGGCGCTGAACCCCCCGTTGGCGAGGGTCTGGTACATCTGAGTCATCTCCAGGGGAGAGAGTGAAACCGCCCCCAGCAGCAAAGAGGGATAAGGCGGTAGAGGACGACGCACCCCCAGCTGGTAGAGACTTTCGAGTACGGACTCAAGGCCGACCTCCATACCCAGGTGCACGGTCGCCAGGTTCAGGGACTCAACCAGCGCCTGCTGCAGGTTGACGGGATCATGAGACTGGTGATCGTAGTTGCTCGGCGCCCAGATCTCCCCATTGCTGCCCTTCAGCCGAATCGGCGTGTCCGCCACCCGGGAGAACAGCTGATAGCGCCCCGGTCGTGACAAGGCACTGAGATAGACAGCGGGCTTGATCAGGGAACCGACCGGCCGGATCGCATCGATCGCCCGGTTGAATCCGGCAAAACGGGGATTGCGGTCACCCACCAGCGCCAGGATCTCGCCGGTCTCCACATCCGCCAGGGTCAAAGCCCCCTGCAGGGTTCCCTTGGCGATCCCGCGGGCCTTCTCCAGGCCTGCCAGACGTTGCGGCAGGACCTGTTCCGCCTGTTCCTGAAGCCAGGGGTCGAGGGTGGAGAAGATCCTCAGTCCTCCGGCATTCAGGTCCTTTTCCCGGTAGTCCCTGCGCAACTGACGCCGGACCAGGTCCATGAACGCCGGGCTGCCGGAGCTTTGCAGACTACCCGCCTCGATACCGAGCGGGGCGGCCTGAGCCTTGACGGCATCCGCATCGCTGATGACACCCTGCTCCACCATCAACCGCAGTACCAGGCCACGCCGCTGCAGGGCCCGCTGCGGGTGTTTACGGGGATCATAGGCGGACGGCCCGCGCACCAGGGTCACCAGCATGGCAAGCCTGGGCAGGTCCAGTTCCTGCAGTGGACGGTTGAAATAGAACCGGCTCGCCAGGGCAAAACCGTGGATCGCACGTCCCCCCTGTTGTCCCAGATAGACCTCGTTGGCATAGGCCTCGAGGATCTCGTCCTTCGAGTAGCGCAGATCGAGGATCAGGGCCATCAATACTTCATTGAATTTACGCCACAAGGTCCGTTCGGAGGTCAGGAAAAAGTTCTTTACCAGCTGCTGGGTCAGGGTACTGCCTCCCTGCACCACCCGGCTGGCACGCAGGTTTGCCCACAGGGCTCGCCCGATGGCCAGGGGGTCGATCCCGAAATGGGTGTAAAAATCCCGGTCTTCCACGGCAATCAGGGCCGCCACCAGACGCTCGGGCAGGTCACTGCGTTGCAATAGGATGCGGTCTTCCCCCTGAGCGGATCTGAGACTCCCTATGAGCCTGGGTTCGATCCGGTAGTGACCGATCGGCTCTCCCTTCGCCGCCCGTTTCAGGGAGTGGACGCCCTGTTCATCCAGGATCACTTCGAGGTAGTCACTGGACCGATCGAGATCCGCAAAGCGGAAGGGTCGGGTGCGCAGCAGAAACCGGTTCCGATAGCTGGAATACTCACCGGGACGATCCGGGTGGTTGACCCGGTGATAACCCAGGCCTTCGAGGCTGGCCTTCAGATGCCCAGGCGTCACCGGCGCTCCGGGGAATAGGTCGAGGGAGCGCCCATACACCTTGGCAGGCACGGCCCAGCGCTGACCCGCGAAACGGGTCTGCACGATCCGATCGAGGTACAGGGTGTACAGAAAGGTGGCCAGGATGAGGGTCAGGACCCCCATAAAAAACCAGCGACGCCAGTTTATCCGACGCCCGCCCCTGCGTGTTTTCGACGCTTTTTTCTTCGCCCGACGCTGCATAGTTCGCTTACTGTTGATTCCAGATTTGTGTTTCCGACCGAACGGCTTAGTGTACCCTAATCACAGGATCCGGCTTGCCCCCAGAACCTATAGGCTCTGGCCAATAGGGGTGTTTCAGACCTTTTATGCCTGCAACATCTCGCCCAAAAATCAAGTCGAGCGGGATGCGGTCGATATTATAATTAAGGCTAGCCCTGACAGGGCCTTCATCCGGTTTGCCAGATCGATCCGGTCCAAGGCACGGACCAATTTGATCCCTTACTCCACATGGATGCCGAAACACTATCAGGGATGGGCATCGACAATTGTGTGCGCATTTGGAGCCATTTATGGTGCTGCGATACATACCCAGATTCCTGCCTGTTTTGTTTTTCATGATCCTGGCGCTTTTCTCTCAATCGTTAACCGCCGAGTCTGTGGACAGCGAAGAGGCATTGCAGTTGCGGCAGATGCTCGAGCGCCGGATTGCGGAGATCACGAAAAACAAGCATCAGTATCAGGCGATGGTCCGGGAAGGCAAGGATCGCACCGTACTATGCAACACCTGCCACGGTGAGAATGGCATGGCCGTCCAACCTCTGACCCCCAACCTCGCCGGCCAGAATCCGGCCTACATCGTCGATCAGTTCCAACGCTTCGGCGATGGCCGCAGAAACGACTATCTGATGAGTAACCTGGCCAAAACCTTCAACCTGGATGATAAAATCAAAATCGCGCTCTACTACTCCAGCATGACCATGATGCCTTCCGGCGGCGGTGACCCGGCGCGCCTCGAGGAAGGCGAGCGGATATTCAAAAACACCTGTGTCTCCTGCCACGGGGTCGATGGACGCGGCCAAGAGGGCTACGCCCGCCTGGCCGGGCAACGTTATGACTATGTCGTCAAGATGCTCAAGGAGTTCCGCGATCGTACCGGCCGGCGCACCAATGTGTGGATGACCGGTGTGGCAATCCGGCTCAACGATCAGGACATAAGTGCGGTCGCTACCTACCTGTCCAATCTGAAGTAAGAACAGATAACCCCACCTCAATCCATCGACCTGTAGCGCGCATCCAGGCAGCCATGGGCGCAATCCTGGACCTTCTGTGACACCGGAAACTGCTTCAGTCGCAGACGGATATAGGTATAGAGATCTTCAATCCATTCCGGCTGACGGGGGATAGCCGCCGATTTCACCCGAAAATCGAAAGGCGCGATCAGAACCGCCACCTGTTGCATGCCGATGTCGCTAATCAGATAGAACAACTCTTCGATATAGTGGTCGCCGATCGCCAGACACCCCTTGGACCAGGCACTGCCATGAATGTAGATGTTGGAGCCGGGAGACGTACGACCCTCGCGACCGGCCTGTACCCAATCGTAGGCATTGGGGTAATTGAGCTTCATCGAGAGGTGGAAATTACTATTTGGATTAAGCCCCACGATGCGATAAAAGCCCTCTGGAACCTGCCGGTCGCCTTCACGCAGTTTCGGCCCCGCGCCACCACTGGCGGCAAAAATCGCGTAGTCGTGAACAAACCGCCAGTTGCCGTCCTGATAGGCCCAGAGCTCCAGCCGGCGACTCTCTTTCAGGGCGATCAGCTGTATCCGTTCCGGGGGGTAGTCCAGCTCCGCGGAAACGAAGCGCGCCTTGATCCGTTCGGCCACGTCGGGACCAAGCTTGTGGAGGGTCAGCGCCCTGATGTCAGGGATCCCCGCGTGGGTCAAGCCGATCCATCCGGCGAACAGCAACCCCAGCATCCACCTCATAAAAGTCTCCTTTGCAGCACCCGATCGAGCCAGTTACCGTACAACCTGACGCTGATCCGATGCAGTTGCTCGATACGCTGTTCCAGATCGGTAAGGATCTGTTTGCCGGAGTGCCGGCAACCTGACGGATGCTGCAGATCACTGCCGTATCGTTCGATCCAGTTTTTCACCATCTCCTCGGTCATCTCCAGATGAAACTGTAGCCCCAGGTGGTCCCCCAGGGCGAATGCCTGATGGTGATAGCAGTCGCTTTCGATCAGGGAACCACACCCGGCAGGCAGGGTGAAGGTATCGGCGTGCCACTGAAACACCGTAAACTCATCAGGCAGTCCGGTTAACCAGTCCCCTGCGTCATTTTCGCGGCAAAGTCTGACCGGATGCCAGCCAATCTCCATCTCATCGCCCCGATAAACCTCGCCCCGCAGGGCGCGGCTCATCATCTGAGCGCCAAAGCAGACCCCGAGCATCGGTACGTCCCGGTCGAACGCCCTGCGCATCAGATCCAACTCCCCCTCCATCCACGGCAACTGGTCATTGACACTGACCCCGGCCCCCATGAACACCAGGGCCGAGGCACGATCCACGTCCAGGTTAACCGGGTGTCCCTCGTCCACGCAGACCATTTCCCAAGGCACCCCCCGTTGTTGCAGATACTCTCCCAGAAAACCCGGATGCTGGCAGACAAGATGGCGAATGATATGAATGGGCTTCATCCGTTTAGTGTCTCATATCACAGGACATTTGCGCAGTCATGAGGACCACTTCCAAGCCCGGCTAAATCCGGAATCCGGCGTCCCTTCACATTACGTTGACGGACCCTCCCCGTTCCGATGGCTGCCAGGATTGCAAAGAGTCTGTGAATACAGGCTGTGCCACCGCCGTCACCGTCACCCGGTACGACATACGCGCTCCCTTTGATGTCTGTATCGTCACGATTTCTCCATGCTGAAGATCCTCGAGTGATCGGAAGTGGGTATCCCGATGACCCGATATCACGCTCAATCCCGCCTCACCCGGCGCGGCGCTGCGTTCGGCCCAGCCGGGACCGAAGGCCAGGCTGGCCCCCGGGTCACCTTTCAGCACCCGCAGAGACAGACCAGGTTGCGAAAACCCGAGCCTGGCCACGGGCCAGGTATCCGACCCGGGCCAGGGCGTCACCTGCGGGTCGCCCGTCAGGGTCCGATCCCAGGCCCGGGCCAACAGAATCTGCGCCAGCCAGGCCTGGGCGTCGATGTACAGACCCTGTCCCATCAGCAGCGCGCCACTGAGTAACAGGATGAGGATCAACCCGCGTCTGCTCCTCATGCGTGGATCCCCCCATCCGTTGCTACGGGATTTCGCCAGATCCGGGTAACGGCCGCTCCGCGCAACGGCAACTGGGTGTCCGGCCGTTCAGCCGTTTCAGCCTGGGCGTTCCCCCAGCCGAACACCAGCAGGATCAGCAGCAGCCCCCCCGCCAACCCGGTCAACAGGGCCGCGATCAGGCTCAGTACCACCTCTTTCAGAAATACCCCCCGATCGAACGGCAGGGACTGCGAGACTTGACTAGTTGGGTTGCTTCCCGCCATCACCCGCTCCTTTACGTTGCACTGTTTTGGGTTCGTTGGGACGGGATTTAGCCGGAATCCAGCGGTAGCTGTAACCGGGTATCCGTTCGGGAGAGCCGTAGACGAAGTCTTCGCTCAGAGGCTGACGTATGTCTTTCATGACTCACCGCCGGGCAGCAGGGTAATCTGCACCATCCGATCGAAGACCAGCCCCTCGAGGTCTTCCTCCGGGTAGATCGCGGTAGACTCACCCTGATAGCGAGTGATCATGCGCGCCCTGGGCAGCCCGGCGGCGCTCAGCAGACTCACTACCGCCTCAGCCCGCTGCTGGCTCAGGGCATGGTTGAAGGCTTTGGAGCCCCGTTGGTCGGCACCGGCATCGATCTGTAGTTGATACTGGGGAAATGCCTTCAGCATCTGCGCCAGGGCCTGCAGCTGGGCCGCGATCTTGGGTTCGACAACGCTGCTGCCGGTGCGAAAACCGAGGCAGAATCGAAACCCCTGCTGCAACGCATCGAGATCCACCGGTATCAACTGCGGATCGGGTAGAGACAGCTCATCCGACTCGACCGCCTCGGCAAGGGACGGGGTTTCGGATTGTTTGACCGTTTCGAGGGTTGCCGCGAGTTGTTGTTGCTTGGAGTTGAGGTCCCCGATCACCGCGCCACTGGCGAAACCCAGCACCGCTCCGGGGGGACCGGCTACCAGCCCGCCCGCAAGGAGCCCCAGCCAGGATCCTTTGAAGGCTTGTGGATCAACCCCTTGGGTTACCTCTTCCGCGCCCACCGGTTGCTGCATCAGAACCGCCACAAGACCCATTGCCACACTTAGTTTTTTCATTGCTTCACTCCCGTTGTTGGACCAGCGAGCCGTCCCTGGCTGGAGAAGATCATCCCGATCAGCGCCGGTATTCGATGTTCAGGGGTAATTTAAGCGTCCGCTGTTGACCTGGCGGTGCCAAACCCGGGCAGGTGCTTGGCAGAAAGTGGCGAAATCGTGGCAAGGCATCCGGAGCGCGCTTTACTGAACTCTGTTCTACTCGGTCGGAGACAAACGGCGTGGGTTTGTGGCAGGCTTTAACGTTCAAACAAAGAATGTGAAGAATGGTAATGTTTCAGGAAATCATCTGTTTCTATGCACTAAAGTTACCCGTAGGGAATGCCGACATGGATGAATGATCACAACATGGAACTAACCAGAAGAATGCGGATACTCCAGGCATTCGTCGTCGGATTGCTGTTTCTCACCTGCGGTACGGCTCAGGGTGTGGACCTGGTCGCCAACAGAAACATTGATTTCGAGACGATATCAAAGAGCACCCTGCGCTCGATTTTCAGCATGCGCATGACCCAATGGCCGGATGGCACCCCCATCCGGGTTTTTGTCATGGGAGATAAGACTTCACAGCATACCGATTTCACCAAACGCATCCTGGGCGTCTTCCCCCATCAGTTAAGACGCGCCTGGGATCGCCAGATCTACTCGGGCATGGGGCAGGCCCCGATCAAGGTGGAAACCGAGCAAGAGATGTTGGAACAGATTGCCACCACTCCGGGGGCAATAGGCTATCTATCCGAGGAAAACATCAATGAGCAAGTACGGATACTCCCGGTACAGTAAGGTAGCCCCCGGTCGACGGGTGGGTTATCTCCTGGCACTGGCGCTGCTCCTGATCCCCGCGTCCGTGACCCTGGCTTCGGACAGTGTCAATTTCGATGATGCCCTGCAATTCCACGGGTTTCTCACTCAGGGGTACGTAAAAACCACGGCAAACAGTTTCTTTGGCGACAGTGAGGATGGCAGCTGGGACTTTCGAGAGCTGGGGATCAACAGTTCTTACCGCGTTACCCCTCAGATCCTGGCATCGGCGCAACTGCTCTCGCGGAAAGCCGGCGAAATGTACGACGGTAGCGTGGACCTGGACTACGCACAGATCGATACCACCCTGTTCATGGAGGAACAGAACCGGTTCGGCATCATTCTCGGGCGCTATAAGAATCCCTTTGGCCTGTACAACGACACTCGCGACGTGGCCGCGACCCGACCCGGCATCTTCATGCCGCAGGCGATCTACTGGGATCGGGTGCGCAATATGGTACTCTCCAACGACGGCGTGCAACTGTTCGGTCACTATCAGGTCGACAATCACCGCTTCTCCGCTCGGCTGTTCAGCGGCCGTACACCCATCGATGAAAACGTGGAGCAGTCCTACCTCAGCCCCGACCTGGATCCGAAAATGGACCAGGATGGCTACACAACCGGCGCGCGCCTGCTCTACGAGTGGGACGGAGGCCGTTTCGTCTTCGCCTTGAGCGGGGCCACCCTGGCGCTGGATGCCACCACCAATGCCCTGCCGCCCGGAACGATCAACATCGACTATCGGGTGCTGTCGGCACAATACAATCCGGGGCTGTGGAGCCTGACCTTCGAATACATGCAGGAACCCTTGGATTACAAAGGTTTTGGCGGATTCATGGATGTCGGTGACACGACCCTGGACGGCTACTATATTCAGGGTAATTATCGTTTCAGGGACGATATGGAAGTTTTCACCCGCTATGAAGAGAGCCACTACGATAAAAACGACACCCGAGGGGAGAAGACAAGCCAGCGCATGGGCCTGGATCCGCACAATTTTTACAGCCGGGCGACCACCCTGGGATTACTCTGGGAGATCTCGGACCGCTGGATCCTACGTACCGAATTCAGTCAGATTGACGGCGTCATCTTCCTGTCGAACCTGGAAAACCCGGTTCCCCAGGATAAATCCCGCCATTGGAATCTCTATTCACTGCTGGTTTCATACAGTTTTTAACTCATGAACAACCTATCAACAGACATCAGCGTGACTCAGACTCTGCCGGAGAGCAAGGAACCCTATTTCCTGAGTCTCAAATGGAAGGTCATGTTGCTGTTCAGCCTGGTGCTGTTGATTATCAACGCAGGCCTTGCCGGGATGGGGTACCTACAGCAGCACAGCCTGTTTGAAACCTATCAGGAACAGATCCGGGAACAACAGAACCGGCAGGTCAAATCCCTCCTGGAAACCAGCTACTACCGGCTCGAACAGGTCGCCCTCATGATCCCCTCCCTGGCCGAAGCGGCAACCCAGTCGGCCGACATCCCACTGAGTGAGAAACTGAACCGTTTCTTCACCCACGGAGCCGCCACCCTGGAGCTGGAATGGGGTCTCGAAGAGGCGGCCTTCTTTGCCCGGGACAATAGCCTGCGCTTCAATTGGCAGACCGGTGAACTGGGCAAACCCTTTCTCGACCTGATCAGCTCAGTCAATCAGATGGAGATGCCCATGACCCTGCTGCAGTGTAATATCCGCTGCAGTCAGTATGTGGCCGCGCCCCTGCTCTATCGCGGCGAGCACTCCGGTGTCATTCTGGTGGGACGCTCCCTCGCCGATGTCATCATCGAGTTCAATGAATTAACCAAGACCGATATCTTGGTCATCAGTCAAACTGAGAGCACCACCGACCTGGCCACCCATTCCCGCTATCTGAAGAACTGGCAGCGCTACATCAGTGCCTCCAGCAATCTGAAACGGTTGCTTCCGCTGATTCAGAATACCGCCCGCAAAAAGAACCTGGCCGGGTTGAAATCAACCCCCTACACCACCCAATTCGATGGGCAGTACTATGCATTAAGCCTGATACCGGCAACAACCAATCCCGCATCGAGTCAGACCGATTTCATATTGATCAGCAATATCACACCGGTGATGAACCAGATTCAGAACGCCACCAGTCACTCGATCTTTATCGGCATCCTGGGCTTTGTGATCTCCGAACTGCTGCTTGCCGCCGTATTGTGGAACCCGATGAAACGGTTGTTGCTAATCTCTGACAGCCTGCCGCTGCTGGCCAAAAACGCCTATGACAAGGTACGCCATACCCTGTCGATCAAACATCATGCCTGGTATCAGGACGAAATCGACATTGCCAGCGATTCCGCCATCGAACTCACCTACACACTTGAAAGCCTCAATGAGGAGATCGCCCACAACACCAACAGCCTGATCAAACGCAGCGAAGAACTCGCCCGGGAACGGGACTTTCTCAGCACCATCATGAACAGCGCCCAGGTCATCATCCTGACCCAAGACTGCGAAGGCGCCATCCTCACCATGAACACCGAAGGCTGTCAGTTCATCGGGATCAAACACTATCGTCGCGGCAGCGGCTATTTCGCCGATCTTTTCATGAACGCAGAGATTGCCGGGGAGATGAAACCGGTCCTCAATGGACTGCGCCAGGGCATGATCAATGTCTACCAGCACGATGCCTCGGCGTTCTCTTCCGACGGACAGAACAAGACCATCTCCTGGGTACATTCCAGCCTCGCAGGCCAGCATGTACCGGACAAACCGGTGGTGCTCTCCATCGGCCTGGACATTACCGACCGGCAGATGGCGGAACAGCGACTCGCCTGGCTGGCCAATCACGACCCCCTCACGGAGTTGTATAACCGGCGCCATTTCCAGACCGAGTTCGAAAAGATCATCACCCTGGCCGAACGCTACCACCACGCCAGCGCGCTGCTGTTTTTCGACCTTGATCAGTTTAAATACATCAATGACTCCAGCGGTCACCACACCGGCGACGCATTGCTGCAGATCGTGGCCCGCAAGCTGCGGGAGATCACCCGCTCCACCGACCTGGTAGCGCGTCTGGGTGGTGACGAGTTCGCCATCGTGATACCGGAAGCGGACATCCCGGCCGCCACCGCCTATGCCGAAAAGATCCAGCTTGAACTGAAGAAGATCACCATCCCGCTGAAGGGACACAGCCACCGGGTCTCAGCGAGTATTGGTATCGTGGCCTATCCCAATCACGGCAGCAATGCTAATGAATTGCTGCAAAATGCGGACCTGGCCATGTACCAGGCCAAGGAGTCGGGACGGGATCAATGGCACCTGTTCTCGCGCAGCGAGCAGGCTCGCGAACAGATGAACGCCCGCGCCTCACTGAAGGACAAAATCGAGCAGGCCCTGGCCGGCGATCGTTTCACCCTCTATTTTCAACCGATCCAGGAGATCACCACCGGCGTCATCTCCTACTATGAAGTGTTGATCCGCATGCTGGAACCCGACGGCAGCATCACCATGCCGGGTGAGTTTATTCCGGTCGCCGAACGCACCGGGTTGATCCACAGACTCAATCACTTTGTGCTGCGTGAATCCATCCAAAAACTCGCCAGCCTGTTCGATCAGGGGTATGACATCACCCTCTCGATCAACCTCTCCGGGCGTGTCATGGACGACCCGGAACTGCTGCCCAGCCTGACCCAGCTGCTCAACACCAGCGGCATCGACCCCACCCGGCTGGTATTCGAACTGACCGAAACCGCAGCACTGGCCGATGTCAATGCCGCGGTTCGGCTGATGTCCTCGCTGCAGGCCTTGGGCTGTCGTTTCGCCCTGGATGATTTTGGTGTCGGCTTCTCTTCATTCTACTATTTGCGGGAACTGCCGTTGGATATCGTCAAGATCGACGGCTCGTTCATCCGCCAGTTACCCACTAATTCGATGGACCAGGTGTTCGTCAAGGCATTGACCGAGATGGCGAACGCATTGGGAAAAGACACCGTTGCCGAATTCGTAGAGGATGAGAAAACCCTGAATCTGTTGCAGGATCTGGGCGTAACCTATGCCCAGGGCTACCATATCGGTCGTCCCTCCCCGGTCATTCCGATATCGGAGGATGAAAATACCTCGCCAGACATCTCAGCCGAGGATGAAACCCTGAGCGATAGTATGCATAATGCCAGTCCCTGAATGCTACACATAACATGGCACAACGAACTATCGCGCTCGTAGAAGACGAACAGGTCATTCGCGACAACTACCAGGACTATCTGTCACGCCAGGGCTATGCGGTCCGGGGCTATGCCAGTCGCACCGAGGCGCTGAACGCGTTTACCCGGAGTCTGCCCGACCTGGTGATTCTCGATATCGGTCTTGGGGAAGACGTGGACGGCGGGTTTGAGCTGTGCCGGGAACTGCGTAACCGTTCCGCCACACTGCCGATCATCTTTCTCACTGCCCGGGACACGGAAATCGACTCGGTGGTCGGCCTGCGTCTCGGCGCCGACGACTACATCAGCAAGGAAACCGGGCTGCCGCATCTGCTTGCCCGGATCGCCGCACTGTTCCGCAGGATCAGCGCGATGCAGACACCGGACAGCGGCGACCGGCCGCTGCAACGCAATGAACTGAGCCTGGATGCGGACCGCCTGGATGCCCGCTGGCGGGGGACCCCACTCGATCTGACAGTCACCGAATTCTGGATGCTCCTGGCCCTGGCACGCCATCCCGGTCACGTACGCAGTCGGGACCAGCTGATGCAGGAGGCGCAGATATTCGTCGATGGCAACAGCATCTCAACCCATATCAAGCGTATCCGCCGCAAATTCGAAGCCATCGACGCCGGATTTGATCACATCGATACGGTCTACGGCGCCGGATACCGGTGGAAATCCTGAACCCGGCCCGTGGCACCCCGTTTCCGTCATTCGCTGCGCTTCAAGCTCCTGCTAGTAGCACTGACTCTGCTGCTCATTCCCTGGGCGGGCTACCAATATCTGAAGCAGATGGAGAATACCCTGAAACAGTCCCAGGAGAGACTGTTGCTGAACCGGGCGGAAATCGTTTCGGACATGTTGAGCAATCTCGATTTCGACTGGTTCGCGCTCAATCCCCCGGATATCACGACCAGCCGGCCGAGCCTCTACGTACACCCAATAGGCGCGCCACCGGATATCGACGGTTATCCCGAGGAGTGGCAGGCCCTGAATGCCCTGGCACGCCGTTTCAACGCCCGCAGCAATCCCAGTGAAGCGGTCGGATTCGATTGGCTGGCCGGTCGCTACGGCAACATGCTCTATCTCCTGATCGAGGTCCGTGACCGACACATTGTCTATCCCCGCTCCGATCGTTCACTCAGCCAAGGGGATCATCTGATTTTGGCCGTTCCCGGCGATAGCGGACAGACCCGGCAATTCATCCTCGGCACCCCGGCACCCGGCTGGGTCGCTGTGCAGAGCAATACACACCAACCGACACCCGTCGGGCTTCGCGGTGAGTGGCAGGAATCAGATCGGGGCTACCGGGTGGAACTGCAGATACCCTGGGCTCTCACCCGGGGGCGCCTCTCCCTGGCCGTGATCGATGTGAATGCAGCGGGCCAGCCCCCCCAGGGCATCGCATCCACTTCCGGCTGGCGAAAGAACGCAAATCTCGCCTACCTCGCCCTGCCCAGCCAGCAGGCGAACAGCTACCTGTCCGGTCTCGAACATGGGAACTACCGCTACACCCTGCTCAATCGACAGCGCCAGGTAATCGGACGCCAGGGGCGCGTGCTCACCCGCGACGATCGTGCCGACAATCTGTGGCGCGGTCTGCTGGAGTTGCTGTTCTCCGAACCGGGGCGTCCCCCTTTCACCGAACGTGAGCGCCGAGGAGAACTGGATGGTCCGGAGATCCGGCAGGCCCTTGATGGTCAGGGCGGCGCCTACCGTTATACGTCCCCGAACTCGTCTCTGGTCCTGCTCTCCAGCGCCTTTCCGGTCCGTACCGAAGGTCGGATACAAGGTGTGGTAGTGGTGGAGCAGAGCACCCGGGAGATCCTGCTGCTGCAACAGGATGCAAGCGAAGACCTGATCGGGCTGAGCCTGGGGCTGTTCCTGGTCACCGGTGGCAGTCTGTTGTGGCTGGCGTCACTGCTGGCCCGGCGCATCACCCGGCTGAGCGACAAATACCAGCGACTGGTCTCTCCGGACGGGCGTATTCTGGGTGAACCCCAAGCCTCGACCCATCGGGACGAACTCGGACGTCTGGACGAAAGTCTTGGGGCGGTGCTCAAGCGCACCCAGGCTTATACCCGCTACCTGGAGTCCATGGCGTCTCGCATCGCCCATGAGTTCCGCACTCCCCTGTCAATGATCCAGTCCTCCCTGGAGAACCTTCAACTCGCCCGGAGCGGCCAGAGCGCAGCTGAAGATCCCTACGTATCCCGGGCGCTGGAGGGCACCCAGCGACTCAACCTGATACTCAGGCGTCTGCGGGAGGCCACCCGTCTGGAACAGGCATTTCAGGATGCCGAGCGGGTGGAGACCGACTTGGGGCCCCTGGTGGTATCACTCTGTCAGGGCTACCAGGACAGCCAGCCACAGGCCCGGTTCGTGGCCCGGGTACCCGATAGCGCGGTGATCGTCCGCATCGCCCCCGATCTGATCTGTCAGGCGATGGACAAACTGGTGAGTAACGCGGTGGACTTTCACCGCCCGGAAACTCCCATCGTGATTGAGGTCGGCCACAACGCATCGGGCTGGGCCCGGCTGAGTGTGAAAAACCAGGGATCATCCCTCGACCTGGAGGAACCGGGACAGATCTTCATGAGCATGAAATCCCAGCGCGGTCCGGGGCAGCAAGGCCCGCACCTGGGGCTTGGACTCTATCTGGTGCGCCTGATCGCGGAGTTCCACCAGGGGCGGGCCTGGGCTGAAAACACCCAAGGGGGCGTCAGTTTCGGACTGGATCTTCCATCTCGAAGCGAATCCCCTGACGACCCAGCCACTCCTTGAAACGGGCAATCTTCATATCCAGAGAGCAGGTCGGCGGCAGGGTATCGAGATAGTGACCGTAGGCCTCGCGCAGTTTAATTTGATCTTCCCGGCCCAGTGATTCCCAGTCGATTGTCATGGGAGATCCTCCTGTTGACGGCGATGATGATAACTTCATGGATGGCATCAAAGCATAACAGGATCGCGTTAAAGTCTTTTGACAACCGCTTAAAAGAGTCTCGCCCGGGTTAATAGATATAAACCGCGCCACTCATCTGCGCAGAGTCATCCTCCTGATTGTCAGGATCTCCCGAGTCTTCTTCATCAGCCCCCACTACAAGCAGAGAACCATCGTTCGATATTCCTAAACTACGGCTGAAGTCCGCGTTTGCCCAACAGGGCTCGGTACCACAGGCTGAGGTGTATACATAGTTGTATCCAGTATCGGTATTCGCCGCCTTGACATAGGCTAGCTGAGACCATCCCGTAGAATCCCGGTTGAACACATACACGGCACCCGCGGAGCCTAAATCCTCAGTGGTATTATCCATCTGATCACCATTGATGCCACGTGCCAGTGAATCCTCCCCCAGGGCCCCCACAGCCAAGTGGTTTCCATCTGCGGAAAGCGCCACCCGCATACCAAAATAATCATACGCGTCGGTATTGGATGCTTTGAGGTAGGTACTCTGAACCCAAGTATTTACATCGCGCTCGAACACATAGACAGCACCGGCTTTGCTCGCACTATTATCCGTCATATCTCCATTGACACCTGATGCGGACGAGGACTCGCTGTATGCACCCACGACGAGGGTATCTCCCGTTGCGGAAAGGGCAAGGCCGACACCGAATCCATCGGATTGTTCGCCATTGGATGCCTTTACCACATCCCGTTGAATCCAAGTACCGTTGTTGAGATTGTACATTTTGTACATATAGACGGTTTCGTCTTCAGATACGCCTATTGCGAGAGTCAGTCCGTCACTGGAGAGCTTACTGCTCACTGATTTAACGTCGCCCGGAGGCTCGAGTTTCGTCTGTTGCGACCAGTTTGTCCCGTTATATTGGAATAGATAGACCTTTTTCCCTGCGTTGACCGCGAGGGTATTTCCGTCTCCGGAAATTGACAGACTATAGCCAAAGTGTTCGTCCGGCGCAGGGGCGGAGGATTTGATGTAAGCCTGTTGGCGCCAAGTGGCGTTATTCCGTTCAAAGACATAAACAGCCCCGGCCGATTCGACGGAGTTATCCGTCTCATCACCATTGACGCCCGTTGCCCCTGATGCCTCATGCACGGCTCCCACGGCCAGTCTGTTGCCATCTTCGGAAAGGGTCAGATTGTGCCCGAAATTATCACCGCTATCCGTATTGGACGCCTTGATATAGGACTGAAGACGCCAACTATCGTCATCGTGTACATACACATAAACGGCACCCGCCCGATAACCCGATGCGTCAGGATCGGTATCGATTCCAGTGGTCAGTGATTTGTCGCCTGGCCCCCCGACAGCCAGGGTTGTTCCATCCCCGGAAAGGGCAACACTGAAACCGTACTGGTAGACACCATAACCAAAGATTCGATAGTCATTGTACCCGGTAGCAGGATCGGGCTTGAGGTAACCAATCAATTCAAGCATCAGTGAACTGATATATTGTGGCTCCGAATCGATACATTCATCCATCCCATTACAGGCCTGAAGCATATAGTTTGCATTTACCCAATCAGTGAGATGAAGGGCAATCTCTGCATCCACCTCAGTGGCGGTGATATTCCGCCCTACCTGACTGAAACCGGAATTCCCGTCCGGATTGCTCATCAATTTGTAGTGATCGGCCCCCACATCGTTCCAACTGAAGTGGAGTCGTCTGATACCACCCACGGAAATGTTCAGGGTTGGGGTCAGAAACGGGCAGTTGATCAGGACATCAGTGACATCGTGATCCTCCAGGGTTCCGCTGCCATTGCTCACGGAACAGGTCTGACCGGTAGGTTGTGTGGCTATCGTGATCGTATAGCTGGAACCGCGTTCTAATCGGGTACTAAAGGTAAAGCGGCCATTCGATGTGATGGAGAGATCGTCGCCTCCATTGTTCTGAAGTACCAGACCCTCTCCGGTAAGACCGGATACAGCCCCCCCGATCGAGTGATCCGACGTATTGTCATCACTGCCACAGCCGGTTAAGAGCTGGACTGAGAATACCATCCCTAGTAATGACAGCTTACCAAAGTTCCGTTTCATCAAAATTTCCCTTTCAACACGTAATAGATAATTAATGATTTTGATAGTATCCCAGATATAAGTATCCGGCCAACGTTAGAATTTCTCCACGATACCGAATGGCACCTACTTAAGGCGATGCTCACGGTTTCGTCATTCCCGCGTACACCGGAGATGTGGTGCGGCAGCCAAACTGCGGGCGGAGAAAATGGACAAAGTAATCAAGACCGAAGAGATCCGCGGCCTGTGGATCCGGGACATCATCATCCGATCCATTGTCACCAGTGCGACCAGAATTCCTGTGGAGTGTTGGATTCAAGACAGATCGTCTCGTCACATCATTTTGACCATTTCCTATCCAAAGCAATAACTTAGCGCCAAAGTCGGATTTGGCAGGGAGTTTGCAGGTTGTATTGTGTTGATAGTTGCGTGGATTACCCCGTGTCATATCTCCTTATTAAAGTCGATGCTTCGCCCTCGCGACTTCAAGTGGCGCATCACCTTGCCATCGAGTCCGCATGCCTAAACAGCGCAAGGGAGCGGGCAAAGCGCTACTCCTCAAACCCTGGTGCGTAGCGGCGCGCACCTCTTTTCCATGGGAACGAAAACCAATGAAAACCACAGATAAAATTCGCTTACAACTGCAGACCAACCCGGTCATCCTCTACATGAAGGGCACCCCGGATGAACCACGCTGCGGCTTTTCCGCCAAGGCCGCTGGTCTGCTCAAAGCGAGCGGTTTCAGTTTCGCCTATGTGGATGTGCTGGCCAATCCCCCGATCATGGAGGCGCTGCCGGAGGTGTCTGATTTCCCCACCTTTCCGCAGCTGTTCATCCAGGGTGAGATCATCGGCGGCAGCGATATCGTCGAAGCCATGCTGTCAGCCGGTGAACTCCAGCCGATACTGGCTGAGGCCAGCGCCGCCACGGTGAGCGTAGCATGACCGGGGATGAGATCGTACTGCGGGTGCGCACACGCTATCCGGATGCCGTTGTGGCTGTGGCCGGCAAGGATTGCAGCTTCGAGATCCAGGTGATCACCGAGGCTTTTACCGGTCAGAATACCCTGCAACGACAAAAGCCCATTCTGGGGCTGTTCAAAGATGAAATCCGCAGCGGCGCTCTGCATGCCCTCTCCGTCAAGGCCAATACACCGGACGAACAGGCAAGCCAGACGGCCCTGATTCAGATTGGATGACGCATGCAATGGGAGTAGCGCTATGAACATCGATCGCGACACAGCTCTGCGCATTGCCCTGGCTGCCCGTACTCTGCCCGATGTGGATTTGAGCACCCTGATCGGCATACTCGACGAACGCCTTGGCTCTCCGCTCGACCTGGAGAAGCTCTCGCGCATCACTGTCACCGACCTGAAGACCGGCATCGGCAGCCTGGATGGCGAGGAGGATGGCGAGGACTTTGGGGGGCGCAGCGGGCTGGAGCCGATCAAGCTGGCGGTGCGGGTGCTTTGGGGTGAGACGACCGAAGATGACAACCTGCCCGTGTCGGAGGCCTATGAAGAGGGCGACATGCCCGGCTCGATTCGCGTGGCCCTGGCCTCCAATAGCATGACCAATCTCGACGGGCATTTCGGTTCCTGCTTGCGCTATCTGGTTTATCAGGTCTCGGCCGATGAGGCACGATTGATCGGAGTGCGTTCTGCTCTGGAAGCTGATTTCGCCGAGGATCGCAACGCCTTCCGCGTCGGGCTGATCAAGGACTGCCACCTGCTCTATGTCGTCTCGGTGGGTGGACCGGCCGCCGCCAAGATCATCCGTGCCGACATCTATCCCATGAAGAAGAGTGACGGCGGACAGGCGACGGAGGTTCTCGCCGAATTGCGGGGGATGATGTGCGGCGTACGTCCTCCCTGGCTGGCCAAGATTCTCGGTGTGCCGAACGCCGAGCGCTTTCGCTACTACAGCGGGGAAGAGGTGGACTGAGCCTTATCGGATGAAGGGCATATGTGTTGCCGATTTGTGCATTGATCCGGGGCGAATTTCATCATCGGAGATAGAAACGCCCTGAATAGAGAAAATTAGGAAGAATTGATTGGACTAATGTGGTCCATTTTGATAACAAATATGTGCCAACAGGGAGTGAATAACGAGACGGAATATTGCCGCCGAGGAAGTGAGCGGGCGTTGTATGTCAAATTCGATAATCACGCTCTATTTTGTTAACCAGGTAACCTGGGATCCCGTGATCAGGGCTTCACGCATGCCTTTGATTATGGCGCACCCAAAGGCCACGTTCTGCTTGATGGCCGGGTTAATGAGTGCCGCTTTGCATACGGAGATGTGCAAGCGGTTGCAATCGGACAGCCAGGGAAAGGTGGAGAGGCATGAAGATCGGAAAGGATTCTGGAAATGATGGCCATGAAGTCAGACAACCGAAGAGATCGCTAATCACACAAAGCCGCGTGTCGGCGCAAACAGTAGTTGACAGTTGGGGTTTTGGCGCGCAGAGACATCAATATCGCGGCGATGAAGAGGGCCGGCTCCAGGAATCCGATATAAAAAAAAGAAGCGGTGTTGATCCCTCTGACCCAGGGCGCCTTCAGCTGGTGCTGCTGAGCGGAGCGCACAAGAGTTGGGAGGAGATCGAAGCGGCCGTGTCGAAGCGGCCGTGGCGTTTTCGGGTATTCAAGGATCTGACCGCGCTGGGTGATATTCTGGCGTCCGCTCCAAAAGTAATGCTCGTCGACGCCGTGTTTATGCCGGAACTCGGTTTCCTTTCTCAGTGGCTTTCCATGCAACATGGGGACAAGCCGGTTCTTTATGTCATTTCTGAGTACTGTGGCACTAAGCTCCATCTTCAGGCGATCAGTCTGGGTGCGAGTAAGCTGTTCGTTGAGCCGATTGACACAAATAGTCTCATCAAAACAGTCGAAGAGAGTCTTTGGCCAAAAACAGCGCATGTCTACAGATTGCTGGTTATTGAGGGAGAAATGGCTAGTGCGAAAGTGATGGCGGAGTCGCTTCCTCTGGCTGTATTTGAAACAAAGTTCCTGCAGGATCCCCTCTCGGTAATCGACGCAATATGGAGCTTTAGGCCAGATGGAATTCTCTTGTCGGATCGGCATATGATGCAGGTACACCCGATGGTGTTGACGAAGCTGATTCGTGAGCGGGAGGAGTCACATGCCATTCCGATTGTCATTCTTTCCGACAAGGACGATCAGGAGACAAGGCTCTCCTGTCTTCAGGCAGGTGCGGATGACTTTCTCGTCGCCTCAAAACAATCACAGTATCTCGGCCAGAGCATTATCTGTCGTATCGAAAGAGCGCGAGCTATATCAAACGCTGGCGTGATAAGTCAGCACGATCATGCGGTGTCGCTGCCTGATAAACGCGCGATGTTATCCAGACTGGAACAAGTGTCGGATGACATAAAGGATGGTGGCTGGGCGCATGGGTTGATTGCAATCGCTTTGGATCACCGAATGGGGGGGCAAATTCACCAGGACTCTGAGCGTGCGGAGCGCGAGGTATTGAGTTTGGCGGAAGGATTGAGGCCGATACTTCAGTCCAGGGATTGTCTGGCCAGGCTTGGGTGTGGACAGGTGGCAATTCTGATCTGTCGCGCCAGTAACCGTGAAGTATCGCGTATTGTTGATCTGGTGTCTGAAATCATGCGCTATAGGATAAATCAACAAACTCATGGCCAGACTGACTACGGTATCGATGTGAAAATGCTCGTCGATGGGGTGGGGAGTCTGGAGGCGTTGCTTGACCAAGGGATGAGGGCTGCGGGAGATGCATGCAAGCGCAACCTGTACAGGATTAAGGTGTATGGGCGGCCTCAGCGTTCAAGCGTAAGACGGGTGAAGGATGGTGTTGACTGGGATAAAGCGGGGTTTTTGCGGAGTCTGGATTCCAACCCGCCCGCGTTGGCGGAAAACAGTTACGAATGTGTAAGTCGATGGGCTTCTGGTATCGAAACAATTGAGTTAGTGCCTCACTGCATAGGATTGAACGAGCCTGTTGATCTTTATCGCCAAGCAGCACTTTGTGGCTCTGCTGCAGAGTTTGATCTTTTGGTTTGTGAAATCGCCATTCAGCATTTATATGAATATACCTTGCAGGGGAAATCAGTGAGATTCATTTTGCGACAATCTGATTCAGCTTTACAGGATTGTGGTTATATCGATTCCATCAAGCAGGTATTGCGCAAGTTGCATATCGTTGGGAATGGACTCTATCTTGAGTTCTCACTCTCCTCAATTGCATCCAATTTGCGTCGGGCATCCAGCTTCTTTGCTGAACTGAGGGCGTTGGGTATAGGGATTTCACTTAGTCACTTCCCTTATGCGGATAGTGGATTCAGAGCGCTAAAATATCTACAGGCTGCTATCATCAGGCCACGAGCGTCTTTGTTGCATCAAACAACCGAAGGGATAGAGGGAATAGCGCGGCGTGTTCACTCCATGAACGCCGAGATAGTCCTCCCGTATATTGATTACAATGAAGGCATTGTAATGGAATGGGAAGATCACTCGGACTATATTGAATATAATTTATTGCTGGAGATGCGCAAGCAGAGACAATCGCGCCAATGTTCTATCATATCCTATTCGAGAGATGCTGATTCACATTTAATTCTTTAGTGAATTGCTGTGTGTGCTGTGCCTGCGCTACCAAATAATCCTGTATTGTGATGTCAGCTTGCGTGTAAAAGCGATTTGATCGGCAGGCAACGGCAGCTCGACATTAATGCGTCACGACTTGCTGCGCTTGCTATTTGTTGATGCGGTATTGAGCCACACTCTTTCTGATCATTGTCATTTGAGAGCATCTGCGCGTCGGCATAGACATCGAGTGCCCTCCAATGTTTACTCTTTATGTCGTGTTGGCTGTGAATTTGGCGGCTGTATGCCGGATTGTTGGCTTTGGAGACGGATTGCTCCTGGAGTTAATCAGGAACATATCTGAAAAGGGTGGTGGCCTCTTTCAATCTATCGCGATAATCCCTTCGTCCTATGAATGTTAGCAATTTACTCAAGCACTTGCATATTTGTCGCGCAGACAGAGAGCGCGAAATTAAATATACGGACATTAGTGCACAATAATATGCCTGGAGAATCTGATGGATCTGAAGCGATTCAGTAGCGTTTTCAGTCAGTAATCCGAACGCTCCGTTTCTCGTATCACATCCTGCCGTATGTGGCTCCAGCATAGCCGGATTGCTGCTCTGAAGTGAAGGTTGTGTTGTCGCCTGGTTGCCAGGAAACGCCTCCGCTGCCATCCTCATAGCGACGAATGCACTTCCACTCGAAACGGGGCTCGGATGCGAGGCTGGATACCACGCCGGTCCAGACAGGGCTCGAGGGTCCTGGGCCGGAGTGCCCTGCGGGTGGATCATAGATGTACTGCCAATAAATACTCGGGGACAGACGGATCGCCTTGGATGGTTCCCAGGAGCCCAGCGCAGGAATACTCCCTACTGCGTAAATGCTCTGGCCTGGCGAGGTAAAGCCGTTGTCACAGATGAAGTTGACCGAGGTCGTCCGGGGTGCCGGCTCCAGTGTGAAGGTGAAAGTCTTGGTAGTGGATTCTACCGACATCGACGGACCCTTGGCAAAGATGAGGTTGTTTCCGGCCTGGGTCCATCCACTTGGGGCTGCCTGCAAGGTTTCCACATCAGACCACCTTATCAGGGAGGCGCCATTCAGGTTTACGCCTGTTGCACGCTCGCCATCAACCACCAGTTCAACAATAGTGTGCCGATCAGATACCGCACCTGGATAGGGCCCCGAGCCATTGATGTCGCTGGCAGGGTCAATCGTGACAATAACAGTGTCCGCATCGGTCTGATGTTGTCTCACATTGGTCTCGCGGTGATGATAATAGGGATGCCCATCGACATCGTACTGCAGTGTCATTCCATCGTCCTCGAAAACAGTGAAACTTGATGTGGTCGTATCGGCATACACGCGCACGATGAAATCGGTGTCGGGAGCCCTGCCGTCTTTACGGTTTCCGTATGCATCTTCGGTTGCTGAATTTACTGCCATCTTTGGCAGAATGGCTCCGGCGCGTACGAAGGCGGGCAGACGCAGCACGCCTCCACGATAGACTGGCAGGCCAGTGAACGTTTCTCCCTCGCTTTCGATCCATTCATTGCTGTGATAGTTCGCCCAGCGACCCGCGGGCAGATAGAGGTCGCGTGCATATTCCCCGTGGCGCGCGACCATGCCCACCATGATATCCCGGCCGATCATCTTCTGATGGCCGATGCCGGCGAGTTTGCGGTCGTTCTGGAAGTTCAGCACCGGTGGCGGCACCAACGCCTCGCCTGTCTCGTGGGCGAGATGGGCAAGACTGTAGTAGTAGGGGATCAGTTCGTAGCGCTGGCGGATGTTGGCTCGATTGCTGGGCATGTGTCCGACCAGATGGGGCGCTGTCGCATAAGGGTGAGCGACTTTAACGAATTCATTATCGGTGTGCGGACGTACCGGGGTGTCGAACCAGGCGGCGTAGGCGAACCACTGGGTGTAGAGCTCATCTTCGTATCCACGGTAGCCACCCTGTTTGTCGTTGTAGGGCATGGTCTCCCTGCGAAAGCCGCCCGTGTCCGCGCCGTAATAGTCAACGCCCGAGAATGACATGTGCAGCTGTGCATTGGCATGGGTCGCCAGGGATTCAAGATTGCTCGCGATGTCGCCTGACCACATGGCGGCTCCTGTCCTCTGGGTACCGCCGGCACCGGAGCGCGTCATGATGAAGGGGCGTGGGTTGGTTACGCCAAGGGCGTTGGTCTGCCCCTGTTTATCGCGATAGCCGTCCCAGATCGACTGGTTCCAAAGCAGATTGTAGAGGTTGTGGATATCGCTGTGTTCGTTCTTGGGGCCCTGGGCCGTGGTCTCGACGCCTTCGTAACAGGCGTCGCCCCTGAAATTCTCGGGTTCTCCCAGGTCGGTCCAGTGGCCGGTGACACCCATCTGGCTGAGGTTGGGGAAGCGGCGATGATCGTGGACCCACTGGCCCGCGGCCGGGTCCGACCAATCGATCATCCGGCCGCGTCCCCAGAATCCCGTGACATCCTTCTCGGCTTCATTCTGATTGCCCGGATCGCAGACTCCATGGCTGCGCTTGAAGGCTGTCAGGTCGACCGGCATCTGGGTGTAGGTATCGGTGGTGTTTGAGAGATATGACTCCTCGATCGCCACCAGGCCAATGTGATCGGCTTGAAGTTCGGCGATTCTGGTCTCTGGATTCCTGAATGAATAGGCGTTGGCGGCCAGCAGCGGTGTCTGGTCTTCATCCCAATCGATGCGGCCCATGGTGCTCTTTGCAGGATCGTTGAGCACGACACCGCCAAACCAGTTGAGGTCAAGCACAAAGCCGTCAACGGGAAAGTCATTGGCGCGCAACCCCGCGAGCAGGCTTTCGATCTGTTCGAAATTGTCGTATCCGAATTCGGAGACCCAGAGACCGAACGCCTTTTTCGGTGGTACGGGTGGCTTTCCGCTCAACTCTATATAGTCCGCACGCAGGTCCGGGAGATCAGGGCCCGTCATTACATACCACCGCAACTGATCGCCGAACATACGGGCCTGCCACCAGTTGACCGTGAAATCCCAGCGCTGCTTGTAGACATTGTCCATGAAGAGGGCGTAGTTCAATCCGTTGGTACCGACGGCGTAGTAGACGGGGATCTGCACATTGCCTACCGCCGCGTGCTCAAAGCCTGGAAAGCCATTGCCCAGTGTCTCGCCTTCGCGCACGCCCAACTCGATCCAGTCGCCGTTCGGATCGCCCGGACGCATGAACCTCTGCCCCAGTCCATAGACCTCTGTGATGGACGAGGGGTCGATATCCAGGCCCTTGAAAGGTTGATCAAGCGCTACCGGGCAGAAGGTCGTCAGCAGTGCATTGCCTCTGTGTCTGTCACGAACCGTAGCGCAGAGATTCTCTGCATCAATGTCGAGGCGGATATCCGCCGTTTCTATGACATTGCCCGACTGTGTGAAAGAGGAGGGGCCGGAATAGTCATGCTTCTCCACCATGGGCGAGGTGTAGAGGGAATCGTCGGGCATTGGGCCGGAGCCCAGCGCCGAGGCCTCGAAATGGATCAGATCGTCATCGAGAACTTCAATGGCGAGATAGGCCGATGGCGTGTTGAACTTGAGACGTTTGATTTCAGCGGAGGTTGATGCCGGCACGACCAGCAGAACGAAAATTGCAATAGCGTAAGCGGGTGAGCGGAGTATCATTGTCGTTTTCCTAAATTCCTTATAGACGAGATGCACCAACGCCTCTCAACGTTCCCTTATTCGTGGCGACAGTTGAAATGTCCCCGGTTCACCCAGGCGCTTCAACCGGGATGAAACTTTTTCATCACCAAGTATGACTGACTGCGCAATGGGGTAAGCCCCCTGATGCTGACACCCTCCCACTCAAACTGTCGCGACATGGGTCTCCATCAGCCAATGTATAGTCGATGAATTCGAATATGTATACGCACATTTTCTCAAGAAAATGGCATCATAAGGGAATGGCGCTTAGTTAAGGCAATGGCGTGGGTTTTGTTCACATATTTGCCTGTAATTCGGTGCGGCAAGCCGCACCGAAATTTCGGTCCCCTTTCGCTTAAGTCAGTGCCATTCGCAGCATAAGGAAATATGTGGATGGGGGGCAGGAGGCAATGCTTTCGCTTCCCTGCCGCCGACCCCATTTTCAGGGTGATGGCGACCCCCGCCCTTTGCAGAGACAATCATACTGCTGGTAGACTGTCCCAAGTCTCTGAAAAGGTACAGGAATAGCGCCGTGGAGCGTATAGGGTCGCTGGCGCCTCCATCCTGGATCGAAATGTGTCATTGCAAGGATACGATAAGATGGCTGGTGCTGCCTGGCAGCAGATCCAAAGGGGGGGGGCTGTTGCGGACGCTTCATTCGCTTTACAGACTTCAGCTCCCATGCTTATGCCGAAACCAGGCGGGGCGGCCTGCGTCTGGGCACGAGGTTGCGTGGCGCTATTGGAGAGCAATCGAACCACTACCATGCCCCCCTGAAGTGATGAAAACCGGCGATCCCGAGTGGTGTTGGCAGCAGTAACGGGGTTGATAGCAGAGAGCGCGAAACATCCAGACAGGTAGATCTGTTGTTCAAGACTTAGCATTGAATCCCCTGCCTAGCGGAGCTTGGTGTCCATTTGTATGAAGCAGCAGTCGCTTGCCGGCTGCTTCCATAAGTGGGCAAGATGTGTATTATTGGCCTATAAGGTTCACTAATGGCTTGCCTCCGACAGGCGGCTTAAGGAGTCAGAAGGAGAATAGTGGTGGCTAGCGAGTTGATTCTACAAATAGCATCCGCGCCCGGCATTCAGTTGAGGGTGGTTAACCAACTCAAGCTGCTGGGGTTGGTTTGTACTCAGAGAACCCTTAAAAAGACGCCCTATGTGGATGCGCGATATCTTATTCTTGAGCTGGACGGTCCGGAAGTCTCCGAGCAGCGCATCATCGATCAGCTCCGGCCCGTTCACGGTATTCTATCTTTTGATAAATATGTGCAACAGAGTGCCAGGGCTGCCAATGCGGTGGAAGAGAGTAATGAATCGCAACCCAAACAGGAGGTTGCTCCAGAAGCAGGCGACACAGAGATACGTGACCGCATGCTCGTCTTCTCGCTTTTGAGTCGCTACCCGAATCTGGGTGGGCGCTTTTACGAAATCATGAGTTCGATTCCCAGTGAGGAGCGGCCAGTGAGGGCCAAACAGCTCGGCTACAGCTTCGGCCTGCATCTCTACAAGCAGCAGAAGCTCACGTCATCGGTGAAGGATCTGCCCGATGCACTGAATCGCCTCATCCTGCCGGCTATCTCGCCAATGGCCAAAGTAGAGCTGCAGGAGCATGTACTCAACGTTACGCTCTCGAAGATCAACATCAAACCCAAAAAGCCCCAGGAAATCTCCTGTCATTTTCTGCTCGGTACGCTGAACGGACTGCTTGGCGCAGCCGATCAAGGGGTATGCCGGATCGAAAAACATTCCTGCGAAGCGAAGGGTGCGGAATGCTGCCAGTACGAATTCGCCGACAGTTAGTCAGCACAGTGCTCTACGGTTTCAAAGGTCTGTTGACATTCTTGGCCGCCCCACTCGCCGGGAGTTATCGACCTGTCTTTTTGAATTCAATCTGTGCGGGGTTTCAAGCCTGCGCTTCTCTGCGTTGCGGCTTTTGCAAGGACCTGGCTATTGCGTGCGAGTCACACCCATGGGAAGTGCCCTTGAGATACACCTTGCTCAAGGGCAGGCTTGAAGCCATGAATGCTGAATATTTAGTTGCCGGGTTAATTAATCCGTACTAGCGGGTGAAGCTGTGACAATCAATGCAAGGCGAACCTGTGCTGCTATGTGATGCATGGAACAGCTTGAAGTCCTCGAACTGTCCGAACGTACACGCATGAGCAAGACCTGCTCCATGACAGCCTGTTGAGCAGGTCTCGCTGCTGTGATCATTGGGCGCGTACTCGAGTGCGCCCTGTAGATCGATCCGGGTCGCATTCAAATGGCAAGATTCGCAGCTCAGAGCCTCCTCCTTTGGTGCGACCTGGTGATTAAGCAGTTGAAAGGTATCCGTGGTAACCCTCTCATAGCTATCGCTCAAGCCGAAGCCTGCTAGTTGCGTATCGACCCTGTTCTCCAAGCCGGCGATCGCGGCTTCATCCGCGTTTGCCGTGTCAAAAAGACACGTGTATCCAATGGAATCAACATGCTGCTGTTGCTGTTCAGAGGATAGTCCGACGTTTTGTATTTGAAGGAATAAAGCTTGCTCTCCTGATCATCCACGGCGCCTTGTGGCACGCTTGTTTGATAGGTCCCTGTCTGTTGGTCGCGATAGATCGTTTCGCCCAGATTGTAGTTGTCTGTGTACCGATTCCAGTGCCGATAGGTGGGGGTCAGCTTGTTCTGCAGGGTTAATATCGGATAATCCGGTGGTGCAGGGCTGTTCGTGCCGTCCAGCCAGCTGCGGTCGATTTCGGTGGCCTCCGATGACGCAGAGTCACTGGCGTGCTTGGCAAACTCAGGTATGTGACAGGTTTGGCAAGCCACTCTTGACGTATGCTTGTCGATTTCGCTGTCGTGGTACTGATGCCGCTTTCTCCGGACTGAGGGGTTCTGGAGGCGATTGTGGGTGAGGCAGTGTCAGAAACAGGGCTTGACCGGCACTTGTATGATGGACGAGTCACTGAGTGCGCCGTCAGTTATAGTCAATTTCAAAGCTGAGGTAGGCCTGTCCATCATCGTCGACAAATACCGTCGGGTCGATGGTGTAAACGATCGGGTAGTCCTGGGTAAAGTTGAATCCCTGCATTTCAATGGCATCGTTGATTGGCGGCGCACCGATGGCGTCGCGATGGGGACCGAGCGGGCTATCTGCAACAGCGGCACCAATTGCCGTGCCGCTTCCCCGTTGGTTGACGGGAACATACCAGTAGAATTTGCCGTCGCGCTCGACCATTTGCTCGCCCAGGCGTTGGCATCGGTCAAGCTGAACAGATCCAGAGGCAATTTCGGACCGCCGTTATCGGTCCAGTTCGCCATATCGGTGGAAGAGCGTACGTACCAATCCCTCATGTAAAAGCCGGTAGTTCCCTCGTCGTGCCCGGCGATGATGTAGAAGGTGCAGTCATTCACCAGTATGGCGGAATCCGTGGTGTAGATGCCGGGCAAGATCGGATTAGTTCCCAGTGTTCCGGCAATGGGACCTGTGCAGGTTCCGTTATCTGTGGTGGGGGGCGTCGTCGGTGGTGTGACAGGGTCAGGAGCATCGCTCGCGGTGCCATACACACGCCATTCCAGCATGTGAGTATCGACACCCTTACGAGGTTGGTGACAATGTCGCTAAGTTGCAAGCTGTTAAAGGCGTCTTTCGCCAATGGGAGATTTCCGGCATTGACCCAGCTGCTCCCGCTCCAGTACACAAAATAGGCGTTTGCCGGGGTTATAGCCCCCGCATTGTCATCGAACCAGTAGGCGTCGGTAGATGACAATGTGTAATGCTGGGGCCAGTCGTACTGAACCCACTGCGTGGAGTTCGGGTTGTACCAGTTGCCATAGGCTCCGCTGAACTTGTTATTGGAATTCGAAGGGTTGCTGTTGTCGTTGACGGCGCTCAGGGTTTCCCAAGGGGAGACATAGGTGGTGCTGGCAGTGGACAGAGGCGCGATGTTGTCAACCGTCGGGGTCGGGGTCGGCTCCGTGGTTGCGACCGGGATGGCGGCGGAGGCCACCGCAGAATGGGTGACGCCCCAATCGGACTCTGTGGCTTTGGTTCAGTAATCGTGGGTCTGTCCGGCCGTCGCAATCGTGTCTGAGTACTCGGACCTATTTCGCGTGTAACCGATTCTGACGCGTCCCCGAGGGTTGGGGTCGGTGTCGCGGTAGATCTCCTGTGCGCTCGGAACAATATTGCTCAGGGTCCATGTCCGCTTGATTTCAGAGCTGCCAGCGACTGCCTGTAGATCGATCTGCTTTGTTGCGTTAGGAGCGGAATGGGCGGGTGATGCGCCGAGTATGATTGATAGGGCAAAAATGGATGGTAGGGAAATGTGCCGAATATCAATTGTCATAACCACCGCTCCAAACAACAAATGCGGTGGAACCTGGGCTAGCCGATAATCCTGGATTTCGTCAAAAGTGTACCTTACAAAACGTCGCGTTTTCTAAGATGTAATTTCATGAAAAGGTGAATCCAGGTCACGCTTTAAGATTTTTATAAATGAAAGTTGATAGGTGTGGTCGGATTATCGGGGTGGCAGGTTTCGAAGGGGGGCGGACTTCGATATGGGCAGGTCCGGCAAATCCGCTATATAATTGGCGCTCGCTGTCAACTCAAGCCAGGAAGCTGACTCCCATGCCCGGTAAACCCTCTGTTATCGACACCCTTCGTAGCGCCCACGAGGCTGATCCTGAGAATATTGAGATCGCGCTGCATCTCGCCTCGCTGTTGCTGAGTGACGCACAGGCGCCAACGGCATTGACGCTGTTTCAGCATGTGCTTTCCAGGGATCCCGCTAATCTCTCCGCACTCAAGGGAGCTCTGCAGGCTGCCGGTCAAGTAGGCGAGGAGAAGCTCGTCGCAGGTTACCGGCGCATGCTGTCGGCATTTGGCGACGAGCAGACGGCCGCCGACGATCCGGCGCAGACCATACGGCCCGAGCGGGCGAAGACCGGCGAGATCAAGCTGCGTGTCGTCGGTGGTCGGGAGAGTGGCGATTTGAGCCTGGAGAGCGAACGTCCTGCCCTGACCCTGGATGACGTGGGCGGCTTGGAGGCGGTGAAACGCAGACTGCAGCTCTCGTTTCTCGGTCCATTGCAGAATCCGGCGCTGATGTCGGCCTATGGCAAGAGTGTGGGTGGCGGCCTGCTTCTCTATGGGCCGCCCGGTTGCGGCAAAACCTTCATCGCCCGTGCGCTGGCCGGCGAGCTCGGGGCCCGATTCATCAGTGTTGGTCTGGCCGATATTCTCGATATGTACCTGGGTGAAAGCGAGCGTCGTCTCCACGAGTTGTTCGAGAATGCCCGCCGAAACACCCCGGCGGTGCTCTTCTTCGATGAGCTGGACGCCATCGGACAGAAACGCAGCCACTTGCGAACTTCCGGTCTGCGCGGTGTAGTCAACCAGCTTCTGGCCGAGATGGACAGTGTCGGTAGCGATAACAACAATCTCTACATCATCGGCGCCACCAACCACCCCTGGGATGTGGACGCCGCGCTCAAGCGTCCAGGCCGGTTCGATCGGATGGTGGCGGTGTTCCCTCCTGACCCGATAGCGCGTCGCTCCATACTCGCCTATCATCTGCGCGGAAAACCCAGCCGTGGTCTCGATCTGGAGAGGATCGCTAGCGAATGCAAGGAATTCTCAGGTGCGGATCTGAAGCATCTGGTGGATACCGCTGTAGAGCATGTCTTGGAGCGCAGCCTTGCAAGTGGCGATGTGGAGCCCTTAAATCAGATGGATCTTCTCGATGCCAAAAAGGAGATTCGACCCAGTACACGCAGCTGGTTCGAAACGGCGCGTAACTATGTCTTTTTCGCCAATGAGGGCGGTGGCTACGACGACCTGATGGACTATATGAGACAGCAGAATCTATGACCGGAATCGAGTTGGCCGGCGATCCCAACGCCCATGCCGAAGAGGCATGGGTACTGATCGATCTGAAGCGCTACAAGGAGGCGCTGGCCGCCTGCTCCCGCGCTATCGCCAGTGACCCTGAGGAAGCTTCACACTATGCCACCTTGGTGCGGATCCATCTGCTGTTAAAGCAATATAAGGAGGCGCTCGACGCCGCCCGGCGGGTCGTTTCGCTCGCTCCCGAGTGGCCTTACGGCTACTATCTTGCAAGTATCTGCCTACACCATTGTCTCGACTTCGATGGTGAACTCAGAGCGGCAGAACATGCGCTCGCGCTTAATCCGGAGGACCCGGATTTGCTCGATCGGGTGGCACGTGCACAGATCCAATCCGGTCTCCTGAACAAGGCCAGAACGACGGCTACTCAACTCTGCCGTGTCAGTCCGGAGACGTCCGGTACATTCAGCCTGTTGAGCGATATCTGTTTCGAGCTGAACGATTATGAGAATGCCGAGGCCTACCTGCTCTCCGCGCTGAAGATCGATCCCGAAGACGCTGTGCTGCATAATGACCTGGGCAGAATCCGATTGGCCAGGAAGTCATGGCAACTTGCAATCGAAGCTTTCTACACTGCCGCCAAAATTCAACCTGTCATCAAGGTATATCAGGATAATCTGAATATCGCGATCTCCGATTGGCTTGACAATCAGGCGATTCGCGGAAAGAGGTCCCAAGCGTTGGAGGCGTTGGCGCCGGAAGTTCGTGCCTTCTATCGGCACAAGTTGGATTGTCGTAGTGCATTCGAGCGACTCGGGATGTTTGGTCCAATCCTGAGCATGGTGATATTGCTTGCGATGCTGACTTTCATCTTCGACAGACTTTTCTAGCAAGCTGTCGGAGTTGGTGGTTCGTTACAGATGTAAAGAAGGATTAACAATGGATAAACGCAATTTTGGGATAATTAGGCAGGCGCTTGCCTTATGTGTCTGCGGTTTTATGTTTTCGTTGGCTCATGCCTCCGATGATAAATACACGATGGAAGACCTGCGTGCATTGGATCAACAGAATGGCTTTGAGGAGATTGTCGGTCATATGTATGACATTCATCCCTCGCAGAGAACTGAAGTGTGGAAGAAGGTTGTTACACGCGCCGTGGTGAATGCGTTTGACAAAGAGCTAGCTGGCGGTGATCCGTACGCAGCACTTGTATGGTCAGAGCAGACGTTGCAAAGCATGCCGTCACTGAAAGAATCGAAGGAGTTTATAGGGCTGAGAAAGAAAGCCATCTTCGCAGGGGCGGCTCAATGCTACAGGGATTACTACGGAGGGAGTGAGTGTACGGAGTCTTTGAGAAAAGCAGTATTGCAGAGTCCTGTGGATTCGGAGTTGGCTTTCAAGGCCGGCAAAATGGTTCGTCTGCACATGAATGCCTCAGCGGCTGTGCCTTTTTTTATTCAGGCGCTGAAACCGAGTCCGGACTCGGAGCTGTGTCAAGATCCCGATGTTTTTCTTGCGGTTGAGTCTGGTATGGGCAGTTCGGGAGAGGCGTCTGAAGCGGCTACGGAATTGGGATTTTCCGTGTGCTTCAATAAACTAAAGTCCCAGTTGTTGGAAGAATTCTACAGCAGCAGCGGCTACGCATTAGAGAATTACTGTGCCGCTTTTTCACAGAAAAAGCTGCTGACGGCATTTCAAACCGCCTACTGCTCGGATCAAAACTGATGCAGGGTTCAGCCGTTTAGGATTAGTGTTGGGAAGAAGGCAAATGAAGAATTCAGTCATAGGAATATTTGTTCTCTACAGCATGTTCAGTGCATCGTGCTTTGCTGCGGAAGAGCTCGTCGAGCGGGCGCAAACTGAGGCGGATCTGCAGCAGGTGAGTCGAGAGATGAATGCCGCATGCGGAACATCGGTCAGTGTTAAGATCGATTGGGACAGTTTCGCCAAGTCTGAGTGGCGGGACTATAGCATATCAAGCTTTTGCGGGGCACCTGCGCAAACGCTAGCGGATTTTTGCGCAGCAGGGGAAGGGGCTGTTAAGGCCTATGTCCGAGAGACGATCAAGCGCATTACCTGTGCCTATGGAGGCGAGGGCAGGCGTGAATTGCTGATTGATAACGGGGAGATCCGGAATGTCGTCGATTTCAAAGCCTATAATCTGAATGATTTTGTCCGGGCTGCCCTGGTTGAAAAGCTCTAGTTCGAGCGGTTCATAATTAACCCGGCGCCTGGTCGTCGGGTTAATCCCTGGAAGCTTGTCACGGGTTCTGCGCCGGCTCAGGTGCACGTGCGCATCTCAAGCTTGAAGGTGGCGGTGGCGCGAGGAAGTTCGCGCTCAGAGTATGATGGCTCATGCAGTGCCTTTGCGTCCGCTGACGATCACCATGTTCACGCAGGCATAGAATCGCCCCTCACGCTCCCGAGTCTGCAGCTCGTCATGCCAATGCGCGGCCTGCGCTTCATCGATTACCTTTTCCCGCCGCGCTGTATCGATCAGCCAGTCGCCGAACGGGGTCTGATCGAGGTGCTGTTGCACCATCGCCACGGTGTCGACGCGAATGTCCAGCAAACCCTGTTCCCGGCACAGTGAGGCGAGACAGCGTCCGGCAAGACCGTTGGGACGCATGTGTTGCGCGAAGAACACTATCAGGCGACGCTCCAGATTACAGTCTGAAAAGTCAACGCTGGAGCTGGCCCAGTCGGTGTCCGCCAGCACAACACGTCCGCCACGACGGGTAACACGAACCATCTCCGCCAGAATGGGGCGGGCCTGCGTCGGCGGCACCACCTGGAGCAGCCGTTCGGCGCGGCAAGCGTCCACCGAATCGTTGGCTAACGGCAAGGCCAGGGCTGACCCCGCGTGATGCTCGATACGTTCGCCGCAGCCCGCCTCCTCAGCCGCCTTGCTCGCCTCGGCCAGCATCTCCTCGTCACAGTCGATGCCTATCACCTTCCCCCTGGCGCCGACCAGTGCGGCCAGCGGCACGGTGTCGATCCCCGGGCCGCAGCCGATGTCGAGCACCGTGTCGCCGGTCGTGATGGCCATATGGTCGTAGCTCAGCTGTTTGAAGTCGCGTATGCGGTCGGCTGCCTGCTTCAGATAGTCCGCGCTGACATACCCGTCGTCGAATGACATGTGGTCGTGGCCGCTCATCTCAGTGTGATGGTGCCTTTCAGATAGGGAACGGCGCTGCCGCTGATATGTACCCGCTCGCCTCGCATTTCGCAGAAGAGCTCGCCGCCGCGTGCCGAAAGCTGGCGGGCGTGTAGCCTCGGCTTGCCGAGTCTCTCAGCCCAGTAGGGCGCCAGCTTGGTGTGCGCTGAACCGGTGACAGGGTCCTCGTCGATGCCGTATTTGGGGGCAAAGAAGCGCGAGACGAAATCGCAGTCGCTACCGGCGGCGGTGACCATGAGGGCTCGCTTTTCCAGTTGTTTCAACAGGCCCATATCAGGCCGCAGTTCGCGTACACGCTGTTCGCTGTCGAGCAGGATCAGCCAGTCATCGGCGGCCAGCACCTCCTGCGGCGTACAGCCGAGGGCGGCGGCCAGCAGGCCAGGAGCGACGACAGGCTCAGCACGCTGCACGGGGAAGTTCAGGGTCAGCCGGTCGCCGTTCCGGGTGACGGGGAGCGGGCCGCTCAGGGAGTTGAAGATGACCTTGTCGCATCCAGGCTCCAGGTGGTTGAACAGGACCCAGGCGCTGGCCAGTGTGGCATGGCCGCAGAGCCTGACTTCGGTGACCGGGGTGAACCAGCGAATGCGCCAGTCCTTCTCTTCGCGCATGATGAAGGCGGTTTCGGAGAGGTTGTTTTCGGCGGCAATAGCCTGCATCGTCACCTCTGGCAGCCAGTTCGAGAGCGGGCAGACGGCGGCGGGATTGCCACTGAAGGGGGTGTCGGTAAAGGCGTCGATCTGATAAAGGTCGATCTCCATATCGGTGCTCCTTGAGGGTCTTTCCGAGTAAGAATACGCTCTTCCCCAATGGGGCGACAGATACAGATGAGGGAAATCCGACCATTACAGAAAGGGGGGCGGATGCCTGTTCATCGACATCCGGGTGCTGCGCGATTGATTCGGTCTTGCGATATTCTGGTCTGGGTAGTCACAGCCACTATCGGGCAAGTGGACACGGTGAAAGAGTTGAGCGGTACTTCGGGAACTCTGCGAGCACAGGGCGGATGACATAAGAATCCGAGAATGGCGGACAGTCGAGGGGGATTTACTGGGGGCGAAGAGGGGATATAGGCACGAAATCCTGCGCGTTAAGGAATAAGGTTCGTAAATGGCTGTGTGTTGCGCCTTTGGGCAAGGAAGGCAAGTGTTAAGGAAATCCAAAGGATTGTGTCATGTTGCGAGTCACGCCTTGCTTGGATATTCTACTGGGCACATAGGACTGGTTTTGTGTCATTTCCTGTATCGGTGACTCCGGCGTGAGGGCCTTGGTGGCGGTGATCCGCCGGGGCTATGCCGATATGCCAAAAGGACATGTGGATCGCAGACGCTTCGTAGTGGATTAAGTACGGTATTCAAGGACCCTCGTTGTTAAAGATATTATGCTTGCGCATCCAGGTATGCGCTGTACTGGCTCTCATGCTCATGTCAAGCGCGCATGCCGAACCGTCCCCCAAAGGCTACGAGGTGGATGCGGTTCCAGGCTGGGTGGTTGAGCGTAATTATGATGCCTCTGAGTCTCAGTTGGATCAGAGCGCGGTTCAGTATCTGTTACTGGATCAGCAGCGCCGGTTTATGGTCGATGCGCAAAACAATCCGCCTGAGTACTTCTTTCGCTTTGCGTTGCGCCTGAACAGCAGCGCTGGCCTGTCGCAGAACTCGCAGCTTGAAATCAGCTTCAATCCCCTCTATCAGACGCTGCATTTGCACAGTTTGAAAGTGATTCGCGACGGCGAAATACGCGAGCTGGTCGATACGGTCTATGTTCGCCTGGTGCATCAGGAAGAGCAGCTGGCCGTGGACATACATGAAGGCAGGGTCACGGCGGTGTTGATACCGGAAGATCTTCGTGTAGGAGACATTCTGGAGTACAGCTATACCCTTATAGGAAGAAATCCGATTTTCGGTAGTCGGCATTTCGGCAACACCCAGCTTGAATGGGGTGTTCCGGTGCAGAGATTGGCTTTGCGGATTCTGACCGACTCGGATGATATGGTGTTTCGTGCGGTAGGGATGGATGCCAAACCCAAGAAGAGCCGATTTCATGGGTTGAACGAATACAGTCTGGTTCGCAATCATGTGGATAAGGTCGTGAGTGATGGCGAAACCTCTCCGGAATACACGCCCTTCGCCTGGCTGGATTTCAGCGAATATGCCAGCTGGCAGGATGTAAATCGATGGGCAATGCAGCTGTACGCGGTCGAGGATGAGTGGGACGACGAGATAAAGCTGCTGGCAGGCAAGCTGAAGCGCCAATCCACCGATGATGCGGACTACATCACCCGCGCTTTGTTTTTTGTGCAAAATGAGATTCGCTATCTGGGATTGGAGCTGGGTGAAAATTCACATCGTCCACGCACGCCGGCGGAAGTGTTGAAAAAGCGTTATGGTGACTGCAAGGACAAGTCGCTTCTGCTTTCGACGCTTTTGCAAATGAAGGGTATCAGAGCTTGGCCGGCTTTGGTGTCGAGTACGCTGCGTTATGGGGTGGAGCAGGGTCTTCCGAGTCCGGGTGTGTTTGATCACGCCATTGTGCTGGTTGAATTCAAAGGTAAACAATATTGGCTGGATGGCACGCGACAGTATCAGGCCGGCGGTCTGGATGATTTGGGCTATTCCGACTTCGGCTATGCCCTGGTTGTCGGGCATAGAAAAGCCGGCCTACAGCGTATGTATCCGCGTCCTCCGGTGGCATCCAGGATCGACGTGGAAGAGGAGATAGTCTCCTCTGATTTCAACACGCCGGTTATATTGAAAGTAACTACGACCTATCACAGGAATGCGGCTGAGGCGCAGCGCTATCAATTCGAGAACAATTCGCTCGACAGCATCAGGCGCCAGTATCTCGAATACTACAGTCGATACTATTCGGGAGTCACTGCACTGGCGGATCCGGTATATGAGGATGATGTCCGGCGCAACCGGTTTGTCGTGAATGAGCGGTATCAACTCGACGGGTACTGGAAGCACAAGGAGTCGATGGTGTACAGCACAGTTTACAATCTGAGCTATATGGGTGTACTGAAGGCGCCGGATGTCCGACAGCGCACAACCCCGTATGTGCTGGGTCCGCCACAGCTTATTAATTCGAGTCTACGTATTCACTATCCACAGCCGGTGGTTCTCAAGCTCGATGAGAAGCCGGTTCAGATCGAGAATTCTGCTGTGCGCTACACCTATAGGGATAAGTATTCGGGCGGTATATATACGCATACATCGTCTCTTGAGACGAAACAGAAGGATGTGGCGCTGAGTGATCTCGGCGACTACCTGAATTCTCTTGAGGAGATCCGCAGGGACTGGGAATACACCCTGTCGGTGGTTAATCCCGACAAAGTTTCGGGCTATCAGGATTTTATCGGCCTGAAAGATCGATTGAAAAACCTGTCGGGAGCGGCAAATGAATAGAGTTTCCACGTTCATGCGTCTGTTGATCATTGGCATTGTCGTCCTGATGCAGGGGGGCTGCGCCACCAATCAGACGGTTGCGACGGATACTGCATCGGAAGTGCCTGAAGGTTCGAGCGAAGCGCTGTCCACGCCTCTCTCAGAGGAAGAGCGTGCGTGTAAAGGCCTGGCGAAAGACTTGACGGATAAGAATAATTCTGCACTTTACGAACGCCTCGATGCGGAGTACATCGCTTCCCGTGCACTCGATAAGTTGAGCGCAACTAAGGTGCGGCCTGAGTTGGAAATGAATCTTCGATCGTCGATAACAGCCATGCTCAAAGGCATGATTATGTTCAGATCGGATGACGTTCGATGGGATGCGCTTGGCTGGGAAGTGGATGGTGAGCGATTGACGTGCACTGTCCGGACAAATCTGAATCCTGGGGGGGTCAGTTACGTTGAGTTCGATCTGAGAAAGAATCGTGGACAGTTCTTGATCGGCGACTGGTTCGATATGTTACAGCAGATCCGTGTATCCGATCTGATCGATGAGCTGTTTAGCGATATCTACGAAGTCTCTACGTTGAGCACATCCTTAGCTTACAGACAGAGTCGCAACATCCCGGATGATCAGCGCCGTTATTTCAATTTTCTGGGGTCATTGAAGAGCATGGACTCCAAACAGATTCTTGACGGCTTTGATCAATTGCCGCGCCGTTTCAAAAACAAACCGCTCTATATCATGATTGGGATGAGAGTTGCGACCAGAATGAATGACGACTCTCTGCGATATATCTTTCTACGTGAACTTGAGCAGCGGTTTGGTGCGAGCGGGAACTATGATCTGGCATTGATGGACCTCTACCTAGAGGATGAGAATTACGACAAGGTCGTGCAGGGGGTGGCCGCCTTCAAGCGGAAAATCGGAGCTGATCCGGTTCTGGAACTGCTGCTGGCTGAAGTGGAGAGAATGCGTGGCAGCAAGGAGGCTTTCTATAAGCACTGTCTGCAGGCAATCGATGACGATCCCAACTATATCGATACCTACTGGATTCTTCTTGATCAGTTTGTGTCTGACAGGCGATATGCGGATGCGGTCCAGGTGCTCAATGTCCTTGCGAATACATTTGGGTATGAATTCAAGAGGAAGGCATTTGATCTTGATGAAAAGTACAGCGACTTTGTCAAGTCGGATGCTTTCAAGGTCTGGAATGGCGAAAGAACCTGAACATCGCAGTCAACGCCGTGACAGGTACCTCAATAGTCATGTCGTTATTCACCCGGCAACGTATTTGGTTGCCGGGTGAATAATGAACCTCGGATAGAAACACCGTTCCGCGGTGGCTGTTCGTTATTCTCTCACTTCGGTTTTGCTGATGACTATCTGAATACTCGGTCTTTGCATGACGGCGTCACTCCTTGCTTTTCAGCAGGTATCGGATGGCTTCGAGAATGACAAAAGAGGGGGTTTCGTGGGGGAACATAAAACGCAGCTCACCCCCGGGGGCTATCAGATAAGTCACTGCTGAGTGGTTGACCGCATAGCCGAAGCTCGATCCCTCAAGGGGGACCTCTTCATACTGTATGCCGTAGCGTTTTGCTACTGCGGCAATCTCATCCTCACTGCCGGTGACTCCCATCAGATTTGGATGAAAGTAGCTGACGTAATCATCCAAAACCTGGAGGCTGTCCCGCTTGGGATCCACGCTGATGAATGCTGACTGTAGGGAGTTCAGTTCATCCCCGCTGAGTTCATTCAGGGCCTGGGCGAGAGTCGCCAGGGAGGTGGGGCAGACGTCGGGGCACCGGGTGTACCCAAAATAGAGCAAAACGACTTTTCCTCTCAATTGTTTCAGCGAGAAATCGCCTTGGCTCGAATGGAGAACGAAGTCGCCACCCGGCAGCTCGTCGTTGACGCCCAGTATCTCGTCCTTGCGTGTCTCAGCGTCCGCAGCGTATGCAGAGACCGCAACCAACAGAGAAAGCAGGGTTGTGATAAATCGTGACATCGTGCCTCAGTAGCTCCTGATTCGTAAATGATCTCGCCCATACCGGCCTGTTGCGACGGCATGGCGCCGATATCGCGGCTGTAGAACAGTCAGGGATACTGCAACGAACACTGAGCTGTGCCCTGAATCCAGGTGCGGAGATGCTGTAGGTGTCGCATTGCGCAGCTTGCGCCAAGAATTGCTTCTTCTCATGAGTCCTGCCGCTGCCTGAGTATGGAAAGTGTATGTGCCAAAGATGATCTATATCCTCGCCGCCATGACGATTTAGCATAGTTAAAATTATCCAGGATTGCCGAGCTTCCCAGGTATGGGGCGGCGGGGGATTGGGCGCATGCTCAATTTTGGGAAATTTCTTAATAAGAATAAGAATGTAATTCGTATTTTGTGGTGAAGGGGATAAAAAAATTGGCTATAGTGTTTCGAACCGATACCTACCGTCAAGGAGGATTGTCTTTGCGCCGCCAATTTTTGTCCCTATTGCTGTTTCTGGCACTCTTGCCCTTCGCGATACAAGCGCAGGAGCTTACCTGGGTCGGCTGCGGTATCACCCGCAACGCATTTATGGCCGATCTCGCTGCTGCCTACAAAGAAAAGACGGGCGTTGATATCAATGTCTCGGGAGGAGGAGCCACCAAAGGTATCCGGCAAGTCACCGGCAAGCAGGCGGACCTTGGCGGTGCCTGCCGGTTCAGGCTGGATGCCACCCGGGAGGAGGCCGGCGCAATCATGGTTCCTGTCGCCTGGGATGCGTTGGTGGTCGTGGTGCATAAATCCAATCCCATCGATTCAATCAGTCTGGTGCAGCTGCGCAATCTCTACCAGGGCAAGATCACAAACTGGTCGCAACTGGGCGGAAAGAACCAGCCTGTGGAGTTGCTGATCCGCGAGGGAAAGATTTCAGGCGTCGGCTATACACTGCGCCTGCATCTGTTCGAGGACCCGGACGCGGATTTCAACAGTAAGCATGTCTTCCCGTCCTCAGGACCCTTGGAGAAGGAGGTCGAGAAAAATCCCAGCGCCATCGGGGTAACCGGTATCGCCAGCGCGCATAAACGGGATTTCAAGATCCTCAAACTGGAAGGCATGGATCCAAGCTTTGAGAATATCCGCACGGGAAACTATATCCTCTATCGTCCACTTTATATGGTGTACAACAAGAAGTCTCCCAACAGTCAGGAGTCTGACCGTTTCATCCAGTTCGCCCTGGGGCGTGAGGGCAGGGATGTCATCCGCAAGAATCAGGTGGTTCCCTACTATGACGGGATGCTCCTGCTGCAGAAGCGAATGGAGCATTGGGAGCAGTTCGTCAAAGACGCCCTGGCTAAGAAGTAGCCAGGACGTTCGGAACAACGGTGATACGCCATTCAGAAGTGTTCCGATCTGGATAGAGACGCAAGGGGCTGTGACTGTGCCCATGCCGCTTTGCGTCGCGCATGGCTTGAGTGTTTTTTCCCGGATGGCAATCACTGCAGGGCGGTGCCAGTCAGGCGCCGGCCGAATTCCTGTGGGCCACTCGTATGGCTCTCTATGTCCCGGTACGCTCACGCATGGCTCGCCGGGCTGAGCTGAAGGGGCAGGACGAGGGTGACACCATGGGTGGTTCACGGTGTTGATCCTGAATCTCTCCCCGGACCCTGGCTAATTCTGCCCTGTTCACTTTCGGGTCCGGCAGTACCTTCTCATCCAGCCAGATTTTCGTTTTGAGCACAAGTCAGATCAGCCAGGCTGCAACCGGATTTGGGTCGCCCATCCGGTGCAGATCGCGGATATGCTTGGCCTGGAAGGTGAGAATGAGCTGTTGTCCCAAGCCCCACAGGGGTTTCGCAAGGCGTGCTTCATTGAACTGCTCGATGACGTAGTCCGCGAGCTCCTTGCCACTATCCGTCTGCGGCCAGTCACGCGCCTCGAACCGGTCGACGAAGGCTTCCATCTCTTCGAAGCTTTTCGGGTAGCGGTGTACATATCCGTGCGGACCACGCATCTTCAGCATCACTCCTTGCCAGAAATGGTGGGCGGCGATCTTCTGCTTGGCGCTGAAGCCCGGGAGTTCCATGATCAGACGCATTCGATGCGGCTTGGTACCCAGCCAGCAGGTGGTGTAGATGAAGTCGTCGTTGGTGAAGGCCTCGGCGACCATCTTCGCCATCGCCTCGTGGATGTGCTTCACCTGCTCGATGGAGCGCTGGGCTTCAATGTGGTCGGGGCCGTACTCGAACCAGCGCCAGAAATGGGCCAGGGTGTCGTTGGCGCGATTCTGTTTCCTGCGCCTGGCTTTGTGACTGCTGTTCGAACATCCCTTCGTCTGCCTGGCAAGCGACCGTCCCCAATGTTGAGAGGCGCGATCACCTGCGAGCACTATGCGCGCGCAAAGCACATCTCCCTCGTCGGCGAGGGGCACGCTCAACAGAAGTATGAAAAGATGATCCATGAGGCGGGGATTAAGCGCCGGATCGTCTTGCGCTCCCAGAACTTCATGAACATTCCATTCATCGTCAGCGACAGCGAACTGCTGGCGACCGTGCCCAAGGTCATCGCCGCCGCCTTTGCCCACATGCAAGGACTGGCCGCCTTCTGGCCGCCCTTTGAACTGCCGGCCGTGCCGATCAGGCAATACTGGCATCAGCGCATGCACAAGGATTTCGCCCAGGTATGGCTGAGGCAAGCTGTCAGTAAGCTTTTTTTTGAACAACGCTCCGACTACGGAGTTCATGGCGCGTTAGAACGATCTGCCAGGTAAGCCGTCGTTATATTGGTAACCAATGCATATTCCTGGCGCCTGGGAATCAAAGCGCGCTGAAGAATGCTTCCTGATTACCCGCATGCTCAGCCATGCTGATGGTGGGTTCGAGAAGAGAATTGCCAATGATTTCAAACTATATGGGGTAAGTTGTTCGCTGTGCTCACTTGTTTTTATCCCCCCTCTCCCTGGCCCTCTCCCGCAAGGGGAGAGGGGATGCATAGATCACACGCCGGAGCGGGCAAATGGCTTGATGCCACGATGCAAACAGGATGCGTTCGACGAACTCGAAAAACACTTTCCCTCACCCCTTGCGGGTGTCGGGCGAGGGAGAGGGGGGCTATGAACCGTGAGCGTAGCGAACACCTCAACACAAGACACAATAAATTCAATACCAAAATGGCCGTTGGCTACCGATTCTTTGCTGAGGGTTTTGGGTAATCAGGTAATGCTTTGGTACCTTGTTCAGCTATTGCTGTTAACCCTCTACCCCCCTTCCTCTAAGAGGGTGGGCAATGGTAGGCCGCGTCGGCATGACTTGGATCGCGCTGGCTCAGCAATAGCCCCCGCATCGCTCCTGCGGCATTGGACAGGGTTCGCTTGCGATGAGTCACGATTCCCAGGGAGCGTGTCAGGTCCAGCTCCGGGATAGCTAAAGGTTTGAGATGTTCATCGAGCAGGATCGCCGGCAACAGACTCCAGCCGAGGCCGATGCTGACCATCATCTTCAGGGTTTCCAGATAGTCGGTGGACAAGGTGCAGTTGACCTGAGCGTGCAGCTGGCTTACTCGCTGCTCAAGTAGGGTTCGGGTGTAGGTGCCCCGGGTCGGCAGCACGGCGGGATGGGCCAGCAACTCCCTGACGGTTACCTTTTTCTGCTTCGCCAGCAGATGATCCAGGCCCACCACTGGTCGTAACGGATCCTCCCAGATGACCTCGGTGTTCAGCGTATCGGCTGGCATCAGGGGCAGGGTAACCACCGCCAGTTCCAGTTCTCCGTGTTCCACCGCCTGACAGGCCCTCTCCGATTCCATGAAACGGATGTCGAGCTCCACCCTGGGATAGTGTTCGCTATAGGTTCGCAGCACCAGGGGCAGCCGGTGCAGGCCGATATGGTGGCTGGTGGCCATGGCCAGGCGTCCCGCCACCTCGCCGGAGAGGTTGCTCAGCTCGCGGCGGATATCGGTCAATTCGTGAATGATCCGCTCCGCCCTTGGCAGCAGATGGCGGCCCGCTTCGGTCAGCCGTACCTGGCGGCCGGCACGGTCGAAGAGCCGGGTTTCCAGCTCCTCCTCCAGGCTGGCGATCCGCTTGCTGATGGCGGGTTGGGTCAGGAAGAGTCTTTCGGCCGCCTGGGAGAAGGAGCCCTCGCGGGAAACCTCGACGAAAGCGCGTAGACTGGCGAGATCCATAACTATTCCAATAAAGAATAAATAAAATGAAAAATATGAATTTGTATTATTTATCACACTCCCCTATGGTTTGACTACCGAACGACATAGACGCTGATACAAACGCGCTCGATGGTTTTATGTAGGCGCCTTTTCGAAACTGAGGATCCATAGCAATGAGTGCGAAGACACTTTACGACAAACTCTGGGAGTCCCACCTGGTGCGCAGCGACGGGGACGGTACCGCGTTGATCTATATCGACCGGCAATTGGTACACGAGGTGACATCACCCCAGGCCTTCGAGGGCCTGCGTCTGGCTGGCCGCCAGCCCTGGCGGGTGGATGCCAACCTGGCGACGCCCGACCACAACGTGCCGACTACCGAGCGCTCCGGTGGCGTCAGCACCATCGCCGATCCGGTCTCCCGCACCCAGGTGGAGACCCTGGACGCTAACTGCGCCACCTTCGGTATCACCGAGTTCAAGATGCTCGACCCGCGTCAGGGCATCGTGCACGTGGTGGGGCCGGAGCAGGGGGCCACGCTGCCCGGTATGACCGTGGTCTGCGGCGACTCCCACACCTCCACTCACGGCGCCATGGGTGCGCTGGCCTTCGGCATTGGCACTTCCGAGGTGGAGCATGTGCTGGCCACCCAGTGCCTGATCCAGAAGAAGTCGAAGGCGATGCAGGTGCGCGTGGAGGGCAAGGTGGGTCCCGGCGTCACCGCCAAGGATATCGTGCTCGCCATCATCGGCGAGATCGGCACCGCCGGTGGTACCGGCTACGCCATCGAATTCGCAGGCGAGGCGATCCGCGACCTCTCCATCGAGGGGCGCCTGACCCTCTGCAACATGGCCATCGAGGCGGGCGCCCGCGCCGGTTTCGTGGCGGTGGACGAAAAGACCATCGACTACGTGAAGGGTCGCCCTTACGCCCCCAGGGATGAGCAGTGGGCGCAGGCCGTAGCCGCCTGGCGGACCCTGCACAGCGACGAGGGGGCCGTGTTCGACCGGGTGGTGAGCCTCGACGGCAGCGCCATCCAGCCTCAGGTGACCTGGGGCACTTCGCCCGAGATGGTGGTGCCGGTGGGCGCTTGCGTGCCCGATCCGGCTGACGAAACGGACGAAGTCAAGGCCAACGGCATGCGCCGGGCCCTGGAGTACATGGGGCTGGAGGCGGGCGCGCCGATCAGCGGGATCGATGTGGACAAGGTCTTCATCGGCTCCTGCACCAACTCCCGTATCGAGGATCTGCGCGCCGCCGCCGCCGTGGCCAAGGGGCGCCATGTGGCCGGCAACGTCAAGCAGGCGCTGGTGGTACCGGGCTCGGGGCTGGTCAAAACCCAGGCGGAAGCCGAAGGTCTCGACAAAATCTTCATTGAGGCCGGTTTCGAGTGGCGCGAACCAGGCTGCTCCATGTGCCTGGCCATGAACGCCGACCGACTGGAGCCGGGCGAGCGTTGCGCCTCCACCTCCAACCGCAACTTCGAGGGCCGGCAGGGGCAGGGGGGACGCACCCACCTGGTCAGCCCGGCGATGGCCGCCGCGGCGGCGGTCAGCGGCCACTTCATCGATGTGCGGACCCTGAATTGAAGACACTTAGGTTATAACGCCAAGGCCGCAAGGGAGCGCAACGATTACAATGCGCTATTCATGGGTAATCTTTACGGGCTTGGCGTTATTGGCCTCCTCAATGAGGACAAAATGATGGAAAAATTCGAGACATTCAGCGGCATTGTCTGTCCCTTGGACCGTTCCAACGTGGACACCGACGCCATTATTCCGAAGCAGTTTCTCAAGTCGATCAAGCGTTCCGGTTTCGGCCCCAACCTGTTCGACGAGTGGCGCTACCTGGATCATGGCGAGCCGGGCATGGACAACAGCCGGCGGCCGCTGAATCCCGACTTCGTGCTCAACGATTCCCGCTACGCCGGAGCCAAGGTGTTGCTGACGCGCAAGAACTTCGGTTGTGGATCGTCGCGCGAGCATGCCCCCTGGGCGCTGGAGGACTACGGCTTCCGGGTGATTTTGGCGCCGAGCTTCGCCGATATCTTCTTCAACAACTGTTTCAAGAACGGGTTGCTGCCAATCGTCTTGCCCGAGGCGACCATCGACGGGTTGTTCCGACAGGCCGCGGGTGAGCAGGCCCTGAATCTGACGGTGGATCTTGAGGCGCAGGTATTGACCCTGTCTGAGGGCGAGTGTGTCGCTTTTGATGTCGATCCCTTCCGCAAGCACTGCCTGCTCAACGGCCTGGACGATATTGGCCTGACGCTGCAGCATGTGGACGAGATCCGGGCCTACGAGGAGCGGCGTCGCCAGGAAGCGCCCTGGTTGTTTGCTTCTTGAATTATCGAATGGATTCAGGCCGCGAACGAGTGCGAATCACCGCCAATTAAGGCGAATGGAATTTGCTGACTGCGGGTGCGATTTCGGTGCGACAAGCCGCACCCCTACGCGAATCACCCCTACGCGAATCACCGCTAGGGTGGGGCCCAGCCCCACCTTTTTCAGATAGGTGATTGACTGGTGGGGCAGGGTCCCACCCTACAATTCTGCCTCGCTTGTATGGGTGGCTTGCCGCTCCGATTGATCGGAAGGAGAATCTGAATGTATTTGGCATGCATTCGCGGTTTGAATAAATGTTTAATCTCTAACTAAATCAGGTTGATAAATGAGCAAAAAGATTCTTGTTCTGCCGGGTGACGGCATCGGTCCCGAGATTGTCGCCGAGGCGGTGAAGGTGTTGGCCAACCTGCGCGATGCCTGCGATCTGGATATCGATCTGGACGAAGCCCTGGTCGGTGGAGCCGCCATCGATGCCACCGGCGGGCCGCTGCCGGAGGCCACCCTGGAGCTGGCGAAGGAGGCCGACGCGGTGCTGCTCGGCGCTGTCGGCGGCCCCAAGTGGGAGCCTCTCGACATCTCGATCCGCCCGGAGAAGGGCTTGCTGGGGCTGCGTTCGGAGCTCAACCTCTTCGCCAACCTGCGTCCGGCGCTTCTCTATCCCCAGCTGGCCGGCGCCTCCAGCCTGAAGCCGGAGATCGTGGCGGGGCTCGACATCATGATCGTGCGCGAACTGACCGGCGGCATCTACTTCGGCCAGCCCAGGGGAATCCGTGAACTCGACGGCGGCGAGCGTCAGGGCTTCAACACCCTGGTCTACTCGGAGTCGGAGATCGAACGCATCGCTCGCGTCGCTTTCGACATCGCCGCCAAGCGTGGCGGCCGGGTCTGCTCGGTGGACAAGGCCAACGTGCTCGAGTGCACCGAACTCTGGCGCGAGGTGATGATCCGGGTCGGCAGGGACTACCCCGACATCAAACTGAGTCACCTGTATGTGGACAATGCCGCCATGCAGCTGGTGAAGTGGCCGAAACAGTTCGATGTGATGGTGACGACCAACATGTTTGGCGATATCCTGTCAGACTGCGCCGCCATGCTGACCGGTTCCATCGGCATGCTCCCCTCCGCCTCCCTGGACGAGAACGGCAAGGGCATGTACGAGCCGATTCACGGCTCCGCGCCCGACATCGCCGGCAAGGGTATCGCCAATCCGCTGGCGACCATTCTGTCGGTGGCCATGATGCTGCGCTACAGCCTCGACGAGCCGGCCATGGCCGAGCGCATCGAGAAGGCGGTGGAGAAGGTGCTCGATGACGGTCTGCGTACACCCGACATCATGTCGGACGGCATGACCGAGGTGAACTGCGAGGCGATGGGCGACGCGGTCGTCAATGCATTGGATTAATTATGAGTTTTGAATTGTGAATTGTGAATTCGATGGCGCTCGCGTAGCGAGCTCATCAACGCGCAATTCGAAATTAAGGATTCAAAATTTCACATAGGGTTTGCGTATGAAGCGTGTTGGATTTGTAGGTTGGCGCGGCATGGTGGGTTCGGTATTAATGAACCGTATGCTGGAGGAGAACGATTTTGCCGAGATCGATGAACCCGTCTTCTTCACCACCTCCCAGGTGGGTCAGGCGGGGCCCGATATCGGCAAGGATATTCCTCCGCTGAAAGATGCCAACGCCATCGACGAGCTGATGCGGATGGAAGCCATTGTCACCTGTCAGGGCGGCAGCTACACCAACGAGATATACCCCAGGCTGCGCGACGCCGGCTGGCAGGGCTACTGGATCGACGCCGCCTCCAGCCTGCGCATGAAGGAGCAGAGCCTGATCGTGCTCGATCCGGTCAACGAGGGGGTGATCCGCGATGGGCTCTCCCGGGGCAAGAAGGACTTCATCGGCGGCAACTGCACCGTCAGCCTGATGCTAATGGCCCTCGGCGGCCTGTTCCGCGAGGATCTGGTGGAGTGGGCCACCTCCATGACCTACCAGGCAGCCTCCGGCGCCGGCGCCCGCAACATGCGTGAGCTGATCAGCCAGATGGGTGCGGTGGCGCAAGCGGTGCGCGATCAGCTGGATGATCCCGCCTCTGCAATTCTTGATATCGATCGGAAAGTGGCCGAGACGCTACGCGGCAGCGACTTCCCCACCGAGCACTTCGGCGCCGCCCTGGCCGGCAGCCTGATCCCCTGGATCGACGTGCCGCTGGAGAACGGCCAGAGCAAGGAGG
>JBNKJP010000047.1:0-50589 GCA_050291245.1 Candidatus Thiodiazotropha sp. | reverse complement strand
CGGTAATGTCGTTCATTGAGATTCACAATGAAGCGCCAGCACCATATATTTGGACAAAATCGGCGAGCGATATTTTGGAAAAAGTTAAACGTGGCCGACAAAAACTCAATAAGTTACAAACTGTTTGACGACCTACACTAGAAAAACGAAATCACGAAGCAATATCACAATCTCTTGCTCGTTGTGAACGGCACTACCGAAAACTAGATTCGCATTTGGCGAGCCACCCGTATCTCGGTGGTGATAGTTTCACCATGGGAGACATTCCTTGCGCTGTTTCGCTATATCGATATTTTCAAATGGGATTGGATGTCGTGCGACCGCCAAATGTCGTCGCTTGGTATGAGCGCTTGTCAAAACGCGCTGCTTATAAGGAGCATATCATGGTGCCATTTGAGGAGTTGAGAGGGCGTCTTGAATATTGATATGTCGTTTATCCGGTCTCTGTCCAGACTCTCCAAGGCTTGCCTGCGTTCCCTGTGCAAGGGGGCGGGTAGTATCGCCAGCTTCAGTGCATCCAATTCAGCCAGGGTGGCCATGGATAGAGCAGGTGCGGTGTCGTGCCTGGGGCTTGCCGTATTGAGCGATAGGAGAATGCGCAGGGGGTGGCGGCACGCAAGGAAATAATGTTTTCGTGGCCCTCTGGAGATGCGCCTGGTAGATTAGGTATCTGAGTCAGTCGTTCGAGTAAGTTACACGGCGTATTACTGCTTTTTGTTAGGTATAGATGGAGCGGGTCAAGTGAAGATAGGAGTGATAACTACGATTGTCAGTGCAATTTTTCTTTGTGCGGCAATTATCCTTTTGCCAAACCAGTTTATGTTTTCAAAAATAGTTCCAAATTCGATTTGGACTGAGTATTTTCCTTTACCATTTGGAGCGGGCTGGTTTATTGCATTTATTTCATTAATTCCTGGAATGTGGTTTGCAGTCTCTACATCAAAAGCAATAAAGAGTGGTCTTACGGCGGTACTTATATCGGTTATCGTGGCTGTACCAATATCAGTAGTATTGGTAAGCGGTTCATTCACATTAATCAACTTGCTTAATCAATACGTTTGGGTAGGTATTATGTGTCTTCCGCCCTGTTTCTTTCATCTATTATTAAGATGGGTCGTCAGTCTGAGAAAACACCCATGGCCAACAAGCGCGTAATTAGAGATCACCCAATGCTACTCAGCTTCACGCTGGGTTGTTGTGTGCTCTGCTACGCGAAATACCATGAGAAACATATAGGACAGAAAAAGGTATGAGATTAATGAAAATCTCCGCATTTTTTGCATTTCTTCATTTGGCCATCATTGGGGTTTTGGTTCCGCTTCAAGATTCAATTGAATTGGGAAGGATATATGATGTTTTTCTTGGAGGTAGTATTTATGTGCCTTTACTGTTTTGGGGTATGCTTGGTATAGATGTTGTTCAAAACAATGGCGCAATCCTTCCTCCTCCTTCAATAATAGGCTGGATATTGTGTGTGGTTACTTGGGTGGCTATATATATGGTAATTAGCTACTTGGTTTTAATGATTGTAAGAAAAAACAGATAAACTAGAGGAGCTCATTAATACTACAGGCTAATGACTTAATACTCGTTGTCCGCCCATTGGATTATGAAATGATTGGAAAGGTGATCGAGAAAAGCGCGCCTGGTTTCGCATTGGCCACCCGGATCTCCCCTTTCATTGCGTGCACCAACTGATAGACCAAGGCTAATCCGATGCCTGTTCCAGCGGTCTTTCGAGTCAGTTCGTTCTCCGATCGATAGAACAGGTTAAAAATTTTATTAATATGTTCCCGGGTGATACCCGGACCCCAATCCCGGATCTGAAATTTCACCGTTCGGTCGTTTGTCTGTGCACAGGTGATCTCAATCATCCGTTGATTCGAATCTTTGGAGAATTTAATCGCGTTGTCTACCAGATTGATAAAAATCTGTAGGAAGTGGTCGGGATCCACTGCCAGGTGGGTCGTTTCCATTGTTTCAAGAGCGTCCATTTTTAGTTGAAATCCGGCTCTTTCAGTTTGCGAAACGATCTTCGAACGCAGCATGTCCAGCAGTTCATTGACCGTGAAAGAACTCATCTCCACGCTTTGTTCGTTACGGGTCATTCGGGCGAGTTGTAGGACGTTGTTAATCAATCGAGTGAGGCGTTCGCTCTCATCGTGGATGTATTCGTAATACTCAAGTCTTTTCTCCTCGCCGGCCCAGCCTTCCTTGAGTATCTCGCTGTACATGCGGATCGAGGTCAGCGGGGTTTTAAGTTCATGACTGACCGATGAGACGAAGTCCTGTTGTTGACGCGCCAGCTTTATTTGGCTCAGGCCCAGCCGGTAGAGCAGTAGCGTGCCGATTAACAGGACCAGGCCAAGTGCCAGTGCTACCCAAGTGATGATCATACCACCCGGGCCTGCCGGGAGTTGCTTGACGCTGAAGATCAGTTCCAGCGCGCCCAGGGGGGCATTGAGGGGGGCACGATAGAGTAACGACCCCTGGAGGGATTCGCTGGAGCTGAGGTAGTCGCGGGTGCTCAAACCTCGAAACGCGGTCAGGATATCTCCTTGATAGGCGACGATCAGATCGCTCATCCGCGAGAGTGCCGTGGTACGGAAGGGCTTTTCCACTTCATTTTTCAGGAACGGTTGTTGTTCGATCAACAGTCCCTGGATATAGCGCTGTCCTTCGCGCCAGACCTTGCGGTAAAGAACGAAGTGTCCGCTTTCAAGAAGGCTGAACTCAAACGGATCGATCTCACTTTCGAAGGTCCGGATACGCAGGGACTCCTGGGTGGTATCCGTTTTAAACTGCGTGTTTTGCACCGGTTCCGCCAGGCTGCTGAGTTCCTTGCGCATTTGTCTGGGGGCCGGTGATGTCTTATGACGCAGGCTTTTTTCCGCCTCGGCGGGCATCGCGGCCTGTTGGCTGGGTTCGGGTTGCAGGTTCAACTCCTCAAGTCTTTTCGGCAGGTTATTCGCCATCCGGCTCTTGAGTTTTGCCTGGGTGGGTTCGGAGCGGTTGAGCTGGTCGAATACGGACTGTCCCACGGGGGATGGCCGGTAGTCTTCGGCCAGTTCCCCTGAGCTCTGGAACGCGGGTGCCCCGGGTGTCATGTCACTGTCCTTGTCGACGGCCTCGGGGATGGTTTCCATGGCTACAACAGCCGCTGTTTCAGGGTGGACCAGGCGGTTCTTGCTGAGGATGCCACGGATCGTCTCCGCCTGCTCTCGGCGTTGCACCAGCTCCTGGTCGGAAACTCCATAGTCCGCCGCCAGGGTGCCTGGCGCCGGCAGCAGGGGGGTGGAGAAGGCCCCCGAGGCGTCGACCTGAAAATAACCCACCAGTCCGGGAATTTCTGCCGAGACGGGATAACCTGCCAGGGGAGAGCGCTGCACGAAGGGGGTGCCCGGATCGCCTTCGATGACCAGGAAGGTATAGTCCGAAAACCCACGCGCCTCTTCCCGGGTGATCAGGGCCGTGGTTGCGTCCCGTACCCGGTCCGTCAATTCCTCCGCCATCTGCTGGTGTTGGTGAAAGGCCTCCCATTTTAGACGGCTGTAGGCCTGGTAGACCAGGATCGTCGACGGTAGGGTCAAGGCGCTGAAGAACAGTGCCAGGACCAGGCGTAGTCGCCAGGGGGTGAGGCCTGTAGTGAGACGTTTCATGGGTCAGTCGCTCAGCAGCCGGTATCCGGCGCCACGCACGGTTACCAGATAGTGTGGTTGACTGCTGTCGGGTTCGATTTTGCGCCGCAACTTGGCGATGTGGATGTCGACGGTGCGGGTTTCCAGGTCAAGATTCTTCGCATAACCCCATACCTTGTGCAGCAACTCCTCCCGGGGTACGGGGCGTTCCCGGTGCTGATGCAGGTATTGCAAGATCTCCATCTCCCGGCGGGTGAAACGGCATGAACCCGTAGCCGATTCCCCCGCCAGGTTCTGGGTATCGATGCGCATCGTATCGCCAAGTCGGATATGGGGCTCCTCCGATACCGCACCGCCTGCCCGGCGCAGCACCGCCTGTACCCGCAACACCAATTGCGCGACGGAGAAGGGCTTGGCGACATAATCGTCCGCGCCCAGTGACAGGCCCTGGATGATGTCCTCGTCCCGGGTCTTGGCGGTCAGCATGATGACCGGCTGGGCCGGGTCCTGTTCGCGGATCCGCTGGCAGATCTCGAACCCGTCAAGACCGGGCAGCATCACGTCGAGCAGGATCATGTCGAAACGACCGGTGAGGGCCCTGTGCAAGCCCTCGGTTCCTTCCCCGGCGCTGTCCACTTCATAGCCGTGGTAGACGAATACGTCGATCAGGCCGGTGCGGATCGCCACCTCGTCTTCGATGATCAGAATACGCTGTTTTTTACTGTTCATGGTTTTCGATTGTGAGTCGGTGTGGCTGTGGACAGCTTAGCAATTATGCCTGACGCCGGAAGGTAAATCTTTTGTAAACCTGTACCGCGCATTTTTACCAACACCTGTCTGTTTTGCTTCAGGGCCTGTTTCTAGACTGAACCCGTACCCCACAAAAGACAGGAGATTCCGATGACCCTCATCACCCGAGTCACACGACTGTTTCGCGCCGACATGCACGCCATGCTCGACGCCCTGGAAGAACCCGAACTGTTGCTCAAACAGGCGATCCGCGAGATGCAGGCCGCCCTGGAGCAGGAGGCCCGTCAGACGCGGCTCATCGTTCAGGAGTTACAACAACACGCCACACGCCAGCAAACCCTGGAGGAGGAGATCGGCAACCTCAGTGAGGAACTGGATCTCTGTTTCGAACAGGACAACGAGACCCTGGCGCGTTCGTTGCTCCGTCAGCGCCTTGAGAAGGAGCGTCTCATTGGGTATCTGAAACAGCAGCAGGAGCGTCTGCGGACGGTCGAACAAGCACTGCGCCAGCGCATGGACGAGCAGCGAGTCCGGCTGCAGGGCATGCAGCAAAAATTGACCCTGCTGGCGGCCCAGCCCCGGCCGGATCGATCCGCTCCGGATGATATCGCCGGGGACGTTGCGGTCACCGAGGAGGAGGTGGAACGGGCCTGGTTGCGGGAATGTCGCCGGCGGGTGCAGTCATGAGCCGGCCCAACTTCAGTGAAGGCGTGGGGGTGTCGCTGGTGGCGACCCTGCTGGGCGGCGCACTGTTACCCCTGTTGACCCTATGGTTGAGCAGCGGCTTCGCCCTGCGCGGGCTGATCACCCTGCTGGGGCTGTTCTATCTGCTTTATCTGCTGCAGCGCAGCGGTTTGAAGGCGGGACGGGTTCTGGCGGTGACCCTGTGGTTGCTGGTGTCCCCCGTTACAGCCCTGGTGGGTATTGGCCTGACCGGTGATCTGCTGATTCATCTGGCACTGCTCTGGCTGGTCCGTTCCGGGCTGTTTCATAACCGCTTTTACACCGCGCTGCTGGATCTCGGATTGTTGGCCCTGGGTCTGGGCGCGGCCCTGTGGGGGGGCTCGGTGACCGGTAGCCTGGCAGTGGGGCTTTGGAGTTTTTTCCTGGTCCAGGCCCTGTTCGTATTCATTCCCCAGGCCGGTTCCGGCCATCCAAGACCCACTACGCCCCCGGCTGGAGAGTCCGAGCGCTTCGATCGCGCCTACCGGGCGGCTCAAGAGGCATTGCAGCGAATGGCCCAAAATCCCAACCTCTGAAGGAGACCCGAAATGAAATCGAAATGGTTTGCCCTCTCCCTGTTGGCCCTGACCGCAGGGGGGATCGCCCTCTACCCATCCATGAAGAACTGGGCGGCGCGGGTGGAGGCGCCTCTCGTACCACCGCTCGAGACTCAACCGATCATGCCCCCCGAGGTATTGCATAAACCCCGGGTCGAGGTGGTGTTCGCCCTGGACACCACCGGTAGCATGGGCGGGTTGATCCGCGCGGCCCGGGAGAAGATCTGGTCCATCGCCACCACCCTGGCCCAGGCTCAGCCGGCACCCGAGATCCGCATGGGGCTGGTGGCCTATCGGGATCGGGGTGACGCCTACGTAACCCAGGTGGTGGATCTCTCCTCCGACCTGGATACCGTCTACGCCCGCCTGATGGCCTACCGGGCCGAGGGGGGCGGGGACGGACCGGAGAGTGTCAACCAGGCCCTGTCCGATGCGGTAGAACGCATCTCTTGGAGCCAGGATACGAATGCCTACAAGGTGATCTTTCTGGTGGGTGACGCGCCGCCCCACATGGATTATCAGGATGATGTGAAATACCCGCACAGTCTGGCGCAGGCCAAGGCCCGAGGGATCGTGGTCAACGCGATTCTGGCGGGGGACAGCCGGGAGACCCGTCAGGTGTGGCAGGCGATCGCTCAGGGTGGCGGCGGCCAGTATGCCCGGGTGGGGCAGGGTGGGGACGCGGTGGCGATTGCCACGCCCTATGATGAACCGCTGGCGGATCTGTCGGCGGAGCTGGATGCCACCCGTTTCTACTATGGTAGTGCCGATGAGCGGTTGCGGCGCGAGCGAAAACTGGACACCGCCAAACAGTTGCACGAAAGCGCCTCGGTGGCATCCCGGGCGCGCCGTGCCACCTTCAACGCCACCGCCAGTGGTGAGACCAATCTTTTGGGGGAGGGAGAACTGGTGGACGATGTCAGTCAGGGCCGGGTGAAACTCGAAGCCTTGGCCCCGGAGGCCTTGCCGGCCCCCCTGCAGAGCCTCAGTCCGGAAGCTCGGCAGGCCTTGATCGAGGAGACCGCGCAGCGTCGGCAGCAGTTAAATCAGGATATTCGTAAACTGGCGGAGCAGCGGGCGGCTTTCCTGCGCGAGCGGGTCGAGGCCGAGGGCGGCGCCCGGGAATCACTGGATCAAAAGCTCTATGACGCCATTCAGGCCCAGGGTCGTCTCAAGGGCATGGAATATGAGGCGGATGCACTGGCCTATTGACCTTGGCGAAAGGCGTGCTTGTTGACGGTGTGTGCCAGTTTCTCCTGGATTCTGGCACGCACCGGAATGACGTGCTTAGTATTGATGACCGGGTAACCCACCTTAAGCGCTGAAGTCGGTACATAGAATACAACAACCCATCCCACACCCCTGCTATAATCCCGCGCAATTCAAATAATACAGGTGCCCGCGTCGATGGAAACGGAAGAGAACAAGCTGAAAAAACGCAATCGCGGTATCTATCTACTACCGAATCTCTTTACCACCGCCGCCCTGTTCGCAGGTTTCTACGCCATTCTCGCCGCAGTGAATGGGAAATATGAGGTAGCCTCGGTAGCCATCTTCGTGGCGATGCTGATGGACGGTCTGGACGGCCGGGTGGCGCGCCTGACCAAGACCCAGTCGGCCTTCGGCGCGGAATACGACAGTCTCTCCGATATGGTCTCCTTCGGTCTGGCGCCGGCCCTGGTGGTCTACATCTGGGCCCTGAGTGGATTGGGCAAACTGGGCTGGTTGGCCGCGTTCATCTACACCGCCTGCGGCGCGCTGCGCCTGGCCCGCTTCAATACCCAGTTGGGTATTGCCGACAAGAAATACTTCCAGGGACTGCCCAGTCCCTCCGCCGCGGCGATCATGGCGGGTGGGGTCTGGCTGGGGGTCGATTACGGCATACCGGGGGACGACCTGGGCGGGTTCGCGGCCCTGTTGACCACCCTGGCAGGTCTGCTCATGGTGAGCAACTTCCGCTACCACAGCTTCAAGGAGATCGATTTCCAGGGCAAGGTGCCGTTCATCGTGCTGGTGGTGCTGGTCGTGGTGCTGGCGATCATCCAGACCCATCCTCCCACCGTGTTCTTCCTGATGTTCCTCACCTATGCCATCTCGGGTCCCGTGTTGACCCTGCTGCAGTTGCGCAAACGCCGGGAAGAGCGGCGTACGGAATCCTCATCGGATGACGCTTGATCCCAGGCAGATTTCTCTAATAAATCTACGCCGTAACTTCTCTGACAGAGATTACGAAAGAGGGGAGGAGTATTTCAAACAGGGACGCGCCTCCCTGGCGGATCAGGTGAACGACGGTTCGGATGAACTGACACTTTTTACCACCAACCGGGGCGGTGGCGGCCGCCTCTATGATCAGGAGATCCACCTGGAAAGGGTCGGCAACCGGGTCGTGGTGGAAGGCTATTGTGATTGTCCCGTGGGATACAATTGCAAGCATGTGGTGGCAGGCTGTCTGGTCTGGCACGCTCAGGTCCAGAATCAGTCCTTTGACGACTGGTTGTCACTGTTTGAGCGGGTCTCCTCGCCCCAGCCCCCCCAGGAGCACGCGCTGCTTTACCATCTTCAGAACACGCCGGGTAATCAGCCTGATTGGGAGATACGTGTGATCCCAACCAAGCGGTTGCGCAATGGTGTGTGGAGCAAGGGGCGACACATATCCCGCTCGTCTTTGCGGCCTTTATCTCCCGGTCCGTATGGAATGGACTGGCTCGATGTGGATATTATTCCATTGCTGGATGCCTGCGACAGTCGATACTGGGAACCGGTGGCCCGGTTGCGTGGAATCCTGGGGGGTGTGGCATTGCGCCTGATGTTGCAGTCCGGACGGTTCTATCTTGATGAAGAGCCCCGCCGCGACCCCCTCAAGTCGGGTGCGTCGATACCCGCTTCTCCGATGTGGCGAAAGCAGGAAACGGAGGGGTATCACCTGGTGTTTGATATCCCCCCGGGGCTTGAAGTCATCCCGGTGGAACCACTCCACTACCTGGACCGTCAAAATAGGCGAATCGGTCCGCTTCAGACACCGGAGGGGCTGGCGCAGAAGCAGGTGGATCTGCTGACAACAGCGCCCACGGTGAGTGAAACACAGGCGAAAACGATCAGTAAGATGCTGGTGATGCGCGATTCGCCGATACCGCCGCCCATCGAAGTGGAGATGGAGCGATATCGCGTTGCACCGACTCCCGTGCTGGGATTGTCGCTGGATCGTCAGTCCGCGCTCATGGAGGCCCGTCTGGGATTTGATTATGACGGAATTACATTCGACGCAACCGCCGAATCCGCCACGAAAACCCTGGAACGGGACGGAAAGATCTTCCGGGTAGCGCGTGACCGGGAACGCGAAGCAGAGGCTCGAACTCGTTTACTCGGTCTTGGGATGACGCCCAATGAACAGAAGCCGGGTGTCTATATCCAGCGCTTCGACCCGGCGGAGCCGCAACAGATCCTGGCGGATTGGTTCGAGTTTCTGGAAAACCGCGTTGAACCCCTGCGTCGAGAGGGGTGGCGGGTCGATTTTGAAGAGCGAACCCCTTCTCAGCTAAGTACGGTCGAGGCGATCGATGCCGAAGTGACTCAGTCGGAAAACGACTGGTTCAGTCTGCGTTTCGACCTCGAACTGGAGGGTCAGAGCATTCCGCTGCTTCCCCTGGTCAGTACGTTGCTGGAACACTATCGGCCGGGCAGCCTGCCGCAAACACTCTATCTGGATGCCGGGCAGGATCGCTATCTGGCGGTTCCCGCGCAGCGCGTCGAACCGATACTGCAGACCATCATCGATCTGTATGACCGGGCGAGTGGCGAGGACGCTCTCAAGCTTTCCCTGCTCGATTCGCCCCGTCTCCTGGAGTTGGGCGAGGCCCGCGTCAAAGGGGGCGTCGAACTGCAAAAGATGGCGCGGCGCCTGAAAGGTTTCAAACAGGTTAAGACGGTCAAGTTACCGGGCGGTTTCAAAGGCAAGCTCCGCGCCTACCAGCAGACCGGACTCGACTGGTTGCAGTTTCTCCGCCAGTATCAATTGGGCGGTATCCTCGCTGATGACATGGGACTGGGCAAGACGGTGCAGACCCTGGCCCATCTGGCGGTGGAGAAGCGGGGCAGACGCATGAAGAGGCCCAGTCTGATCATTGCCCCCACCAGTCTGATGGGCAACTGGCGGCGGGAAGCGGCGCTGTTTACCCCCAATCTGAGTGTCCTGGTGCTGCACGGTCCCAACCGATCTGATCACTTCGAACAGCTTGATCAATATGACCTGGTGCTCACGACCTACCCGTTGCTTCCCCGGGATGGGGAGGTGCTGCGTCAGCAGGTCTGGCACTACCTGGTCCTGGACGAGGCGCAACAGATCAAGAACACCAAATCCCAGGCCGCCCAATGGGTGCGTGAACTGGAGGCCAACCACCGGCTCTGCCTGACGGGCACCCCCATGGAGAATCATCTGGGGGAACTCTGGGCCCAATTCGATTTTCTGTTGCCCGGATTTCTCGGGAACCAGGAGCAGTTCACCCGTAACTACCGTACACCGATCGAAAAGGAGGGCGATGGCGAAAAGCTTCAGCGATTGGTGCGTCGCACCGCCCCGTTCATGTTACGCCGGGTCAAGGACCAGGTCGCCAAGGAGCTGCCGCAAAAAACCGAACTGCTGCGTGTCGCGCCACTGGGTGATCGCCAGGCCGCTCTCTACGAGAGTATCCGGCTGACCATGGAGAAGCGGGTGCGTCAGGCCATCGCGCAAAAGGGACTGGCCCGCAGCCATATCACCATTTTTGATGCCTTGCTCAAGCTGCGCCAGGTCTGTTGCGACCCGAGATTGCTCCCGGCAGGGACGCGAGGTGTGAAAAACGCCGAGTCCGCCAAACTGGAGATGCTCATGGAGCTGTTGCCCGAGATGCTCGACGAGGGGCGGCGGATTCTGCTGTTTTCCCAATTTACCAAGATGCTCGGGCTCATCGAAACCGAGATCCAGAAACTGGGGATCGGCTATACCAAACTCACCGGGCAGACCCGTAAGCGTGACGAGGCCATTCAGGTCTTTCGCCAAGGCGAGGTGAATCTGTTCCTTATCAGTCTCAAGGCCGGTGGCGTCGGACTCAACCTGACCGAGGCGGACACGGTGATCCACTATGATCCCTGGTGGAATCCGGCGGTGGAGCATCAGGCCACCGACCGGGCCCATCGGATCGGCCAGAAGAAACCGGTGTTTGTCTATAAGCTGGTGACCGAAGGCACCGTCGAAGAGCGGATCCTGGCTCTCCAGGCGCGCAAGCAGGAGCTGGCCGATCAGGTCTACGGCAAGGGACGGAAAAGCCGGGAACTGCCCGTGGATGCGGAAACAATACAGTCCCTGTTGGCGGGTATCTAAGGGCTTGATTCATAGTTGCTTGAAGTGACACCTGTGTAAGGATTGATTCCGGGCTTCATCAAGGGTTTCCATACTGGGTGTTGTCAATACGATATGCCGAATGCTGTGCTTAATATTGACAGTTGTTCATTGTTTAAACATGTTCATAAAAGGTGAACATTTTAAATGAGTGAACGCCCCAAATCCTCGCATTTAAAGCACAATAAGGTTGCCGGTTCATATTAAATGAACTATCGTTCATCAATAGTGAACTATTTCATGGCGATCCCGATGAGCCAACTAAGCGATGCCCTGTTTACCGAGACCCAGCAAAAGGTGTTGGGATTGTTGTATGGGCAACCAAACAGGAGCTTCTATACAAAAGAGATCCTGCGTCTGACAGGTATGGGGGTGGCGACTATCAAAAGGGAGCTGGATCGCATGCTGGCCGCCGGGATCTTACATATGACCAAAATTGGTAACCAGCACCACTATCAGGCCAACCCTGGATGCCCAATCTATGCAGAGCTCATCAGCATTATCAAAAAGACTGTTGGCCTGACCGAGCCCATCCGCCGGGCATTATCACCCCTATCAGAAAAAATAGACTGGGCCTTCGTGTTCGGTTCGATAGCCAGTGGCAAGGAGTCAGCTGCGAGCGACATCGACCTGATGATCATTGGCGAGCTTGGCTTTTCAGAGGCGGCAAACGCCCTCTACCCGGTACAGGAAGCGCTGGGACGGGAGGTGAATCCAAAAATCTTCCGCAAGGATGAATGGATCAGGCGGGAGAAGGATAAGGATGCCTTCATCAGGGATGTGATGGCCAAACCACGCATGGACGTGATGGGAGGAAAGGATGAGCTTGGATAATCTTATCGGAATTAGTCTCGAAAGGATAAGCGTAGATGAGGCCGTTATAGGTCGATTGCTCTCAGCAGCCAGTCGCAATATCGATGATGCCCATGTCACTGAAATCAGTGCGGAAAATCAGTTTGATGCAGCTTATAAGGCCATTATGCAGCTGGCTAACCTCGCATTGCAGGCGAATGGCTACCGAACCTTGACCAGCAAGCCGGGCCACCACATGACCATGATTCAGTTGCTCGAATATTAATAGCAACCGTCATAGCGAAGATCACCAATATTGGAAAAATCGCTATTAATGTGGTGCCTTGCATCGGCAAGGCCAATACCCGAGAGGATACTCAATCAAAATATGCTGACAGCTAAACAAGTGTATGCCGTCACCGTACTACGACGGCACAGTGGCGGGTCGCTTTTGACGCGCGGACCCTGGTTCTCCGAGTGGACATCTAAAGTGTCCGCCAGGCTCGATTGGCATTCCCAAACCACTGGGTTATATTGACCCGTTACCCATCGAGAAAATGGGTCCTGGCCCGAATGACGCTGAGCATAAGCCAAAAAAACCGGCGTTATCCCGGCGTATACCGGGATCCAGAATACCTGACGGAGTGTCCTGGTTTGCGCGTTCCCACGCGGAGCGTGGGAACGCGCGTATGTTCTAGCGCATCGTCTTAAGTAAGTGCTATTGGGCCTGGTCCCTGTATGTCGGAGAAAAGCATGAGTCAAGCCGATCAACTGATCATTTTCGATACCACCCTGCGCGACGGGGAGCAGAGCCCGGGCGCGTCCATGACCAAGGATGAAAAGGTGCGCATCGGCAAGGCTCTGGAGAAGCTGCGTGTGGACGTCATCGAAGCCGGATTTCCCATCGCCAGCCAGGGGGATTTCGAAGCGGTCGCGGCGGTGGCCGGGGTGGTCAAGGATGCCCGTATCTGCGGTCTGGCGCGGGCCCTGGACAAGGATATCGAGCGTGCGGGTGAAGCCCTCAAGGAGGCCAACGCCTCGCGTATCCACACCTTCATCGCCACTTCCCCTATACACATGCAGTACAAGCTGCGCATGCAACCCGACGAGGTGGTTGCCCAGGCGGTGCACGCAGTCAAGCGGGCGCGGCAGTATACGGATAACGTGGAATTCTCCGCCGAGGACGCGGGGCGTTCCGAGATCGATTTCCTGTGTCGCATCTTCGAGGCGGTGATCGACGCGGGGGCCACCACCCTCAACGTGCCCGATACAGTGGGTTACGCCATGCCTCATCAGTTCGGCGACCTGATCCGGCAGCTGCGTGAACGCATCCCGAATTCCGACAAGGCGGTGTTCTCGGTGCATTGCCACAACGACCTGGGCCTCGCGGTGGCTAACTCCCTGTCGGCGGTGAGCAACGGGGCGCGCCAGGTGGAGTGCACCATCAACGGCCTCGGCGAGCGGGCCGGCAATGCCTCTCTGGAGGAGATCGTGATGGCGGTACGCACCCGTCAGGATGTCTTCTCCTGCCAGTCCGGGGTGGATACCACCCAGATCGTGACCTGCTCGAAACTGGTCTCCAACATCACCGGTTTTCCGGTCCAACCGAACAAGGCCATCGTCGGCGCCAACGCCTTCGCTCACGAGTCGGGCATTCACCAGGACGGGGTGCTGAAATCCCGGGAGACCTACGAGATCATGCGCGCCGAGGATGTGGGCTGGAGTCAGAACCGCATGGTGCTGGGTAAGCACTCTGGGCGTAACGCCTTTCGCACCCGGCTGGAGAGTCTGGGGATCATCTTCGAGTCCGAAGAAGAACTCAACGCCGCCTTCTCCCGTTTCAAGGACCTGGCGGACAAGAAGCACGAGATCTTCGACGAAGATCTCCAGGCCCTGGTCACCGATACCAAGACCGAGGCGGTCAACGAGCGGATCAAACTGATTTCTCTGAAGGTCTGCTCGGAAACCGGCGAAACCCCCCGCGCCGCCCTGGTGCTGAGCATCGACGGCAACGAGGAGCCGGGGGAGGCCATCGGCGGCGGTCCGGTGGACGCCACCTTCAAGGCCATCGAGTCGATCGTTAACAGCGGCACCGAACTGCTGCTCTACTCGGTGAACAACATCACCAGCGGCACCGATGCCCAGGGCGAGGTGACCGTGAGGTTGTCGATGGATGGGCGCATCGTCAACGGCCAGGGAGCCGATACCGACATCGTGATCGCCTCCGCCAAGGCCTATATCAACGCGGCGAACAAGATCCTCGCCCCGGTTGCCAAAGCCCATCCCCAGACTGGAGATGTCTGAGATTCGATGTCAGATGATCAGGATCGGGCGCTATGGATGAACTGAGGCGACAATGCTACCTCGATGCAATGGGGGTAACCCGCTGGCAGTTGCGTGATGCACCGCAGGCGCAGACCGAACCCCCGCCAATCGCGGAGATCGTGCCAGAACCCGAACCTCAGCGCGAAGAACAACCACAAACCCGCCAGGAGCTCCGAGCGGAGCCTTCGCACGGCTCGATAGCAAAGCCGGACTGGCAGACCCTGCGGGAGCAGGTCCGCAACTGCCGCAAGTGCGCGCTGCGCGAGGGTTGCACCCAGACCGTGTTCGGCGTCGGCGACACCCAGGCCGATCTGCTGGTTATCGGCGAGGCTCCCGGCGCGGATGAGGATCGCCAGGGGGAGCCCTTTGTCGGACGCGCCGGTCAGCTGCTCAACGCCATGCTGCTGGCCATGGGTTTCAAGCGCGAGGCGGTGTTCATCGCCAACATCGTCAAATGCCGCCCGCCTAACAACCGGGACCCCCGCCCGGAAGAGGCGTTGAGTTGCGAACCCTATCTCTTACGTCAGATTGAATTGATCCAGCCCCGGGCGATCCTCGCGGTGGGCCGTATCGCCGCCCAGAATCTGCTGAAATCGGATCTCGCGGTGGGCAAAATGCGCGGACGTGTGCATGCCCTGGGTGAAGCGCGGATCCCCCTGGTGGTGACCTACCATCCGGCCTACCTGTTGCGTTCCCCGGAGCACAAGGGGCGTGCCTGGGATGACCTGCGGATGACGCTTGGCGTGCTGCGGGAGCGCCCGTGAGCGCCCGCCAGCTCGACCCTCAACTGGGCATCCGACCGATGCAGGAGGGGGACCTGCCCGGAGTCATGGCGCTGGAAAACCGGGTCTATCCCTTTCCCTGGACCCTGGGTATCTTCCAGGACTGCCTGCGGGTGGGTTACTGCTGCTGGGTCTTGACCCTGGATGAGCGGATAGTCGGCTACGGTGTCATGTCGGTGGTCATCGACGAGTCGCACATCCTCAATATCTGTATCGACCCGGACTGGCAATGTCGCGGACTGGGGCGTAAGTTGCTTATGCGTCTGCTCAAGGTGGCGCGTCAGCACGGTGCCGATACGGTGTTTCTGGAGGTGCGGGTCGGTAACCAGGCTGCCCAGTCCCTCTATCGCAAGAGTGGATTTGTCGAGGTGGGCCAGCGCCGTAATTACTATCCGGCTGAAAACAATACCCGCGAGGATGCCTTGCTGTTAACTCTGGAACTTGAAACCGCGGATAAACCGGGATTGTAGAATATGGAAAACATTCGGCACTTACGCTTGCTTATCGTGCTCGTTCTTACCTTGCCGGTATGGGGGTGTGACAGTCGTCCCGGATCGGACCGGGTCAAAGTGAACGAACAACCGGCACAGGGCCTGGTGGATACTTCCTTTGACCAGGGATACCTGCAACAGCTCGTGGAGGAGACTCGGGCGGGTGCCGAGGCCCGGGTGCGGGAGGCCTATACGCGTAACAACATCCCTCCCGAACAACGCACCAGCCATGCCCTGGCTGAGGGACGCTTCGAAGCCTATGGTAGTCATCGACTGGCAATCGTAGAACTGGGCTACACCGCCAATCCGATGCGGGTGCTGCGTATCGTCGGGATTGAACAGGATCGCCTGATATCCCTCAGTTGCATTGCGCCCCATGGTGAAGTGTTGGATCTGTTTGACAGGGAAAGCGATTGCGGACGAGACGTGGCGTCTTATTTTGCCGAAGGTTCTGATTAGCGTTCGATCTGCATTCCCACGCGGAGCATGGGAACGAGACCCAAGAGCCATTGTGTGGAGCGAGCGCCTGCTCGCGATATCAGGTTCAAAGGGATCTTGTTCACTACCTTGAAAAGCACCGATACTCAGTCAATCGCGGCCAGTGGCCGCTCCCACACAATAGGAACGAGGGAGTGGTCGTCGAGCGTGGCAAGGTCGTTAAACCCCATCCCGTTTGGCTAGCAGGCGATCAAGCTGATTGGCGAAGGCCTGCCGGTCGGCCTGGGAGAAGGCGGGTGGACCTCCGGTGTCGATGCCACTGCCGCGCAGGGTGTCCATGAAATCGCGCATGGTCAGACGCTGCCGAATATTAGCCTCGGTATAGAGTTCCCCCCTGGGGTTGAGTGCCCGCGCGCCTCGTTCGATGACCTCCGCGGCGAGGGGGATGTCGGCGGTGATCACCAGATCCGCGGGCTTCACCTGTTGGGCGATATGGTTGTCCGCCACGTCGAATCCGGCGCCTACCTGGATCATTCGGATGTACTGCGAGCGCGGGATCGGCAGTGACTGGTTGGCGACCAGGGTCAGGGGTACGCCTACCCGTTCCGAGGCACGGAACAGGATCTCCTTGATCACCTTGGGGCAGGCGTCCGCATCGACCCAGATATGCTGAATACTCATGAATCTCCATGGGGGTTGGGACGAACTTGTCGGATGAAGACAGAATCGTCACTGGGTTAAACCTGAATGGCACTGACTCAAGCCAACAAATCACCGTTATCCCGGTGTACGCCAGGATCCGGAATGCTGGACGGTGAGCTATTCGCTACAGACCCATGTTCTTTTTCCCGGGTTTCTGTTAGAGTGCCCGCTTTCCGGGTGTTGTCCGGTCATCACCCAACGCGATTAATCGCAGGAAAGGATTTTAGCCGAATCCCTTTGGGATATCCCGCTTAACAGGTGGTTCAAATCCGCTCGGACTGAGCGGAAGATCAGCTACCTGATAGTATATTCAGAGAATTCCCTCTTTTTTTTATCCAGCCAGGACCGGATCCCGAAATAACAACTGTTACGGGGTGGCAAGACTGGAGCATTGATTACCCATGTCATTCGATTCCCTCGGCCTGTCGGCCGAACTCCTGCGCGCGATTGGCGAGCAGGGCTATACCCAACCCACACCGATTCAAGCCCAGGCGATACCCCTGATTCTCAGCGGTCGCGATGTTCTGGCCGGCGCCCAGACCGGTACCGGTAAAACCGCCGGTTTTACCTTGCCGTTGCTGCAGCGTCTGAGTGAGAAACCCCTTCCCGGTGGAAAGCGGCCCGTACGTGCACTGGTGCTGACCCCGACCCGGGAACTGGCGGCCCAGGTCGGCGAGAGCGTGGCGGCCTACGGCCGTCACCTGCCTTTCCGCTCAGCGGTGATCTTCGGCGGGGTCAAAATCAACCCCCAGATCCAGCAGTTGCGCCAGGGCGTCGATATCCTGGTAGCGACCCCGGGACGATTGCTCGACCATGTGTCACAGAAGACTCTTGACTTGTCGCAGATCGAAATCTTCGTTCTGGATGAGGCTGATCGGATGCTGGACATGGGGTTCATTCACGACATCCGTAAGGTATTGGCCCTGCTGCCGGAGAACGGCCAGCGCCAGAACCTGTTGTTCTCCGCCACCTTCTCCCGGGAGATCAAGCAACTGGCCGAGCGCCTGCTCGACCGTCCGGAGCTGATCGAAGTGGCCCGGCGCAACAGTACCGCCGAGGCGATCGAGCAGCGGGTTCACCCGGTGGACAAGGGTCGCAAACGGGAACTGCTGAGTCACATGATCGGTAAAAATGACTGGCGCCAGGTGCTGGTCTTTACCCGCACCAAGCACGGTGCCAACCGGCTGGCGGAACAGCTGCAGAAAGATGGCCTGAACTCCGCCGCGATCCACGGCAACAAGAGTCAGGGGGCGCGTACCCGGGCTCTGTCCGGATTCAAGAGCGGTGAGGTCCGGGTGCTGGTGGCCACCGACATCGCTGCCCGGGGTCTCGACATCGATGAGTTGCCTCACGTGGTGAACTATGAACTGCCGAATGTGCCGGAGGACTACGTCCACCGCATCGGCCGTACCGGACGGGCGGGTAACGAGGGGGTTGCTATCTCCCTGGTTTGCGCCGAGGAACAGAAGCTGCTGCGGGATATCGAACGCCTGCTCAAACAGGAGCTGCCCAAGGTGGTGCTGGAAGGCTACGAACCGGGTACTCAGACCGAAAAGCAAGCGGAACCCGCCCGCGGGCAGGGGAATCGGCGAGGAAGATCCGCCAATGCGACTTCCGCAGAACCCCGCCCACGCAATGCTTCACGGCGAGGTGGTGGTCGCGGATCGGCGAAATCGGCCCAGCCGAACTCGAACAGATCCCGGGGGCGCGCGAACCCGGAGCGTGAGTCTGGTTCTCAGGACGCCCCACGGCATGTCCACCGTAAACCGACAGGCAATCGCAGTCAGCCCGCGCAACGCCACCACGCCGGTGGGCACAAGAAACGTCGGGAGTTGCCGGCGCTGCTGGGTGGTCGTTCAGAGGATTGAGGTTCTCGTGTAACCTCTCTCAGATTACTCGTTCCCACGCTCTGCGTGGGAACGCATACCAAGTTGCGTTGTTTTGCTCAGGTCCAGGCTGTGCGCTGAACCCTGAGTCTGCATTCCCACGCAGAGCGTGGGAACGAGGGATCCAGAATGGTTCAGAATCTTTGACGGGGTTCTCTAGATCATCTCGTCGATGGGCGAGGATTCCGAATGCAGACTGGCGGGTGAGCCGATCCGGGTGAAGGCATCGATGGCTCGCTGACCCTGGCGGGAGATTCCGCTGTTTGAATCGTCCTCTGAGTCTGAATCACGCTTACTCTGGCTGGCCTGGCTCTGCTCCTCGCGTTTTGCGGCGTGCAGTTCACTGCGGGCTTGGGCCGCCACCGCTGCTGCCTGGGAGGCGACTCGTCGGTCCTGGGGAGAAGGGTCCGCCGGCGCCAGGGCGGCACGCTGGATGGTTTCGGCCTGACGGATGATCTCTTCCGGACTGCCCGAGTAGGAGGCGCTGATGGAGACCTCGCCACCAATGGCGTAGCTACGGCCGTCCGGTCCGGTCTGATAGGTATAGCTACCGCCGCTGGCCATGCCGCCGGCAGCCGCACGGTGGGCCGCTTCGTGGGCCTTGACCTCCCGGTCCCGGGCCTGCAGCTTGCGGACCTGGGCCTGTTCTTCGCGGCTCAGTCGCTGGGTCTGGCCGCTCTCATTGACCGGCCGCTCGGTGGTGGTTTCCCGGGTGGTTTCGGATTCCGCGCGGTTCGCGACACTGCCGGATTCCGGGCCAAAGGTTCTCCTGGCGGTTCCGGAAGTCGCCTGCTGATAGTCTGACAATGCGCCAAGGGACAGGTCCATAGGAAATACCGATAGTCTGCCTGTAGACAATTATACCCAAGATTTCAAGGTGGAAAGCGGGCGGGGGCCGCGAAATGGCGCTCCAGCGAACGTCGTTCCCGTCAGAACCAGCTTTCGATGAGTTTGCGGTCCGGAATGCCACCGCTGTGAACGACCTGTTCATCGATTACCACTCCGGGAGTGGACATCACCCCATAGCCCATGATCTGGCCCATATCCTCGACCTTGGTCAGTTCTGCTTCGATTCCCTTGTCGCGGAGCACCGCGGCAATCAGATCGTGGGTGGTGACGCAACTGCGGCAGCCGCCGCCGAGTACTTTGATGGTTTTCATTTATCCGCACCTATCTATCATTAATTTTGAGTTTTGAGTTTTGAATTATGAATTTATGAGTTCACTGCGTTCACAACCTGTTTTCGATCTCCCTCTCCCGTGAGGGGCATTTAAAACAGTGAGTGCAGCGAACACCGCAATTTAAAATTCATAATTCAAAATTCCCATCCAACAGGTTGAACCCCCAGCCCACCAGCATGATCGCGACGGCGAGTATCCCGCAGAACAGGGCCAACGCCGGCCACTTGATTACTTTACGCAGGATCAGCATCTCCGGCAGGGAAAGCGCGGCGATGCTCATCATGAACGCCAGGGCGGTGCCCAGGGCAACCCCCTTGCCGAGCATCGCCTCCGCCACCGGGATCACACCGGTGGCGTTGGCATAGAGGGGGATACCCAGCAACACCGCACCAGGCACCGCCCAGAGGTTGTCCTGTCCGCCCAGGTGCTCGGCAACCCACTCCTGGGGAACGAAACCGTGGAACAGGGCCCCGATGGCGATCGCGGCGATGACCCATTTCCAGATCCGGCCGACAATGGCCTTGACCTCGGTGAGGGCGAACCGGTGGCGGCCGCCCAGGCTGCGGTCAGGGGCCGTTCCCTGACCTTTACCCACCCGGATCTCCCAGACATAGGATTCGACCCAGCGCTCCGGGCGAAAGCGCTCCATGACCACACCGCCCGCATAGGCCACCACCAGACCGGCACTGATGTAGAGCAACGCCAGTTCCCATCCCAGCAGGCCGATCAACACCACCGCGGCGACCTCGTTGATCATGGGACTGGCGATGAGGAAGGAGAAGGTCACCCCCAGGGGAATGCCTGCTTCCACGAAACCGATAAACAGGGGCACCGAAGAGCAGGAGCAGAAAGGGGTCATGGCGCCCAGCAGTATGGCCAGCATTCGCGCCAGCCAGCGAGGTTTGTTGCGTACATAGTCCCGTACCTGTTCCGGCGAGAGCAGGGCACGCATCAGACCCATCAGATAGATGACGGTCACCAGAAGGAAAAAGATCAGCGCCGTATCCATGATGAAGAAGGTCAGAGCCTCTCCGGCCGGAGAGCCGGGGGGCAGGCCGATCAGGTCGTGGACGAGCAGACGGGAGAGATATTCAAACATAGCTCAGACGCAGCAGCGGACCTGGGGGCGAACAGGGGCGCTGGCCAGTCTCGCGAGATCGTGTCGATAGGGTGTCTGGTCTGTCAGGGCGTGGTGGGTGGTGTTGAGCACCTCGGTCATCCACTCCGGGAGATCGGGGTGGAGTCGATAGTGGATCCACAGCCCGTCACGCCGGTCGAGGACCAGCCCCCATTCCCGCAGATGCGCCAGATGGCGGGAGATCTTGGGCTGCGATTGGTCCAGGGCATGGGTCAATTGGCAGACGCACAGCTCTTCCCCCTGGGCGAGCAACAACAGGCAGCGCAGGCGGATGTCGCCACTCAGGGCGGTGTAAAAGGTTTCGGCAGTGGGTGACATGGGGCTATATATAACGCCATCGTAATATTACGTCAAGCATATATATATCTACTCAATGGCACGTACATGAGCTATAACACGTGCGTCAATCCGGCGTATGCCGAGATCCAGAATACCGGGCGGTGGGAAATTCCTGGATGCCGTCCTTAGGTTCGTAAACGGTGCATCCCTGCACTACTTCTCCGGCATACGCCGGAATGACTAAACCTCAGGAAGTCATGCGCTATTCCGGCCCCAGGATGTTGTTCCGCCATCCCCTGCTAAGCCTGTATCACCTGATCGATAAGTTCCGTAAGTCGCCCAAACTGGGTGGGCCCGACGGTTCCTGACGGCAATATGGCCTGTTTCATGGCAGTTGAATTCATAGATGCGGGATCTTCCGATATAATACGGCGCTTTTTCACCCCCCACCGAAAGGCCAGCTTAGGGTTCCAGAGATGAGTGATGGCAATCTAGCAACTGAAATCAGCAAAAGACGTACCTTTGCGATCATCTCTCACCCGGATGCGGGCAAGACCACGCTGACGGAGAAACTGCTGCTATTCGGGGGCGCGATCCAGATGGCGGGTACGGTCAAGGGTCGCAAGGCGGCCCGGCACGCCACCTCGGACTGGATGGAGATGGAGAAGGAGCGCGGCATCTCGGTGACCTCATCGGTGATGCAGTTTCCCTATCGGGACGAGATCGTTAATCTCCTGGACACCCCCGGCCATGAGGATTTCTCCGAGGACACCTATCGTACTCTCACCGCCGTGGATTCGGCGCTGATGGTGATCGATGTGGCCAAGGGCGTGGAGGATCGCACCATCAAGCTGATGGAGGTGTGCCGGTTGCGGGATACCCCGATCCTGACCTTCGTCAACAAGCTCGACCGGGAGGGGCGCGATCCCCTGGAAATCCTCGACGAGATCGAGCAGGTGCTGAAGATCAAGTGCGCCCCGGTCTCCTGGCCCATCGGCATGGGTAAGCGGCTCAAGGGGGTCTACGACCTGCGCACCGATGCCACCCACCTGTTCAGCGCCACCCATGGGGGCAAGATCCAGGTGGGCGAGATCATACAGGGTATCGACAGTCCCAAGCTGGATGAACTCATCGGTGATCAGGCCCAGGAGCTGCGGGATGAGATCGAACTGGTGCGGGGCGCCAGCCACGAACTCGATCTGGAGGCCTATGCCCGGGGCGAGCTGACCCCGGTGTTCTTCGGTTCGGCGATCAACAACTTCGGCGTCCGGGAGCTGCTCGATGCCTTCGTCGAGTATGCTCCCGCGCCGCTCTCGCGGAATACCCAGCAGCGCCTGGTCGAACCCAATGAAGGCAAATTTACCGGTTTCGTGTTCAAAATCCAGGCGAACATGGATCCCCAGCACCGGGACCGGGTGGCCTTTATGCGGGTCTGTTCCGGCCAGTACCGCAAAGGCATGAAGATGTTTCAGGTGCGCACCGGCAAGAGTGTCCAGGTCAGCAACGCCATCACCTTCCAGGCGGACGAACGCCGCCACGTGGAGGAGGCCTGGCCCGGTGACATCATCGGTCTGCACAATCACGGCACCATTCAGATTGGCGACACCTTCAGCGAGGGCGAAGGGTTGAAATACGAGGGCATTCCCTACTTCGCCCCGGAGCTGTTTCGCCGGGTGGTGCTGCGCGACCCATTGAAGCAGAAGGCGCTGTTGAAAGGGGTGTTGCAGCTGTGCGAGGAGGGTGCCACCCAGGTTTTCCGCCCAATGAAGAATAATGACCTGATCCTCGGTGCCGTCGGCATGCTGCAGTTTGACGTGGCGGTGCAGCGTCTGAGACTTGAATACAAGGTCGAGGCGATCGTCGAGGCGGTGAGTGTGGCCACCACCCGCTGGATCAGCTGCCCGGACGATAAGATGCTGGAGCGTTTCAAGGATAAGAACTTCGAGAATCTGGCGCTGGACGGTGACGATCAGCTGGTCTATCTGGCGCCTACCCGAGTGAATCTCGATCTGGCCATGGAACGCTGGCCGGAGGTGTCATTCCTGGCCACTCGGGAGCTGTAAACCCTGCAGGCCCCGGGGCCAAACAGCCCCGCACAGGATTGCAAATCAATCGACCTAAACCATACTTGGAGTATAGGGACCACTGATTAATTGAAGACCCGATACGCGGCAATCGCTCATCCGTATGAGACGCTAGATAATAGGAGGTTGATGATGTTCCTGATGCAGAAAGACAGCGAAAAGCTGATTGAAGTACTGAGTCTGACTGACCTGTTCAACCCGAATCACCACAAGATCGTGGGGCGTTTCCATGCGGGGGAAGAGATGCAGGATGCTGAAACCTTCACCAAGGACCAGGTGCAGTTTCCATCGGGTGAACCCCTTCCCCAGTGCTGGCTCGATGCCACTTACCGGCAGCACTGATCAGCGGAGTTGATGTCCCGAAGGGGTCGGAGGGGCCATTTGTCTGTCGTCAGTCCCCTCCCCGCAAGGGGGGGTACCCGGTCCATTGTCTTAGATTAAGTGCCATTCGGGATAATACCCAATTATCTTTTGGGTCTCGTTCCCACGCTCTGCGTGGAAATGCATACCTGACCCAGGCGACATTGACAAGATTTGAGTTGTTTCATCGTTCTTCTCATTCGGAAGGATCCCGGATTACGCTTCGCTCCATCCAGGCTAAGTTGGACTGATGCTAACGACACTTAACATATTTATCCTTAGCTCTATTGTTGTTATTTCCGTGAACAATGGATAGCCGAAACCGGGTCAGGGTGAGTATCATCACCTCATCAGAACCAAGAGTCGGAGTAGAAGATGTTAAACAAGACCCTGACGGTGATACTCGCGGGTGGCCACGGATCCCGTCTAAAGCCGCTGACCGAGGAACGCACCAAACCGGCGGTTCCCTTCGCCGGTCAGTACCGGATCATCGATTTTCCCCTGGCCAACTGTCTGCACTCCGGGTTGCGGCGTATCCTGGTCTTGACCCAATATAAATCCCACTCCCTGCAGAAACATCTGCGCGATGGCTGGTCGCTGTTCAATCCGGAATTGGGAGAGTACATCACGGCGGTGCCCCCACAGATGCGCACCGGGGGCAGTTGGTACGATGGCACCGCTGATTCGGTTTATCAAAATCTCTACATGCTCAAACGCAGCGGCGCGGAGCGGGTGCTGATTCTGTCGGGGGATCACATCTATCGCATGGATTATGCCCCGATGCTTGCGTTTCACGAAGAGCACAGCTCAGGCGTAACCCTTGCGAGCATGGAGATGCCTCTGTCCGAAGCAGAGCAGTTCGGCGTTATGCAGGTGGATGATCGGGGCCGTGTACTCAGCTTTGAGGAGAAACCCCAAAAACCGCAACCGCTCATTCCGGGAGGCAATGCCGCGCTGGTTTCCATGGGCATCTATGTCTTCTCCCTGGACCTGCTGATTGAGATTCTGGAACGGGATCACGAGCGGGCGGATTCCAGTCACGATTTCGGTTTGGATATTCTACCGCGCCTGATTCAGGAGAGCGGGGTTTACGCCTACACCTTCGGTGGCAAAGCGGGGCGTGTCAGCCGGGACCGCTACTGGCGCGATGTGGGTACCCTGGACAGTTACTATGAGGCGAATATGGAGTTGCTGGACCCGATTCCTTCACTCGATCTGTATCAACCGGAGTGGCCGATTCGCACCCATCATCGGCAAACCCCGCCGGCTCGAACCGTTCCTGGTGTCGCCGGCAGCGAAGGTATCTTCATCAACTCAATCATCGCCAATGGGGTGGTGATCGTGGGTGGCAGTGTTCAGCGCTCGATCCTGTTTCCGAATGTGCGTATCGGCGAGGAGGCGGTGATTCACAACAGCATCCTGTTCGAAGGTGTACGGGTGGGCGATGGCGCGCATCTTGAAAACTGCATCGTGGACAAAGATGTAGACATCCCCCCCGGAGAGCAGATCGGTTTCGACCGGGAACGGGATGCGCAACGTTTCACCCTCTCGGGTAACGGCATTGTCGTTGTACCCAAGGGGTACCGTTTTCGCTGAGAACCCAACGAGACCTTTTGCGGGCTTAGGCGAGCTAAAGTTTTCCACGGACGACTGGCGATCCCGGAGGTTGCTGGGTTAATCAACTACAGGCGATGAACATGACCCCATTAACCCACGAGCCGCCCTACTATGCGGTTATTTTCAGTTCCCTTCGAACCCCGGATGATGCGGGCTACTCGGAGGTCGCGCAAGAGATACTGGAGTTGGCTCGCCAACAGCCGGGCTTTCTGGGATTCGAGTCTGTCCGGGATGCCACGGGGCAGGGGATTTCCATTTCATATTGGACCAGTCCCGAGGCCATCGCCGCCTGGAAGGAACATGTGACACATCGAAAGGCCCAGGCGAGCGCCCGGGATTGGTATCAGGCGTTTCATGTCAAAGTCTGCCGGGTGGAACGGGAGTATGGCTTTGATTCTTTACTTGCACCAGATTCCAATGGTGATGTTTCCTGACAGAAATGTTTTAAATACCCTTGAAATCTGTTCAATTTTCAGGGTTGATTGCTAACCAGACACTCTTTGCAGGCATGCAGGTAAGCATTGTATTTAAGCATTGATTGATAAGTGTTGGCATATTCTATGAATGCTTAAGCATTTGATTTCTGTGTTTATACTGGTAGCAGCCTCCGAAGCAGTTTGCCTACCGTTTGCTATAATTAAATTCCCAATCGTTCCAGTCAAAACATAGGGAGGCGGATATGGCTGAGAAAAAATCAGGTGCCGGCAGTGGATTTGACGAATTCTTGGATAACTGTCCTAAAGCTGACGAGGCAGCAGCAAGTATCACAGTAACCGGTACTGTTCTGAGAACCGATGACGCAAAGAACTTTATTCTGCAGACAATGGCCGGCGAAGCAATTGAACTGCCCCGTGCTTCCGTAGATAAATTTGAAAACGTCAGCACCGGTGGCAATGTGCGTATGGCTACCCTATCGCTCAACCCATCTGAACTGGATCAAGCGGTGGCAAACCGCTTGCGCGGCGAACTGACGAAATTACCGTTTGAGAAGACGCCGCCATTAGATAAGTACCCACCTCTAGATAAGTATCCACCCCTGGATAAGTATCCACCTCTGGATAAAAATCCACCTCTGGATAAAAATCCACCGTTAGATAAGAACCCACCTCTGGATACGCTCAAGGAGATGGGTGGCAGTGACACAATCAAGGAGCAAACTTTCGATACGCTCAAGGAGGTGGGTGGCAGTGACACAATCAAGGAGCAACCTTTCGATACGCTGAAAGAGATAGGTGGCAGCGATACCCTCAAGGAACCGATAACCGACACTATGAAGGAAACGGTCGGAGAACAGACCCTTGTCGAAGTTCCCGGACAGGTGTTGCAACCTGAGCAACAACCCGTCGGCCGTGCGGCTATGGCCTTTCAGCCACAAATGGCTACAACCGCAATGCAGGCGAATGCGCCGACATTGAAGGCGCTGTCGTCCGAGACAATCAAGGAAGTGGCCGCCGACTATACATTTAAGTCAATCGTCTCGGATCATACGTTCAAGGAGATTATCGCGGATCATACGTTCAAGGAAATTATCGCGGACCAACATACCTTTAAGGAGATCATTAAAGACGTCATAGGCGAAGGCACCGGTATCGCCGACTCGTTGTATGAGGGACGGCCTGATATACCAGGGACAGTAATAGACCCGGTCTTGGGTGGTCTGGTCAGTGGCGCTCCATTCGTTCTGGCAACACCACACCAAGCCTCACAAGGTGCCGTTGCCCAGCAGATGCTGGCCGCTCAAGCACTCCAGGGACGCCTCGGTTTCTAAGATGTCAATATTGTTATCAAGACACCAGGCCAATGTCTGGTGTCTTGATACCCAAAACGGATTTTGCTCACTATGATTATCATTCTTTCCTCGGTCGAGGATGTCCATGCCACAACCGTTGCCAAAATACTCACAGACAAGGGTGCTGAGCACAGGATTGTCAATCTGTCGGAATTCCCCATGCGCATGGATATAGGGCTATCCTTTGCGGATGGCGGTCCCAGTCAGTTTGCGCTACGTCTGTCGGATGACGCACGTGTGGATTTCAATCAGGTGTCGAGTGTCTGGTGGCGTCGTCCCCAGCCCTTCGGTTTTCCGCAGACACTGACGGATCCCGCGCATCGCGCATTCGCTCAACAGGAGTGTGATTTCGCGTTTCGCGGTATGTACGCGGCTTCGGATGCTCTCTGGATTAACGATGTGGTGCGTGATGCAAAGGCCAGCCACAAACCCTGGCAACTGCATGTTGCTCGTCAAGTCGGTCTCTTGATACCCAAAACTCTGATTACAAACAGCCCGGAGGATGTACGTCGATTCCGTGATAATGCAACAGGTCCGGTGATTTACAAGGCATTTCTGGCAAGTCCTATGGCCTGGCGGGAGACCCGTATCCTCCGTGATGAGGATATGGCGCTGGTCGACCAGGTCCGGCTTGCACCGGTAATCTTTCAATCCTATGTTGAAGCGGTTGCGGATCTGCGCGTGACTGTGATCGGGAAGAAGATATTCGCGGCCGCGACAGAGACCGCTAAAGCTGAGTATTCCACGGATGTTCGGATGAACCCCGGTATCAAATGGCAGCCCTATACGCTGCCGGATAATGTTGCGGAGAGCCTGCTTAAATTGATGGATATCATGGGGTTGGAGTATGGCGCGGTGGATTTCAGGGTCACTCCGCAAGGGCGGCATGTTTTCCTGGAGATAAACCCGGCCGGACAGTTTCTGTTTATTCAGAACGCTACCGGTATGCCCATTGCCGAGGCGCTGGCAGATAAGCTGATAGGAGGTCGCTCAGGATAATCGAGAGGAGTAAAAGCGGATTAAACCTAAACAATGTGTCAGTATCCGGTCAGAAGGCCTGAAGGGTTGTAAGCGGAATCCCGGGTCAGAATGTTTCCTTTCTGACCCGGATCTAACGCCTAAAATGTTGGCGTAATATGCAATATTAGCTGCTCAGTACCGGTCCGTATTGTCTGTCGACGATGGGGATATGATTATCTAGCCAATCCTTGATAAAGTTCATTACGCTTGAATCAACTTCGGCTTCGTTAGCGTGGAATTTCTTTTGTAGATCGGTGCAAGTGTCGACGAGTTCCGCATGTACCTTTCGGTGACTGGGCAGGTCCTCATAGCCCTTTTCCTCCATGAGGCGCTCTTCATCGGTAAAGTGTTCAACAACGTATTCTATAAGTCTATCCAGACGGTTACCGATTTCCGGGCGTCCGCCGTCCGATACGGCGGTATTCAATGCATTTACCCGATTAAATAGCTCTTGGTGTTGCGCATCGCAAGCTGCAACCGTGGTGCCATATCCCTCTTCAGTCCATATCATAAAAGACATACTTTTTCTCCATTATGCTGAAATTATGTGACTTGATTTCCATATCGGAAAACCTGTTAAGAATCTATGTCCATCGTTCTCTCGGGTTTTCCAATTGGCCGTTTTCCAATTGAATAAGCATTGTTTGATAAATGAATTTAATTGGGTCGTATTTATTACATCACAGTGATGGGAATGTAAAGAATACTTTGGAAACAATATTTAAGAAAACCAGGAAGGTTTGATGATTCGTTTCTTGTAATTGCCCGTATTCAGCACAGTAAGTATTCCTGTATCGCTTGAATCAATGTTTTGGCTTTCAGGTACAAGCCAACTAATGAATGTTGCTTAGAATTAGTTGATTGTTGTCAATCGTCTATGTTCACTCAATTGACCCAATTTTAGAAAAATTTGGCCACGTAATCATTTCACGGGTGTGTAGTGCGAGAATCTAACGTATGTTCGATCTTTTTTCGATTTCTCGTTCGCTGTGCTGTTGATTCGCAAACCTATTGAGTTGAATGTCCCGGTTGTCAAGGCGTTTGGCCAGACACCCATACCGGGTATCCTAGTGGCGCGAAGATATAGATTCTGTCAATCTTCGACTGATCGGTAACCGAACCTTTCGGTATCAAGGAGTGATGCCATGCCCAAGCCCAGGGGGGCACTGATTTCCCTGGATGATAATGCCTGCTTTCACTGCATGAGTCGTTGCGTGCAAGGGGAGGCTCTATGGTGATGATCTTCTGACGGGTACTGACCCCTTTTTCTCCTTTTTCTAAGGGCTAATCCTGTGGACGCCGCATCGCCACCATCGCCCCCAGGCCCAGAAGCCCTGACAGAAGGAGCAGGCCCCTTTCTGTCAAGCTAGGGATCGCCACCGCCGTCACCGGATTGAAGTTCGCTTGCACGCTCGTGGCGCTGGTCACGTTTGTCAGGTTGCAGTTCGCGCCGGTGCAGTTTCCGCTCCAGTTCGCGAAGGTATAGCCGGAGTGTGTGGTGTAGCTACAGGTACTTGTGGCGCCGTAATCAACCGTGTTGGGTGTGCAGCTGGCCGTACCGGCGCCCACCGGATTCACCGCAGTGGCGATGGCGTAGGTCTTGATGGCGAAATTGGCCGTGCAGGTGGTATCGCTGGTCAGGGAGAACCCGTTGATGCAGCCGGCTGGACTCCAGCCAGTGAAGTCGCTGTTTGGATCTGCGATCGCATTCAGGGCCATGGAAGTGCCGTAGGCATAGCTGCCGTCGGTCGTGCTGCCGCTCAGCGAACCCGATCCGGTGCCGGAAACGGCGGTGGCGAAGCTGAAGTTCTGAACATCGAGAATTGTGATTGTCTGGTCGCCGTTGCCGGATATATTCGCCGCGCCGTTCAAGCTGAAGTTGACCGTTAAAGTTTCGTTACCCTCGATGAGGATATCCGGCAATCCTGTAATCAATATATTTTGACTGGCGTCGGAATTGAAGCTCAATGACCCAGTGATTGTGTAATCAGTGGTGTGGGTTGCCGTGCCGCCGGAAATATTTGAGACAACAGTCAAACTATCCCCCGATGCGAGGTTGGTGACTGTCACGGGAATTGTCACGACACCTCCATTTTCGTGAAAGCTGTTAGCGGAAACAGCGCCAACCGTTACTGTGGGGACAGCGCCTGAATACTCATAGGCGCCGATGTCGCGCGTGCCAACTGCTGCCGCACCACGCTGATCGGAGCTGGTTCCTCCACTGCTAAAATTGATCGCCGGACTGCTCGTGACTAGGGCATGGGTATGTGTCGGCCCACCATTGTCGGCAAGTGGGCTCATAAGTGTCTCGATTGTTCCTGGAAGCACAGTACCACCCGTGCACCCATGCCTGCTGCCACTCGAGCCGAAAAGATTATTAGCACCCGCAGTAAATGTCCCAGAAAACAAAACGCAATCACCAAGCTGGTTCCCGGCGATTATGCTGTTATTAACCGTAACTGTGTTGGTATTGTAAATACCGCTCGACGTTAAACCGGATGTGTTGTCACTGATCGTGACATTTCCGAGTGTGAGTGTACCCTCATTAAAAATACCGCCACCCTCACCAAGGGCGATATTTGCACTAATGGTGCTGTCAGTAATAGTCATGGTGCCATTATTGAAAAGACCAGAGCCATCGGAGCCCGAGCCAAGGGTGACATTCCCAAAAATCAAACTGTTTGTGATATTGGCCACGCCATTATTATAGATCCCACCACCATCCTCATTGCTTCCATAAGTAACGTTGGCTTGTATCACGCTGTCTTTGATATTGATCTGGCCTGTAAAATTTAGGATTCCCGCGCCAGATGTGGCCGTTCCCTCTTCGATAGAACTATTGATAACATTCAGGGTGCTACTGCCCAGCACTAAAATATTACCCCCGCCGGAAATTAGCCCACCATAGGGGGAACCATAGCGAATGATGGCGTTATTTATCGTAAGCGCACCTCCATTTATGGTGATCAGACGAAATAAAAAGCCTGCGCCAGTGTTCCTTTCAATCGCAAAACCATTGCCATTGATCGTGATGTTACTAGTTATGATCGGTAAACCTAACTCCCCATGAACAGTGGTGTTTGTGTATATACTCGATATTGAAATATCTGCCGTTAGCGTAATCGTGTCCGACTCACCATTCCCGTTGGCCGAATTGATCGCACCAATAAGTTCAGCCTCTGTGCCGGCAAGAAATATTGCCGCGTTCGCGGACATGGTTGCCAGCCAAAAGATACTCATCAGATTTATCGAGAGGAAGATGCGCCATGGAACGGCATTTCGATACTTTTTTGTATTTAGTTTCTCGGGATTATCCAAACAAAAAACCCTCGTCACGCACATATTGAAGACGCATTGGTGCCATTTCTCTTTTTGGTGAATATCAATGCGACCAGTAAAGTCGACATTAAGCGTTGATACGATTTTGAGCTGTGAAAAAAACAAACCGAACCAGATCAAGTCGAACAAGAGGGCCTGGCTACAGAATTACCCACATTACAAAAGAGCACGACCCGAATGGTCAACGTTTAATTACGAAGGGGATGCAGATAATTGCGCGATATGGATAAGGATGCGCAATGTGGATAGCTGCGAAGCTATTTCTTTAGGCTCAAGGTATCCGAAGGCAGGATGCCGAACTGCTTCTTATACATCTGGGCGAACCGTCCCATATGAACAAAACCCCACTGCTGGGCGATCTCCGTCACGGTTGTCCGCTGACTGTCCGCTGTCAAAAGCACACTGCGAACACCCTCCAGGCGAACACCTTTGAGATACTCCATTGGCGATACGCCTTGCACCTTGATGAAAATGCTTTGAAGAGAGCGGTAACTACAGCCCGCATAAGCCGTCAATTCCCCCAGGGTGATTTTTTTATGGGCATGGGCATGAATGTAATCGCATGCGCGTTTGAGATTGCGCGGCAGGACCTGCTGATCATTGGCTGATTCAAAAACACTCTTATGGGTGTTGGAATGCAAGATGATAAATTGCGTCAGCAGGTAATTTTCCAAATTTGTATGAGTGATGGGATTATTCAATTTCCCAAGCGCTCCATTCATTTCATTCATCGCATAAACGACAGCGTTCTTTAGCGCTTGTCCTGCAGGCTTTGTGATATCGACGCTTTTTTCCAGTTGAAAATCAATATCGAGAGACTTCTCTCCAATCAGGGCAAGGGCATGTTGTTGAAGCGTGTTATGGCTAAATATCAGCGCGATTCCGCTATATCCCTGAAGCTTTAACTTAAAAGGCATGCTCATATCGATGACCAGCCCCTGATTTGCCGCAATATCGATCGCCTTGTGATGCTGCTCCAAGCTCCCGGCGCCTGAGGTCAGAAAGTTGATTGAAATGACCTTCGAGCATTGACTGTCACAAATACCAGCCTCTATTGGTACGCCATCGCCATATGCAAACGATAGCAATCCAAGATTATTAACAGCACAACTGTACACATGAGCATCCAACTTGTTATTCGACTTGGCGATATTCAACTCATGGGGCGTGAACCGCTGTCCTAATTCATAGCGAAGTTCATCGATATCCTTTGAAGAAAGTACGTGGTGGTTAGATAGGTTTATCAAGGATTTTTGAGGCATTACGTATTGTTTCTGCTTGAAAGGCTACCTAATTATTGAGCAAAATCTAGTTTTTTGGTTTCTTTTCTGTGTCTTGATCGTTGTTTTGTTGATTGGCAAACCTGATAAGTTGAATACCGCCCGATATTAATGCATTAACAACGCTGGAGAACAGACTCAACATCGCCAGCCCGATTATGCTCAGGAATAGATATTGAAAAGCTGCTGTTGCATGTAGTTGAAATTCATTGTCATTGAGATGGCCACTCAATACCAGATCGCTGTTTTCAACGGTTGAAGTGACCCATTGCACCCATTCAGATTCTTGAGGGGATTGTATTACCTGGACAACGGAAATCGCTAAATAGATTAATGCGATTGCTCCGGATAGAACCAATAACGCTCCAATAAGGAAAACAGGACCTTGTATCTTTTCTATCAGATTGTCCTTGGGGTTTATTCTGTTTACATTCATTTCGTCTATCCTGCCCCGTAAGCGTGTTGGGGTGAGGTACGAACCCCAACATGATTCGCGTATTCGTTATCGCTATGTGTTGGGGTTCCTTCGTCACCCCAACGGTGCTCAAGCCAATATCCACCGTCATTCCGGCGTATGCCGGAGAAGTGGTGCAGGGATGTACCGTTTACGAACCTGAGGACGGCATCCAGGAATATCGCACCATCCAGTCTTCTGGATCCTGGCCTACACCGGGATGACAAAATCCAGTGCATCGCCTTAATTAACTGCCATTCCCGTTCAGGTAATTTGTACCAAGGTACGTCCGGTGATTTTTCCTGTCAGCATCTCTTCGAAGGCCTCGGGCAGCTGATCCAGAGTCACGGTCTGTTTGAGGATATCGTCCAGGTGCCGGGGTTTGAGGTCGCTGGCCAGGCGTTGCCACAACTCTTCCCGGATTGTGAACGGACAGCCTGATGAGTTGATGCCGAGCAGGCTTACGCCTCTGAGTATGAAGGGCATGACCGTGGTCTGCAGATCGTGCCCTCCGGCCAGTCCGATGGAGGCAATGTTACCCCAGGGTTTGATCTTGCGAGTGATGCTGGCAAGCATTTCCCCGCCCACGTTGTCCACCGCGCCGCCCCACTGGCCTCGTTCCAGTGCATGATGGTATGAGGAGACTTCCTCCCGGTTCAGGATCTCCTGAGCGCCCAGATGTTGCAGGTAGTCGTGCTGATCCTTTTTTCCCGAGACCGCCAGCACCTCGTAGCCTTCGCCATCGAAGATGTTGACCGCGAAACTACCCACGCCGCCGGTGGCGCCGGTGACCAGGATGGGACCCAGCTCAGGATTCTGGCCATTGGTCTCCATGCGGTGGAGGGCCAGGGCAGCGGTGAAACCGGCGGTGCCCAGGATCATCGATTCCCGGGTGGTGAGGCCATTGGGCAGTGCTACGACCCAGTCCGACGGAACCTTGAGGTATTCCGCGTAGCCACCATCCATGGTGGCGGAGAGTTCGTAACCGGTGACGATGACCGGGTCACCCTCCTTGAAGCGACGGTCGTTGCTTTGCGCCACGCTGCCGGCGGCATCGATGCCCCCGGTGAGTGGAAAGTGTCGCAAGATCTGTCCCTTACCCGTTCCAGCCAGGGCATCCTTGTAGTTGATGCTCGAATACTCAACGCGAATCACCACTTCGCCTTTTTCCGGTGGCGTCAACTCCAGCGACTCGATACCGGCCGAGTGTTTCGATTGTTCACGGTGGATGCGAAAGGCTTTGAAAGAGGACATGACTCAATTACTCCGTAACAACAGGTATTTTCCCGATACGGCTCCGCCATTCGGCCGGGCCGGTCTGATGCACTGAAACACCTTGGCTGTCGACGGCTACGGTCACGGGAAAGTCCACGACCTCGAACTCGCGGATCGCCTCCATGCCCAGGTCATCGAATGCCAGAATCTTCGAACCACGAATCGCCCGGGAGACCAGATAGGCGGCGCCTCCCACGGCCATCAGATAGACCGCCCGGTGCTTCTTGATCGCCGCGATGGCGCGGGGGCCCCGTTCCGCCTTGCCGACCATGCCCAGCAGGCCGGTCTGTCCGAGCATCATCTCCGTGAACTTGTCCATACGGGTCGCTGTTGTCGGTCCGGCCGGGCCCACTATTTCGTCCCTGACCGGGTCGACGGGGCCGACGTAGTAAATGAATCGGTTGTGAAAATCGACGTTGTCCGGCAGGGGTTCGCCTTTTTGCAAAAGATCGGCGATACGTTTGTGTGCCGCATCCCGGCCGGTGAGCATTTTACCATTCAACAGGATCAGCTCGCCGGGTTGCCAGGTAGCGATCTCCTCCCGGGTCACGCTGTCCAGATCCACCCGCCGGGCCTGAGGGGAGGCCTCCCAGGTGACATCCGGCCAATCATCGGGCTGGGGCGGAGTGAGCGCCGCCGGTCCGCTGCCGTCCAAGGTGAACTCCACATGGCGGGTTGCGGCGCAATTGGGGATCATGGCCACGGGCAGTGACGCGGCATGGGTGGGAAAGTCGCTGATCTTTACATCCAGCACCGTGGTCAGGCCACCCAGGCCTTGGGCGCCGATACCCAGCGCGTTGACCTTTTCAAAGAGTTCGAGGCGCAGTGCCTCCTTGCGGTTCTGCGCGCCACGGGCGGCCAGCTCGTGGATGTCGATGGGTTCCATCAGTGCCTCCTTGGCCAGCAGCATCGCTTTCTCGGCAGAGCCGCCCACGCCGATGCCGAGCATTCCCGGGGGACACCAGCCGGCGCCCATTTTGGGCAGTTCATCGAGCACCCAGTCCACCAGGGAGTCGGAGGGGTTGAGGACCTTGAAGCGGGATTTGTTCTCGGAGCCGCCACCCTTGGCGGCGATCTTGATCTCAAGCTGATCCCCAGGGACCAGTTCGGTGTGCACTATGGCCGGGGTGTTGTCGCCGGTGTTTTTACGCGCACCCAGCGGGTCGCTGACCATGGAGAAGCGTAATACATTGTCCGGGTGGGCATAACCACGGCGCACCCCTTCGTTGACCATCTCCTCGACGCTGAGGTCACCGTCCCAGCCGACCCGCATGCCGATCTTGAGAAACACCACCACCATCCCGGTGTCCTGGCAGACCGGACGGCGCCCTTCGGCGCACATGCGGGAGTTGACCAGGATCTGGGCCATGGCGTCCTTGGCGGTGGGATTCTGTTCCTTTTCCCAGGCTTCGCCCAAGGCCTTGAGAAAATCCGTCGGGTGGTAATAGGAGATGAATTGCAAGGCGTCCGCAATACTCTGGATCAGATCGTCCTGGCGTATCAGGGTCATGGAGCTTTTCCTGTCTCAAGCCAAATGTCCGGCGTTTTTTTTAGATCTCCAGCAGCAACCGGCTCGGGTCCTCCAGTTGTTGCTTGATGGTAACCAGGAATTGTACCGCATCGCGTCCGTCAATGATGCGATGGTCATAGGAGAGGGCCAGATACATCATCGGCCGGACCACGATCTCGCCGTTCTCCACAACCGGTCGCTGTTGGATGGAGTGCATCCCCAGGATCGCGCTTTGGGGCGGATTCAGGATCGGGGTCGAGAGCATGGAGCCGAACACGCCGCCGTTGGTGATGGAGAAGGTGCCGCCGGTCAGGTCATCGTAACTGAGGGATCCCTGTTGTGCTTTCTCCCCATAGGATTTGATGCGTTGTTCGATGGCCGCGAAACTCATCTGGTCCGCGTCCCGCAGGATCGGCACCACCAGGCCCCGGGGGGAGGAGACCGCGATGCCGATGTCGAAATAGCCGTGATAGAGGATGTCGTCACCGTCCACCGTGGCGTTGATGATCGGATAGTGCTTCAGCGCCTCGACCGCGGCCTTGACGAAAAACGACATGAAACCCAGGCGTACGTCATGGCGCTTTTCAAACAGCTCCCGATAGTTGCTGCGCAGCCGGTTGACGGCCTCGAGATTGACCTCGTTGAAGGTGGTGAGGATGGCGGCGGTCTGTTGCGCCTGCACCAGGCGTTCGGCCACGCGTTTACGCAAACGGGTCATCGGTACCCGCTGCTCAATCCGTCGATTAGTCACCTCGGGGGACTCATCCGTCCCGGTGGGCGCGGATGGGGTGGGCTGCTGCTCCTGGGAGGGGGTTTGACGAGCGGCGATCGCGGCTTCCACATCCGCTTTGACGATACGGCCGTTCTTGCCGCTGCCCTGGATGCCGGCGGGATCGATGCCGCTCTCCTTGACCAGCCTGCGTACCGAGGGTGAGAGCGCGGGGGCATCCGGAGATTCTTCCGGTGTGGCATCCCTCGCGCTTTTCGTCTCGCCGAGCTCGGCCGAGGCCGTGTCGTCGGCTTCCAGTATGGCCAGAATGTCGGAGGCCTGCACCGTTTCGCCGCTTTTGAAGCGCACCTCTTTGAGAACGCCATCCTGGGGCGCCGGTACTTCGAGAACGACCTTGTCGGTTTCAAGGTCGACCAGGGTTTCGTCCTGTTTGACCGCATCCCCGGGATGCTTGTGCCAGCTGAGGATGGTGGCGTCTGCGACCGATTCGGGGAGTTGGGGAACGCGTAACTCAATACTCATTGATATGCCTGATTTCTGTAATTCATGCGTGGGTTGATACGTCCGGAGAGGGCTTCGTCGATGAGCGTCTCCTGTTGTGAAATATGTACCGTGCGGTAGCCCACCGCCGGTGCGGCGGCGGTGGATCGCCCGACATAGTGGAGTTGACAGTTTTTCGAAGTCAACGGGTAGAAACGGTGCTTGATCTGATCCCAGGCACCCTGGTTCTGTGGCTCTTCCTGGCACCAGATGATCATCTTGGCGTTCTTGTAACGCCGCATCACCTCGTCGAATTCTTTTTGCGGGAAGGGATAGAGCTGCTCGATACGGATGATCGCCACGTCTTCCAGGCTGCGGGAACGTCGTGTTTCGAGTAATTCATAGTAGACCTTGCCGGTGCACAGAATGACCCGATTGACCTGCTTGGGATCGATCTCATCGATCTCGTCGATCACGTTGCGAAATTGCCCTTCCAAGAGTTCCTGTTTGGGAGAAGTGGCGAGGCGGTGGCGCAGCAGGCTTTTGGGCGACATGACGATCAACGGCCGGCGCAATGGCCGCATCATCTGTCGGCGCAGCAGATGAAAGATCTGCGACGCGGTGGTGGGGCAGCAGACCTGCATGTTGTGGTTGGCGCACAGGCGCAGGAAACGTTCCGGCCGGGCCGAGGAGTGCTCCGCGCCCTGACCCTCATAACCGTGGGGGAGCAGCATCACCAGGCCGCACAGCAGGCCCCATTTCTCCCCTCCTGAAGAGATGAACTGATCGATCACCACTTGGGCGCCGTTGGCGAAATCGCCGAACTGGGCCTCCCAGATGGTCAGCGAATCGGGTTCGGCGGTGGCGTATCCGTATTCGTAGCCGAGCACCGCCTCTTCGGAGAGCAGGGAGTCGATGACCAGGAAATCGGCCTGATCCCGTCCCAGATGCCGCAATGGGATCAGTGCCTCACCATCCCGCTGGTTATGCAGTACCACATGGCGGTGAAAGAAGGTGCCGCGCCCCGAATCCTGGCCCGAGAGGCGGATCGGTGTCCCCTGGGCCAGCAGGGTGGCGTAGGCCATGTTCTCCGCGAAACCCCAGTCGATCAGTTGGTCGCCGCTGGCCATGCGGCGCCGCTCGGTCCAGATCTTTTCCACCCGGGGGTGCAGTTCGAATCCCCCGGGGACATGCAGCAGCTGATCCGCCAGTTGGTTGAAGGTCTCCGGATCCACCCGGGTATCACTGGGGTGATCCCACTCGATGCCCCGGTAGGCGTTCCAGCGCACCATATAAGGATGGCGAATCGCACAAATAACCGGCCGGGCCTCGACGATGCCGATCTCCAGGGAGTCCCGGTAGTTGTCGATCAGGTCCCGGGCCTCCTGGGGGCTGATCACCGATTCCTCGATCAGTTTCTCCGCGTATACCGTGCGCACCGTGGGGTGGTTGCGGATCTTGCCGTACATCATCGGTTGGGTCACCGCGGGTTCATCCGCCTCGTTGTGACCCAGGCGGCGATAGCAGATCATGTCGATCACCACGTCCTTGCGGAAGCGCATGCGGAAATCCAGCGCCAGCCGGGTGACGTAGAGCACCGCTTCCGGATCGTCCCCATTGACGTGAAAGATCGGCGCCTGAACCATCTTCGCCACGTCCGTGCAGTAGAGGGTGGAACGGGTGTCCATGGGGTTGCTGGTGGTGAAGCCGATCTGGTTGTTGATGACGATATGCACCGTACCGCCGGTGGAGTAACCCCGGGTCTGGGACAGGTTGAGGGTCTCCATCACCACCCCCTGTCCGGCGAAGGCCGAATCCCCGTGGATCAGGATCGGCAGCACCCGGGAACCGTCGATATCCCCGCGCCGTCTCTGACGCGCCCGTACCGAGCCCTCCACCACCGGGTTGATGATCTCCAGATGGGACGGGTTGAAACCGAGCACGGTGTGGACGATGCCGCCGGGAGTGTCGATGTCGGTGGAAAAGCCCATGTGATATTTCACATCGCCGGACAGGCGCTGGGGATCCACCGTGACCCGGCCCTCGAACTCGTCGAAGATCTCCTGGGGCGGTTTGCCGAAGATGTTGGTCAGGACATTGATCCGTCCCCGGTGCGCCATGCCGATGACCACCTCCTGGATGTTGTTGCCCCCCGCGTGCTGGATCAGTTCGTCGAGCACCGGAATCAGGGTCTCACCGCCTTCCAGGGAGAAACGTTTCTGCCCCACGTAACGGGTGTGGAGGTATTTCTCGATGCCTTCCGCCGCGGTCAGCAGGGTCAGCAGCCAGCGCTTTTCATGTACGCTGAACTGCTGGAACAGGTGGCGTTGCTCAATCCGTTCCTGGATCCAGCGCTTCTGTTTGGTATCGGTAATATGCCCGTACTCGGTTCCCACCGTGCCGCAATAACTCTTCTTTACCAGTTCGATGATATCTTTCAGGGCCATTCGCTCCGGGGCGAACAGGGAGCCGGTGTTGAAGATGCTGTTGGGATCGATGGTGTTGAGTTTGTGGTAGGCCAGATCCAGGTCATCGACATGGACCTCGTCACGCAGATTGAGAGGGTCCAGGCGGGCGTTCTGGTGCCCGCGCATGCGGTAGCCGTTGATATAACGCAGCACCGAGGCCTGCTGTTCCGCGGCGCCGGGAGAGAGGTACTCCCGTGGCGCGGCCACGGCACTGCATTTCTCCTTGACCAGGTGCAGGAAGCGTTGCCGGATAGGTTCATGGGCGGTGTCGAGGCGCTCCTGTTCCGGGAGTTGGTCGAATTGTCTTCGCCAGTCCTCAGGGATGGATTCCGGGTCTTTGAGATAGGCTTCGTAGAGATCTTCGACAAAGGTGGCGTTGCCACCGGAAAAGGCCGAGGTGGATCTGAGTCGCTCCAGGATTGTGCTCATTTGCGCTTGTAACCATCAAGAAATGTCATGGATAATTTATTTTTGTTCTAATATCAGTAAATCTTAGCACAGACAAGATGTTTGGCGGCAGGGAAACACAATTTTCTTACCTGCCCTGTGTCGGAAATTGTTGAGGACTCTGGAACTTGCCTTCGGTTGAAACCAGTTCGGTTGACACCGTGAACGATTGGCTGGCCGGAGTATGATGAAGGAATGGGTCGGCTGTGATGCGCCGGGCTGTCCACGGGTGATCAGTGAATCGCATCCTATTGAATCTCAATGAAGTCGTACCGGATCTGTCAAAAAATATGAGACAATAGCCGAATGCACCCGATGGTACTCTGCCACGGTTTTGGAGCAGAACCAGGCGCCACCCAAGGCTGCAGCGAATTGAGATGAAGGATTGAACGATTGTCAGAGCTGAAGAGCAACAAGTTGCGGGTCAATTTGAATCCGATTTCTTTGGAGGCGGATCTGGCTTACTTTGGCGCTCGTCTGGAACTCGTGGGTGAACCTCGGACTCGCTACCAGGTTGCCCAACTCAAGGTCTACAAGGCCCTGGAAAGCGCCTTGGGAGAAAACCTCAACCGGTTGCGCAAGAAAGAGGGCAAAAAAACCGCACCCGCCAAGAAGCGCCCACCGCCCGAATCCTGACGTTCAGGTTTTTTTACCCAGTAGGGTATCGATCTCCTTTTCCGCCTGTTGCCAGTACTCAAGGGATTTTGAGGCATCGAAACCCTGTCTCTCGGCAATGTAGTAAGCCGCGGTTGCGATCATCTGGTGGCGCATTTCGGGTTCGATCACGGTTGTTGCGTCGACCGCTTTTGCGGATTTCCTGGCCTGTTTATCCTTCGAGCGCTTCTTGTCTTTCTTGCCCTTCTTGGCTTTTTTCTTGTTCTCGAGGCTCTGTTCCGGCTCGGATTTTTTATCCTTCTTGTGTTTCTTGCCCATCGAACATTCCCCCTGGGTTGGCGCGTGAAGCCGTCACGGATCCGCAACGATTGAGATACTGCGATTAGCGGTCACTTTGCCAGTACCCCATCCTGTTCAAGCGAGCCTGCTCCTGCGCGGTACGGTATGAATCCCGCTGATCCGGCCTGAGTTCTGCACCCTGGGTGACCCATACCAGACCGGCCTTGAGCATTGCCAGTGCAGGATCGGATCCACCATGCCGTACACTCCCGAGTATAACACCCCTGCCCAGGGTTGCTTGGGAGTACACCTCGATGTGGCGTCCGCCCAGCAGGGTTGCCAGATGACGGCGGGCACTGGCCTGCAGGCGTGTGTCCCCCGGGATGAGACGGATGCCCGCCAGCCTGATGCGCTGCGGCCGTCCCCCCGATGGGCGCACCTGGAGCTCCACGCCACTGATCACGGCGGTGACCCGACCGGTAATGTCAGCTGCCCGGAGTGGTGTGCCGCACAAGAGGGCGATCAAGCCGATCAGGGCCAGGACAGGCGGGAATATCCGGGGTTGAGGGAAGGAGAGGGGTATCGGGGGCTTGACCATTTCGTTGCGACTCCGGGATTCATGATCCGACCCCTTAACTGTCTCCCGCGAAATCGCAATGAGCGTTTGACGTCAAACCGTTATCCGTTGGACCGGCCCATTGAAGTATGGTGCCCTCGACAGGAGTCGAACCTGTGACCTATCGCTTAGGAGGCGATTGCTCTATCCTGCTGAGCTACGAGGGCGAACGGGGTGGCTATTGTCCCTGGATTAAAAAAAAAATGCTATGTCCTGTTCTTGACGGGGGACAGGTGAATGGCCGTCCGGATGATTTATAATTCATATATAACTGAATGCGTTGGATATTTACGGGGCGATTTTTTCAATGCACTCGTAAGGGTCGTCCGTATCGGGATGCTGAGTGGCGTGCTTTGACAGGGGTGACGCGATGGGTACATCAGCCCAAGACAGAGAGAGGCAGGCGGGGTAGCGTGCCCACTACCCGGTTGATTCCCAATGAACAATCGCAGGCTGTTTGTCATTCTGACCGTGGTCATTCTGATCAGCGATCTGCTGTTCGTCGTCATCAACTACGCCACCAATGAACAGTCACTGCAGCACAACCTGAACCGCAATGCCATCAATCTGAAAAACGCCTACGATCTCATCCTTTCCCAGGTGAATGAGAACATGCTGCAGATGGCTACCTATCTGGCCAATCAGCCCCAGGTTCAACAGAAATTTCTTAAGGGCAAGCAGGCATTGGCGCACGAGGGGGGTGAGCGCGGAGGACCCCAAACCCAGGCTGCCCGAGAGGCGCTGTACGATGAAGTGGCGCAGGGTTGGAAGGCGCTGCAACGGCAATTCGACGTCCGTCTCCTGCATTTTCATCTCGGGCCCGGTTCCCTGAGTTTTTTACGCGTGCACAAACCCCAGGCCTTCGGTGACAGACTGGATGATTTACGCCATATTGTCGTTGACAGCTATCGCAACCAGATACCATTGAGTGGCTTTGAAATGGGGCGGATGTCATCCGGTCTTCGCGGTGCCACCCCGGTGTGGGCGCAAGAGCAGGGCGCGAAAACCCTGGTGGGGGTGATCGAAGTGGGGACCTCCTTCCAAACCCTGCTGGACAAGATTACCCGCCGTACCGGAGTGGAGATGCTGGTACTGCTGCGGGACGAACTGGTACAGGATTCGATGTGGCAGGAAGCCATTGATAAACGCCTTTTCAAGCTCTCTTCCGAGTCCAGTTGCTATGTCGAAGCGGTTTCGGATAACAGGGTTCTGGAGCTGATCCACGAATGCCATCCATTCAAGAACGATACCGATCGTGTCTATGTTCGTCGGATCTCGAGCGGGGATGAAGACTATGCCCTGGTGCATTTTCCGCTTTACGACTACCTGGCTGAGACCCGCGGGAATAACACCCCGTCGGGCGCGATTGTCATCCTTACCCGAATCACCGACATGCTCGCGGAACATCACCGCCAACTCTGGGTGAACCTGATCTATGCCGCGCTGGGATTTGCCATAGTCGAATGGCTGCTCTATCTCACCATGAAGCTGGTTTCGACCCGCTTGAAGCAGGTGGTTGACGATCAGACCGCGAAGATTCATGAGATGAAGGAGTACTACAAATCCCTCTCCCAGATCGACGGTCTTACCGGTCTTTATAATCACACCTATTTCAATCAGCGTCTTAAGCAGGAGATGGTCCGTGCCTCCCGCAAGGGGCACGCCATCTGCCTGTTGATGTGTGATATCGACGATTTCAAACAGATCAATGATCAATACGGACACCCGATGGGTGACGAGGTGATCATGAGTATCGCCAAGCTGATCCGTCAGACGGTTCGCGCGTGTGACTTTGCCGGTCGCTACGGGGGGGAGGAGTACATAATCGCTTTACCGGAAACCGCCATGCGGGATGCCTGCGTAATGGCGCAGCGATTTCTCAAGGCGGTCGGGTGCAAGAAGTACCAGGCAGGGGAGGAAACCGTTCAGGTGACCATCAGTATCGGAGTGGTTGTCTGGGATGGTGCGGCATCCCTGGAAGCCTTCATCAAGGCGGCCGATACGGCGCTCTACCAGGCCAAACAGCAGGGGAAAAATTGTCTTGTATCGGGTGATGGGGGGGGTGAGGAACACTGACGCTGGTGTTTTTAACCCGGCAACCTAACCTATTGGGTTGCCGGGTTAATCGTATGGGTCAGGCCTTGCCCAGGGATTTGGAGGTGCTGTTGGGTCGGGTTTCACCGGCGGGGCCATAGGTCTTGTCACTTGTCGCGAGCCCGCGCAGGATATCCAGTGCCTGGGTGACATGATGCTGATTGAGTTTGACTGCTCCGCCGTTGATCTCATTCTGCTTCTGGCACTCCCCGAGCAACCGGCTGAAGGTCTGCCACTGGTCGAGCAACTCTGGGTTCGCCTCGCACTCGCGAAGCAACTGCTCGGTACCTGCCCGGTTCGGGGTCAGTCCGTGGTCGCGGAGTAGACGATTGTGACGGATGACGCTCTTTTCCACCGCCTGCAGTTGCTGCCGCTTCTGCTCGATCAGGCTTTTCAAGTCCGGGTCGGCAGGGGTTTTCAGCAGCTGATATTCCTTCTGAAGGAGCGCGAGCAGGGATTGGGTCTGCTCGATCTCCTGGCTGAGGATCTGGGTGAAGGCGGTCTGGACTTCGCTGGGTAGACTCATGGGAATTCGCGTCGACAGGCCTTAGGGTAAGGAGAGTTCCATGGCAAGCATCTTCTCAGCCGCACTTTGGGGATCAATGGTGAAACTGCCGTTGGCCAGGGCCTGCTGAACCGCCTCCACTTTCTGTGCATCCACGATCGGCATGTTTGCGATGCGTCCTTCCAGTTCCAGCAACTTTCCGGCGTTGTTGGTGAGGTCGAGACTGTCGGCTCGGGCGGATGTGGCCGCGCCCCCCCCCTTTGCCGGGCCGGATTTCTGGGTCTGACCACTCTTGCCGACACCCTTCAGATTCCGGCTCGAAAGACTGCTGATGTGAATGGCCATAGTGATACCTCGATAAACCGTTGCCTTCTTAACGAATAGCGACGGCTGGAAGGGTTACTTTAAGGGGTCCCTGTCCCACAGGCTTATGGGGGGCGTAGGTAACCTGGGTTGCCATCTACACTAGCAAAATCAATAGACCCTGACTAATCCTTTCGCAACCACGCGAGCCTCGACCTTCTTGTTCGAATGGGTGTTCATCACCGTGATCAGATCGCCGGGGTTGCCCTGTTTGAGGGCTTTGCCCTGCATCCGAACCTGGATGTTACCCGTATCGGCCAGAATGGTGACCTGCTCACCGCGTTTCACCGTCTTGCGCACCACCAGCATCGATGGGATCACCGCCTGGCCACGCCGCAGGCTGCGTTTCAGGGTCTCGCCAACCACCTCGCCGGGGGATTCATAATAGCCTCTCAACAGATGGCTGGTATCCGCGGTCTGCAGCGCCAGGTCGGCTGCCTGCAGAACCTCACCCCGGGACAGATCCCGGGTCACGATCACCACCGGAACCTCGATGGCCACGTCCGCCGAGACGTACAGGGTCCAGGGCGCGGGGGTGTCGCAGCGTACCCCCACCGAGGTGTGGCCGACCTTGATCCCTCCGGGCGGGCTGAAGGCCTCCAACGGGGATTCACAACGGGTCAGCTTGAGTCGATGATCGAGGGGGGTGATTTCGATGCGTGCCCGTGGATTATCGGGCACCAGGTTTTCCGCCAGGTATCGGCTTGCGGTATCCAGGATTTCCGCATGGGGTTGCGCCGCCTCCGAGGCCGGGGCGGATCCCGTCAGTGCGATTAACAAGTACCCCACCAGTGTGTGGGCAATGACTTTGAGGGTCATGATTCCTGTTCTCCGGGTAGTCGTTCTGTTTCAAAACATGCAAACAACATGCCTTTTGCAAGGGGGATCGTGCAGAGAGATTCTGTCCGGTTCCTAAAGGACAGACCCTACAAGCCGCCATATTCCTTAGCTAGAGTTGCGTCTGATACGAATGCGCTTTTAAGCGACAGACCCGGCCATGGGGCGCGCCCCGCAGGAAGTACCTTTTGGGGCGCGCTGTTTTGTCTTAGGGAGTTGAGCGGCCTCTTCAATCGTGCATGAGTCTGGGACGCGTCCTCATATTGTAACGAATGATTCATCGCGGAGTTAAGACAATGGCTGGCATGCTCGACAGTATCGACCAACGAACCAAACTGGCAGGGCAAAACCGTATGGAATTGCTGCTGTTTCGTCTTCAGGGGCGCCAAACATTCGGTATTAACGTATTCAAGGTCAAAGAGGTGGTGCAGTGTCCCAAGCTGACGGAGTTGCCGGGTTCTCACCCCCAAATCCGGGGTGTTGCCTCACTGCGGGGCACCAACATACCGGTGATGGATCTGAGCCATGCGATCGGCGGGCCGAGGATGGGCAATGCGTCCGACTACTTTATTATTGTGACCGAATACAACCGCCGCCAGTTGGCCTTCCTGGTGGGAAGCGTCGAGCGAATCGTGAATACCCACTGGGAGGATATCCTGCCGCCGCCCTCGGCTGTCGGACGAAACAGCTATATGACCGCGGTGACCGACATCGAAGGGGAGTTGGTGGAGATCATCGATGTGGAGAAGGTGTTGAGTGAAGTGCTTGGCATCGATGAAGAGATTCACAAGCCGGTTGATTCGGCGGGCTGCAATCTGGAAAAATTCAAGGTTATGATTGTCGACGACTCGATGGTGGCGCGCAATCAGATCAAGAAGGTGCTCGAAGAGATCGGTATCGAGGTGGTGGCCGCCAAAGATGGCAGCGAAGCCCTGAAAAATCTGCTTGCCTGGGCGGAAGAGGGGAAGGTCAGTGATTGGCTCGCCATGGTGATTTCCGATATCGAGATGCCCAAGATGGATGGCTATGCCCTGGTCACCGCGATTCGGGAAAATCCTAAACTTTCAGATCTTTATGTGGTTCTGCATTCGTCACTCAGTGGTGTGTTCAATGAAAATATGGTACGTAAGGTCGGTGCCGATCATTTTCTCGCGAAATTCATGCCGGACGAATTGGTCTCACGGGTCACCGAGCGATTGAAAGAAATCAGTTAGTCGTAGACAGGCTCCAGTTATCACACCAAGAAGAACACAACGCACCTATGCAACAGCGCTCAATGGCGATCTCGCCTGCGGAATACGAAAGTTTCAGGAATTACCTGCAGGATGCCTGTGGCATTCTGCTGGGTAGTGGTAAGGAGTATCTGGTTTCCAGTCGGCTCAATGGCATCATGAAGGAATCGGCAGTGGGTTCCCTGAGTGAGTTGACCAAGATGATCAAGTCCCCCTCCCAGGCTCGTCTGAAGGTGCGGGTGATCGACGCCATGACCACCAACGAGACCTTCTGGTTTCGGGATATTGGTCATTTCATCCTGCTGAAAGAGACGATCCTACCGGATCTGAACAAGCAGCGGGGTGGTGGTGCCATCCGTATCTGGTCGGCGGCCTGTTCCAGTGGCCAGGAACCCTACAACATCAGCATGATTGCCGAGGATTACCAGAACATGAAAGGGATGGGGCGTGGGGTACAGATCCAGGCAACCGATATCTCCAGCAAGGTATTGGATGAGGCAAGAAAAGGGGTCTACTGCGGTCTGGCGGTGGAGCGCGGGCTGACCCTGGATCAGCAAAAACGCTATTTCATAGCCCGAGACAAGTGCCTCGAAGTCAAACCCGAAATCAAACGCCGGGTCAGTTTTCGTTCGCAGAATCTGGCCGAGAACTATCAGTCCCTGGGACGCTTCGATGTGATTTTTTGCCGCAACGTATTGATCTATTTCTCCAACGATCTGAAAAAGGACATCATCGATCGTATGGCCAATGCCCTTAATCCCGGGGGCTATCTGTTCCTGGGTTCCACCGAATCCCTCAACCAGGTGACCAACCGCTTCGAGATGAAGGTGGGTCACGGGGGTATCTCCTACCGCCTGAAGGCCTGATCCGGCCTGTTTAGGCGGCAAGCCTTGCCGTCCCACGGCAGGGGGTTGCCGCAATTCTGGCTGCCCTGAACCTAATGGTAGTTTCATCGACTCGTTCCCACGCTCTGCGTGGGAATGCCTACTAAGCTCTGCTGTAACGATCAGCCTTGCTGAGTGATCCGTACCCCGGTCTGCATTCCCACGCGGAGCGTGGGAACGAGAAAATGGTACTTACTCAAGGCGATGCTCTGGATTTTCAGGAGTATCGCACCGTCCAGCATTCCGGATCCCGGCCTGCGCTGGGATGACGATGGTTTTTTGTTTATGTAAGTGCCATTGCGTTACCGCCGAGCAATCTCTATCCCGTTCTGACTTTTCTTATTTTGGCACACTCCCTGCATCCTTGTCCGTGAGAGCAAGGGTCTGGAGACACCGATGAACTTCGACAACGTATTTGGCATCCATGAACGGGCACTGACGCTACGGTCCCAGCGTGCCGAGGTACTGGCGTCCAACCTTGCCAACGCGGACACCCCGGGATTCAAGGCGCGGGATTTCGATTTCAAGGCCATGTTGAACAACGAGATGAGTGACACCGTGCGTCTGCGCACCACCAATACCTCGCACATCCAGACCGAAACCGGTCCGGTGCCGCCGGCGCAGCTCCTGTATCGCGTGCCCGCTCAGCCTTCCCTGGACGGCAATACGGTGGATACGGAGAAGGAGCATGCCGCATTCGGTACCAACGCCATCGAATATCAGGCCAGTCTCAGTTTCATCAACAGCAAGATCAGCGGTCTGCGCAAGGCCCTCAAGGGTGAATGATCATGACCATGTTCCGTATTTTTGACACCGCCGCATCCGGTATGAGCGCGCAGACCCTGCGCCTCAATCTGGTGGCCAGCAATATGGCCAACGCCGATGCGGTCAGCAGCAGCGTCGAGGAGACCTACCGGGCCCGCCAGCCGGTGTTCCAGACGCTGCTCGATCAGAACAACCCGGACGCGGCCGCCCAGGGTGTGCGCATGGCTGGTGTGGTTGAAAGTCAGGCACCGCTGATTCAGGAGTACGCGCCGGACCATCCTCTGGCGAATGAAGAGGGCTATATCTTTCGTCCCAACGTCGATACGGTCGAAGAGATGGCCAACATGATTTCCGCCTCACGTTCTTACCAAAGCAATGTTGAAGTGGCCAACGCCGCCAAACAGTTGCTGCTTGCCACCCTGCGTATGGGTCAATAAGGAGACTGTCATGACCACCGTTAACGCCACCAGCTATTACGATGAGATCGGGCTGGGCTCCAGCACCTCGACCCAGAAGAGCGGGAGTGGAGATCTCGGGCTGGAGGATTTCATGAATCTTCTGGTGACCGAACTGACCCACCAGGATCCTTTCAAACCCATGGAAAATTCCGAAATGGCGACACAGGTTTCCCAGTTCGCCACGGTCAACGGCATCAGCGAACTGAACAATTCGTTCAGTGATCTGAGCAGTGCCCTGACCTCCGATCAGGCACTGCAGGCCGCCAACCTGGTGGGCAGGACCGTTCTGGTCGATACGCCCTATGGACAACTGTCCAACGATGAGCCGCTGCAAGGTAGCGTCGATCTGCCGGCCAGTGCCGGTAATGTGCGCATCCGAATCACCAACGGTTCCGGTGAACTGGTGCGTGAACTCCAATTGGGTACCCATGAAGCCGGACAACTGGATTTCAGTTGGGATGGTTATGACGATGCCGGGGATTTTGCCGGTGAGGGCATCTATCAGGTACATGCCATTGGCAATTTCGACGATGTGGATATCGCCCTGCCTGTCTACACCTCCGCGGAGGTTGAGAGTGTTACCCTCGGGGGTAGCGGTGGCGTCCAATTGAACTTGGGAGAATTAGGCCAGGTATCCATGAACGACGTGGTAGAGATTCAGTAAACGATCAGATTTGACTGGAATGGATCATCGCCATTCCATGAGTTGACAGGAGAATAGAGATGGCATTTCATATCGCTCTCAGTGGTTTGGACGCGGCTTCCACCGATCTGGAAGTGACGGGCAACAACGTGGCCAACGCAAGTACCACGGGGTTTAAGGAGTCACGGGCCGAGTTTGCGGATATCTACGCCAATGCGATCAGTAGCATAGCGCCTGGCCGGGGTGTGCGTGTATCGCGAGTGGCTCAGCAGTTTTCACAGGGTACCATTGAATTCACCTCTAACAACCTTGATATGGCCATCAATGGGGAAGGTTTTTTTATCATGGAGGACGAAGCCGGTAATCTGGCCTATACCCGTGCCGGTGCGTTTTCGGTGGATCGTGATGGTTATGTGGTCGATAACACCGGCGCCAGTTTGCAGGTCTTCCCCCGGGTGGGCACCACCGGTTCTCTGTTCAACACAGGTACCACGACCGACCTGAATCTGCCGGTTGTCTCGGGTAATCCGGAGGCTACCAACCGGGTTGAAGCCACATTGAACGTCAGCGCGGCAGAAACCGTACCTGCCGTTGCCTTGGATCCGACCGCGCCCGGCTTCACCTTTCCGCCGGATCCCGCAAGTTACAATCACTCCACCGCGACAACCATTTACGATTCTCTGGGAACGGAACATACCGCCGCTATGTTCTATGTCAAAGTAGCGGATAATCAGTGGAACGCGTTTACCTTTGTGGATGGTACCAACGTGACGGTTGGCGGGAGTCCGTTTGCCGATATCCAGTTTACCACCAGCGGTGCCCTGGATATGGGGGTGGGGGATGTGGATGCCACGGGTAACGTGATCTTTGACACCTTTACCCCCACAGGGGGAGCGGACGACTTCACGGGGTTGATATTCGACTACAGCGCCACGACCCAGTTCGGTTCCGAGTTCGCGGTCAATGAACTGACCCAGGACGGTTTTACTTCCGGACGGCTCAGCGGCATGGACGTGGATGACAGCGGTATTGTCTTTGCGCGATACACCAACGGTCAGTCAGAACCCCTGGGCAAGATCGCCCTGGCGAGATTCTCAAACCCTCAGGGCTTGCGGCAGAACAGCGACACCAGTTGGGTCGAATCCTTCTCCTCGGGGGATGCCCAGGTGGGCGAAGCCGCAACCGCGAATTTCGGACTGATTCAATCGGGGGCTCTGGAAAGCTCGAATGTGGATCTGGCCAAACAGTTGGTCAATCTGATTACCGCCCAGCGTAACTTTCAGGCGAACGCCCAGGTTATTACGACTTCGGATGCGGTGACCCAGTCGATCATCAACATGCGTTAAGTAGCCCGCTCATAACAGGTGCGTAGCCGGGGTGGGGGGGTGT
>JBNKJP010000046.1:0-18334 GCA_050291245.1 Candidatus Thiodiazotropha sp. | reverse complement strand
AAACTGAGCGTGATTTCGATATCCTGCTCAGCTCCTTGATTTCGTCGTCCGATAAAACAATTTTTACCGCAACTCGCACAGCAAGCCCTCACCACAAGAAAGAGCCTATATGTTACATTATTTATGACGACCTACACTAGTTCCTCAGTGGTGGGCGCCTTGACCCAGCGGAACCGGATTGTTCCATTGGGACGCTCATCCTACACGCCATCGAGGAACAGCATGTGAAACTGAATGTAGAGGTTCAACGCACTGCCGAAGCGCTGAATCAGGATGACGGCACCGGTCTTAGCCGCTTGGTGGGTATGGCCTGTTTTCTTGGCTCGCTGCATATGGGTTGTATTTCCGCTCCAGTTGCCGACGTCTTTTCCAAGTCTTGGTCGCAGCCTTTTTAGCGCTACAATGACCGAAATCTTTCATTTCACGATAAACGACTTTGCCTGTATCTCGCTCGGTCACAACGAACCCCGCGATCTGAGCACGGGGCTTAGAAGATGTTTTACTGAATAGGCGTGTTATCCAGCCAATCATAATCATTCGATCAAAACCATGCAGTTGCCCGACTCCAAGCACGCGCGGTCGCCGTTGCGATAGCAATTTGATTCTCACAAATAAGAGGACCCTGAGTGGGGTATGCATTCCCACGCAGAGCGTGGGAACGAGGCACGTAAGGCCTTTTCAAACTGACAAGGCCTCAGCAAACACAGTCAGCGGTCAAACACACAGGGAGAAAAGTGCTCAAAAGCTTCGCGGCTACTGTACATGCCATCTTGAACATCATATCGATACGGGTTGTATTTGCGCGCCAGTTTCCGATACCTCTTCCACGTCATAGCCGACACCTTTTCTATGTTTAAGTGACTCACATCCATAATTTCGCGATGGATTTCCCTACCTGTATCGCGTTCAGTCACAACGAAACCTGCGAGCAAACCACAGGGCTCGGAAGAAGTTTTTTTGAATGCGCGTGTTAGCCAACCAATCATACTCGATTGATCATAGCCATGAAGTCGCCCAGTTCCAAGCACCCTTGGCCGCTGATGCGATGGCCTCTCGATTTTCATAGATCACAGCACCTCCGTAAGCAATCGCACCACCCGCGATAAGCAGTGGATTGGCTGAGGCAACACCAGCGATCATCGCGGCACCCGCGCCGGTTTTAACGCTACCTACCGCGGTTTTTTCCACATTACCATCACGTATTCCGGTGTAGATATCCTTGGCTCCGTCAATTATCGCAACCGCTCCCCCCCGTTTTGCAAATGGTCAGGCACCTTCGTCCCGTAGATCTGCCCTTTGTAACCCGTGGTATCATGCAATGCGATACGGTCACCACCGGTAGTGGTAAATTCGTGATCAATGAATTTTGAAAGATCGCTGGAGCCGACCTGAATTTCATGGGTCAACCCATTGGATTCCGTCATCGTACTGTGAATCCGACCGGTGTAGCCCCAGGGATTTGGATTTTTAATGTAATCCTTCTTCAACTTCATACCGTCACCCAGAGAATCGGCGAGGGCATTCTGGGTACGATAATATTCTTGAAAGTTCGGCTGTGTTGGCTTGATATCCACGCGCGAACCGGAAAGATCCTTGATATCACTAACCGTCGAGCCGGGTGATTCAAGGAGTTTACCAAATATACTGAATGGCTTTTTTCCGCGACCGTACACATCCCCTACTACGTCGTCCGCATTGCGCATTTGGTACAAAATGGCTTTATTTTCATTTGAAACAGTCTTGGCGAGTTGCTCCAAACGAATATCATCCGGTCCCGCGAAACTGTTGGCACTCATGCCGCTGTAGGCTTGGTATGCGTTCTCGGCACGCAGGGGTATTCCGTTGAACTCTCGACGAACTGCCATGCCGGCAGGACCGGTCAAAGGATTCAAATCATAGATTTCCGATTCGGCCTGACCCTCCGCCAGCGGCGATCGGTAATTCGCCAGCCTTTCCTCGGTTGTCGGAGATTGGCTCAGCCGCTCGGCGGTAGACGGAGCATATTTTTCATCACTGTCTGTTTTTATCGGCTCGCGAGAATCGTCTAGATGCGAAGATAATCGGTCAGATGAATAACCGGAACCACTTTGAGTATTACCAACGGATTGCCTCATAACGGCACCTTCCCTGTGTGAGTCTCATACGTCCACCCATACTAGTGGCAGGGGATGTTGCTCGTCAGCTAGTAATTTCCCTCGCACGGTGTCAACCAAGGCCTTTTCAAATTGTCCACGGCCCTCATTTCTCCTCCGCCTTCTTGCCCGGCACCACCCGGATGTGATCGGTCACCGCGTTCTCCTTGAGCCGGGTGGGGGTGGCCGCCTTGGCCAGGGCTGCCAGTGCGACGAACCAGGCCTTGGGCATGTCGGTGGGCAGGCCGATGGGGATGCCGCCGATCTTGGGGGTGTTCTGGAAACTGTGGTTGGGATTTTCGAACATCGGCGCGGTGCAGTTGACGCAGGCATAGCCGCCCCGCACACAGGAGCCCTCCCCATTCCATAGCCGGGTGTTGCAGTCGGCCCGGGCCTGAGTGCCTAAACAGCCGAGGTGTTCCATCATGCAGCCCAGATCGGAGTGCTTCTCGGCGCTGGCCTTAAACTCGTAGTACTCGTTGCGCGTACAGCCATGATGCACCAGATGGTCGGTGTAGCTGCGCGGGCGGTTAAATTCGTCCAGCGCCGGGGAATCGTCCTCGTTCCGCGCCAGTTGATGCAACGTCTGCAGGACCCAGTTGGGATGGGTCGGGCAGCCGGCAATGTTGATCACCGGCAGATCCCGGGGCGAGCGGTAATCGCTGCCCAGCAGGCCGCCGGACTCACCGCCGTCGTATTGCAGTCCGCAGGCCTGACTGGGATTGTCCCCCGCCGCGGTCATGCCCCCGAACGCCGCGCAGCTCCCTACAGCGATCACTTGACGAGCCTTGAGCGCCAGTTCCCGGATCAAATCGCGCATCGGCCGGTTGCTGCCCGCCTGGCGGTGGAACAGGCCGGTGCCGTTGGGGCCCTGGATCACCGAGCCTTCGAGACAGAACAGGTCGAGACTCAACTCATCGTCGAGAATGCGCTGCAGGATGGTGTTCAGTTCGGCGCCGCTCTGCTCGCTCAGGCTCGGGTGCCACAGCAGCTCGATGCCGGCGCTCTCCAGGGCGGTGAACAGGTTCGGCGCCTCGGCGTTGAACAGGGACAGGGAGCAACCGCCGCACCCTCCGGACTGGAGCCACAACAGGGTGCGCCGGTTCATCCGCCAGCGCCCGCGGCTGTTTTGGACTCACCCTCCGAAGGCAACTCCAGGATGAACTCCGCCCCACCCCGGGGATGATTGCGCGCACTCAGGGTGCCGCCCATCTCCTGGGCCAGGCCGTAGCTGATGTAGAGTCCCAACCCGGTGCCCTGCCCCACCGGCTTGCTGGTGTAGAAAGGGTCGAACAGATGGGGCAGGTGCTGTTCGGAGATACCGGGTCCGTAGTCGCGGATGCGGATTTCGATACACCCCGAGCCATTCGTTTCACACACCACATCGAGCTGCTGCACCCGCTTTTCCATCGCATCGGCGGCGTTCTGAACCAGATTGATGAGGATTTGATGGAGCTGCCCCTTGCGGCCCAGGTATTTCAGTTTCGGCGGAAGTGAGTAGTGCACCTCGGGCTTGATCCGTTCGGCCTTGATCACCCACTGCACCGCCTTGCGGATCGCCCCGGGCAGGTCGAACAGAGCCGCCTCCTCCCGCTGACCGCCGGAGTAGCGGCGTAGGTCCTGAACGATATCACTGACCCGTTCGGCCCCCTCCAGGGTGCCGTCGATGAGAGGTTCGATGTCGTCGAGGATACGACCGATACGCAACTCTTCGTGGAGTTGCCGCAGGGCCGGGGAGTCGGTCTCCCGTTCCACCTGTTCCAGGTAGCGGGTGATGCGCTCCCCGTAGCGTTTGAGGGCGTGCATGTTGCCGAAGACGAAGCTGATCGGGTTGTTGAGTTCGTGGGCGACCCCCGCCACCAGGCGGCCGAGGGAGGCCATCTTCTCCGACTGCACCAGTTGCTGCTGGGCCTGTTTCAGCTCGTGATGGGCCTGGTTGAGGTCGTCGTAAGCACGTCGCAACTCACCCACCGGGCGACCGATGAGCACCATCCCCACCAGTCCGCCGCTGTTGTTGTAGCGCGATGAGCAGTTCATCGCCAGGGGGGCGTTGCTGCCGTCGGCGCAACGCAGATTGACCTCGCAGTCGATCAGCGAGTGGCTGCCCAAACGTTCCGGAAAGTGCTGCAGTTTGCTGCGGGAGTCGTCGCCAAAGACCTCGACCAGGGGCTTGCCGACAAATTCGCTGGCGGGAAAACCGGTGAGTTTCTCCAGAGCCGCGTTGACCTGTTGGATGCGGCTGCCGGTATCGCACACGATGAGCACGTCGGTCATCGATGAAAGCACGCTGTCGATGAATTGCTGGGCGAGTTCCAGGGCGGCGTTTTTCTGCTCCAGCTCGATCTGGTAGTGGACCAGGTCGGCGTAGACCGAGTCCATCTTGCGGATCACCTCGATCCAGGCGTTCTCGGAACCGGCATCCAGTTCCAGGGCGCCACCCACGCCGGCCTTCATGAGCAGACTGGCGGGGGGATTGGGCAGGTCGTTGCCGGTCATGGGATCACCCTGCTGTTCGCATAGGCTGCATCTCGTTCCCACGCTCCGCGTGGGAATGCATACCTAAACCACAATATCTTAATCAGGCTTGGGATGTTTGACGAACCCTTGGTCTGCATTCCCACGCGGAGCGTGGGAACGAGATAGCTATGAATCAATTGCAGGGACATTTTGTCAGCGGCCAGTGGAACGCTTTCCGGGTTCTTCCCGAACCGGTTGATGCGGTTCCAGGCCGTAGCGTTCCAGCTTGCTGCGCAGTCCCACCCGGGAGAGCCCCAGTTCCTGCGCGGCGCGGCTCTTGTTCCAACGATGACGGATCAGGGTCTCGCGCAGAATGCGCTCTTCCAGTGCTTCGACCCGATCCTTGAGACTGCCCTGCAGACCGGTGAGATGTTCCACCACCTGGGTCTCGTTGCGCGGCGGGGTCTGCAGGATTCGGCTATTGAGCAGGTCGGCGCCCAGTTCGTCGTGATTGGCCATCACCAGCATGTGGGAGACCTCGTTCTGCAGTTCCCGCACATTGCCCGGCCAGGCGTAGGCCTTGAGGCAGGCCATCGCCTCGTCGGTGAATCCCTTGACCTTTTTGCCCAGACTCTTCATCGCCGATTCGAGCAGGGTGTTGGCCAGCAGGGGGATGTCCTCCTTGCGCTGGCGCAGGGGCGGCAGGGGGATGACCACGGTGGCCAGGCGGTAGTAGAGATCCTCGCGAAAACGCCCTTCGCGCACCTCGGTCTCCAAGTCCCGGTTGGTGGCGGCGATAATACGCACGTCCACATGGCGGGTACGACCGCTGCCCAGGGGACGGATCTCCCCCTCTTGCAACACCCGCAGCAGTTTCACCTGGAAGGCCGGTGAGACCTCGCCGATTTCGTCGAGGAACACGGTACCGCCATTGGCCCGTTCAAACAGGCCGACCCGGTCCTCCACCGCGCCGGTGAAGGCGCCGCGCTTGTAGCCGAACAGTTCGCTCTCCAGCAGTTCGTCCGGCAAGGCGCCGCAGTTCTCCACCACGAAGGGTTGGTTCCAGCGCAGGCTGTTGTAGTGCAGGGCCCGGGCCGCCAGCTCCTTGCCGGTACCCGATTCTCCGGTGAGCAGCACCGAGACATCGTAGGGGGCAACCCGGCGGATCTTGTCGCATACGTTGTTCATGCAGCTGTCGGTACTGCGCACGATGCCATCCTCGCACTGGAAGTTATCCCGCAACCGGTTGCGCTTTTGATTCATCGCCTCGTCGAGCTGTTCGGGCATCATCTTCAGTTCGATGGAGAGGGCTTCGTTCTGGCGTTGCAATTCGTATAGACGGATGGCGTTTTTCAGCATCAGCAACAGGCTTTCGGGATGCCAGGGCTTGGTCACATAGTGGTAGATACCCGCCTCGTTGATCGCGCTGATGATGTCTTCCGAATCGGTGTAACCGGAAATGATCATACGAATCACATCCGGCCAGCGTTCCCGCACCTGTTTGAGAAATTCCACCCCGGTGATATCCGGCATGCGTTGATCACAGAGGATGATCTGGACCCACTCGGTTTCCAGGATCGCCTCGGCCCGCTCGGTGTTCTCCGCGGTCATGACCTCGAAGTCATCCTCGAGGATGCGCTTGAGGGTCTCCAGGCTGCGGACTTCGTCGTCCACCACCAGCAGGGTGGGTAGTGTGTTCATATCGGATTCACTCACGGGACTCAACATATTCTCGGCAGCTGTTCACCGGCCAGCCAGTCGACGATCCGGTTGCCGCCGAACCGGGTGCGCATCTCGATGAACCCGTGGGAGTCATCGCTGACCTCGCCGATGATCGCCGCATCCTGGCCCTGGGGATGGGCGCGCATCGCCGCCAGCAGGGTCTCGGCCTGTTCCCGGGGGCAGATACAGATCAGCTTGCCTTCGTTGGCCACATAAAGGGGGTCGAGCCCAAGCAATTCGCAGGCGGCGGCCACCTGGGGCTTTACCGGGATGGTGTTTTCGTCCAGGCGCATGCCGACTCCGGATTGCTGGGCCAACTCATTGAGGGTGGTCGCCAGGCCTCCCCGGGTCGGATCGCGAAGACAGTGAATCGAAGGCGCTGCCGCGACCATCGCCGCCACCAGGGTATGCAGGGCGGCGGAGTCGGATTCCACCGTGGTTTCAAAGCTCAGGTTTTCGCGACTGGCCATGATCGCCACGCCATGATCGCCGATGCTGCCGCTGAGCAGGATCGCGTCCCCCGGCCGGGCCCGGTCGCCGGAGATGTTCACCCCCTCGGGCACCATCCCGACTCCGGTGGTTGTAATGAACACCCCGTCGCCCTTGCCCTGCTCCACCACCTTGGTGTCACCGGTGACCACCGGCACTCCGGCGGCGGCGGCGGCCCGGCCCATGCTCATGACGATACGTTCCAGATCGGCCAGGGGGAAGCCCTCTTCGAGGATGAAACCGGCGGAGAGGTAGAGGGGTTTCGCGCCGGACATGCAGACGTCGTTGATGGTGCCGTGCACCGCCAGGGAGCCGATGTCGCCGCCGGGAAAGAACAGGGGCGAGATCACATGACCGTCGGTGCTCATCACCATGCGTCCGGAAGTCACCGGGAAGCTGGCCTGGTCGTTGCCCTGGCGCAGCAGTTCGTTGTCCAGGTGTTTGACGAACAGCTCGCCGATGAGCTGGGCCATGGCGCGGCCACCGCTGCCGTGGCTCATATCCACGTTTCCGTCGCGGGTGTTGAGGCGCTGGCCGAAGCGGGGATTAACCGACATGGCTCACCCGGATTGTCGCGGCATGGTTATGCCACCGACTCAAGGCGGATCGTCCGATCTGTTTGTTGCTAATACTTATTGGATCCGTGTTTCTCATTCACTCTATGCTCCGGGTTATGAGTTCGCTACGCTCACGTTTTTCTATCCCCTCACCCTGGCCCTCTCCCGGGGGGAGAGGGCCAGGGTGAGGGAATCAAAAAGCCGTGCGCAAAGCGCACACCACCCACTCAAAACTAAAAACTCACAACTCAACACTCATCTGTTCGGCTTGCCGAAAACGCCCATAGCTCCAGTAAGCAGCACAGGCGCCTTCGGAGGAGACCATGCAGGAACCCATCGGGTTTTCCGGGGTACACACCGTACCGAACAGTTTGCAGTCGGTGGGCCGCTTGCGGCCCCGCAGGATGCTGGGACATTCGCAACCCTTGACGTCCGAGGCGCTGATCGCCGGAACCGGGTAACGCTGTTCCGCGTCGAACTCGGCATATTCGGAACGGATTTTCAGCGCGCTGTCAGGCACCAGACCCAGACCACGCCATTCGAACTGTTCCCGCAGCTCCAGCACCTGGTCCACCAGTGCCTTGGCCTTCTGGTTACCATCGCGGCTGACCGCGCGGATGTACTCGTTCTCCACCACATGGCGCCCCTGATTGAGCTGACGGATCAGCATCAACGCCGACTGCATGATGTCGAGGGGCTCGAAACCGGCGATCACCACCGGTTTGGCATAGTGATCGGCGAAGTACTCATAGGGCCGGCTGCCGATCACCGAACTCACATGGGAGGGACCGAAGAAACCGTCGATGGAGACCTCCCCGGATTCCAGAATCGCGGTCAGGGCCGCCGGGGTCAGCACGTGATTGCAGAACACGCTGAAATTCTTCAACCCTTCTGCCCGGGCCTGCTGCAGCGCCACCGCGGTAGGCGGCGTGGTGGTCTCGAAACCGATGGCGAAGAACACCACCGGACGGTCCGGATTCTCCCGCGCAACCCGCAGGGCGTCCTGAGTGGAGTAGACCATGCGCACATCCCCGCCGGCGGCCTTCAGCTTGAGCAGGCTCATGCGCTTACTGGCGGGCACCCGCAACAGGTCGGCGTAACTGCAGAGGATCACATCGTGTTGCTGCACCAGCTGAATGGCGTTGTCGATACGTCCGATGGGCAGTACGCAGACCGGGCAGCCGGGACCGTGGACAAACTCCACGTTTTGCGGCATCAAGTCCTGCACCCCGTAGCGGAAGATGGCGTGGGTGTGGCCGCCACAGAACTCCATCAGCCGGTAGTGGCGCTCACCCTGCGCCTCGGCGGCAATGTCCCCGGCCAGTTTTTTGGCCAGCGCCTGGTCGCGGAATTCGTCGACGTATTTCACGGAGCATCCCCGAGCATACCGCCTTCGGCGAAGATCCGCAGGGTGCGCTCCGCCTCTTCAGGACTAACCCGGTTGAGGGCATAGCCCACGTGCACCAGTACATAGTCCCCAATCCCGACCCCGTCGACCAGGGCCAGGGAGATCTCCTTCTGCACCCCATCGAGACTGATCGTGGCCATCGAGCCGTCCTCGCTGAGCGCGGTTACCAACGCGGGAATCGCCAGACACATGATTATTGCCCAATGCTGGCGAGTTGCCGGGTGGCGTCGAGCCAACGGTACCAGCCCTCCATGCCCTCTCCGGTGGTAGCGGAGACCTGCAACACCTTGATGGCGGGATTGACCCGACGGGCGTATTCGATGCAACGATCCACATCGAACTGCAGGTAGGGCAACAGGTCGATCTTGTTGAGCAGCATCAGATCCGCCGCATGAAACATGTCCGGATATTTGATCGGTTTGTCCTCGCCCTCGGTGACCGAGAGGATCACCACCTTGTGCGCCTCCCCCAGGTCGAAGGCGGCGGGACACACCAGGTTGCCTACGTTCTCGATGAACAGGATGCCCTCGTTCTGCATATTCAGATGTTCCAGGGCGTGTCCGACCATGTGCGCGTCCAGATGACAACCCTTACCGGTGTTGATCTGCAGCGCCGCCGCGCCCGTGGCGCGGATCCGCTCCGCATCGTTGCTGGTCTGCTGATCCCCCTCGATCACCGCCAACGGATAACGGTCTTTGAGATCCTCCAGGGTCCGGGTCAGCAGACTGGTTTTGCCCGAGCCCGGACTGGAAACCAGATTCAGGGCCAGGATCCTCCGCTGGGCGAGCCAACGCCGGTTGACGGCGGCGTACTCGTTGTTCTTGCCGAGGATGTCCTCCTCGATCTGCACCATCCGTGCCTGGCTCATGCCGGGTGCATGAGCATGGGCCGGTCCCTGCCCGTAGTCGTGGGTGTGATCATGGGAATGGACATGCCCGCCATGCTCATGCGCGTGGTCATGATCGTGATGATGATGGTGATGCGCATGCCCCTCGTCATGGCTATGTTCCTGGCCTTCGAGGGTGGTTTCGCCTTCACCGCAACCGCATACCGTACACATCACTCCACCTCCAGTTCTTTGATTCGCATTTCGTCACCAGCGGTGACCTGTAATTGATAACTGCCGCAGTTCGGACAGGCGTCGAAGCGCTGCTTCACCGGCACGCTCTTCCCGCACTGCATGCACCAGGCCGTGCCCGGCACATCGATGATCTGTAGGGCCGCCCCGTCCGCGAGACTGCCTCGGCTCACCACTTCGAAACCGAAACGCATCGCCTCCACCTCCACACCGGACAGCTCGCCGATCTCCAGCCATACCGTTTTGACCCGGGTGAAGCCCTGCTTTTCCGCGTTGTCCTGCAGGATCTGGATCACGCTCTCACATAACGACATCTCATGCATCTTCCATACCCGGGTCGATCTGTAGTTCATAGGCGACGCAGGGGTCGACCGCATTGATCAGTAAACGGGTCTGCCCCTCGATCTCACCGGCGTCCCCACGCAAATTGGACAACGCCTGGGCCACAACGCCCCGGGGATGAAAATTCCACTCCGTGGGCGCCAGAATCCGGTAATCCTCGACCTGACCGTCCCGCAGGGCAATCCGGTGCACCAGCAATCCCCGGGCGGCTGCCACCTGTCCGACACCCACCCGGTCCTGGACCCGGGCGCGGGACGCCTGCGCCTGCGGAAGCCCCGAGGCGAGGTCTTGCCACAAACGCGCCACTTCGGTCAGCCGGGCGAGGATCCGGGTCAGCAGCCCGTTGCCGTAACGCTGCCGTAGCTGTTCCAGTAAAGGGCTGTCGTTGCGCGGCAGACAGCCGGTCTCGTAGCACTGGCCGTCCCAGCGGGGCTGTTCGATAAAGCCGTCCCGGGTCATCGCCTCGGCCAGGGACGCGGAAGCCAGTTCAGGGAGTGCCCCGACACCGCAGGCGCCACTGCCGGCCCAGGCATCCTGCAGCAACTGACGCACCAGCCGCGAGGCCACGCTCTCGCCGCTCATCGCCCAGGCTTCCAAGGCCTCCACATGTTCGAGTCCCAACCAGTCGTCCAGGGGCCGATCGTAGATCGAACGCTCCAGCCGTTCCCCCATCTGAGCGAGCACTTGGCTGGCTTGCCCCGTATCCACCGGGATGCCTTCCGCGCCCGGGCGAAACGGATCCTCCCGTCCTGCCAGGGCCCCACGATAGGCGCCCGCCAGACGCATCACATCGGCCATGCTCTCCCGCTGGGGTTCCGCGCCATAAAAACCGGGCCAGTCGAGCAGGATGCGCCACAGATGCTCGCGCAGACTCTCCATATCGACCAGCGCCTGACGCACTCCGGCTACCTCCGGTCCGGCTACCCGGCCCGTCGCCTGCTCTCCGGCCTGGGCCGCGGCACTCGCCTGGGCGGTGGCGCATAGGGTAAAGATACAGGGCACCATCTGTACCGCCTCGTCCAGGCTTCGTTCCTGCAGCACCCGGGTGGCGTGGAGGATGCGGCGGGACTCGATGGCCACATCCGACACACCTTCGTCGTTCAGTTTCAAGCGAATGGCGATCTTGCCTTCCAGGTTCATCGATGTCCGCGTACTACCCTTCAGAAGATTGCTATCTGAGCCTAATGGCACTTAACCTATGCCCAATACGTCTGTCATGCCGGCGTATGCCGGGATCCAGACACGGCTACCCATGGTCAGGACCCATCGGGTCTCTTATTCAACATTAGCGTCTATTCCCGTTGATTTGCGGACTTTTCAAAATTATTTTTTCCACGCTAAAGGCTACCACTCCGATTCACCGTTCAATCGCAACAAGGCCCGTCGGCTGATCGGCTGTTCCATTCTGTCCGACAGGGACTTGTCATCCGTTTCCTCCGGTGCGCCCTGCCAGGCACGGCGCACCTCGGCCTCGTTCAGGGTCAGGTCCTCCCGGTTCTCCTTGTCCTGCAGCCCCCGCATCACCTCGGCGGCGGTGGCCACCGCAGCGGCCTGGTCTTCGAATTCCAGCATTGGTGAGAATAGGGAGCAACCCTGGTAGCGGCCCACACCCGGCTCATCACCCACCGTGAATTCATAACACCCGGACGGGAAACACTGTCGCACCTTATCGCCGACCCGCAGTTGCGGCCATTCCGCCGTGCCGGGAAGCAGCACCAGGTTCATGAACCAGGGGGTGACCAAAACCCCCAACGCACCCGTGTCCCAAGGCACGAAACCCACCGCCTCCACCCGCAGCTCAGGGTTGAGAAACGGCAACCCCTTCATGCGCGTTCGTTCGATTTGGCGAAACGCCGAGACCAGATCTGCCACCTGGGGGGGCAACCGCGTCACGACGTCTCCTCCCCAATGACCATGAAATCCTCCTTGCTGCCATCACACTCCGGACAGGACCAGTGAGGCGGCAGGGCGGAAAAGGGGGTGCCCGGAGGAATCTGCCAATACTCGTCCCCTTGCGCGGGATCGTAGACATGCCAACAGATCTTGCACTCCAGCCGGGTGGTATCGCTGATCTTGGAATTGTCTCCCCCGTAGGAACCGGTGAAAAAGGAATCCCCATTCACAGGTAGATCTCCAGGATCTCCTTCAGACGTTCGGCGCTGTCGCTGAGGTCTTCCCCTGCGGCACAGGCCACACTGGGTACCTCGGTGATCTCCAAGGTATTGAGGATGTTGCGGTCCTGGGAGTTGAAATACTGCACCCACCAGACATGCCGGGTGCCGCTGCTGGTGATGCGGCAGTTGCCATAGCCCCGGGAGAGGATACTGACCCGGCCCGGTCCCAGCTGCTGTTGCAGGAACCCCAGATCCTCCTCAGTCTGCGGCAGCAGGGTCAGATTGATCACATGGGGCGGTACGCCGGGCTGATAACCCCGGCTGTATTCGTTGATCTCGGCGAACAGAGGGGGTGCATTGAGCACACCCGGCGGCAGGGGCTCCGTCAGCAACACCTCGTCCCGGGCGCCCTCAAAGGCCCGGGATACCACTTCACGGGGAATGGCGCCGATCTCGATACGGTCACTGATCAGATCGCCCCCCTCGTCACGCTGCTGAAGCCGCCACACACCGGCCAGGACCGACTCCTGAATCTGGCAACCACCGGCCCCTTCCAGGACAATACTCACCTCCCCCTCCCCCAGCACCTGGTCGAGCAGATTCCGATTGGCCTCATCGAGCCCCCCCATGTCGATCGGATCGGGAGGCGCATCTCCTCGAAAGCCCTGTAACTGCTGATTCAGTTGCCGCAGTAAAGCCAGTCCCTGTTCCAGTTCCGCCACATCTTCCGGTTCCGGCAGGTAGGGTTGCGAATAGGTCGCCATGCCGGAGGGCATCTGCAGGATGTCCAGTTCGGCGCCGTCGCCTTCTCCGGGCTGGCTGCCCGGACCGCTCAGGGGATACTCATTCATGAGGCGTCTCCACGGAAGCATGGGGGCGGTTGTCCGCAACCACCGGAATCGGAAAGGCGGGCGGCGGTACGGGTTCGGACTTGAGCAGACGGTCGATTTCCCGCAGGTAGTCCTCCCAGTTCTGAATCTGGGTGATCGCACCGAGGTACTCCCCCCGACGCAGAAACACCAGGGCGGGCCACTGGTTGAAACCGAAACGGCTTTGCAGCCGGTGTTGAGATCCGCCCTCGATCAGCGCCGCCTGCAGGCGTCCGGCATAGGCCTTAATCAACTCGGGCAGCACCATGGCCACGTCGTTGCTCTCGGGAAACTTGGCCGGGTCCTCGCTGAAGAAAAGCACCAGGTTTTCCTGCTCCCCGGCAAACCGATCCAGGGTTTTCTCACTCAGCACCGGGAAGTGATGCCGCTCGGTCAGACGGCGGATTTGGGGTGACGGCATGCTATCAGGCTCCTTCATCGGATGACGGGTTTGATTCCCGGAGGAAATCCGGCAGAGCGGGTTCCCGATCGACCAGATCCTGAAACAGGTGATCGAGCTGGACCTCACCCTGACTCGCAAGCTGCAAGGCCTGCAAGGCGGCATGAATTCGGGCGGCGTGCGTCTCGCTGATCACCTCCCGAGCGGTATCAAGAAAGGTCAGCAGCCAGGTGCCCGGCACCTGGTCGCCCAGCAACAGGGTATCGACTTGGTGACTCACCCCGTCGTGGGTCTCACACAGGGCGTAGCCGGGAAAACAGTCGATGACCCGCATGGGAATACCGATGCACATGGCTCAGTCTCCCTCCCGGTACTTGTCCAGGTGTTGGTCCACCGGCACGCTCACCCCATCGATCTGCGCCGGTCGGTAGGCGATCCGATAGTCCGCGGAATTGAGCACCCGGTCATCACCGACCCGACAGGCCTGGGCCGGGTTGGGGCGTTCACCCTCATAACGGCTGATGTCGGCAATCGCCCCCGCCGCCCGGTCCGCGTCGAGGGGCGCATCACGGCGTTCGGCCAGAATGCCATGTCCCGCCAAATACTCCAGGGCCAGATCGATAGCGGGCTGGATCTGCGCCTTGACCGCAGGACGCAGGCTGCCGCCGTAGTCCTCGAGTTCCACCGGCTGCACCCCCACGAGCAGCAGATGCCCGGGATAGTCCCCCATCATCTCCGCCATCGCCAGCACCTCCTGAAAACCGGTCTGGTGCAGGCTGACCTTTTTACAGCCGAGGAATTTGGGCACCTCGTCCCCCTCGACCCGCTTGAGGCTACCCCCAGGCAATCCATAGTCCACCGCGTCGAACACTACCAGGATGTCCGCCTCGCGAATGTTCTGCACCAGGTAGATTCCCTGGGTGCCCCCATCAAGCAAGGTCACGTTGTCGGGAAACCGGTAGTGGCGTTTGAGGGCTTCCAGGGCACGCACACCAAAGCCTTCGTCGGCCCAAAGGATATTACCGATTCCTAGGATGAGGACGGATGTCGTCGGCGCTGTTTTACTTTGACATGGGGATAACGGCATTGAGTAGTTCCGATTCGTTCTTAAACGATGTATGGCAGTTCAGCAAACCCTATGCCAATCGATCAGAGTAGGCTAACAACCTGATATTTCGGAAATTCATCGCGAATTATACAGTCAGCCCCGTGGCCAAAGCGTAAAGTTTGTTTTCAGTACAAACAATAGCTGAAAAGTTACTTTACACCTGTATACCTACAGCTCAGCAACAAACTGGTAATCACCAACGCGAAGTGTAAGGTTATTATCCTAATTAACCTGGTACCTTGATATGCCATGTTCAGCCGAAGCGTCCCTGCCCGAAGCAAGGTATCAAAACGCCGCAGTAACCCCCCCATGGCCTGTGTCACAATTCGGAGCAAGGACATTCTTGTGGCCTCTAAGGATCAGGATTTAAACACCTGACGACAAACGACCAACCGTGATCGATCTAAGGTCGAAATCGATATCTTTGACCCACAGGGTCATACAAACATGGATTCGCTTCTGTTCCAGAGATGAGTTCTGCCATCAAGCGAGTAGTGCTCGTTGATAAAGCTGCCAGCCTTTGACGCTAGATTTGGGCTAACCCGCCATCCACTTGCAAATCAGCGCCGGTGATAAAGTTTGCATCAGCTGAATTGATAAATGCTACTGCTCGTGCGATTTCTTCGGGTTCCCCCAGTCGTCCAAGGGGAGTTGCGTTTTTAACCTGATCTAAAATATTAGTTAATGATGTATCGTCGAAACCAAATTTTTGCAGTATGGGTGTTTTGGTAACGCCTGGTGATACGCAGTTTACGCGAATGTTTTGATTGCCAAGCTCTGCAGCAAATGATCGGGTTAAAGATCGCACAGCTGCCTTGGTTGCGCCGTAGGCAGCCCAGACTCCTGCGCCACGGCTCGATTGAATCGATGAAATTAGAGTGATTGCTGCATTTGTATTAAGGTGTGGCAGAGACTTTTGAACAGTAAAAAATACGCCTTTTACATTTATATCAAAGGTATTTTGAAAACTTTCCTCAGTCACTTCGATTATGGCCTCAGCTATGGCTACTCCGGCATTGGCCACTATCACATCTAACTTTCCCAGTTTTGATGTACAGTATTGATAAAAATTTTCAATATCTTTAACTGAAGCAACATTTCCTTCAAAACTTAAATATTTGTCTGGATATTTGCTTTTCAGAGGATTGGGCTCATGAAAATGGCGGCTCAGTATGGATACTCTATGGCCTTGCTGCAAAAAGTGTTTGGCGATGGCAAATCCGATACCGGAGTTACCTCCAGTAATTGCTATGTGTTTGGAAATCGCGTTCATGTCATTCACTCCGTCAATTAGGTTTCGATGTTTGGGAATAAGTGAGTGAATTAAAGTGTCGCATCTTGGCGATAAGTCGTATACAGTATAAATGAATATTTCCAATATAGCGGATGAGAGTGGCGAATGCGTAGCCATCAGCAAGATATGCAGAATGACCAGAACTTTGATTATCTCGGAAGTTTTATACGTAGTTTTCGTAGTGCGAAAGGCGAGAGTTTACAGGCGCTAGCACAACGTTCTGGCGTAAGCAAATCCATGATTGCACAAATTGAGTCGGGTAAAACAAGTCCAACGCTAGCCGTTTTAGCCAAACTTGCTCTAGCGATGGAGATTAGTCTGGGGGACTTGGTACAACCGCCCGAACATACATTTAATATTCATTCGAGCAGCCCTGATGAAAGCAATGTTGTTAGCAAGAAAAACAGTGCTTTTGTCTGCCATCTGCTCGCAAACGAGTATCGACATTTTTCTACAGAAGTTTATCGCTTTTATTTTAGGTCCTCGGGAAAAACGGCCTTTGCCGCCAATACGCCAGCTTCTCTAAAACACGTCTGGCTAGAAGAGGGGGCAATGACTGTGTATATTGCAGACAGGAGTATTCGTATTTCTCCACAAACATTGACTACTTTTAATGCTTCAATACCGCACCGCTTTGAAAGCCCTGCCAATAATCTCGCTAAGGGCTTATTCTTTGTTGCATATTAATAGAAAATTTAAATTATCCTGCTTGAAAGATCTAAAACTAACAATGCCTTGCACCGGGCAAGTCGTTGAAGGCAGCGTTGTGGCACATTATGCATACGATCCAATATTCATCATCTAGGCAAGACGTATGGCGTTGGTACTGGCGAGCTTGGACTAAGCCAAATGGATTATGGATTTATCATTTAATTATCGCTGTTTCATGTGGGATCATATTCACAGTAATAAATACACCTGAAGGATTCAGTTTTACTAATTTTGTTAAATTGGCAATTTTGTCATTTCTTGCTTGCTTGGTACTATTCTCACTTTGGCCTCAAATAATGTTTAAATCAGCTTTGCGCACTCTTTCAATAAGCCCCGATGGATTGGATACATCCATCGGAAAGCAATCTGGAAAAAGGTCGTGGGCCCAAATAAAAGAAATTGAAACTATTGGAAATGAAATAATCATCAAGGGTAAAAACAACAATGCCTTTATTATACCTATGAGAGCATTTAATGATGAAACAGAGATGCTTCAGTTTTTACATTCTGCTCAAACTTGGCATCAATCAAAAGGTGATTAAAAAATGCATAACGAGACGCAGGGTCTCGCTAATAAAGCTGTTATGTGCTACACAAGTGGAACCAAAAATATGAGATTCAATAAACTAGCACCTAATTTTTCAGTTAGGGACATTAAAGAATCGGTGAATTTCTACCAAGATATTCTAGGTTTTACGCTAGAAATTGCAGTACCTGATGGGACTTGTTCTATAGAAAAAGAAATTCAAGATGAAAAAGAATATTCAACTGCAATGGTGAAAAAGGATGATGTTTTTGTAATGCTTATAAAGCACGACCGCTTTGAAAAGGATACAAAAGCATTTAAAGGAATTACAAAAGGCGCATCTGTATTATTTTATATTGACGTTTCAGGAATAGATGATCTCTATATTAACTTAAAGGAAAAAGTAGAGATCGAAAAAGAGCTAGAAACAACCTGGTATGGTATGCGTGAATTTTATATTAGAGACTGCAATGGGTATGTCTTGGGGTTCGGTGAAAGTGAACAAAAAAATGTATAACGAGACGCGGGGTCTCGTTAATAAAGCTGTTAGGCACCAAATAATGGAAACAACTCTGTACGCATTTGTTGTTGCAATCCTCATAATATTGACCTGTTTCATTGCCTTAATTATTGGGCTAATTAAGAATTGGTGGAGATTTATACTTTTTTGTGCGGCAGCAGGGGCAATTGGCGGGGTGACGGGCTATTTTATTCCCTCCAATGAGACAAACATTATGGTTGCGAAGATTCTCGGTAAAGAAGTAATGGTAGAACTTTCAATTGAACAAGTGCACATGGTCATTGGTAGTGCTATTGGTTTACTGGTGGTGATGTTTTCAACTATTGTTCAGTCAATGCGCAAGCGATATGTGTTAAAACATGCAGTGCCTAATCGGGATAGGGAGCCGCTCTAGCGGCCCCCTCCCACAGCACTGTACGTACGGGTCCGTATACAGCGCCTGGCCTGCTGTTCGCAGAGAGGTTTTATCGGGCGGATCGAATTCACCTCAAGTGTCTATCGGGCCGTAGCCGGATGATGAATTTTGCACCATAACGTGCGCAAGGAAATAAGTCCTATCTCTTCGAAATGTGCATTGCTCAATCCCATGTTGGTGCCCAGTGTCTTG
>JBNKJP010000045.1:0-24287 GCA_050291245.1 Candidatus Thiodiazotropha sp. | reverse complement strand
GCGCCAGCGCGGCCGGTGCCGGAAGCGGATGTGTCGAGTCGACGCTAACCCGGGCCGTGTCCGATGAATTCAGGAAACGTCGGATCGCACCCATCAGTCCCTTGCCTTTGTGCAGCTCTTTGCGCGGCAGCGAGGTCAGGGTCGCCAACGGCTGATCTCTCTTGAGCAAGGCGCACTTACCCCACTCCAGACCCAGCACCACCGGTAGCTTGGCCCCGTGCAGATCCACCAGCTGCATCTGCTCTCGGCATCGAGTACAGTCATCAAGGTGTTATGCAAGGGATTGATCATCTTGCCCCACATCTAGTGCCGGAACTGCCACTGCAGCTTTCCCTGGGGATCCGAAAGAAGCCACAGCGAAGGAATGATTTTCCGATTCGGCACAAGCCGCCAGTGTTGCCCCTCTTGCGTTTTAAGAGCCACCTTACCGATCAGATCACAGCGTACAGTTACACACTGCAACTGCTCATCGAAGATTTCATAGGTGCGCTCGTAGCCGTTCGCTCTACCCGTGGAATCGTAGCGATCGCGAATACGCAAGGCCGGCTTGTCGCTGACAGGCTGATTCATCTGACGTCTTTGATCTTTGCGGGCTCCCTCCGGGCCAGTCCACAAGCCAACCTGCCGCGTTGTGATCACTTAAATTGGTTACGGCCAGTCCTGCGTTCGCACGCCTTGCCACGTCGGCTTGTGGATTGGCTGAGCGTTACCGAACTTATCAAGCGGCTCACTAGATATGCCAGTTTCATCGAGTTGTACACGTGGGGTTATTGGAGTATTAAATAATAATTCGCAGCTACTGTATGCGCTATTGACTCTGCGTACTCCGCAGCAAAATGCATGAGTATATTACCGAGATTCCGCTACCAATTTGCACTGCCCTGGGGTCGCATTCACTCCATGTAGCCTGACATCCATATCTATCAAGTAAACATATAAAAATAGCCGTGCAAGAAAAAATCGTGGGTGGTTTTTGGGGAAGGTGATGTCCTCAACTCAAGTGTACGATACAACGTGATTCCTACCGCATGATATGTGAATTGACAGCCAAAGATCACAATATAACATGCGGAAGATATCTTGACAGATCCATTGTCACTTGTGACTTGTCCTCGCGTATTGACATGCCGGCGGGTTGATCATCAATCAGCCAAGAGCCGATTAAAGCGTAATTGTCGCCATGCTTCGGTAACGGATAAAAGGCTTGGTAGATATAACCCTCATCGCCATAGGGACCTTCACCTTCATAAAGCAGGCTTTCGTTTTCGTAGATACTGATATTTGATCCCTCACGCGCAAAGATAGGCTTCTTTACATAATGAGTTAACTCGCTTCTTTTTGAATCATCTGCGAAGTAGGATGGCAGCAGGTTGGGATGGTCGGGGAATATCTTCCAGAGTATCGGAAGGAGGGCTTTGTTCGACAATATGGCTTTCCAAAGAGGTTCGATAAACTTGGCGTCGGATTTTTTCAGAAGAGTACCGTACTCTTCTCTGAACATGAACTCCCAGGGATAGAGTTTGAAAAGCCAATTGATAACCGAATCATCCAGATCAGTAAACAGATCGCCTTCGCCGTGCCCAATATCTTCTACAAAGACAAATTGACAGTCGATACCCGCTTGTCGTGCGCAATCCTCAAGATACTGTACGGTTCCCCGGTCTTCTTCTGTGTCTTTGCAGCAGGCGAGGTGCAGTACGGTGTCTGGTTTTTGTTGTTTTAAACCAGCGAACCTTTCGATGAGTTTCTCTTGTAGTGAGTTGAACTGGTCGGTATGTGCCGGAAGCTCGCCGGCCGCCATTTTGTCCTCAAGCCAGAGCCATTGCCAAAAGCCTGTTTCGTAGAGACTGGTTGGTGTGTCCGCATTGTTTTCGTAGAGTTTTGCCGGCTTGCCGGTTGCGTCATAGGCCAGATCGATGCGGGAATATAAACTGGCTTCCCCCTGGCGCCATGATTCTCCGATCAGCTCCCAGAACGCCTCGGGGATCTGAAATTTTTCCAGCAGCTGCTCATCTCTAACCACACGATCGACAACTTCGAGACACATCTGGTGGATTTCCGCGGTTGGATCCTCGATATCCCGCTCGACCTGTTCCAAGGTGAATGCATAATAAGCGCTCTCATCCCAGTAAGGCTCGCCATGCATGGTATGAAAGCGGAAACCGTACTCCTCCGCCTGGTTTTTCCAGTCGGCCCGCTCTGCAATATCGATCCGTCTCATACGAAACTTCTACTATCCGCCCCAGCCGCCGCGATAGCCGCCAGAACGACTCCTGGAGCTGCTCCAAGATGCCTTAGCTTTGGCTACGGAGCCAAAGCCACCTCGGGACATGGTGCGGGTGACAGCAGGTTTCGATTTAAAGGCACTATTGCCGGTTCTGATCGATCGGTAGTTGGAACTGCCATAGTTGCTACCATCCGATCCGTGCCAACTGCCATACAACGGCGAGCCGTAGCGATACGAGGTATAGATGGGCGCCGATTGATACCCGCGGTTATTGTCCAGCAGTCTGCCGATCATGAATCCGGCCATGAGTGGCACAAACACGCCACCGGAACGACGTTCGACACATTGGCTGCGATCAAAGTCGACGGCACAATCATTGAGTGACCTGTATTTCGGGCCGGATGTCTCCGCTTTGGAAAGGGCTGTCTGATAGGCCCTTTCGCATTGTTCCGCTTGGCCGGGGTTGTCAACAACGCACTGGTCCACCGTCTTGTATATCTTGCTTTTTTGCGTATCGCTACAACCCGCCAATACCACTGAAATCGAGATGGCAAGTACGGTCGGAACCAGCCGCTTGCTCTTTCGCATGGCCCCTAAATTGATTTTTTTTGTCCTCTTCATTACCCTTTTCCCATCGATTAATAGGTCATGCAGGCCGCGTTCAGCAAACCGACGCCGACCGACACGGAACCAAGCATTATCCCCGCTGGAACTTCTCCGTCCTTGATGCGGTTGACGATAAGCGGCATGAAGATACGAACTACTAGTATTGCCGTTAGCTGCGCGATCAACGCGACCACGGACCAGACGACGAAGTCGACAATCGACACGGAATTCGAGGCTGCACCCCCAAGCGCGATGCAGAAGCCGATAATTGCTCCCGACAAAGCGACGGCGGCAGAGGTATTCTGATCTTTTATCAGGGCAAACTCATCATGCGGTGTTGCCAGCGTGTAGATGAATTTAAAAGCAATCAACAAAACCAGGGAGACCCCAAAATAGAGAGCAAACCCCCCAATACCCATTAACGATTGTGTAAGTTCTTGCACTGAATTTGTCCTCCGCAATTACAGTTTATTTAAGTTGGTGTATCACCTGAATCCGTGAGTTCATGTGGGGCACATCGCACGAGCTCTTGATCCGTCTAGCCATATCAAAATTCTCACCAGACCTAAGGGTATGGCGGCGAATTTTAATTACGCTAAACGAATCAATGTGTTGGACGCCGCGCTCTCTCTGAACCCTCGGATTCAGGTATTACTTTACCCAATGACTGAAAAATCTGACACAGTTATATCGATTCCAGTACTGACGACCAGGCATCGATCCAGATTATTGTCGACGACTCTCTCTTCACCGGACACCATCAGATACTCGATGAGTGAGTCCGATGCTTCGCGCTCGTAAAGCATGACGAACTGATCGGTCTCAGACTGGGTTCCGTTCTCGGAGTAAGTCGTCTCGCGCATCGCCACAGGCGGATTGTGTTCACCCACATCCTTCCATAAGCGTGTATATTGGTGCGTCTCCAGCGAGTATAGCGGTTGACTGATACCCTGTTCGAGTTGTCTCTCCCACTCGGCGCTGTCGCCGATGCCAAAAGTATCGTAGAAAAACCACAACTTACCGTCAGATATGTGGTTTTCCGTTTTCCCGCCTTCCAATATAAACTGAAAAAAGCCGTCATCATCGGTATAAAACCGAAGGGCGCTCGTCTCTTCGTTCAGTTTTACCGCTCCAACAGCTTGAATTAGCTGAATTTTACTGACAGATTTGAAGGTTGTCGCACCTTCAATCACGCGCAGTTTGATATCGTTGAGCTCAACCGCCCCGCCGAGACGCATCCCGAGCAGCTCAGGTATGGCAGGGCCAGGCGTAGCAACTTCCTGCCCCTTTCCGCGAAATCGATCAAAAAGTGATTTAAGCACGCATGCCCTCCCAATTAAAATTCTTTATCCGGTCGTCTGCGATATAGTAAAGCGTGTTGCCGGGCAGTACTTTTTTATCGAAGGCCGGATTCAGCTCGATTGGATTTCGCACGGAATCCGTTACACCGATCAATGTCGCGTCGTATTGCGATTTCAATCCATAGAACAGGTCGCGAATGGAGATGCCCTCCTGCCCGTCAGGGTAGACAACAGAATACTGCGTCACGCCTTGAGTTGCATTCAGAAGCTCCTGGTGCAGCGCACTTGATCCCGGATCCATCACCGCCTTGACCTGCATTTCGATTGCCACGGAAGGCATGCATTCGACGGCTGGGCAATGCTGCCGTAGCAAACCACTTAACGTGTCATCGGAAAAATAGACAATCGTATGCGCTGTTTGATTGACGCTATAACAATAGAGCGCCGTGGTCATTGTCATATCGTCCGATTGGGTGTTGATGATGATCCCCGAAGCCCGATCGATCGCTGCGCGCTTCATCTCTTTATCGTTGGTAAACGAGGTGACTTTCACAAAACCGATATCTTCGGGCAGGGGGTTCTCCATCTCTTCGGTGGTACACAACACAACAGGACGTTGTAGGTTGTGCCTGGACTCTTCGATCAATAGTTGGAGCAATTGAAGCGTTCGATTGCCATTCCAACCGATAACGAGTATATGGTTATCAACATTCATAGTTCGCAGACCTCGAATACCCATTTTCCATTGCGCTGCGGCAAAAGCAGCAATATGACCGATGATGAGCGCAAACATGCCAAGGCCGATAGGAATAACAAAGAATGAAGTGATGTATTTCCCTGCGGTAGTGGTTGGAGAAAGGTCTCCGTATCCTACCGTTGAAGCCGTAACGACAATCCAATAGATAAAATCTCTCTTTCCTGTCAGCTCCACTTCACCTGCTAACAGTAACATCCCATAAGAAACCGCCAGATAGCTGGCAAGGGCTATTAATACCCCTTGCCAACTTAATTCCACAAAGTGTCTCAGGACGAGTCTTTTTACCCTTAGTATTAAGAACATCACCCTCCGATTCCTCGGACTACGAGTTACCTGATTTGATCGATGCCAGGATGTCGGCAGCCGAGCTGGAGCTCTTTCCTATGCCCGCCGCAGCCAATTTCGCCTTTAAGCCATCACCGGATTCGTCCGAAGCGAGTTCCTGGGCGGCTTCGAGTTCGGCCTGGCGCTGAGTCTGCTTCTGCTGGATGCGTTCCAGGGATTCGGCAGCGGTTTTCATTTTGGAGTTAGCGCCCAAATGCCGTGACGCGACGGCCGTTTGCGCTTTCTGTACCGAGTCCGTCGCCTTCACCGTATCGAGCTGTTGCTTCATCCTGCGCAAATTAATCTTCGCTTCGCCGATCGATTTGCGTAGCTTTGTTGATGATGCGGAAAACTGATCCAGAAACTGTCGCTCGGTTGCTTGCTGGTCCTGGAATTCGGCGATCTTCTCGGCTACTTCCGTTGCCAAAACTTCATCGCCCTTATCCAGGGCCTGTTTTGCGTATCCCATGTGTTCATCAATCGAGGCAGAGAGTGCGTCGACTTTACGTTGCGCCAGTTTCTGCTTAGCGATAATCGTCGTCAGCGATTCTTCGGATTTCCTCAGCTCGACTTCCGCTTCGCGAATCTCCTGTTCAAAAATACGAACCCCCTGACTATCCGCCGCCGCTTCAGCCACCTCGTTGACTCCGCCTTTCAAGGCGGTAAAAAGTTTCATAAATGCGCCCATTGATGTTACTCCTAAAAAATTCGTGGGTTAGTGAAGATGGGATGCATAGGCATCCAGCATGTCATTCACATTCTGGAAGAGTGTGTCTATCTCAATGAATATCGACTCTTCCTTCGATTTCGCCGATAACGCTCCAAATGCGGTGTAGTAGTCCTCGCCGCTGATGGTGGTGATTCCCCCACTGGTCAAGGGAAAAACCATGTGCGTACGGAGCAAGTCAGTATTCAGATTCGCGACGTCCTTCACTTGACTGGCGGGAAACAGCAGTGTTTCGACCAAAATCTGGTCACCACTAACCGTCAAATAGGCCTCTATTCCATCCTCGTTGGTAATGATGAGCGTACCGTTCTCATGGGTAACGGCGATATCGTCATGCTTCGAGATAAGTTCCTGAAGCTGTGCGAGAGTCCAGGTCATTTAGCATACTCCTTATTAAAAAGTTCTCTTGACCAAAATGGCTGACCGTCTACAATAGTATCCAATATGACACATTTTGTAAAAAATATTTTACTATTGCAACAGTGGTAATAAAGCAGATTTCAAGTCACTGGCGTACTGTTCTCACTCGATTGATCCGAGCCGAAATGGTTAGGCGCGGTCTTACCTATGCCGACCTATCCGCTCGTCTGCAGCGGCTGGATATCAAGCAGTCTGAAGCCAACCTTAGAAATAAAATCAGCAAGGGCATCATGGGCGCCGACCTGCTCTTGCAAATCCTTGTTGCTATGGAAGTTTCAGAATTACGCATCAGGGATGTCACTGCTATGCTGGACGATATTGCCAAGGATTGAGTAGAAATGATATCCCCTGGCGCTAAAGACCGAGCTAAGGGCTGTGGAATAGTTACGAGTTAAAGGGCTCGACGACAAATGCGGATCACTCTTGCTTGGCTTTGTCACCGCCGCCTTTTTTCCTTGATGGCGTACTGGCGAAGGTTTTGGCGACATCGCTGGAATCTGCACCACGACAATTTGCCTTATCATGGCTACTGCAAGGAGAACACATTTTTCGGCGTATGGAGCGCAGAAAAGGGTGGACTCATGTGAAGTTCTCTTCAATTCGTATGGCCTAGCGCAATAACTCACCCGGCCGCTTAGAAATGCGATAACACACGATATTTATTGGATATTCCTGGGGTGTTAACAAGGTACAACGTGTTACCGACCCACGCTGAACGCGCCCTCGCATTGATCTCGTCGTCCAGCTGCGGTATTGGCTCAGTCTCAATAGCTTGGACTATTGACTCAATCGCAAATCCGCATCTTAGCGACGAGCACGGCACGATCTCGCGCTCCCGGGTGAAGCATTCGGGCAGGACAACACGCGAGATGCCGAACGCCGCCTTTCGCCAGGGCAACGGCCTAGAGGCCCTCAAGGACTACTACCTGGCCAGGGGCCACCTGCTGGGCATCCAGGACGTTTCGAATTTGGCGCTAACCTTCGAAAACTCGAATGCGACTACGACGCCCTGGACAAACTCACGAGTGGACATGCACCAATTCGCGCACAAATATAATGCGGTCATCGGAGACCTCGCGTCTCGAGAAAATGTTGGCATTGGAGCAACGATTCTTCCTGGCCGATCACAACCTCATGTATACTGGCAAGATGTCGATGGTCGCAGAGGTAGAGGTCCGGGTTCCATTTCCTGATTTGGACTTGGTTGAATTTGCTGCGACCAGCCCAGCGTAGTTAATCTAAGTAAACCCCCAGCTATGCCGGGGGACTCGCATAGGTTTGACCGAGGTATCGGTCTGAATAACCTTCGAATTTCGACCACGAAATGAGAAGGAAAGACCTATGCCAGACTATAAAAGTTTGACCCACACACGGTGGGACTGCAAATATCATGTGGTGTTTATACCCAAGAAACGCCAGAAACTGATATATGGCCAGTTACGCATGGTGTTGGGAGAAATACTGCATGAGTTGGCGAGCAGAAAAGGGGCTGAAATATTGGAGGGTCATATGATGCGCGATCACATCCACATGTGTATCAGCATACCGCCAAAATATTCGGTTTCACATATTGTTGGCTATATCAAAGGGAAAAGTGCGATTGCCATTGCTCGCAAGTTTCGAGGTAAGCAGAGGAACTTTAATGGAGAGCATTTCTGGGCCAGAGGATATTTTGTATCAACGGTAGGCTTAGATGAGGATGTGGTCAGGGAGTACATCCGGCATCAGGAGCAGAATGATGAGCGCCGAGATCAGATGAAGCTTGGTATGTAGCGCGCCTTGGGCGCAATGTTGAGCCCTTTGAGGGCGTCACCTAATAAGCCTCCGGCTCTGCCGGAGGTCATTTAACTCGTGACAGGCATAGCCAGTCTCTCATCACGGCGTTAGTAGGGCGCGGGGTTCTACGTCAAACTGCACTAACGTGCCAGCCCCCCGATCTGCCGATATCCTGACATGAACCCTCACAGGTATCAGCGGAACTGAATCAGCGTAGAGTGGCACTTACTTAAGCGAAAGGGGACCGCAATTTCAGTGCGGAAAGCCGCACCGAATTACAAGCAAATTTGTGAACAAAAACCAGCAACATGGCCTTACGTAAATGCCATTCGAGCCAGAGTAAATTGACTCTGACCCGGCGCCAGCTGGTCAACCCTCCCCGCGGTTTCGTTTGAGATTGGTCATGCTCAAACCCGCCAACCCCATTGCCAAGAGAATAATCGAGGATGGCTCCGGAACGCTCTCCGCGATGTATCCGACGATATTGACCGGGTTGGCTTCGTCATTCCACGTCGAATTGGTTGGAGAGTGCAATAAGCCAAGATGCTGTTCAGAGCCCCGGCCGAAATAGTCATTTGGCTCACCGGCCATCCAGTTCGCGTAATCCCACTTTTCGTTTGTCACCCACACCCAGTTCTTGTTGCGCTCCAGCGTGTCTATCGGAAATTGATACCCTCCAAGCCAGAACTCTCCGGTTTCGTCACCGAAAAAAAGGCTATTGTCTATGAACTCCTGTTCAGCCTGACTCGTGATGGTCGCCAAGTGATATCCGGGGCCCACGGCTTCGAAGAGATCAATCGTGGCTTCTGCCCAGCTGCGATTTTCATATGCCACCAGAACGTATGTGTGGCCATTTCCCACCTCAGCGTTCCATTTGACTTGCTGCTGGATTATTCCGGCCTGGGATGTAGACATTAACCCAATATACAGCATGAGGAATGAGAGCGATCTGTTCATTGCATACTCCTTTGCATGATTTTGAGCACTTGCATGTGGAGAGAAAAATTCGCTTTATCCTCCCTGAACTGAACATCGAATCGATGGCGCAAGATTAGCGGCATCTTCCATGCCAAAATCCGAATCCAAATGCATTATCAAGAACTTGAATTTCGAGCATGACCGTCCACAAATTGATTTTGTAAACTTTCCCGACATCGCCTGACAGAGGTTCGATGCAGTCGACATATCCTCTTTGCGAGAGTTCGAATACTGCCTATGGTGGATCGCGAACAACCAACGTGCCGAAAGATTACCCAGAAAGTCCGGTTGGAATCGGTTTAGACATCATGTTTTGACCTGCCCATCTCAACCAACGTGGGTCATGTTGAGATGGACACCTAAACACAGAGCCATAATTGAGGGCTCTTCGTAGATTTGTGTAATGCCTCATGGCCTCATATCCAAGCCACCACAATAAAATAGAATGCTGTTTCTAAAGCCTTCGAATGATCGATAACCTCTGGCGTTTGCCTTGATGGTTTGTATCTTTGAGTTCAGTCCCTCGGCGACTGCATTACTAATCCGATGCTTGAAGTAGGTCAGAATATTCGGTAAATGATCTCTGATCATTCTGGCTTTTTCCTTGATGAATTCCAGGCGGCTTCGTATCGCCCAGGCGTACCATTTCTCAAAGTGTCGCTTCGCCCAGCCTGCGTAGCTGTAGATCCAGAAGTCACGGAATAACTCCTTGAGCGCCCAAGCCCTGGATACCTTCAAGTCAGCGCGCCTCAAGTCCTCAAATTGATCTACAAATGCTTCGCTTATCCGTTCCTCGTTGACCAACCAAGTGAATTTGGTACCAACCAAACGCTTATCCCCCTGTTTGATCAGCTGTTTGTTTTCCTGGCGGCGGACTTTAACCCCCGCTTCATTGAGATGTTGGCTGATATGGAAACGGTCGTGAACGATATCAGCTTTTGGACAGATGGTGCCGCACTCTGGACAAGGGCCCTCATCATCAGCATACTCAATTTCGATGTCCACCCGTTGTTCTTGCATTTTGAGGTCAACGTGACTGATCTACCAGGGAGCGTGAACACCTAAAAGCTGGCTGTAGTGCTCTTCTATATCCATGGGTATGATTACGTCGCTTCTTGTTGCTCGAAAGGTGCCTATTTTTTACAGTCAGTTCACACAAATCCGCGAAGAACCCCCGCGATAATTTCAATGAGCATTCCAAAAAAGATTTTTCGACTGATCTTGGCCGTTATCCTAGCAGTCCTATTCTTTCAGTTTAGATGGTATATTCGCCAGCCCGAGTACGATTCGGTTGATATGCAACCGAATCGTGTACTAGAGCTCTCTGAGGCTGTGTTCCGCTACCAGATTGAGCATGGCTTTAACGGCAAACCCATAACTTCAAGGTCATTCTATTTAAAAATACTCAATGGCTACCCTGATTACTCATTCTACAAAAATATCAGACAGCACTCTTCTCAACGAGTTGAACGCGCATGGCTGAAGTCAACCGCTCAGCATGAAAGAGATGCATCACTGTCCATCGACAGCATTAGCGATAACAATGGCTCCATAGTAGTCACAGCAACCATCAACTGGTGTTTCGATAGAATCGAAGATATCGGATATCGCGTCACACAGCGCAACAGCACCTGGATGGTCACACAACTCGACTACCCGAAGGAGAGGCTGGAAAGCCTCATAACAGCCAGAAATGCACGTCCGCAAAACAAACATCGCTGTCAATCCATTCTCTATCAATGAGGCATTAGATCAGTTCCAGGTCCAAGCTCACCTCTCAACCCAGGCACTAACCGCGACCGCATCAATTCCGCCAAGTGCCAAGCTTTTCGTTTCGCCGTCTCATTGATCTGATGACGACAGGAAAAGCCGTTGGCGACCACCAGGGCCTGCGGTTGCGCGTCTAGTGCAGGCACGAGCGCCTGTTGCGCCATACCCCGGGCATGGTCGGCGTGTTCCGCCTCCAGGCCGAAGCTGCCCGCCATACCGCAGCAAGCGGCATCGATGAGCTCGAAATCGAGGCCGGGAATCTGCTTCAGCACCTTGCGCATCGACTTCATGGCGCCCACCGCCTTTTCATGACAGTGACCGTGCACCAGTACTTTGGGCGCGTTACGGTCACTGGGTCGTAGCGCCAACTGCATCCGGCCCGCACTCATCTCACGGGCGACGAACTCCTCGAACAGCAGCGCCTGTTTGGCCACTGTTGCAACCGCATCCCCCAGACCCAGGGCGGCGTATTCATCGCGCAGGGTCAGCAGGCAGGAGGGTTCGAGTCCAACGATGGGCAGGCCGGCTTCGGCATGAGGAAGCAGCACCTCTAACAGGCGATTTGCCTCCGCCCTCGCCTCCTCCACCAGGCCCTGCGAGAGATAGCTACGGCCGCAGCAGAGTGGCCTTTGATCTTCACTGCCCGAAGCCGGAAGGGCCAGGCCAACCCGATAGCCGGCGACTTCGAGCACCTCAATGGCGGCTTCGGCAATCGCCGGGGAGAAGTGGTAGCTGAAGGTGTCGACAAAAAGGATCACTTTGCGCTCGTTCGTCGTCTCGGTGACCTGCGGTGGCTGAGCGCCAACGACTGGCTCCGGCAGCTTCGCCCGGGCGCTGATCCCCAGCAGCCGCTCCCCCATCCAGGACAACACGCGGCTGCGGTTGCGCCAGCGGATCAGGTGCGCGAACAGGCCCGAAGCGGCCAGCCGTTCCGGCAGGCCGGCGAAAAGACGCGCACGCAGAGAGAGCCCTGTGCGGGCGTTGAGCTGGGCCAGGTACTCGATCTTGATGCGCGCCATATCCACGTTGTTTTCGCACTCCCGCCGACAGCCCTTGCAGCTGACGCAGAGATCCATGGTCTCGTACAACCGGGGATCGAGCAGGCCATCGCTCCCGAGCTCACCGTTGAGCGCGGCCTTGAGCAGCCGTACCCGCGCGCCGGTGGAGAGCGCCGGATCGTCGTTGAGGCGGTAACTCGGGCACATCACGCCTTTGCTGTGGGTTTCGCACTGTCGGCTGTTGATACAGACCGCCACCGCCTTGGCGAAGTCGCCGCCGATCTTGGGAATATCGGCATAGGCGTCGCCCATACCGGCATCCGCATACTCGGACCAGTCCAGATAAGTTTTCATGTCGAACTCTCAGTACCGCAGAATCTCAGCCGGGGATGCAAGAGCGATACCAGCAGCCGCAGGCACTAACCGCCTGTATCGACAGGGGGTTTGTAGAATCTTCCCTGTACGGTTTACGACAAATGGGGCGGAGGTGTGACAAGCGGCGGTAAGCGGAATAGAAGTTGATCCCCTACCTCACACAGCAAAAGGATCAACAGCCGAGTGTCGTTTGAGTGTTGATTGGATGAAGATGAGTACGCACCGCTCACAGGTTATTTTAATCCGCCTCTCCCTGGCCCTCTCCCGCAAGGGGAGAAAGAGAAGTGCTTTTCGAGTGTATCGAGCGCGTCGACTCAGGTCGCGGAATCCTGTCGTTTGTTTGCACTCCCCTCGCGGAAGCGGGACAGGCAGAAAGGGAGGAACCTAAACGGCTGCCCGGCAGCCTAGACAGCCTGCCCGTAGCCCCCCAGCAGCATCATGTCGCCGATGTCGTAGTAGGAGATCATCCCCTCGAGCCGGCCGCTCTCCCTGTCCACCACCGGCAGGTTCTGCTGCTGATGATAGAGGGTGAGCAGGGTCTCCACCAGGGAGGTCTCCGGGGAGACGGTGACCACATGGGTATCGATGAGAGGCGCGATGGGATCCCCCAGCTGGCGGTCCAGGTTGTCTCGCAGATCGTCCAGGGTCAGGTTCTCATAACGTTCCGCGGCAATATCGATGGACTCCAGGGTGGCCTGTGGGGGCAGGATCAGGCGCAACATCTCGTTGACGTGAACCACCCCCAGAAAGCGACGCTCGTCATCGACCACCGGCAGGCTGCGGTAGCGTCGTCGCATGATCTTCCGGGCGGCGACTCCGATGCTATCCAGAGGATGGATACGGATCGGATTGGAATCCATGATCAAACTTGCACTCATTCACTCACCCCCTCAGGCTCGCGCAAGGCGTGATTTGACAGCAATCCCTTGCAGTCTAGTACACATTTATTCAGCCGTGATGACCAGTCAGGCGCCGCTTCCGGCTGACTGCCGGGGGTGGTTTTACCCTCCGTTTGGGCGACAGACGCATGGAGCATCGGCAATCGATCCCGCAGTCTCAGCCACCCTACAGGATCCGTCCAAAGCGCTTGCGCTCTGGCCTACCCCCTTTCCCGTAGACCCTCGGCAACTCACTGAATCGTCAATCGCCGCAGAATTCCAGGTTTGTCGTTTATACTCAGGCATAGAAACCGATCCCGGTATCTCACAATCTGTCACCTCAGATGAAGAACAGCGATCTCACCTCCCAACCCTGGCACGCCCTCGGTCAAGACGCGCTTCAACGTCTGTTGGAGACCGGCGATAACGGGCTGAGTCAACAGGAGGCCGATTCGCGTCTTCGCCGGTTCGGCCCCAATCGATTGCCCGAAGCCAGGCCACGCGGCCCCTGGATGCGTTTTCTCTCCCAGTTCCACAATCTGCTGATCTATGTGCTGTTGGCCGCGGGGCTCGTGACCTCGCTGTTGCAGCACTGGCTGGATGCGTCGGTCATCTTCGCTGTGGTGCTGATCAACGCCCTGATCGGTTTTCTGCAGGAGGGCAAAGCGGAAGACGCCCTGCGGGCCATACGCGGCATGCTTTCGCCACAAGCCGCGGTGATTCGCGACGGACACCTGGCCACCCTCGATGCGCAACGGCTCGTACCCGGTGATCTGGTTCCCCTTCAGGCCGGCGACAGGGTGCCGGCCGACATGCGCCTGATTCAGACCAAAGGGTTGCAGATCGAAGAGGCGGCGCTGACCGGCGAATCGCTCCCCGTGGAGAAGACCTCCGAACCCATGCCGCAGGATACGGTGCTGGCCGATCGTCGCTGCATGGCCTATTCGGGAACCCTGGTCACACGGGGACAGGGGAAAGGCGTAGTGGTGGCCACCGGCGCGGATACCGAGATCGGCCACATCAGCCTGCTGATGGCTGGCGTCACCCGGCTGACCACGCCCCTGCTGAAGCAGATGTCGATCTTCGGCCGCTGGCTGACGCTGGCGATTCTCGGACTCGCGTTGATCAGCTTCGTGTTCGGCGTTCTGTTGCGCGACTACACGGCCAGCGAGATGTTCATGGCCTCGGTGGGACTGGCCGTGGCCGCCATCCCGGAAGGTCTGCCGGCCATCATGACCATTACCCTGGCCATCGGCGTGCAGCGCATGGCCAGACGCAACGCCATCATCCGCCGCCTGCCGGCCGTGGAGACCCTCGGCACCGTCGCCGTCATCTGTTCCGATAAGACCGGAACGCTGACCCGCAACGAAATGACGGTGCGCCATGTCGTCACCCCTGAGTTCAGTCTCGAGGTGGGTGGCGTCGGCTACGATCCTCACGGCGGCCTGCAGCGAGAGGAGGATGGCAGCGTCTTCATGCCGGCCACCGGAGATCCGGTCTGGTCTCTGCTTCGCGCCGGCGTGCTCTGCAATGACGCCGGGCTGAGCCGCCAGGGCAATCTCTGGATAGCGCAGGGAGATCCCATGGAGGCGGCCCTGCTCACGCTTGGCATCAAGGGAGGACTCGATCCGGACAGCGAGGCGAAACGCATGCCTCGCACCGATCTGATACCCTTCGACTCTACTCACCAGTTCATGGCCACCCTGCACCACGACCATCAGGGACATGCCACCCTCCTGATCAAGGGGGCGCCGGAGCGGCTGCTTGGCATGTGCGGCTGGCAGCTCCTCGCCGGCGAACGAGTGCCCATCGATCCGGCAGTCTGGCTGGCGCGGGTGGAAACCTTCGCCTCCCGCGGCTACCGGGTGCTGGCGCTTGCCGAAAAAGCGCCGGATGACGCCATCCGGGAGTTGCGCTTCCAGGATGTGGAGTCGGGGCTCTCCCTGCTCGGTCTGCTCTGCCTGATGGATCCTCCCCGCGAGCAGTCGATCAGCGCGGTGAAAACCTGTCAGCAGGCCGGTATCCGCGTCAAAATGATCACCGGCGACCACGTGGTGACCGCGACCGCCATTGCGGCGCAGATCGGCCTGCGCAACTGCGCGGATGTTATGTCGGGTCAGGATCTCGATCGCATGGACGAGGAGACCCTGTCGACCCGGGTCATGCACACGGATGTCTACGCCCGGGTCACACCCGAGCACAAACTGCGACTGGTCTGCGCCCTGCAACAGCGTGGGCAGGTGGTGGCGATGACCGGCGACGGGGTGAACGACGCCCCTGCGCTCAAGCGGGCCGACGTTGGCGTGGCCATGGGCCAGAACGGCACCGAGGTGGCCAAGGAAGCGGCGGAGATGGTGCTGGCCGACGACAATTTCGCCTCCATTGTGCATGCCGTCGAGGAGGGCCGCACCGTCTACGACAACATTCGCAAAGCGATCCTCTTCATTCTGCCCACCAACGGCGGCGAAGCGCTGGTCATCCTCGGCGCCATCCTGCTCGGATTTCATGAGTTACCGCTAACCCCGGTGCAGATTCTCTGGGTCAACATGATCACTGCCGTGACGCTTGCCCTGGTGCTGGCCTTCGAGCCGTCTGAAAGCGACGTCATGCTGCGCTCGCCGCGCGCCCGTGACGAGCGCATACTCAACGGCTGGTTTCTCTGGCGTATCGGCTTTGTCTCGCTGATCCTGATGAGCGGAACCTTCGGCCTCTTTCTCTGGGCGCTGCAGCATGAGGCGTCGATCGAGGTTGCCCGCACCCTGGCCGTCAACACCCTGGTGATGTTTGAGATCTTCTATCTCTTCAACTCGCGTTTTATCGCGGATTCAGCCTTCAACCGCCGGGCGATGCTCGGCAACCGCTATGCCCTCCCCGCAGTCGCCTTGCTGTTGCTGTTTCAGCTCGCCTTCACCTACCTCCCCCCTATGCAACGGCTTTTCGGCACGGCCGCCATCGACGTCGCGCACTGGACGCTGATCACCCTGATGGCGTCCAGTGTGTTTTTTCTGGTGGAGCTGGAAAAGGCCGTGATCCGGCATTACCGCCAACGCGGACACGCCTGAGCGCATGACGAGTCGATCCGCGCCACCTGACCCGAATCGCGTAGGGAACCCGCCGCCCCGGATTCCACGCCGTTCCCATCGGGTTCGCTGACCTGGCAGCGGGAAGGCAAAATAAAACACCGGCATGGACTGCCATGCCGGTGTTTGTCGCTCACTGCAGGAACTCCCGGAACAAGGCGCGAGATGTTGCTCCCTCAGGAGACACGCACCTCGATCTTGCGCGGCTGATACTGCTCCCGCTTCGGAATGCGCAGGGTCAGCACGCCGTTCTTGAGGCTGGCCTCCGCGCGATCCCCGTCCAGTTCGTGGCTGAGGGTGAAACTACGCTGATAGCGGTTCGAACGCACATCGGCGTAGATCGCCTCCAGGCCTTCCGGCATCGCGATCTCGGCGCGGCCTTCGATGGCCAGGGTATCGTGATCGATCTGGATCTCCAGACCCTCGCGGGAGACGCCGGGCATATCGGCCTGCACCGTGATGCCGGTGCTGTCCTCGAAGATATCGACCGCCGGACGCATCGCCCGCTCCGAGGCCTGCTCGCTCTTCGCCGTCTGTTTACTCATTTCGTTGCTCTCGGTCATGTCACTCACCTCCCCCGCTATTTCACTTCGATCTGGCGCGGCTTGGCCGCTTCCCGGCGTTTGACGACGATGTGCAGCACACCGTCCCCGTAGTTCGCTTCCACCTGATCGGGGTCGGCGTCCTCCGGCAGATTCACCGCGCGATGGAAATCGCCGTCGAAGCGCTCGCGTCGGTAGTACTGCGCGCCCTCCTCCCGCATCGCCCGGCGTTCGCCCTTCACCGTCAGGAGATTCTGGTGCAGCGTGATCTCCAGGGCGTTGGGCTCCACGCCGGGGGCGAACAGGTAGACATCGATCCGCTCCGGAGTGACGCCGACGTTGATCGGGGGATAGCCGCCCTTTGCCGCGGCGCGAATGCCGCCGCTCCAGGGAGCGTTACCGAAAAGCTGGTCCATCTCCCGTTCCAGGCGCCTGAAATCGTCGAACAGGCCGCCTTCAAATTGACTCAGACTTGTGAACATCTCACTACCTCCTTCCGATTGTGGATGAATAGCCGTTGTTGATTCGTAGATAGGGACAGCCGGGCGCATTTCAAGTCCCCGTGGCGATCACACGCCTGGAGACAACTATTCGAAACGCCGCAGATGGGCACGCAGGCGCTCGATCTCCTCCATCAGATCGAGCGCCAGCGCAGCGCCCGCCAGATTGACGCCGAGATCGTGCTGCAGCCGCCAGACCCGGCGGGCGCGCGGCAGACAGCTGGCGGTGAAGCAGAGCGCCCCCCTCTCTCCACGCGGTTCCAGTATCCCCTCGTCGACCAGCTCCAGAATCCATTCGCGATGCACCCGGCAGGCGCGGCTCAGCTCTTCCAGCGTCAGCGTGACCATCTCGTCGAGGACCCGTCCGCTCACTATTTCGTGTTGCCCGCCCATTCAGACCCCCAGTTTCGCCCGTGGATTGAACCTCAGCTCGTCGGCCATGCGGCGGTAGATCGCCTGCGCCTTGTCACTGTCGCCGGGCGGCAGCACGATCTGCAGTACGGTGTAGAGATCACCTGGGGGCGATCCCGGAATGCCGCGCCCCTTGAGCCGCAACTTGCGTCCCGAGGCGGAGCCCGCGGGGATCTTGAGATCGATGGTGCCCTCCGGCGTCGGCGCCTTGACCTGCCCGCCAAGCGCGGCCTCCCAGGGGGCCACCGGCAGGTCGAGATAGAGATCGCGCCCCTCCACGCGGTAGAGCGGATGGGGCCGGAACTCCACCTCCAGGTAGAGATCGCCCGGCTTGCCCTGGCCGAGGCCCGGCGCCCCCTGCCCCGTGAGCCTGATCTGTTGCCCCTGGCGGATGCCTTTAGGGATCTGCACGTTGAGGCTGCGCTCGCGGGTGATCACATGGCCGCGGGCATCGATCTCGGGCACGTGCAGGCTGAGGGTGCGGGTGGCGCCGCGAAAGGCGTCCTCCAGGTCGATCAGAATTCGGGCGTGATGATCCTCACCCTGAGCATGAAAGGCGCGGGACGCGGTAGACCGGCGGGCGCCGGCAAAGCCCCCCGTGCCGGTAAAGCCGCGCCCGAAGAGGCTTTCGAAGAAGTCGCTGAAAGCCGCGCCGTCGGCGCCGCCGAAGCCGCCGCTGAATTCGAAGTTGGTGCTCCAGTCCGGCGGAGGGCGGAACTCCTGTCCCGCCTTCCAGTTCACGCCGAGCTGGTCGTAGGCAGCCCGCTTTTCCGCATCCTTCAGCACCTCGTAGGCTTCGCCCACCTCCTTGAAGTGCTTTTCGGCATCCGCCTCCTTACTGACATCCGGATGGTATTTGCGGGCCAGTTTGCGATAGGCCCGCTTGATCTCGTCCTGGGTGGCGTCGCGGGCCACGCCCATGGTCTTGTAATAGTCTTTGAACTCCATCGTTCGCACCTTTCAGACTGCCGCCGGGGATTGCAGGGTCCGAGGTAGTGATAGGGATGGGATTCGGTGCGGCAAGCCGCACCCTACGGGTCGATCAGGTGTCGGGTGCGGCCTGCCGCACCGGAACCCTTAGTTGACTCTGCACCCTTCGCTTATCGCAATGCCCTCTTCCCGTGGCGGCTTCAGTGGACCCGAACCTGGATTCTGCGCCGCTCGGACAAGCGTCGCCTCGGCAGTTCGACCCGCAGAATGCCACGCTTGTAGCTGGCCTTGGCCTGGTCCGCATCCACCTCGTCCGGCAAGGCGATGGCGCGCTCGAAGCGGCCATAGGCGCACTCCGACACATGATAGCGGCCCTGGGTACGCTCCCGTTGCAGGCGCTTCTCCCCGCGCACCACCAGGGCGCGGTCGATCACCTCCAACTGGAACTCGCCGGCCTCCATCCCGGGTATCTCCAGACGCACCACCAGCTTCTCCCCGTCGTCGAAGACCTCGGCGGCAAGCACGCCCCAGCCGGAGCTGCGCCGGACAAGTTCATGCGCCTCTTCGGAATCTCCCTCCGCTGGGAGTTTGCGGGGAACGAAGCGGGTCATGGCGCTGGCGGCCCGGTGGTAGAGATGGCGCCAGCCGTCGACCAGGGTATCCCAGGCGTGGCTGAAACCTTGTTGCAGTTGCTGCAATGTGGACATGTCTTCCTCCTTGCGTCGATACACAAAGATCGCCGACGATCGGTTCCTAGTGGGGGAAAGCCGCACTGTCGCGATCGCTTTTTGGCCCGACCGAGGCGTCACGCGCCACGTCATGGACAGATCAGAGGCACTTTAAGTATGGGTGCGCTTTCTCAGGCTTCAATAGTCGTTAGAGCTAAATCGACTGGTGGCTGAAAACAATCGGCTTTTTTGGAGGGTAAGCGTGAATACTCCTGGATTTCGCGTTGCTTCATCCAGGCCACGCCCGTGGTACGCAGACCCGTGACCCGGATGGCGTGCAGTGGAGTCCGGGAAGGGTATTGCCCGGCAAATCCGATCTCCACAGATCATGGACAGGCCGAATCGACCGATTGGAGAGAGCCCCGCATTCAATACGGGCCGCTGCGCCCCTCGTTGAGACAGGCGCGTATCGCCGTGAGCGTATCATTGAAGTCCCGCCTCAGCTGTTTCAGCAACCGGGCCCCATCCCGCTCCAGAGTCTGTGTTGTCGCCTGCTGAATCTGTTGCGCGGTATGGGCCAGTTTGACCGCGCCGACCGGCGCCGCCAGTATGCCAACCCGCTGCGCCTCATGGCTGAGTGTGTGATAGCGCTCTCCGCGCAGGGAGAAGTGCATGGTATTGATCAGGTTGTCCGCCTGCTGCTGAAAGCGCTTGGTCATCCGGCTGAGCTCCCTGCTATCCTTATCGATGGTTCGCAGCCGTTCGATGGCCTGGCAATCGAGAAGCTCATCGACGCAAACCATCTGCATGTTCGAGTTGACCACCTCCTCACGCGGCAGACCCCGGTTGTTCGCGGTCAGATCCTCGATGGTGCGCAGCAGCTGCGGCATGTCGATCGGCTTGGTCAGATAGGCCTCCACCTTCGCCTCCGCACAGGCTCTTTTCGCTTCGAACGTGGCATTGGCCGTCAGCACGATGAAAGGGGTTTCGGTATTCGGACCACTGCCCTGCTTGACCGCGCTGACCACATCGATACCGCTCATCTCCGGCATCTGCATATCGACGATACAGAGTTCGAAAGGCTCGGTCTGCAGGTAACTCAGCGCCTGCCGGCCATCAGGTGCCACCGTTACGGCGTATCCGGTGCGCAGCAACACCTCACGTAATAGATATCGGTTGATATCAGTATCCTCGGCCACCAGGATACGCCGCCGGCTTTGCCTGCCAGGCCGGAGGGGGGCCCGGCGCGGATCTTTTCCCGCAGCCGGTCCCTCGTCAGACAATATCCTGTGTAGGGTAGTGAAAAACTGACGGCGATTGTTCAGGTCGACCACGACGGCGCCCAATCGGAGCCCGTGATAGTGAGAAGAGAGGGAACCCTTTTCCGATACGAGCATCGAGCGAACCCCCTGCAGGTCCGACGCCTTCAGGCGAGCACTGACCGCTCTGGGGGAACCGCCGAGAGCGGCCTCATCGATGATGATCAGCGGTGCCGGATTCGCCTTCGTCAGCCGCAGTAGAGACTCCTCTGCCGACTGCTCGTCCTGTGCCGAGACAGGGCGGATTCCCCAAGCCTGCAGATAGTGCTCAAGGGTACGAAGAAAACCGTTGCGGGTGCTGAGCACGACGGCGGTGACTCCCTGGTAGCGTGAGCAGGCCTCCTCAGTGTCGAGCGCGAACTCCAGATCGAAATAGAAACGGCTTCCCTTTCCCGGGCTGCTGTCGACGAAGATCTCTCCACCCATCAGTTTGACCAGATCATTCGATATCGCCATGCCAAGACCGGTGCCGCCATAGCGTCGGGTGTGTGAGTCATCCACCTGGGAAAACCGGTCAAAAATGGCGCCGAGCTTGTCCCTGGCGATACCGATGCCGCTGTCGATGATCTCGAAGCGCAGTCTGACCGATCCTGGTCGGGTATCGAGGGAATTAACGCGAATCTCGATCAATCCCTCTTCGGTGAACTTGATCGCATTGCTCACCATATTCATCAGGACCTGTTTCAGGCGCAGTTGATCACCGATCAAATTGAAGGGTATCTCCGGTGCTATGTCGGCATGAAAGCGCAGGCCTTTTCGCTCCGCCATGGGCTTGTAGTTTTTGCTGACCATGGCAATCACCGCATGCAGATCGAAGGCACGTTTTTCGATCGTCAGACGCCCCGCCTCGATTTTGGAAAAGTCGAGGATATCGTTGAGGATACTCAGCAGATCCTTGGAAGACTTCTCGATGGTGCCGATCTGTTTGAGGGTATGGCGTTTGTGATTATCGGAGAGCATCAGTTCACTCACGCCGATGATTCCCGTGAGCGGAGTTCGGATCTCGTGACTCATATTGGCGAGGAATCGCGACTTGGCTTCGTTGGCGGCAAGCGCCTGCTGCCTGGCGATGATCAGCTTGCCCAAGAGATGGGAGACAAAGACCGGAATCACCATATTGGTGATCAACAAGGAGTAGCCGAGAAAGGCGTGGTCCAGCCAGAAGTCCGCCGTGCGGATGACGAATAGGAAGCCAAGATTCGACAACAGGGTCGCCGCATAGAGGTAGTGAACGCCGAAACGCACGCCGTAACCGACGGTGATCAGCATCATGATGGTATAGAGCGGCGTTCCGTACTCCGCCAGACTGTAGAGACCGTAGAAGACGATAGCGTTATCGCCGATCAGTGAGATAACCCGACGAACCGGCGTTGCCGCCGGATGGAGGGGAAAGCTGACCAGAATCGACAGGCTGAACAGCGCGTAGACCGAAGAGGCGATCAAAGGCAGTGTATGGGCGTGGGCGGCTTCTGGCGCAAACCGCTGCAGCAGAAAGAGATAGGCGGTGAAAAGCAGAATGAAAACGGCTCTGACGATCCCCTGCTCAAACTCCTGCTGGGCCGCTGTGCTCAAGCCGCGCATGAATTCGCCCATGCCCAGCGGCTCCAGGATCGGCGATAGCTTGCTCATCATCATCGACGCTTTCCTGCGGGTAGCCGCCCGGCTGTCGCCGTCGGCTCCGCGCGCTTGGAGGCATCACCACTCGTTGGGCGGCAGACGTCAGGAAATCAGGACCGGTCTTTCGCGCAGCGGGATACACTCGAATTCCAACCAACACGCTGTCTCCCTGTCCTGGCCGCGACCCACTTCGGTAGCGACCGGCAACGCGTCGTGAGCGATGCCGCATCCGGCCCTGGCTGCAGTCCCTTCCCTCCTGAAAGGATCAATGACTTAGATTTCCTAGGGATTTTAGCCGATTCTCAGCTTCTCGCCGAATGCAAACTTCACGGAAGGAATGCAGGTTCAGATAGAGGCGGCTTGAGACAGCGATAATTCCTGCAGAAAAAAATCCCGGCGAGAGCCGGGATAATGGAGGATCAACATCGCTGTACGATTCAGTTTTTGCAGAAACTGGGCCAATATTCAATATTTAATATATTCAGTTTGTTACGCTGTTTTCCACAAAAATACTGATGAAAACCAAGCACCAAATGGACTCATTTTCCGCACCAAAATCATTCACGGGAGGATGGTTGATGCAGCGGCAGGGAGGTGTGCCGCGACGCCAGTATGCGCTTCAGTTCCGGAGAGGAGCGAACAGAGATCAGGCTGTCGGCATAACCGCTATTGTTGAAATGGGCAATGCAGGGCGGACGGCGATCCGCCGAAAGTCCCTAAGCGAGGGCCTGCGCGCTCAGGGACTCCCGAAAGAGAATTGATCGGCTGTGCAGTGAGCGTGGATCAAAACAGCAGCGACATCATCACCATCAGCACCGTGAGGAAGAGCACGGTCATGATGCCGCCGGCCCGCATGAAATCGGGGACCCGGTAGCCGGCCGGCCCCATGATCAGGGCGTTCACCTGATGGGTGGGGATGAGGAAGGAGTTGGAGGTGGCCAGCGCCACCGTCAGCGCGAAGACCGCCGGATTGGCCCCCGCGCCGATGGCGATGTTGACCGCCAGCGGCACCAGCAGCACGGTGGCGCCCACGTTGGACATCACCAGGGTAAAGAAGGTGGCCAGCGTGGCCACCGCCGCCTGAATCACCCACACCGGCATCTCGCCGACCACGGAGAGCACCTGCTCGGCGATCCACTTGGCGGTGCCGGAGGTCTCCACCGCCAGGCCCAGTGGAATCAGCGAGGCGAGCAGAAAGACTGTCTTCCAGCTCACCGCCTCGTAGGCCTCCTCGATCTTGAGCACCCCGGAGATCACCATGCCGACCGCCCCGGTCAGCAGCGCCACTGAGAGGCGGATGTCGCTGAACAGCACCATGGAGAGTGCGATGGCGAAGAAGAGACCGGCCCAACCCACTTTGTGGGGCCGCAGCTCCTCGTGGGGATATTCGGTGGTCACCACCACGAAGTTCTTGTCCTGCTCGATGCGGGCGAGGGCATCCCAGGGTGTATGCACCACCAGGGTGTCTCCGGCCATCAGGGGCATGTTGCGGATATCGTCGCCCTCGCGCAGGGTTTTGCCGCCGCGATGCAGTCCGATCATGGCCAGGCCGTAGGTCTTGCGCATCCAGACGTCCCGCGCGCTCTTACCGATCAGGCTGGAGCCGGGCGGGATGACCACCTCGGCAATGCCCGCCTTGCTGGCGGCAAGGTCGTTGGCGAAGGTGCGCATCACCTCGCGCTTCTTCAGTTGAAAGCTGTCGACGAAGCGATCGAGGGAGAGCGGATCGGCCACCACGCCCAGCACCATGCCGGAGCTGATGGCCATGTCGCGGGCCAGCGCGCCGGGACCGATACGGCTGGCCTCGCCGGAGATCTTGCTGGCGATGACACGCACCCGGTATGGGCGCTCCACGTCATCGAACTGCTTGCCGATCAGCGGGCTGCCCGCCTCCACCACCAACTCCTTGAGCAGGTAGTCCACGCCGTAGACGTCGTGGAAGTAGCGCATCGGATCGGTGCCGCTGGTGCTGCTCTCGCTCTTCGTCGCCGGCAGCACGAAACGGCCCGCCAGCACGAAGTAGATGATACCGGTGGCCACCAGCGCCAGGCCCACCGGCGTCACCGAGAACAGCCCCCAGGTC
>JBNKJP010000044.1:0-317135 GCA_050291245.1 Candidatus Thiodiazotropha sp. | reverse complement strand
CGCAGCATCTGCATAGACTTATGACCACTGATCGCTGCAACCTCCTGGTCACTTAACCCCCTTTCCACCAACCTGGAGATCGCTTCATGGCGCAGGTCATGAAACCTCAGATTGGTGATCCCGGCGCGCTGCAGTGCCTCTGACCAAACCTTATTAGTCCTATATGGACGTCTATTGCCATCACACCCCGGTTCCCCATAGAAGATCAAGTCTACACCCTTTGGCCTGACAGGATGACTGACGGCCTGACGAAACACCCTAACAGCACGCTTTGATAACGGAACGGTCCTAGCACTGCCGTTTTTGGTTTCATTGAGTCGAACAACCCGCCTCTGCAGGTCAACCTGTTCCAGTGTCAGTGAAAGAATCTCGCCCTGACGCATGGCCGTATAAAGAGCAATCCGGACGGCCCATCCAAGCATGGGGTTGGAGTGTGCATCGCAGGCCTTCAACATTCTCCTCACCTCACTCCAGGATAGTCGCCGGTTCCTTCCCTGCCCAGCGCTCGGTCGGCGGATATTGGATACTGGGTTGTAGACCAGGCCCAATCCCCACTCCTTAATAGCCGTAGTGTAGAGGTGACCGAGCAACGCCAGTTCGAGCCTGACTGTCGAAGCACTCCTCCCCTCTTCCAACCGGTCATCCCGATAGGTCGCAATAACATCAGGCGTGAGGGCGACTAACGAGTATTTACCGAGCTGAGTGGTCAGCGGCTTTGCCCGCATCTTTTCCGCTCGTTGGGTGGATGGGCGTTTGGTGGGGGTGATTTCCTTGAGGTAGCGCTTTAGGGCGTCCTGCAGGAGCATCTTTTCGGAGGAAGACCGCCTGACATAGACACCTCGGATCATTTCATCCTCGGTGCGCCTTGCCCAGTCCTCGGCGTCCCGCTTGGTGCGGAATGTCATCGAAGAGGTAGGCCAACCCTTGCGCCGGATGACGGCTTTCTAGGTGCCGGAGAGGGTCCTTACGATTGTGGCCATCGGTACTGCGCTCCATGCGTGGTGTACCGAAATTGTACCTTGGCAATAAAAAAGGAGCTACGCATGACACGTAACTCCTTGATCTAGCTGGTGGGCCATGTAGGATTCGAACCTACGACCAATGGATTAAGAGTCCACTGCTCTACCAACTGAGCTAATGGCCCGATTTAGCATATGGGGTGGACGATGGGTCTCGAACCCACGACCGCCGGAATCACAATCCGGAGCTCTACCAACTGAGCTACGTCCACCATTAAACTTCAAACTGTCGTGCAAAGCGGCTCTTTACAGTGAGCCGACACCTGAACTTGGCACGCCCGGCAGGACTCGAACCTGCTACCCTCGGCTTAGCTTACCAACTACGCCTTTCGACGCCTCCTGAGAACCAGAAGTTTGTGGTCTGGACTATCTCTTCACCGTCTCAGGTGCCGCACGTATAGTCTCTACGGATCCCTTCTGCGTGTTGCCGCGGGTGGGCGGCGCATCATAGCCGCTTGCCCCTGGCGGAATCAACCAAAGGTTTCCTCGGGATTGCCATCAGCACAACCTGTTAAGGTTTCCCCGATACAGTGCGATCCACTTCATGGGTTCGGATTTCCCCATGAAGGCTCCTATTTACACACCACAGTGTGTGCTCAAAGGCCGATGCTCTATCCAAATGAGCTACGGGCGCAAAAATGGTCGGGGTAGAGAGATTCGAACTCCCGACATCCTGCTCCCAAAGCAGGCGCGCTACCAGACTGCGCTATACCCCGATTTCCCACCAGGGGGAGGTGTAAACCACCCTGGATACGCGAAGGGTGGGAATCATACTGTTGATGTCCGTCAAGGTCAATGCCAAACCCTGTTCAGCCCCTCACAGGGCGTCTCAACGATGTGCTAGAATGCCGCTCGTTTTTTTCAGCCTGGGGAATCCCATGAGTGCAAAGATTTTGGATGGTAAGGCCATCGCCGCTGAACTTCGTGGGACGATCAAGGCCCGAGTCGAAGCACGTACCGCCTCCGGATTGCGTCGTCCGGGTCTGGCGGTGGTTCTGGTCGGGGAGAATCCGGCATCTCAGGTCTATGTGCGCAATAAGCGCAAGTCCTGCGAGGAGGTCGGCTTTCACTCCCAGTCCTTCGACCTCCCGAAGACTACCTCTCAAGAAACGCTGCTCACACTGATTGATGAACTGAACGCCGATGCGTCCATCGACGGTATCTTGGTTCAGTTGCCCCTGCCCAAGCAGATCAATGAGGAAGCGATCATCGAACGCATCCTGCCAACCAAGGACGTGGATGGATTCCACCCTTACAATGTTGGGCGTCTGGCACTGCGCATGCCCATCCTGCGCCCCTGCACCCCCCGGGGTATCATGACCATGCTGGAACACACCGGTGAAACCCTGGCCGGTCTGGATGCGGTGATCATCGGACAATCGAACATCGTGGGTCGCCCCATGGCACTGGAGTTGCTGGCGGCGCGCTGCACCATCACGGTGTGTCACAGCCGAACCAAGGACCTGGCTGAGAAGGCGCGTAACGCCGATATCCTGGTAGCGGCGGTCGGCCGGCCTGAGTTCGTGCCGGGGGATTGGATCAAACCGGGAGCGATCGTGATCGATGTGGGCATCAACCGCACCGAGAGCGGCAAGCTGGTAGGTGACGTGGACTTCGAGGCGGCCAGGAATAACGCTTCGTGGATCACACCGGTGCCGGGAGGAGTCGGCCCCATGACCATCGCCACGTTGCTCGAAAACACCCTGCAGGCAGCGGAATTGCACAGCGCTCAGAGCTAGTGGCGCTTACCTAAACCGAAGACCACCGTCATCCCGGCGTAGGCCGGGATCCAGAATGCTGGTCGGTGCGATATTTCTGGATGCCACCCTTAGGTTCCTAGACGGTGCATCCACGCACCACCTCTCCGACACACGCCGGAATGACAAAAATCCAGAGCATCGTCTTAAGTTAAGTGCTATTAATCCCTGCCCTTCTTTAATACGCGTTCATCCCATGCAAAAGGAATAGTCCGCCCGTGCGATCCTTCGCTATCCGATACTTGAACAGATGAGCAGTCACGGGAACGAGATTCGCGTAGAACAAGGCAACATCCCCGACTAGAATGAGGTGATATTTCTACGATTTGCTAGACTTCTTTCAGGTTCACTCACAACAGGATACAAGATGACAAGACATCCCCTGCTTCGTCTCCTTTTCATCACACTTTTGTTAATTGCGACAAGGAACGTTCTCGCAGTGGAAATGCGCCACAATTTCACCTTAACCGGAAGCGGCGGCGAAACCGGAACGGGTTACTTTATATGGGATGATGCTATTGTGCTCGATGGTAACGAGCTGATCATAGCCAACATCATCGAATCCACGATCACCATCAACGGGGGTGCCACACCCGGTGGCACGCAGACCTTTGTTGTGGCGGACTGGACGGCTTCTGCTCTGCAGAATACCCCGAATTTCTTGATTGATATCAACATGGTAGCAGACAATGGTGCGGAAACCCTTGGCGCTGCCTTCAACTACAACGCCAATGCTTCATGGGGCTCAGTGATCACCTTTGCACCGGGCGCAACAGTACCTGCTGCCGCACCTGTAGCAGCAGCCCGAGCCATACCCTCTTTGAATGTTCCCGGCTTGATTCTGATCAGTCTGCTTATGGCGCTGACGGGTCTCTGGCAAATACGCAGGATCGCCGTCAAACAGACCCCCTGATCCGAATGACAATGATATAAGGCGATAACCTCGGTTTTCGTCATTCCGGCGTATACCGGAGAAGTGGTGCATGGACGCACCGTTTACGAACCTAAGGATGGCATCCAGAGATATCACTCCGTCCAGCCCTCTGGATCCCGGCATACGCCGGGATGACGACGATCTTTAGCTCAGGGTCCCGGTCTGTCGCATCAACCCCTGCGCCAGGTCGTACCCTGGGGCCCGTCCTCGAGAATAATCCCAGCGGACTGCAATTCATCCCGGATGCGATCCGCCTCCGTCCAGTTTTTTGCCGTCCGGGCATCGATACGCGCCTGAAGCAGCGACTCGATCGACTCGTCACTCAGTCCGCCTGCGTCGCTCGGCGCACCTCCACGCAGATAGGATTCCGGATCATCCTGCAAAATACCCAGGATCCCGCCCATGCGTCTCAGCATGCCGCCCAAGGCCGCCGCGGCTTGTAGGTCGCTCTCTTTGACCCGATTGATCTCGCGCACCAGATCGAACAACACCGCCAGGGCCTCCGGGGTATTGAAGTCGTCCTCCATCGCCTCACGGAAGCGGACTTCGAAGACCTGGCCGGCGTCCTCTGCAGAGGTCTCGGGCAGTCCTCGCAAGGCGGTATAGAAACGGGTCAGGGCCGCGCGGGCATTGTCCAAGTGTTCAGTATCGTAGTTCAGGGGCGAGCGGTACTGACTGGTGAGGATGAAATAGCGAACCTCCTCGGCCCGGTAACGCTCCAATATCTCTCGAACGGTAAAGAAGTTGCCCAGGGACTTGGACATCTTCTCGTCATTGATCCGAACAAAGCCGTTGTGCATCCAGTATTTCACGAAGGGATGGCCGGTGGCCCCCTCGGACTGGGCGATTTCATTCTCATGGTGAGGAAAGGTCAGATCCGCTCCTCCGCCATGGATATCAAAGGTGTCGCCCAGGGCCTGGGTGGACATGGCGGAACATTCGATGTGCCAGCCGGGCCGGCCCTTGCCCCAAGGAGATTCCCAGGCGGGTTCACCCGGCTTGGCGGCTTTCCAGAGTGCGAAATCGAGAGGATCCCGCTTGGCATCTCCGGGTTCGACCCGGGCGCCGGCCTGCAGATCCTCGATCGATTTTCCTGAGAGCTTTCCATAGTCCGGAAAGCTGCGCACGTTGTAATAGACATCCCCGTTATCCGCCGCATAGGCATGTCCGTTCTCAATCAGACGTTCGATCATTGCCAGGATCTGATCAATATGCTGAGTCGCCCTGGGCTCAGCATTGGGACGCAGCACGCCCAACGCATCCGCATCTTCGTGCATTGCCGTAATAAACTGCTCGGTCAGTTCGAGAAATGGCACGCCGCGCTCATTGGCCCGGGCGATGATCTTATCGTCCACATCGGTGATGTTGCGGATATAGGTCACCTCGTAACCCAGGGACTGCAGGTAGCGGTAGACCACGTCAAACACCACCATGACCCGCGCATGCCCGAGATGACAGAGATCGTAGACCGTCATGCCACAGACATACATCCGGACTTTGCCCTCTTCGAGGGGTTGGAAGGGCTCTTTCTGGCGGCTGAGATCGTTGTAGACGGTTAGCATCTTGGTTCCGGCTGGTGCTTAAGAAATCCTGACATCTTATCGAAACGGCCGGTAGCTGCCCAGTCTAAAACCCGCGGAAGCGAACTCGGGTGAAGCGGGAAACATCACAAGGGATAGGCCCGATTGGCACTTACTTAGGTTAATAGAACACTGCCATCCCGGCGTATGCCGGGATGACAGTGGCTATTTTAGTTTAAGTAAGTGCCATTCGGATCATGGCAAACTTACTGCCTCAAACCTTGAATTGATTGACCATCTCATCAAGGCGCCGGGAGATCTTCGCCACCTCTTCACTCTCCTTGAAGGTCTCTGAGGTGCCTTCCGCCGTGATATGCGAGACCTCGCTGATGGCAATGATGTTGTTGTTGATCTCGCTGGCAACCGCCGTCTGTTCCGAAGCCGCATTGGCGATCTGGGAGTTCATCTCGCTGATCGATTCCACCGCGCCGGCGATCTGATGCAGGGCATCTCCGGCGCGGGCAGAATCCGCGACGCTCTGATCCGCCTCTTTCTTGCTTTCGTCCATGACCCGCACAGCCTGGTCTGAGGAGTTAGTCAGTTGTTCGATGATCCCCTGGATCTCCTGGGTGGCGTCCTGGGTGCGCTGCGCCAGGCTACGCACCTCGTCGGCAACCACGGCAAAACCGCGGCCCTGTTCACCCGCCCGGGCTGCCTCAATGGCTGCATTGAGGGCCAGCAGATTGGTCTGTTCCGCAATTGCTGTAATGGTTTCGGAAACCTGACCGATGTTGTGCGTACCCGTGGCAAGTTGCTTCACCACGGAGACCGCGTCATCGACGCTCTTGGCCAAACGGGAGATGGATTCGGAAACCTGAGTCACCACTTCACCGCCGGCATGGGCATTGTTCCGGGCATCGAGAGCCACCTGCTCCGCACTGGCGGCATACTTGGACACCTGTTCCGCGGCAACGGTCAATTCACTCATGGCCCGGGTGAGTTGTCCGGTCTCCCGCTCCTGTTCATCCACACCCTCCCGGGTCTTTTTGGTGACCTGGGCCAGTTGATCCGCAGACCGGGCAAGTCCGTCCATGGTAAGCGTTAGTTCACTGATGGTCGGCTGAAATTTATCGAGCATGGTGTTGACCGCTTCGCCGACCCGGCGAAACTCATCATGGGCACCCAGTGGCACACGGGGACGTAAATCCGCATTCTCCCCTACTTTTTCCATCGTCTCTTTCAAACCCTTGAGCGGGCGGATGATCACTTTTCGCACGATATAACCGATCAGGAACAGGCCAACCAGGAGGACCAGAAAGTTGATGGCGGCGCCGATCAGCAATTCATGGTCGATCGCTTTATCGCGATCCGCCATCGTGAATGTGAGCCGTCCGGCACCGAGAATCGTCCCTTCCGGCAAGGCATGACACATCAGGCAGTTCGTTCCGTTGCGGTCCTTCACTGCGGCAAAAGGTTCGATAATGGTAATGATACGATCACCCCCGACCTCTTCCACCTTCTGGATCTGTTCACCCGCCAAGGCACGACGATCCAGGTCATCGAGGGGCTTTTCGTGGTCGAAACCCGCGCCATACATCTTGTTGACCGGTTCGCCACGCAGCATACGGACTTCCAGTACGCCTTCACGTTTGAGAATCTTTTCGCGCAACATCTCCCGGTTGCTCATGGTGCCGGTGAACATCATCGCGTTCATACTGTCGAGGTAGCCATGCAGCACATCGAAAATCTGATGCTCTGTAAGTCTTAACAACCGATCCTTTTGCTGCTCTGCGGAATAAATCGTGACCACGGACATAATCAATATAAATATCAATGCCATGGGAGTGATGATCTTCCACTGAACTGAAATATCTTTTGTCATGGGAAAACCTGGTCATTCACTTAAATTTGTATACCAATTATTTCGGCATACAGCAGTAACTCTTGAATTCCGCGCGGGTTGGTGCGCCTACAACACACTAAAGAATCGCTCCGCGCTCCCGCCATTATTGAGTGTAATTCATCATAAGCGACTGGGTTGATACTGACGACTTCTCATTGCCCATGTCGCTAACAAGGGTAACCCTACCCACCGTGGTTTCGCTCACCAGAGGAAGAGATGCGATGCGTAAAATCACCTATCCTTTGCTTATAGCCATGATCTTCGCTACGCCTGTAACCCAGGCCAATCAGGCGTTGGCCATGCAGTCCGGTTGTCTGGGCTGCCACAAGACCGATGCCAAACTGGTGGGACCGGGGTTTCAGGACATCGCCCGGAAATATGCCGGGGATGCCGACGCGGTTGACCGGCTCGTCAACAAGGTCAAATCAGGCAGTGTGGCCGGCGAACCGCTGATCTGGGGCACGATCATGATGCCGCCCAGCTCAGCCAGCGAGGAGCAAATCCGCGGCGTCATCCAATGGATCATGACACTAAAATAAACGTCGGTAATACAATACGATAACCGCGTTCTGGGGACCCCTCGGTTCGACCGCCTCACACCGTGGTGCAGGGATGCACCGTTTACGGATCCAAGGACGAAATCCAGGAATCACGCACCGTCAGGCATTCTAGATCCCCGCATCCGCCGGGATGACGGTGGTTTTTTGGCTTATGTAAGTGCCACTCCTCCCAGGGGACCCAGAACAATTGAACTTGGGAATTGGAACACCGCCACCCCCCAAAAGACCACAATACAGACGTGGTTTTTTCCTTTTAGAGTCAGCAGCCAATTCCCGCCCCCTCTTTTTATGCGGGTTTTGAACCGTTATTATGCCCGGATCGCAAATTCGTGAGACCCTCGTGACAGCGCCTCGAAACGAAGGCTCAAAACAGACACCCAAGACAGAAAACCCATTGAAATAACTACTAACCAGGCCAGCACTTAAACTTCAACATTGCCGGCACCACCAAGAGGACACCATGATCAAACCCCAAATAACCCTATTCCTGTCGCTGTTGCTGCTGGCCTTCAATCCAACCCTGGCGCAGGCCGAATCGGTGAAGGTTCTAATGAAAACCTCCCAGGGCGATATCCAACTCAGTCTCGACCGGGATAAAGCGCCCCAGTCTGTCGACAACTTTGTCCAATACGTACAAGACGGTTTTTATGACGGCACGATTTTTCACCGTGTGATTAAGGATTTCATGATCCAGGGTGGCGGCTTTACCCCCGACATGCAGAAAAAACCCACCCGCCCCCCCATCCAGAACGAAGCGAAGAACGGACTCAAAAACAAACGGGGCAGCATCGCCATGGCACGTACTTCGGCCCCCCATTCGGCAACCGCGCAATTTTTTATCAATCACAAAGACAACGATTTTCTCGATTACCCAAGCCAGGACGGTTGGGGCTACGCCGTGTTTGGCGAAGTCACCCAGGGCATGGAGGTGGTGGATCGGATTGCCGGACTGGCCACGGGGGTACGTAACGGGATGCGTGACGTACCCTTGGAGAGCGTCACCATCGAGAAAGTCAGTATCGTCGAATAATAGATTCCTGAATCCGTAGGTTCATGATGGCAAATAGCGCAAGCTATTGTTTCTCCGGCGGATCAAAAAATTTTCAACATCAACCCAAAAGGTAAGCACATGATTACACTAACAACCAATCTGGGTCCCATCCAGATCGAACTGGACGAGGCGAACGCACCCAAGACCTGCGAAAACTTCAAGCAGTATGTTCAGGACGGTTTCTTCGACGGTACCATCTTTCATCGGGTCATCGACAACTTCATGATCCAGGGCGGCGGCTTCCAACCGGGCATGATTCAGAAACAGACCCGTGATCCGATTGAAAACGAGGCCAAGAACGGGCTCTCCAACGAGATCGGCACCATCGCCATGGCCCGCACCATGGAGCCCCACTCCGCCACCGCCCAGTTCTTCATCAATGTCGCCAATAACAAGTTTCTCGATCATCCGGGTCAGGATGGCTGGGGTTACTGCGTTTTCGGCAAGGTCGTCAGCGGTATGGATATCATCAACCAGATCAAGGGTGTGGATACCACCACCCGCGCCGGTCACCAGGATGTGCCCGTGGAGGATATCATCGTGGAAAAGGCCGAAGTCACGGAGTGAGTGAATATCTTTTCATCTCAGACCTGCACCTGTCCGCAATCGAGGCGGACAGGCTGGGTCTGTTTCTGCGTTTTCTCGAAACCCGGGCGCGCCGCGCATCACACCTCTATATCCTGGGCGATCTGTTCGATGCCTGGGTAGGTGATGACAATCAACAGGCGCCGATCCCGGCTATCAAGCAGGCCCTGCGTGAACTCACCGATTCGGGTGTCAATCTGTTTCTGATGCACGGCAACCGGGATTTTCTGATCGGCGAACATTTCTGCGCAGAGACCGGCGCTCAACTACTGCAGGATCCGAGTCTGATCGACCTTTTCGGCACCCCGACACTACTGATGCACGGGGACCTGTTGTGCACCGATGACCTGGCCTACCAGCAGTTTCGCAAGCAGATTCGCAGCCCTGAAACGATCCGCCATTTCCTCTCTCTGCCCCTCGAACAGCGCTTTGAACTGGCCCGGCAGTATCGGGCGCAAAGCGGTGAGGCAAACGCGGCAAAAGCGGACGACATCATGGACGTCAATGAACAGACGATCGAGGAGTACCTGGGACGCTACGGGGCGGAACGTTTGATCCATGGGCACACCCACCGACCGGCCGATCATCGCCACCGGGTAGCGGGACACGAGATCACCCGGCATGTTCTTGCGCAATGGTATGAGCAGAGGGCGGAGGCCCTGGTGGTCACTGAGCAGGTGCTTCGTCGGGAACCTCTGGAAACGACTCCGGCATAACCATTCCGGGCATGGTGATCACTTCCAGATCCTCAGGTCGTTCGAACAGTTTCTTCAGATCCGCCTCCACGCGCTGAAATTCCCTGAGCTTCCAGACCACTCCCTTGGCATCCCAGGTGTTCAGGGGCAACCCCTTCTGCAGCAACGCCGCAGGGGCAAAGACCTGGACCGTATCATCGCACAGGTCCCGGTAGGCTTCCGGTATCTGATCCAGGGTCAGGCGATGTTGCCGGGCCAGTGCCTCACGGTATTCACTCATCGCTGCGATGCTCTCCGGCATCAACCCGGGCACCACCCAACCCTCCTGGCAGACCTGTTCACCGAGGCGCAACTGCCAGTGTTCGGGCTGGCGTCCGCTAATCCGGGGGGCTTGTACCGCTTTGCGTTGCTTCAGGTTCAGATCCGCAGGTGCGGATCCCGGATCACCTATCTCGGCCAGCGGTATTGTAAGCAAGGTGTGTTCTTCCGGATTGATGCTGTAGACGGTCTTGTCCCGTCGGTCGAATAACACGTAGCCACTCCCCTCCTCTCCGTCGTCCTCCCGCATCATTTCAGGGGATACCCATATCCGAGTGACGACCGGTGCCCGCTCCCCCTCCTGCACCTCGTAGATCAAACGGTCCACCGGGGAGAGATTACCGGCGTTAGCCAGGGGCAGACCGGATAGTACAAATACCCAAAAGCCACTCAGCCATTTCACGATTTGCATAAAGCCTCCAATCGTTCGAGTTCATCCGCGCTGAATCCGGCCTCCCGCCGGGCCTGTCGATGCAGGGGACAGCGAATCTCCCCTTTGACGTAAGCGTGCAAAAGTTCGAAATAGGTCTCTTCAGGATCCAGGCCCCGCTGCTCACACAGATAGTGAAACCAGCGACTGCCGCTCTGCACATGTCCCACCTCCTCGCGCAGAATGACCTGCAGGGCCGAGACCGTCTGGTGATCTCCGATCTCCTTAAAGCGCGCCATGATACCCGGAGTGACATCCAGCCCCCGAGCTTCAAGCATGCGCGGCACCAGGGCCATTCTTACCAGGGGATCATGGGCTGTTCGCAGGGCCATCTCCCAGAGTCCGTTGTGAGCAGGGTATTCGCCGTAATCGACCCCCGCCTGGCACAGCCGTTCCCGCAACAGGCGAAAATGGGCCACCTCGTCCAGGGCCACCCGGATCCAGTCCCGGTAAAAGTCCTCAGGCAGGTCAGGAAAACGCTGCACCGCATCCCAGGCCAGATTCACCGCGTTGAATTCAATGTGGGCCAGGGCATGGATCAGCGCCAGCCGTCCCGCCTCGCTGCCGAGTCTCCGGCGGGGGAGTTCATGGGGATGAACCAGAACCGGACGCGGCGGATGACCGGCCACCCGCAGATCATCCGCCGGGGTCCATCCGCTGAGCGACAGGTCGCCCGCTTCCCAGGCGGAAGCCACCGCCTCGCTAAGTGCCAGTTTCCGCTCCACCGATGAGCACAGCAGACAGGTACGGGCCGCCTGGTAGAGTGAGTCTGTCTCTAGTGTCATAGCTTCAACCCGATGACCAGATCCATCACATTGGTGCCGGTGGGTCCCGTGGTGATCAGATCCCCCGTGGCTTCCAGCAGGGCACCCGAATCGGCCCGGGTCAGGCACAGCTTGGGATCGAAGCCCTCCTGCCGGGCACGGGCCAGGGTTTCCCCATTCACCAGGGCTCCGGCATCCCCGGTGGGACCATCACTGCCGTCACTACCGGCGCACAGCATGAGGCAACCGGGCAGCCCCTCCAGGGCCATCGCGGCGGCCAGCGCCAGGTGCTGATTGCGCCCGCCCCGGCCCGGTTCCCGTGGCAGCTTAACAGTAGTCTCCCCTCCCCAAACCGTCACTCCGGGAGGTCCCCCGGCCAGTTCCCGGGCCAGTCGCAACCCCACGGCCTCCGCGTCCCCCTCGAGCACTCCCGGTTCCGCCCGGGCCACATAACCCAGGGTTGTGGCCCGGTTCGTAGCGGCCAGCTTGGCGGCCTCGAGGTTGGCAACGATGTGCAGCTCCGGCCCGGATGTCCGCAAACCCTGCTCGCGTCGTTGCTCAAGCCCCTTGCTCAGAGTTTCGGAAAGCCACTCCGGCAAAGCCAGTTCTCCGAGTCTGTCTCGCAGATCCGGTTCCGGCACCAACACACCGGAACCGATGGCGCCGGGCAGATCACCGGGTACATCGGAGATGGCAAGCAGTATCACCTCCCGATCCCCTACCCAGGACAACAAACCACCCCCCTTGATCCGGGACAGCCCCTTGCGCACCCGGTTCATGGCGACGATGTCCATGCCGCTACCAAGTAACCAGTGATTGGTGCGGGCGAGAAACGCCAGGTCGACCCCATCGACCGGCACCTCCACCAGACTGGAAGCGCCACCGGAGATCAGGACCAGCAGCGGCAGCTTCCGATCCCCGGTATCGAGGAATTCCACAAGGTGCTCTCCCGCCCGCAAACTCGACTGTGCCGGGACAGGGTGCGCCGCCTCGATCCCCTGCCAACCCTTTTCCCGGCAAAAACGTGCATCCAGGTGGTCGGTTTTGCTGATCAACAGTGCCCGGCGGATACCCACTCCCAGCTGTTCCCAGGCCCCCCTGGCCATGGACTGGGCGGCCTTGCCCAAGGCGATCAACTCCACATCCCGGGACAGTGGATGGGCTGCCAGCCAGTTTGCGACGGCCACATCCCCCGCAACCCGGTGCAGGGCAGCCTGGAAGATCTCAAGCAGATTCCTGCGGGCTTCGGTATATGACATTCTGGGGTTATCCTTCATCTGATTGTTGTGGACGGTCGATTCCCGGATGGTATCCACTCCCAGGGTCCGCGGATCGTGATTCGCGATATTTACACCCTGTAAAAACCAGCCTTTGTAGCCTGGCGATACCCTAACAGGAAATCGTCCCGGGCTCACGACACAGGACCCGCCCGAAACCTCACAATCGGGTATGAGAAAAGCCGCCTCGTAGGTTACACTGGATTCCCATTTTCAAACTCTCCGGGAGCAGAGCGTTGGGAAGCATACAGTTACGCCGGAACTTCAGCCGTAACATCCTGATCCGGATGATAATCCTCTCGGCGGTGATCGCCGCGTTGCTGGTCTGGAAGTACGACTTCATCAACACGGTCTACTTTCGGGATCAGCTCACTTCCACCGGACTGATCATCAACGGCACCATCGTCGGCCTGTTCAGTATCGGTATCCTGCGCATGGTTGCGATCTTCCTGCACTATGTCTCGGAAGAGAACGCGGTGATCCGGTTTCTGCGCAACCTCCGCGAAGGGGTGGCCGATCCCCTCAACCGGATCCCCAAACGGGCCATTATCGCGAACCGCTATCGCACCATGCAGGGACTCTACAAGGCCAACTGCCCGATCAACCACGGCTCCCTGGCCTCCACCCTGGTGGCTAACGAAAGCACCCGCAACAGTCTGCCCAAATTCATCAACAACATCCTGATCCTGACCGGCGTGTTCGGCACCATCGTGTCCCTGTCCATCGCCCTGATCGGCGCATCCGACCTGCTTGCCACCTCGGTCGACGTGGGCGGCATGGGCATGGTGGTCCACGGCATGTCCACGGCCCTGTCAACGACCATCACCGCGATCGTCTGCTATCTGGTATTCGGCTACTTCAATCTCAAACTGGGGGATGTTCAAACCAACCTGATCAGTGCCGTGGAACAGGTCACGGTCAACGAGTTGATACCCCGCTTCCAGGTGCAGACCGACAGCGCCCTGTACGAGTTCACCGGTCTGGTCCGCTCCCTGCAGGAACTGGTCAACCAGATGAGCCACTCTCAACAGGCGTTCGAGACTATTGAGAAACAGATGCTGGAATCCCTCGAAGGAGTGGATACGCGCAACGAGGCGATGCACAACGATCTCGCGGAGATCAAACATATCCTGAAACAGGGCTTCCGCCTGCATGAGGATGACTGATCCGCATGGATAACGGATTCATCGACCTCAGGCTGAACACCCGGGACCACCAGAACGAAGAGAGTTTCTGGCCCTCCTTCACCGATATCATGACGGTGATCGTGATGATTTTCCTGCTGGCCATGGTCATCCTGTTGCTGCGGAACATGGAACTGTTGAACCAGTTGCGCGAAACCATGGCCTCGGAGCAGCAGGCCATGGAACTCGCCCGCACCACCGGGGAAGAGAATGAAACCCTGGAAGAGCGCCTGATCGCCCGGGAACACGAACTGACCATGATGCGCATGCAGTTGATGCAGCTGCGCGAACAATCCGACAAACAGGCAGCCACACTGAGTGCGCAAAGGCTCCAGATCACCCGCCTGAACCGGGAACGGGACGAATTGACCAACCGGGTCGGACGCCTGGATCAGGAACGCATCCTGCTCTCCAACCAGGTGACCCAACTCACCCGGGAAGAGGGTCGCCTGCAGACCCAGCTCAGTGAGGCCAACCGTAATATCGAGAACCTCAGCTCCGATCTGGAACAGGCCAACCTGCGCCAGACCATGACCCTGGAGGAACTGCAACGCCTCAGGGTGACCCTCACCCAGAAAGAGAACGAGTTACTGCAGGCGCTCACCACCAGTCAGGAGAAGGAGCAGCAGATCACCGATCTGAAAGAGGATTTTTCGGACCTGAAGATTCAATACAACAAACTGCTGCGTCCGGCGCGTACCGCCAAGGGCAAGACCCTGGTAGAGGTGCGCTACACCAAGCACGGCAAGGGCACCTTGATCGAATACAGGGGACCGGAAGATACCGCCTACCGCAGCTTGAGCCCGGAGCAGTTGGAACAACGACTGACACGCCTCAAGGCCAAGGACAACAACCTCTACATCAAGGTCATCATTCCCAAGAACAGTGGTCTCTCCTACAACGAGGCCTGGACCTTCACCAACCATCTGCATCGCAATTACGACTACTATTATCAGGAGGATGCGGAAAAAGAGCGGATCGTCGAGTAGTATCCGAAGGAATTAACCCATCCGTTCCGAGTCCAACCCATCAGACCGGAATGCCCGAACACCTCAAGGATCTATGAACAGACGTACCCTGAAACTGACCCTGACCCTGCTGGTTACCGCCCTGCTGGGCGCCTGCGCCTCAAGCATCCCCGTGGCGATTCGCACCCCTGTTGACGGTAACATCCGGGTGGACGAGGTCCAACAGGATCCAGAGCCCTTCATCGACTCCAGGGTGCGTTGGGGGGGTGAAATCATCGCCGTGGAAAACCTGGCCGATGAGACCCAAATCGAAATCCTCGCGCAAAACCTCAACAAATCCGGCAAACCTGTGAGTAACAGTAAAAGCGGTGGCCGATTCATCGCCCGGATCGACGGTTTTCTTGATCCCGAAGATTTCCCAAAAAATCGCAAGATCACCATTGTGGGGCTGATCAAAGGCACCCAGGAAAAGCCGGTTGGGGACTATCCCTATGTCTATCCTGTGGTCAAAGCGGCGTACTATCATCTCTGGCCAAAAGAGATAACCTACCATCACCACTATTACGATCCTTTTTACGACCCCTTCTACTACCCTTACTACTGGCGCAGATACCCCTACTACCGGTGATTCCATGCGCTCGATCGCCCTCCTACTCCTGGTTGTCATGTTCGGCTGCAGCAGCCTGCCGACCCTGCCCCAGGCCGATCGCAGCCGCTCCCCCCATCAGGTCAGCCGGGAGGGCCTTGGGAATTCCGAGCAGAAGCGGCAATGGGGGGGCATTCTGATCGGTATCCGGGCCGACGAACTGGAGATCCTCGCCTACCCCCTCGACACGGACGGCCGTCCCAGGACCGAGGAAAAATCCGCGGGACGGTTCCTGGCGCGGATCACCGATCAGGTCGAACCCGGCGATCTGTCGATTGGACAACATATCACCGCAACCGGGCCGATCCTGAGCATACAATCCGGCCGAGTGGGACAAGCCGACTATCTGTTCCCCGTCATGGCCTGTGAAGACCTGGCCGTCTGGCCGGAACCCGGTCGTGCCCGTACCCGACCGAGGATACATTTCGGCTTTGGCGCCAGCAGCGGTGGCGGCGGTCACGGCAGCATCGGCATTGGGATTGGTTTCTGATCCGCTGAAAGGTACAGAATTTGTGGCGGGGTGCTAACCTGTCCATTGGCGCTAATTTTCGGCTCAATTACCTTAAGCAAGTGTCATCGGGACGAACCCGGCTTCTGAGCCACCCGGTTACGCAGGTAGACCGGTAAGGCCCGTTCAGGCGCCACGCCCCGACCCAGCCGAAAATCCTCCGCCGCAAGCCGCACCACATCCTCGGCGCTGCAATAAAAATCATCCTGAAATCCCAGCAACCGGTTCCCCATTCGCGCCTGCAGGGGCTCCGCGCAGCAACCCCAGCCACTGCCGACGCCAAACCAGCTCTCCTGGTCAGGCAACGTTACCTGCTCTGCGGTCGCCACCTGTTCGGGCAACACCAACTCGACCAAACCCCGTTGCCCCAGACGGTAGGCCGCCCAGTAGAGTTCTCCCATGCGCGCATCATAGGCCGGCAGCAGCCGTTCCTGCGCCAGCTCACGATAGCCCCGCTGGGCCAGCGCCGCCAGGGTCGAGACGGGTAATACGGGGAGATCGGCACCCAGTGCGGCGCCCTGGATCACACCGGTGGCGATTCGCACACCGGTAAAGGAGCCGGGACCGCGACCAAACGCCAGGGCATCCAGAGATTGGACTCGCACTCCGGCCTCGGCCAGCAAGTCATCCATCATGCCCAGTACCAACTCGCTATGCCCTCGCGGTTTCAGGGCGTGACGCTGGATGAGTTCATGGTCAATCAGCAAGGCAGCGGAACAGGCTTCGGTTGCGGTTTCAATGGCAAGAATCTTCATACGGGTCTAGGTAGAGGTGATTGCGGAAGGACAACGTCGGTTAATAATTGGGGTCTGTCTCGCACGAATAGCACTGACTTAAGGCGAGGATCCAAATTTTCCTCATTCCGGCGTATGCCGGGATGACGGTATTTTTTGTTAAGTTAAGCGCCATTCGGGGCTCGCACCCGACAAGGGCAAACAAAAAACCCAATAAATCGTTCCTAATCAAATAGTTACATTTTTTCGCAAGAGTACCCCATAGGGTATCAGGATAGGTGCTCACACATCGCTGTTGTGACCTAAATTCGTATTTTTCAGGAATTCTTTACACTTCGCCAAGATTCTATCCCGAAGTTACTCGAACCTGCCGAATCCTATCATTAAGCATTCCATCTAACGAGCTGTAATGATTGGTATTTTTACCGTTTCTCCGATTTCGGAATTTTTTACACTGTTTCGCATCCAATGTATCTGAAATTTATAATTATATGTAATTATTATGATATTCTAATATTGGCATCCAATTTGCTAAGTGCTCTGAAACACAGGAAACGACCCATGACCATTCATTTCAAAAAACTGCTGCTTACCCTGGGTTTCATGACGCTGTTCAGTGTCAGTGCGACCCTGAACGCAACCCATGTCGCGACCAACAAGTCGAAATCCAACGAGACCATGAGCCTGCAAAGCCTGGACCGTACTGCTTTCACCGCGGTCTGACGCTCAGATGACCCGATCCATCTCCGCACCCGATTGACGCTGCAAGCGTTCCTTCAATCCCTGCAGAAGATCCCAAAGTACCGGAATGATGAACAGGGTCAGGGTCGTAGCCGTGGCCAACCCGGTGACAAAGGTCGACGCCATGGTCCCCCAGATCAGGGAGTAGCTGGGAATTCCGATCGCCATGGGTAACAGACCCAAGGTCGTGGTAAGCGTGGTCAGCAGGATCGGGCGCAGCCGCACATGCACCCCTTCGACAATAGCCGTCTTGCGGTCCATCCCGGCACGATAGCGCTTATTGATAAAGTCGATCAGCACCAGCGCGTCATTCACTACCACACCGGCCACTCCGATCACCGCAATGAAGCTGTTGATGGTGAACAGGGACTGGGTGACCAGCTTGCCGAACACCACCCCGATCAAGGCAAACACGATTGCGGACAGAATAATGAAGGGCTGCAGGTAGGACTGAAACTGGGTGGCCAGGATCACATACATCACCAACACCGCGATAATGAATGCGTAAGCAAGGGATTCGAAAGAGCGTTGGGTGTTCTCGTGTTCACCGCCGAAGATCACCGTGGCCCCCGGATAGTTATCACGGATCCGCGCATAGTGCGTCCTGACCGCATTCACGATGGCGGGCGTGGAGGTGGGAGCCCCCTCGCGGATATCCGCTTTGATGCTGATGGCACGCTGCCCCTGATAGCGCTTGATCTCCCCGGATTCGTTATAGGTCACCAATCTGACAAGATCCCGGAGATAGACGGGCTCACCGGGCGCCTCTACCACAGGGATATATAGCGCCTGCTCCGGATGACTCAAGGCTGCAGAATCGATACCCAGTTTGAGATCGACCTCCTCGTCGATATGCCGGTACTTGCCCAGATAGCGTCCATCCAGGACACTCGCCGCCAGCCGCGCCACCTGCGCGTTATCAAGACCATATTCCGCCACTCGCTGCTGGTCCACCTCGAAACGCAGCACCCGCTTAGGGATCCCCTGGTCATCCTTCAGATCGATCAGATGGGGACCGATCGTCTCGGATTCGCGCATGAAGCGAAGCAGTTCATCGGCCAACGCGGAGACCGCCTGTACATGGGCGCCGACCACCCGCACGTTGATGTCCTTGCCGCTGGGTGGACCGTCACTCTGCGGATGGATATGCAGGTGATAGCCGTCGGTCTCGTAGAGGGGCTTGAGCTTTTCGCGCATGCGATCCAGATGGGCCAGTGGATCGTCGAAGGACTGATCCGAGACACTCGGCATGGTGACCATGACCGAGCCGTGATTGTTGCCATAGACCGGCTCGTAGTCCTCATTGAAGTACATTCCCGCCAGGCCGCTCGCCGCGACCGCCATCCCCGGGCCGTCCTCCATGACCGTTACGGCAATCCGCTTGACCCGCTCTTCCACCTCCTTGAGGGTGACATTGCTGGGTCCCACCACATCCACATAGTAAAGCTTGTAATCATCGGGAAAAAACTGGATGCGCACCAGCGGCACACGCCCCGAGGCGGACAGCACGATGATCACCAGGGACACCACAAACAGACTGATCACCGCTGTCACGGCAGTCAACCGGTAGCGCATGGTCAGGTTCAACAGCCAGCCGGTAAAGCGTCTCGCCACCCGCATCAGGCCATTATCCCGTTCCATCAGATGGACCGCGTTCTGTGCCCTGGGGCCGAAATCCAGGTAGTGGATCGGCAGTACCAGCAGACACTCCACCAGAGAGGCTAGGATCGCATAGGTAACCGCCTTGGGCACCAGGGCGAAGAACTGGCCGATGGCTCCGGTCATGATCAGCATGGGCAGAAACGCGGCCACCGTGGTCATGGTGGCGGCGATCACAGGAATCGCCACCTCGGCGGTGCCATTGATAATCGCGTCCCTGAGCGGATGCCCTTCCTGGACATGACGATAGATGTTCTCCGTCACCACAATCGCATCGTCCACCACGATACCGGTCACCAGAACAAAGGAAAACAGGGTGATTTCGTTCAGGCTGTTGCCGGTGAAAAACATGATCAGCATGGTGATCATGAAGGAGAACGGGATACCGATGGTCACCAGCCCGGCATTTCGGATACCCATGAAATACCAGATGATGAGTGACACCAGGGTAATGCCCACCAACATGTTCATGCCCAGGGTGCTCAGACCATCCTCGATATAGACCGTAGAATCCTGGGTCAACACCACATCCATCCCCTGGGCCTGTAGCGAGGGTTTGAGTTCATCGAGCAGGGAGACAATAGCCGCGCGAATCTTGATCGCATTGCCATGATCCGATTTGAGAACACGCAGGCCCAGGGAGGGTTTACCGTTCACCGACGAACGCACGATCGCATCCCGATAACCCATGCCCAGATGACTCACCAGATCCGCGACCCGAACCAGGCTGCCGTCCGCATCCCGCCGCACCACCGTGGACTGAACCTGCTCCAAACTCGTGAACCGTTCGTCCAGCTTGACCAGATATTCACCGCTGCTGTCCTGGTACTTACCGGCCCGAAGGGTATGATTCGCGCCTACCAGGGCCTGGGAAACCTGATCGAAACTGACCCCCAGCTCGCGTAACTTTTTCGCATCGAGTGAGACATGAAACTCCTGGGTCTGCTCACCGGAGAAGTCCACCTCCTGGACACCGGGTATCCCCAGCAGCCGGGTCTTGAGCTCCTCGCCAACCAGGGCCAGACTGCGGTTACTGTGCTCCCCGACCAGGTTCACCATGATCACCGGCAACCAATCCTGAACCTTTACGTTGATCAGTTGGGGAGGATCGACCCCTTCGGGCAGTTCACTGGCGATGTTCAGGACCTCGAAGCGCACCTCGTTGAACAGCCGATCGTAGTCGGTATCGTCAATGAACTTGAGTCGAACGTTGGAACGTCCGCTGAAGGACGTGGCATTGACCCACTCCACATCTTCCACATTCTCGATCGCCTCCTCGATCTTGCGGGTCACCAGACTTTCGACCTCAACCGGTGAGGCACCCGGGTAGATGGCGGAGATGATCACTTCGCCAAAGCCGAAATTGGGGTAGCGTTCCGCGGGCAGGGCGAAGAGGGTAATAAAGCCCACCACGATCAGAGTGACAAACATCAGGTTGTAGAAAACCCGCTGCTTAAGTGAGAAGGCGATTAGCTCGCGCATACCGGCTACTCGGTGAAGGGGATGAAACGGTCACCCGGAGCGATACCGGGGGCGTCCACCCGCACCCAGTCCCCATCCGGACGTGACTCACGTCCCCGGTAGACCACCGGAATCTCCGTACCGTCCGCCCGTTTGAGCCAATACTGTTCATAGCGTTGCCGCAACGCCTGTGCCGGAACCATAACGGCTCCGTCCCGGGCCGGGATGTCCAGGGTCAGCCCGACTCTCAGGCCTCCCCGGTGCTCCGCAAGCCCTTCATCGAGCAGAAGTTGCAGGGAAACCTTGCGGGAGCCGGGATCGAACGCCGGAGAGACCCGGATCACCTCGGCGGCGATATCCCGGCCGGAATCCGCCAGACTCACCCGGAGCCCTGTTTTCTGGGCTGAACGCAGGGCCTGGTACTCATCGGTGGTCAGTGCGAACGGCACTACCAGGCGCCGGTAGTCGCCCACCTCGCCAACCGGCTCGCCGGCATTGACCCATTGGCCGGGTTCCACGCGACGTTCAATCACCCGCCAACCGGTCGGAGGCACAATACACAGCCGCTGGATGCGCTCACGCAGAATCTGCGCCTGCACCTTCAGAGCTTCAAGTTGGGATTCGGTCCGGGCGAAGGTACTCTGTGCCGCATCGAGCTGGCTCTGAGAAGAGCTGTTCTGCTGCAGCAGCTGACGAATTCGGGTGACCTCCTTGCGGGTGTAGGTCAAATCCGATTCCAGGCCCTTGCGTTCCGCCTGATTGGCGCGCAACTCCAGCTCGGTGAAGGTGTCATCCACACAGGCCAGGGGCTGACCTTCCGTCAGGGTATCCCCCACATCGCCGTTGACACGGACGATACGGCCGCTCTGCTCAGCGGAAAGTACTACACGACGGTAAGCCCGGGTAAAACCGGTCTGGGTCTCCCGTTGCATCGCCACAACGGCGGCATAGACCGTCTCCTGCGCCAGGATCGTCCCCGGCATCAACAGGAGTTGAATCAGCCCGAATAACAACAAGCGTTTCACACAAATCATGATCCCTCTTCTTCCATAAGACATATCGACTCATCCTTGATTATCCTGGTTAAATGCGAACCTTGTCACTTCCGCCACCCAAAGCGGAATTCGTAATTATTTGTGACATAAGCGCTCTCGATAAACATTCGCATGGACAGATTCACTATACTTTGACTTCTGCACTCAATCCGACCTATTTTTCAGGCTATCATCAAAGCTGCTGATAGCTGAAACAGGTAGCCATGGCTGACAGTCCACCGCCATGAACAGTACGTGCAATTTCGTACAAGGAGCCAATCGAACATGTGGATTTTCTTCAAACACCTGCCTCGCGGTGTAACCACTCATGAGATCGCAACGATCACCCGCAAGGGAGCACACAAATCCTGGCTACCCCTGCATATTCTCACAAACCCCAAGGTCAAGCGATCGAAAATCATACGCATCAAGGATCCCCTGGTCGAAACCCTCGAATATCATGCCATCGTCCAAGTGGCGAGTTCCGATCTGGCGAACACAATTGTGGAAAACCTGGACGGCCGCACCGTAAACGGAGTGTTTCTGAAAACCCATCGCTACTACCGACGGTTCCCAAACCGGGACCGCCGCTTACGGCAGGACAACGACTACCGGGACGACGAACGGCGTAAAACGGACCGGCGCCGGCAGAATCTGATCACCCACGTCCTGGAATCAGCCTGATCATAGATCGTTGAGTAACTCGGTCAGCAGGCCGCCGTCCATCGGATTGAGGGTGTGGCTGACCGGTGTAACCCGGATTTCGGAGCGACCCTGCAGGGCCGCCACGTGATTCATATCCTGGCTGTAAGCCGGTACGAGTTCATCACCCAACCCCACGGGACCGGAACGTACCACGGAAATGTACTTCACTTCGGGATGGGGTTGCCGGTTGAGCCAGAAAAGCAGATTCCCCGGCCGTTCGGGGGTCAGGTCGAGCAGAACGCCCCAGGAATCACGCACCACATCATAGAGATCGCCCGCGAAGAAATCCTTGATCAGACAGATCGGAAACGGATCGTCGGTCTCATCCAGGGCCTCGACCGCCCGCAGGGTTCCGAGATGGGGTGAGGCCAGGGTGATCAGCGCTTCCACATGAGACACACCGCCTTCGACCAGCGCCAGACGGGCCACCACCCCACCGGCAGAGTGGCCGACCAGGATCATCGGCTCATCCGGGCGTTGCCGCTCAATTGACTGGAGCATACCGCTGAGAATTCTTGCCTGCACCCCAATCGGCGCCTGTGAGGGGAGTTCCACGGTATAGAAACGGTTGGCGGAGTGGGCTCCCGGCAGGGGGATTAACCCCATGGGCGTCAGAACTCCGGCGGGTTGCCAACCCTGTTGACTCAGTACGGCCGCAACGCCGCTGCGTTCCCAAGAGGCGGCACTACCCAGATAACCGTGCACCAGAACCGCCACATCCGCTTTGGCTGACAGGGATACCCATCCCCAGAGCAGCATAAACACCCAACGTTTCATGTTCTCTCCCGATCCCGTGACCCGAGCCTGGGATTGTACCACTTCCCGGGTTGTACGCGTTGGCGGCGAGCGCGAATGTCAGGTGAACCTGCCTTCAGGCCATACTCTGGTAATAGAGATTCTGAGGGTGTTTTGCCTCGGTGAAAAAGTGATAACGCTCCATCACCAGCCCCAGGTATTGGATCAGAAACGCCAGCATGGGTAGGCGACTCGATTCGAGACCATAGGCGAACAGAATCAGGGCCACCGGGAGAATGAACACCATCAGGACAAAACCGTATCTTAGGGTTGTCAGGAAGGCCGCGGATTTGCCGTGAAAAAATTCCCGGGTATTGAAAGACCCTCCCATGAACCCCTGGGCCTTCTGGTGCAGTTGACTGTGATGCACGCCGATGGCCGACTGCAGGTCCACCTTGCAGCGCGAGCGGGTGTTTCGGTAAAGAGAAAATCCCCGGGTCAGAGCACCCAATAAGGTGGCGATCACCGCCCAGAAACCGTAAAAGGCAACCAGACTGGATCCTTGATAGGCGGATACCGCGGCCGCCAGCATGAAACCGGACGCCATGCCGAGAAACAGGAAGTTGGCCACCGTAAGAGGCGAATGCCAGGCCTTGATAAAGCGCAGACTGGCATAGATCATCGCGGTACAGAGAAACAGCACGAAGGTGGCCAGGGTTCCCAGCGCCCCAATGATCAGGGTCAGGTCCACAGGCAGGGTCTGGGAGACGATGAACAGGGGATCGGTCCAACCCAGGTAGTGAATCAGACCGTAAAAAAAGATCAATCCCATGGTGGCCGGCAGGGCAATGACCTCACGGGACAGCCACGAGGTACGCCACTGGGTGGCGGCACGCCAGGCACGCTCGGGGCGTCCCAGGTGAAACACCGAAGCCACCAGACCGCCGATCAGCAGCACCAGCGCAATCAGGCTGCCCAGGACATAGAAATCCTGGGATTGCGCCGGCAGCAGATTCGCCAAGGCGTAGAGCTGACCGGTATAGAGGGCCAGGAACAGCCCCTGTCCGGCGCCGATCAGGGTTGTCAGGAAGATTACCGAAAATGCGGGATGCATTATTTTTTCTCCGAAAAAATAAGTTTTGAGTTTTTAGTGGTGAGTTTTAAGTTAGGGTTTGTCAGTCTGAACCGAACCTAATCGGAACTGTATGTCTCCTCGCACAAACCCAAAATTCACCTCACCCGTTTCAAACAGTTGTGCGCAAAGCGCACCCATCAACTAAAAACTCATAACTAAAAACTCATAACTCATATTTACCAGGCCACGTCATCCAACGTCTCTCCCGCCTCAGGCAGCGGCAGCTGCTCTTTCTTCAACGGGTTGTCAGCGCGTATCAATTCATCCTCATGGATCTGGATGCGGGTCTTGCGCCGGGGCAGGTAGTGATTGGCCGGCTTGGTGCCCCACTCCGGTTGCAGCGGATAGCCGCCCTCCTCCCGGATCGCCACCGAGACCTGGGAGTTCGGATCGTGAACGTCGCCAAAAAGCCTCGCGCTGGTGGGACAGGCGAGCACACAGGCGGGCTTACGCCGCGACTCCGGCAGACTCATGTCGGTGATGCGGTCGATACACAGGGTGCACTTCTTCATCACTTTTTGCTTCTCGTCGATCTCCCGGGCCCCGTAGGGGCAGGCCCAGGAGCAGTACTTGCAACCGATGCACTTGTCGTAATCCACCAGCACCACACCGTTGTCCTCACGCTTGTAGGAGGCCCCGGTGGGACAGACCGGCACGCAGGGCGGATCCTCGCAGTGCAGGCAAGACTTGGGAAAGTGGTAGGTCTCGGTATGGGGAAAGACCCCCGCTTCATAGGTCTGCACCCGGTTGAAGAAGGTCCCGGTGGGATCCTCGTCGTAGGGGCGCTGGTCGGTCATGGGACCGGCCCAGCCGGAGGTGTTCCACTCCTTGCAGCTGGTCACGCAGGCGTGGCAGCCGACGCAAACATTCAAATCAATAACAAGTGCTAATTGGGTCATACCTCGTCCTTACGAAAGCATGATGAGTTTTAAGTTAATAGTTTTGAGTTTTGAGTGAATGTGTTCGCTTCGCTCACAACTCGTTAAACCAGGCGTGCGCAAAGCGCACTCCACAACTAAAAACTTAAAACTCATAACTCAAAACTATATTCAAAGGTTGTTCTTACGCCGAAACGATCCAGCAAAAAACTGCAGCCATTTGCCCCGCTTCCCATCCTGCCCCGGCAGCCGTTTCATCGGCTTGAACTGGGGTGAGGTCACCTTCGGCTCTTCGGCGCCCGCGGGATAGATACGCACCCGCACATCGAACCAGGCGGCCTGGCCGGTGACCGGATCGGAGTTGGACATATGGTCCCCCGCTTCGCAGGGCGGCAGCTCCTCGGAGATCAGGTGATTGAGCAGAAAGCCCTTCTGCGACTCATTGGCCTTGGGCGAAAGCCCCCAGGCACCGGCCGCCTTGCCGATGGCGTTCCAGGTCCACACCGTGCCCGGTTCCACCGCCTCGGAGAAGCGGGCCATGCAGCGTACCTTGTTGGTGGGGGACTCGACCCAGATCCAGTCTCCATCGCCAAAACCATTGGCCTCTCCCAATTTGGGATTGACGAACAGGTAGTTGTGGGTGTGGATCTGACGCAGCCAGGCGTTCTGGGAATCCCAGGAGTGGTACATGGCCATGGGCCGCTGGGTCAGGGCATTAATCGGATAACGCTGGGTATCGACCAGTTTGTGCTCCAGGGGCGCGGTGTAGAACGGCAGCGGATCGAAGTGCTCCGCCACCCGCTTGCGCAGACGTTCCGGCGGCTGCTTGCCGGGCAATTTGCCTTGTGCCGCCAGGCGAAAGCGCTGCAACACCTCGGAGTAGAGATGCAGGGTAATCGGCTCTACATAGCGTGTCATGCCGTGATAACGCGCCCATTCGAGATAACCCTGGTTCCAGTTGCGCATGTACTGATAGGACTTGGGCAACTCATGGTGATAGACACAGCCGTTCTCCTGGTACATCTCCCACTGGCGTGGGTTGGGCTCGCCCTTGAGGAACTTCTCCCCACCCTTGCCACGCCAACCGGCGAGAAAGCCGATGCCCGAACCCGGCGAGGTCTCGTAGTTGGTGACGAAATCGGGATAGTTGCGGAATTTTCGGCTGCCATCCGGTTTGACGAACGCCGGCAGACCGAGTCGACTGCCCATCTCGATCAGCACCTCCTGGAAGGGCTTGCTGTCACCTCGCGGTTCCACCACCGGAATGCGCACCGAGTCCACCGGCCCGTCGAACTCGGAGATCGGCCGATCGAGCATGGACATGGCGTCGTGGCGCTCCAGGTAGGTGGTGTCGGGCAGCACCAGATCAGCGAAGGCCACGGTTTCGGACTGGAAGGCGTCGGCGACGATGATGAAGGGGATCTTGTACTCCCCGTTCTCGTCCTTGTCCCGCAACATGTCGCGCACGTTCTCCGTGTTCATCGACGAGTTCCAGGCCATGTTGGCCATGAACAGCAGGAGGGTGTCGATGGGGTAGGGATCGCCGCGCCAGGCGTTGGTGATGACATTGTGCATCAGGCCGTGCACCGACAGGGGATACTCCCAGGAAAAAGCCTTGTCGAGACGCACCGCCTCGCCGTTCTCATCGACGAAGAGATCATCGGGTTTGGCCGGCCAGCCCAGAGGCATGCCGTCCAGAGGCGTGTTCGGCTGGACCCCTTCGGGACCCTTGGGCGGCTTCGGGCAGGGCGGAATCGGGCGTGGAAACGGCGCCTTGTGACGGAAGCCGCCGGGGCGGTCGATGGTGCCGAGCAGGGTCATCAGGATGCCCAGCGCGCGGATGGTCTGGAAACCGTTGGAGTGAGCCGCCAGGCCGCGCATGGCGTGGAATGATACCGGGTTGCCGGTGACGCTGTCGTGTTCGTTGCCCCAGGCGTCGGTCCACTGGATCGGCAGTTCGATCTTCTGATCCCGGGCCACCACCCCCATCTCATGGGCCAGGCGGCGGATGGTCTCGGCGGGAATCCCGGTGATGTCCTCGGCCCATTCGGCGGTGTACTCCTCGACCCGCTCCTTGAGCAACTGCATGGCGGGTTTTACCGGGGTGCCATCCTGCAGGCTGAAGCTGCCGAGCAGACGCGGGTCGGTACCCGGGGTATGGGTGGAGATCTCCCGGTCAAGCTCCCGATCCCACCAGAGCTTGTTCTCGGGATCGAAACAGCCCTCCTCCACGTGCATCTCGAAACGCCGGAACAGACCGTGATCGTCACGCCGGGGATCATCCACCACCAGCTCTGCGGCATTGGTGTACTTGATCAGGAAGTCCCGGTCATAGAGGCCCTGATGAATCAGCTCACGGATGATCGCCAGCAGCAGGGCGCCATCGGTACCCGGCTTGATCGGCACCCACTCGTCAGCAACCGCCGAGTAGCCGGTACGGATCGGGTTGATGGAGATGAAACGTCCGCCGCGACGCTTGAAATCGGAGAGCGCGATCTTCATCGGATTGGAGTGATGATCCTCGGCGGTACCGATCATGATGAAGAGCTTGGAGCGTTCCAGGTCGGGGCCGCCGAACTCCCAGAAGGAGCCACCGATGGTGTAGATCAGACCGGCGGCCATATTGACCGAACAGAACCCCCCATGGGCGGCATAGTTGGGGGTGCCGAACTGTTTGGCGAAAAGACCGGTCAGGGCCTGCATCTGATCGCGACCGGTGAACAGTGCGAACTGCTTCGGATCCTCGGCGCGAATCCGACCGAGTCGCTCCTGCATGATCTCAAAGGCCTTGTCCCAGGAGATCTCCTGGAACTCGGACTCGCCCCGTTCCGCCCCGGGTTTGCGCAGCAACGGCTTGGTGAGACGCGCTGGCGAATACTGTTTCATGATGCCCGAGGAACCTTTGGCGCAGATCACCCCCTTGTTGAGAGGATGGTCGGGATTGCCCTCGATATAGCGCACTTCTCCATCGCGCAGGGTCACACGGATGCCACAGCGACAGGCGCACATGTAACAGGTGGTTTCTTTGACTTCGACACGTCCCTGATCGCTGTCGGAGTGAGTTATTGGATCCTGCATGAAAATAACCTTAGAAAAAACGAGGCCTTACAAGAGATGCAAGGGAATCTCATTATATTAGACATTTCTGATGGAACCTTCCAGACCCATCTCCATCACAATCCTTTGGGGATGGCATACCTGGGTTAATGATGGGCAGGGATGCCGACTGGGTATTGCCACTCCGCGTATAACAGCAAAATACCTTGTGACTCATACCCCTGCCCCGTGGATCGTGCACAGAATCCGAACATTGCGATTCATCACCGACGCGCTTGATACGCTAAGCTACAGTCCCACTTGAACTGAACCCTGAATCCGGACGATTTCATGAGACACACGCACTGCTGGCTGACCCAGGAAGAACTCAACGCATTAATACGGGAAGATGCCCCTTACGGGGATCTGACGACCGCCTCCCTCGGCATCGGCCAACACTCCGGCAGAATCACCTTCCATGCCCGTGACCCGATGATCGTCTGCGGCATCGAGGAGGCGGTACAACTCTTCAAACTGGCCGGAGCGGACCAGGTTGAGGCCTTCACGGCCAGCGGTGAAGCCGCTGATCCCGGTCGTCACCTGCTGCAGGCAAGCGGCCCGGCCCATGCCCTGTTCCTGGCCTGGAAGGTGGCCCAAAGCCTGATGGAATCCCTCGCGGGTGTCAGCAGTTGCGCCCGGCAGATCGTGGATCAGGCCGGCGACGCCGTGGTGGCGTGCACCCGCAAGCACCTGCCGGGCACCAAGACCCTGATGGTCAAGGCGATTCAGTCTGGTGGGGCAACCATGCACCGGCTGGGTTTGTCCGAGAGCATCATGGTCACGGAGGAGCACCGCATCTTTCTTACAGACCCATCATCTCATGCCTATCTGCCGCACATCCTGAGTGAACAGCCGGAGAAGAAATGCGTGGTAGAAGTAGATCAGGTGGAACAGGCCCTTGCTCTCATCGAACAGGAATGCCCGGTAATTCAGTTGGAAAAATGTAGCATCGAGGAGGTATCCCGGGTGGTGGACGCAGCCCGATCCCATGCCCGGGGTGCGCACCGCACCGTAATCGCGGCGGCCGGCGGTATCCACCCGAACAACGCCAAGGAGTATGCCGCCACCGGGGTCGATCTGCTGGTCACCTCCGCGCCCTACTTCGCCAAACCCCGGGATGTGCAGGTGCGGTTTGGAACGATGTAATTAGCCTTTCCACACGGCTACGCGGATCATGTTGGGGTTCGTACCTCACCCCAACCGAGCTGACCTTGCAAGATCATCCACGATTTCCGGATCAACTTTCGACTTCAGCGTCATGGGGCGAAGCTGCGGTAACCGACTCGGCGGTAAAGGATGGCATCCGGGATTTGCTCACCGTCAGGCATTCTGGATCCCGGCATTCGCCGGGATGACGATGGTTTTTTGGCTTAAGTTAAGCGCCTTTCCTCCCTACACCAAGACGGATACATCATGCCATGCAGCGCAGATAACAGTGATCGCTCAATAACGTTGTTTCTGCATGATTTCGTAGCCAAACTCCGGTTTCCATCCCCAGGAGTAGTTACGCAGATCATAGACGGCCGCCTGTTCGGCCTCTGCGGCGGAACGGACACTGTAGCCGCAGCCATAGCTGGTGCGCTGGCGCCCGGTCAAGGTGGTGTAGCGGGTCTTGACGATCACCAGATAGGCATGGGGTAGTTCGGTGTTGGCCTGGGCATGCACGTCCTGTCCTTTGGCCCGGTAGCCCTGCGCGATGAGCTTGTCGCTTGCCTGTGTAACGGCTTCGGCGGCACTGATCTGAGGTGAGGCGATCCATTCGATGGCCAGTGAGTCACCCTGGCGCTTGGCCACCACACAGGCAGCGCCTGAGTGGGCCTGATCTGGGAGTATCATCAGAAAGCCCGCGAGCAGCAGGCTGACGACCGAATTAACAGGATTCATGACTTCATTCTCTGCTGAATTGATAGCTCAGCCTTTGAGCGCTTCCAGGGATTCCCAGCGCTCGTAGGCCTGTTCCAGCTCCGTCTGCACTTGATTCGACGCCTGTTGCAGGCTGGCAACCTGATCCGCCTGATTACGATACAGTTGCGGATCCCCGAGGCGCTGTTGCAGCGCTTCAAGTTGACCTTCGAGATCCTCGATCCGCTGGGGCAAGGCGTCCAGCTCCCGCTGATCCTTGTAACTGAGTTTCTCTGCTTTCTTTTTCGGCTTCTCCGGCGCTGACTTGACCTTTGCCGAGGTCTCGGGTGGCTTGGCTGCATGTCGCCGCTTGCGGGTCGCCTCCCAATCGCTGTAGCCCCCCACATACTCCGCCACCCGTCCCTGCCCCTCGAACACCAGGCAGCTGGTTACCGCATTGTCGAGGAATTCCCGGTCATGGCTCACCAGCAGCAGGGTGCCGTTGTAGTCCACCAGCAGCTCTTCGAGCAGTTCCAGAGTCTCCACGTCGAGGTCATTGGTGGGCTCGTCGAGCACCAGCACATTGGCCGGTTTGGTAAACAGCTTGGCCAGCAGCAGGCGATTGCGTTCCCCACCCGAGAGGGCTTTGACCGGTGCGCGGGCCCGTTCCGGGGTGAACAGAAAATCCTGCAGATAGCCGATGATGTGCTTGCTGCGCCCGCCGACTTCCACCTTGTCGCTACCGCCTCCCACATTATCCTGCACCGAACGCTCTTCATCGAGCTGCCCCCGCAGCTGATCGAAATAGGCCACCTGCAGGTTGGTACCGAGTTTGACCTGGCCGGTGTCGGGTTGCAGCTGTCCGAGCAGCAGATTCAGCAGGGTGGTCTTACCGGAACCGTTGGGGCCGATGATACCGACCCGGTCGCCGCGCATGATGGTAGTGGACAGGCCGCGAATGATCGGCTCGCCATCCCAGGCGTAATCGATCCCCTCCACCTCCGCAACCAGCTTGCCGGAACGCTCCCCGGAAGTCAGCTGCATCTGTGCCTTGCCGGTCTGTTCGCGACGTTGCTGACGCTCCTCGCGCATCGCCTTGAGCGCCCTCACCCGGCCCTCGTTACGGGTGCGCCGGGCCTTGATACCCTGACGAATCCAGGTCTCCTCCTCGGCAAGCTTTTTATCGAAACGCTCGTTGGCCAGCGCCTCGGCATTGAGCCGTTCCTCCTTGCGACGCAGGAAGTTTGCGTAGTCTCCGGGCCAGTCGGTCAGGGATCCTCGGTCCAGCTCCAGAATCCGGGTTGCGAGCCGACGCAGGAAGGCCCGGTCATGAGTCACGAACAGCAGAGCCCCGGGGTAGCCGAGGAGAAACTCTTCCATCCAGTCGATGGCGGAGATGTCCAGATGGTTGGTCGGTTCATCGAGAAGCAGAAGATCGGGTTCCGTAACCAGGGCCTGAGCCAGCAGCACACGGCGTTTCAGCCCTCCGGAAAGCGCACCGAACTCGGCATCCGCGTCCAGCCCGAGCCGGGAGATGACCGTCTCCACCCGCTGTTCCAGCTGCCAGCCATCGGCAGCCTCCAACTCGTGCTGGGCCTTGGCCAAACGCTCCAATAATGAGGCATCGCCACGCTCGGCCAGCTGATGACTGATGCGATGATAGGTTTTGAGTTTTTCCGAGAGATGCCCGATGCCGTCGGCCACCACGCCGAACACGCTGCCCCCCATACCCACCGGAACCTCCTGGATCAGGCGCGCCACACGGACCCCGCCGGAGACGACCCGTTCACCCTCGTCCGCGGTCAACGTTCCCAGGATCACCTTCATGAGGGTTGACTTCCCGGCCCCGTTGCGACCCAGCAGACAGATCCGCTCACCCCGGTCGATACCCAGACTTACCCCGTCCAGCAACGGCGCCTCTCCGAAACTCAGATGGATATTGCGCAGGGTAATCAGGGGCATGAAAATTCCTCAATAAGATTCATTGGACAGGGTTGGCGCATCCGAGCGCCAGAGGATAAACCGGAGCGTTTTCCATCAATAGGCGATTATAGAGGCACCCACGGGTCCCAAGGCAAGGCTCGGCTCGAATGGTAATCGAATCAGGCTTGGCAAGCTTCCCAGGCGAGAAAAAGCCGATTGAGATGACGCGGCGCATGCTGATAGTGCACCGCTTCATCGGCATCCTGCAGATGTTCGACGAGTTGCTGAATTCCCGCGACCAGGGGCAGCAGACCCTCCTGATCAGAGACCTCTTCCTGCCGATGCTGCAACCCGGACAGATACCTGCCGACCACACCGACCAGTAGTTTCAGGACTTCCCTGAGGCGTAGATGGCGCATGGTGTCATGCACCGGCATGTTGCGGATCAGTACACACAGAGACCCGGCATTGATCAGTGTCCGGTGACCGAGATCGACAAACCAGTCCTTGCCCCTGTGGCGATCCATCATCTCTTGATCGAGGCCTCCCACTTCCCCGGCATGGGAAAAGCAGTGCCCCCCCGGGAGCATCCGCACAATCCCCCTAAGACCCAGTCGCTCAAAGATCGCAAGCATCCGTTCACCGACTGCCCGAACGTTGTCGCAATCATGCATCTCCTTGAAAAACGTCGCCATTTCATCCAGTTCAGCGGCAATAACCAGAGTCTCCTCCCACTCTTCTGTGAGCAGGCCCTGGCAATCCCTGTAGTCCACCAGATCATAAAAGTTATTCAGCGCGATGCGGATCTTGAACAACAGATTCTCGGGATCAAAGGGTCTGTCCACAAAATCGTCAGCGCCGGCATGAAAGACCGCCAGTCGCTCACTCGTCTGGACCCCCGACGAGATAAAAATCACCGGAATGATTAATGTCCTGGGATCGGCTTTGAGTGCGCGGCAGAAACGCCGCCCATCCTCTCCGGGGGGATCGGTATCCAGCAGGATGAGGTTCGGAGATTCCCGGAGAATACGCTCATGACTGGCATCCTCCCGGCTCAACCAGGAGACCCGGTATTGCCCCTGAAGTACATATTGCAGTTGTTCATGACCGGCCGACCGATCATCGATTATCAGAATATGTTCCATTTCGACGCTGGATTCCTGCTGACTCAAAGACACCCCCCTGTGTAACGCCTGTCGGTTTTTTATTACGATGCGGTAGCGGTCGAACCCAGGAGATGGGGCGTAAGTGGTACTTTGCCCATCCCAAGCGCGACGACTCATCATATTGTAAGATTTTTCGACACTCAACAATACCCCCCATTTTGAATATGTGGCATATGACCCGCTCATGGAGGGTTCAGAGAAAATTTCACTTCAACTTATCGATCTATCTGGTATTGTTGATGGATTACAAATGGGTCATACCATCAACCTTGTAGCCTATCGATCCAGCCGACTCGACACCCCATCAGCCGGATCCAGGTGGCGGTATCTCCCCGATCGAGAGTGGATAAACGGCAGCTATGGTGAAACACGTTTCTTTCAAGGAAGCCAGAGATGGCGTGGCAGACTGCGTGAAGTGCTCCTTGCGGGAATCCGTGCTGTTTTCCAAACTCCAGGATGAGGACTTCGAACGTCTGCACGACCCCATCGATCAATACACCCTGCCGGTTGGATCAACCCTGTATCACGCCGGTGACCGGGGCGACCGGATGTACACGGTACGTTCGGGCACACTGAAACTGGTGCAGTACCTGCCGGACGGCAGTCAGCGCATCGTCAGACTGATCCGTACCAGTGATATCACCGGGCTCGAGTGCCTGGTCGGCGACTCCTATCAACATGATGCGGTGGTGCTCCAGGAGACCGAGGTCTGCGCCCTGCCCGTTCGGGTGGTGGAAAATCTGGGCAAGGAGAACCCGAACCTTCACCGGGAACTGCTCAATCGCTGGCACCGGGCGCTCAATGAAGCCGACGCCTGGCTGACGGAACTCTCCACCGGATCGGCCAAACAGCGTGTCGCACGGCTGTTGCTTCGGCTGGTCAGAGACACCCAGGAAAGTCAGTGCAGTCTGTTCGCCCGGGAGGACATGGGCGCGATGCTGGGCATTACCACGGAAACCGCCAGCCGGACCATCGCGGAATTCAAGCGTCAGGGCCTGTTAATCGAAACCACGCCCAATCAGTTTTTGCTGGATATCCCAAATCTACAACGCATCGCCGAGGATTGATCTTTTTCAATGCCTTGACCTGTCCGCGCGCTTAATCTCTCCCAAGAATCATTTATTTGCCCATCAAAACGATGATTATTGGAGATGCACTTGCAACAGGCCGTCAAGGAAATAACGCTCCCGGTATATTCCCTCAAGCTCGACATGGCAACCTGTCGTTTCAAGACCGCCGAGGAGATTGTCGCCTACTTTGAACAGGAGATTTCCCATCACAAGGCGGCGCACTACATTGCCACCTTCAATCACATGAAACACACCCGTGAATTACCAGAGGGTCAAATTGCGGAAGGTATCACCGCCGCCTACAATCTGGTCTTCTGTTTTGGATTCACACTGCAGGATCCGGAGCAACTGGCCATGCGCCCGCGTTCCATCGGTGTCTGCCAGATGGGTGAGCAGATCGTGATCTCATTTATCGAAGCCCCGATGCCGGTCGCCAACGCCCTGATGGAGCAATGGACCCAGTCGCTCATCAGTAAACCGGCCCATGCCTGATATCAGGCTCGGACAATCACCACAAACACAGATCAAATCCATGAAAATTGCAGTTACCAGTCAGAATTTTCGCACCATCACCGCCCACGCGGGAAAATCCCGTCGGTTTCTCACCTATGAGACCAACACTCAGGGGGAACTGGTGGAACTCGCCCGCATCGATCTGCCGAAAGAGCTGTCGATTCATGAATACAAGGGACTCACCCATCCCCTGTTCGAATTCGATGTACTGGTGAGCGCCAGCGCCGGACAGGGTTTTATCAATCGGCTGGCACAGCAGGGCGTCCAGGTGATCTGCACCGGTGAAACCGATCCCCGGGCCGCGGCCCAGGCAATCGTTGAAGGAAAGCCGCTGCCGCCCCCGGAGGCCCATACCCACCACCATCACCACAGTGAGCCGGTGATGCCGACGCTCTGAGCTTAAGAATCTGAAAGCGGACGGGCCGCCAGACCCGTCCTATCAGGGCAGCCGGCAACAGGGGATAGGCCACCTCCGGCTCTGCCGCTTTTGACTACATACCCATTTCCAGATCATCGATCACCTGATCGATACCGGCCTGGGCACAGCCTTCGTCGGTTTTACCGGATGGCGCGCCACTGACGCCAACCCCCCCCAGAAGCTGGCCTCCCGCCTGGATGGGCAGACCACCGGCGGACATCACAATGCCGTCGAAACGCCCGATCGGGGTATTCGCCCGATCACCGAGCGCCGAGGTTGGCGCATTGAAATTCACCGCGGTAAAGGCCTTCTGGCGACTGATCGGAACGGTGATGGGCGCAGCGATGGTATCGCGCAGTGCAACCTGCGTCGTACCGTCCCGATCGACGACGGAAACGCCGATTTGAATACCCTGTTTACGACAGGCCTCGATAGCGCCCTGGGCGACCTTCTGCGCGGTTTCCAGGGACAGGCGTTTCACCGAGATGAAGGCGGGTGTCTCGTCGGCGTGGAGATTCGTGGACGCGGCCATTGCCGCCAGGGTCAGAGTCACGAGAGTCAGGCTGGTTTTCATCATTATCCTCCTGGTTCAACAGGTTTGTTGGTGTTTTTATAATGTTTTGCCGGAATCGGCAGTCATAACACCTGTATCCTCCGATTCCGGTTGCGCTCACTGAAAATGCTCCTCAACATACCGGTCCACCAGATCGATGAACTGGGACCCGATATCCGCCCCCTTGAGGGTTTGCCGTTTTTCACCGTCCACATAGACAGGCGCCGAGGGGGATTCGCCGGTACCCGGCAGACTGATGCCGATGTTGGCATGCTTGCTCTCACCGGGCCCGTTCACCACACAGCCCATGACGGCCACGGAGAGGGACTCCACTCCAGAATAACGACCACGCCAGACCGGCATACGTTCCCGGAGATGCGTCTGAACCTGTTGGGCCAGTTGCTGAAACAGGGTGCTGGTGGTCCGACCACATCCGGGACAGGCCACGACCATGGGTGTAAACGCGCGAATCCCCATGGATTGCAACAATTCCTGGGCCACGATGACCTCCTGGGTTCGGGCCCCACCGGGCTCCGGCGTCAGGGAGATGCGAATGGTATCTCCGATACCTTCCTGCAACAGCACCGCCAAGGCCGCGCTGGAGGCCACGATGCCCTTGGATCCCATCCCGGCCTCGGTCAGTCCCAGATGCAGGGCATAGTCGCAACGCCCGGCCAGGGAGCGGTAGACGGCGATCAGATCCTGAACGCCACTGAGTTTACACGAGAGTATGATCTGCTCCCGGGTCATGCCCAGTTCAACGGCCCGTTGCGCGCTTTCCAATGCGGAGCCTACCATCACCTCGCGGGTGATCCCCTGCGCATCCAGAGGGTTTTCCGCACGGGCATTCTCATCCATGAACCGGGCCACATACCCCTTGTCGAGGCTGCCCCAGTTGACTCCGATTCGAACCGGCTTGGCATATTGGCAGGCGGTCTCGATCATCTGCGCAAACTGACTGTCGCGCTTTTCCCCACTGCCCACATTACCGGGGTTGATCCGGTACTTAGCCAAGGCCTCGGCACATTCGGGAAATTCCTGTAACAAACGGTGGCCATTGAAATGAAAATCACCGATCAGGGGCACCTCCACCCCCATCTGCAAGAGCCGGTCGCGAATCCTTGGCACGGCCCCGGCCGCCACCTCGTTATTCACCGTGATACGCACCAGTTCGGAACCCGCCCGGGCGAGCTCCGCCACTTGCTGGCTGGTGGCATCCACATCAGCGGTATCCGTATTGGTCATGGACTGGACAACGACGGGCGCATCACCCCCGACGCGGACCCCACCGACCAGGACGGGCCGGGTTGGATGCCTGTTGATTATCACCTTGCTCTTTGCCTCGTTGTTTGCGTTTGAGGATGAAGCATACCAGAAAGCCTTCCGGCGCATCGCTTCAGGAAATACCCTGTAAAAATCGTGTCATCAGAGTTAGTTTTTAGTTTTGAGTGTTTAGTTTTGAGTTGATGAGTTCGCTACGCTCACGGGTTTTATATCCCCTCACCCTGGCCCTCTCCCGATGGGAGAGGGGAAGTTCTTTTCGACCGCGGTGATACCGCATGTTCTGATCATGAGGCAAGCTTCCCGTTTAGGTCGGTGCACTATCTTTAGCGTCCCCTCTCCCATCGGGAGAGGGCCAGGGTGAGGGAATCAATAAGCTGTGAGCGCAGCGAACTCATCAACTCAAAACTAAACACTCAAAACTAAAAACTAAAAAAAAGCCCTTCTGAATCACCAGAAGGGCTTTTTAAGTTTCCAGCCGACAGTAATCTGTCCGGTTACTTCAGCTTTCCGATACCGAGCATCTTGAGAATGTATTTTTCATAGATCGGCTCGGAAGTGCCTTTTTTCATCTTGCGGATAAAATACTTCTCGAATGCAATCTTCGCCATGTGCACCCATTTGCCCTTCTTGAACCAGGCCACGTTGCGCGGAGGTATCTGCGGCAACGCCACGAAAGCCGCACCGGTGTCCCCCATGTCCGCCAGACAGATGGCGTTCCAGGTGGCCAGTGTGGTGCCTTCCTTGCCCGCCAGATCGTCGGCGATGTTGTGCACGATGGCGGTCACCATCGATTCGATCATATAGCCGGTTTTTGGCGCTCCGGTGGGAACGGCGGTCGCTTCCACAGGAGGAATCGCGATACACACACCCGCGGCGTAGATGTTCGGATACTTGGGATTGCGTTGATGATCATCCACAAACACAAAACCGCGGGGATTGCAGAGTCCCTCCACATTCGCTACAGCAGGTACGCCCTTGAAGGAGGGCAGCATCATGGAGAACTTGAAGTCCAGTTCCTGATCCTTGAGCTTGTGACCTGCGTCATCGTACTGCTCGATAAACATCTTGCCCGCCTCGACCTTGGTGACCTTGGCGTTGGTGATCCAATTGATGTGGTGATTGCGGAAATCGCTTTCCAGGAACCCCTTGGAATCACCTACCCCGCCGAGGCCAAGATGACCGATGTAGGGCTCTGAGGTCACGAAGGTCATCGGCACCTTGTCACGGATCTTGCGCTTGCGCAGGTCGGAATCCACGATGAACGAGAACTCGTAGGCAGGACCGAAGCAACTGGCAAAGGGCATGGCACCAATGATGACGTGCCCCGGATCATCCAGCAGTTTCAGGTATGACTGATAGGCCTTTTCCGCATGATCCACGGTACAGATCGACTCGGTGTGACCCTCCGGGCCGGAACCTTCGACCTCTTCGAAGGCCAGGCGGGGCCCTGTGGCAATGACCAGATAGTCGTAATCGATGGTGTCACCACCATCGAGGGTGAGCTGATTCGCCTCGGCATCGATCTTATCGACACGTTTGGCAATGAAATTCACGCCCTTACGCTCGAGATGAGGGCGAATGTCAAAAGTGATGTGGGAACGATCACGCCAGCCCACGGCTAACCAGGGATTGGAAGGGACGAACTGGAAATATTCCCGTTCGTTGATCATGGTCACTTCATGCTCGCGACCCAGCTCCATTCGAAGCTCGTAAGCGCAGGGCATTCCACCGGTACCAGCCCCTATTACTACGATATGCGCCATATTGGTAGAACCTCCATCCTCTCCAGAAATTATTGAAACATGCAATCGCCCGGAGAGCAGGCGACGCAGCTGCGGTAAACCGCGACAGTCTAGCTCCAAGCTACTGAAAATGAAAATAGTTTAAGTAAAAACAGATGCTCTAATATACTGATATTCAAGACATCCGCTACAAATCGAACCAGACTGAGGCCTGGCCCTGCTCCGCCAGATGACAACGTCCGGCCAGTTCGGGTTGATGCCTTTCAAGCAGTTCCCTGACCCGCTTCGGGGTATTGTTTTTTTCGCTGATATGGGAAGCCACCAGATGACGCAGCCGGGAAACCGGCAACTGGCCCAACAGGTGCAGCGCCTGGTCGTTGTTGAGATGCCCGTGACGCCCCCCAACCCGGGCCTGTAAGGCCTTCGGATAAGGGCCATCGGCCAGCATCTGCCGATCGTGATTGAACTCCAGCACCAGACCATCGCAGGCCTGAAGCATCTCCACGATGTAGGGTGTGACATGCCCGGTATCGGTCAATACCCCGAGACTGGCATCGCCCTGACGCAGAATGAACTGGCAGGGTTCACGGGCATCGTGGGGTACCGGATAGGGCGTTACCCGAAGATCCGCCAGAGACCAGCCCGCCCCGTGGCAATCGATCATACGCAGATCGGGCAGGTCGCCAAGGGGTTCACTCCTGGCCGTGCCGGGGGTCATCCAGACCGGTATCCGGTATCTGCGGGCCATGGTGCCCACACCCCGGACATGATCGCTGTGCTCATGGGTAACCAGGATCGCGGTAAGGGTCTGAGGATCGACCTGCAGGCTTTTCAGTCTCGACTCGGTCTCCCGGGCGGCAAAACCGCAATCCAGCAGGACCCTCGCCTCAGGGGATTCAATCAGCAATGCGTTACCCCGGCTACCGCTGCCGAGGAAGGCGAACCTCAAGGCCACCGATCAGAGAATCTGTTGATGAATCAGACTCAAGATCTGTTCGGCCGCCTTGGCAGGTGCCGGCTCACCCTTGTCATCCCGAACCTCGACCAGGGTCTCCTCGTCATCGATCGAACGCAATTTGACCTGATACTGGGTGTCCTTGGGGATCTCATCCTCGTCATCCTGCCAGAAGGCGAGGCTGGAGAGAAAACCCGCCTCTTCCTTCTCTTCTTTGGTCAACAGTTTGCTGTATTTGACATAGTAGATGCCCCGCGAGCGATCCCGATCCTCCACCGCAAAGCCGACCCGGTCCAGGGCCACCCCGGTAAGCCGCCAGGCACGGGCAAAGGCCTCACTGACCCAAAGCTTGGAGTCCGTACCGTCGAGCGCCAGACGGGATCGTTCCTGGTGCTGATCCACCACCGCCAGGGAGGTTTCGGCCTGTTCCGCGGAAACCCCCAGATCCACCATCAGGCTGCGCAGCATGGCGGCCTCGATCCCAGGATCGTTGGGACGCGGGGTCCAGTAAGTGGTATCCGCTTCACCACTGACATCTTCCTTGAGCCGTTCCTCCAGGCCACGATGGGTCAGATAGAGTTCCGTAGTGTTGGGTTCCAGGCCCCGTTCCAAGCGTACCCGAAACTGGTCCCGGGTCGCAGAAGAGTAGATGCTACTCAGCGCCTTGCGGAAAAATTCGGTAATCGGTCCCTGCTTGATATCCGCTCGACTCTCCAGCCAGTCGGTCTTCATGACCCCGACGGCCGGGTTCTGCTCAACCAGAAGCAGACCGTTCTTGCGCCAGAAATCGACCACTTTGGGCCAGACCTTTTCGGGAGCCGCCTGGATGACCAGCCAGCGCTGGTCCCCGTCCCGTTCGACCCGGATGTTGTCGAATTCCGGAAGCACCTGTTCCGCGACGATCGTGCCACCGGTACGTTTCTCCCTCTGGCTCGCATACTCCTCGTAGGAGGCGCTACCCGCACCGGGAATCACCATCGCATCCTGAATGGTCGAACGGGTCAGATCCGGTGGTACCTCCAGATCGTCCACCGTCTCTTTCTGGGTACGATACTCACGCTCGGAATCGGAAAAATAACCGCCATCCGAGCTGCATCCGAAGAGCAGTAGGAGCAGAAACGGGATCGGCAGGATGAATAGGATAGGACGCATAGGGATAAATCAGTCAGTAAGGAATATTGCCTATGACAAGCGATCGCCTGTCGAGTTTAACGAATGTCTGTACAAGGGAGTCCAAAAAGAACCCGCAGGCGGACCCCATTGTTGTGCCCGGGTATGCACCCGGTCAGAGGACACCGGCCTGGTGCATGGCATCGCGAACCACACCTTCGGAACTCGGTGTCAGCCAGGTCAGGGGAAGTCGAATACCTTTCGGGCTAAGGCCAAGCTCCGTCACGGCCCACTTGACCGGTATCGGGTTCGATTCGACAAACAGCGCCCGATGCAGTCCGGCTAGTTGGGCATCCAGGGACTGAGCCTGCTCCCGATTGCCCGCCAGCGCGGCCGCGACCATCTCATGCATCAGACGCGGCGCCACATTCGCGGTCACGGAGATCACCCCCTGCCCACCCTGGAGGAGAAACTCGCAACCGGTAGCGTCGTCTCCGCTGTAAAAGCAGAAATCTTCAGGGCACGCCCCCTGCATCTGTCCCAGTCGCTCCAGGTCACCGGTAGCGTCCTTGATGGCGACAATATTGGGCAACCGGGCCAGACGGGCAACGGTCTCAGGCAACATGTCACAGGCGGTTCGCCCAGGTACGTTATACAGGATCTGAGGTATGTCGACCGCCTCAGCCACCACCTTATGGTGCTGGTAGAGGCCCTCCTGGGTCGGTTTGTTGTAATAGGGGGTCACCAGCAGGCAGGCATCCGCGCCACTTTCCTTAGCGCATTGGGTCAGGCTGACCGCCTCACGGGTGGAGTTTGCCCCGGTACCCGCAATGACCGGAACCCGGGCGGCGACACACTCCACCACCTGTTTGATCACATCACAATGTTCCGCCTCGTCCAGGGTGGCCGATTCCCCGGTGGTGCCCACCGCCACGATGGCATCGGTACCCTGCTGGATATGAAACTCCACCAGCTTTCGTAAGGCCGCCGCGTCAACCTCGCCCTGTTCATTCATCGGTGTGATCAACGCCACCATACTACCGCGAAACATCGCCCTTGCCCTCTGAGTTGCAGTCGATCCGCAATGTTAGCCCGCCGCCCGATTACCTGACAAGCCGGGAGGGCGAATTGGCTGACCTTCCCGATGATTGTTTCGCCCGGATTTACCCTGGAATGGTTGAGAAAAGACCCTGGAACCGGGTTCTCGAAAGCGGCGGAATTGTGTTTGAATACCTGTCGCCTGTCCCGTGTGGCTGGTGGTACACTCTGATTGAGTCATCTCTCAGTGGATACAAAACCAACATATGTCTACACCGAAAAACTATCTGGTCATCTCCGCCCTGGGTGAAGATCACCCGGGAATCGTCAAGGCCCTGTCCAAAAAGATCCTCGAGGAAGGTTGTAACATCACCGACAGCCGGATGACGGTACTGGGCGGTGAATTCGCCATCCTGTTACTGATCGAAGGGCCCTGGAACACCCTGGCGAAACTCGAATCCGCGATCCCGGACCTGCAGGATGACCTCGGCTTGACCATTATCTGCAAACGTACCGAAGGACGTATCCGATCGAGCAATCAGCTGCCCTATCTGGTCGAGGTCGTTTCCATGGACCATCCCGGCATTGTCAATCAGCTGGCGGAATTCTTTTCCAACCGCAAGATCAATATCGAAGACATGACCACCAGCAGTTACTCCGCGGCTCATACCGGCACCCCGATGTTCTCGGTCCACATGAGTGTCGGAATTCCGGCGAATACCCAGATCGCGCTGCTCCGGGAAGAATTCATGGACTATTGCGATTCCCTGAATCTGGATGCGATCATTGAACCCATCAAAGGCTGACCCACGACCATGACCCAAGTTGCCCCAGGCAAACCGGTACCGGACATCGAACTGCCGGCCACTGGTGACAAGACGATTAAATTCAGTGACTTCAAGGGCAAACCCATTGTCCTGTACTTCTACCCCAAAGCCAGTACCCCTGGGTGCACTCAGGAGGGGCTTGATTTCTCCGCCTTGATCGCGAAATACCGACGTCAGTCCGCCGTCATTCTGGGGGTCTCCCGGGACAGCCTCAAAGCCCAGGAGAATTTCAAGGCAAAACAAGGATTTCCTTTCGATCTGCTGTCGGATAAGGACGAAACCCTGTGCCAGGCCTTCGATGTCATCAAAATGAAGACCCTGTACGGCAAACAGGTTCGCGGTATCGAACGCAGCACCTTTCTCATCGATGAGAAAGGGGTCCTGCGCCATGAGTGGCGCAAGGTCAAGGTCAAGGGCCATGCCGAAGAGGTGCTGCAAACCCTCAAGGCGATGCGCACCGGAGCGGCTTCCTGACCATTCAGCCCCCGAACTTTCTCTCTGACCGAACCCCCGGAATACCCTGGGGATACGGTTTGTGTCCGCCTGCAACCTGAGATTGCCCATGTCCGAGAATCAATCCAACAAGCCCCGACTCTATGTACTCGACACCAATGTCCTGATGCATGATCCAACCGCCCTATTCCGTTTTAAGGAACATGATATCTACCTGCCCATGGTCGTCCTCGAGGAACTGGACAAAGGCAAGAAAGGCATGTCCGAAGTGGCGCGCAACGTACGCCAGACAAGCCGCTTTCTCGACGAACTGATGGGGCATGCTGCGCAGAATGAAATCAGTCACGGCCTACCGCTCAACACCCTGCAGATCAACGGCGGAACCGAGTCGATCAGCGGGCGGCTGTTTTTCCAGACCAAACCGGTCTCCCAGGAGCTGCCCCAGGCCCTTCCGGGCAGCACCCCGGACAACAACATCCTGGCCACCGCCCTGTGCCTGCAGTCGGAGCGTCCGGACAGGCACATCATCATCGTATCGAAGGATATCAACCTTCGTATCAAGGCCAGTGTTCTGGGCCTGCGCGCCGAGGACTATTCCAATGACCAGGTACTGGAAGACGTCAACCTGCTGTACACCGGGGTCAATGAACTGGAGGCGGATTTCTGGGAACAGCACACCAAGGAACTCGAATCCTGGCAGGAGGAGGGACACACCTTCTACCGCATCGGCGGGCCGGATATCCGTGACTGGTACCCCAGCCAGTGCCTCATTCTGAATGGTGACGAAGGCTTCCAGGCCATCGTACGGGAAACCCAGGAAAACAGCGCCATCATGGAGCTGGCCGAGGACTACACCAACCCGAAACACGCGGTGTGGGGCATCACGGCCCGCAACCCGGAACAGAACTTTGCCCTAAACCTCCTGCTGGACCCCAATCTCGACTTCGTCTCCCTACTCGGCACCGCAGGCACGGGTAAGACCCTGTTGACCCTGGCCGCGGGACTGGTTCAGACCCTCGATCAGAACCTCTACCGGGAAATCATCATGACCCGGGTCACGGTCCCGGTTGGTGAGGACATCGGCTTTCTTCCCGGCACCGAGGAGGAGAAGATGACCCCCTGGATGGGTGCGCTGATGGACAACCTGGAGGTACTGACCCAGACCGAGGGCGGTGAGTGGGGACGCGCCGCCACCGAGGATCTGCTCCGCAGCCGGATCCGCATCCATTCACTGAATTTCATGCGCGGCCGTACCTTCCTGAACAAGTACATCATTCTGGACGAGGCGCAGAATCTGACGCCCAAGCAGATGAAAACCCTCATCACCCGGGCCGGACCGGGCACCAAGATCGTCTGTCTGGGAAACGTGGCGCAGATCGACACCCCTTATCTGACCGAGACGACCTCCGGTCTGACCTACGCCGTGGACCGATTCAAAAACTGGCCCCACAGCGGACACATCACACTGCAGCGGGGGGAACGTTCAAGACTGGCGGATTACGCCTCGGCAAACCTCTAAATCCAGACAACAGGAGCGCTACCCGGATGATAGAGACGTCATCCGGGTACCTGATTACCTACTATGCTCCGCCATAGGGTAGTGCCCCCCCTCTCCCGCGAGGAGGGAAGGGATGCATAGATCAAGAGCCGCAACGAACAATCCGCCTGATTCCACGACCTGAGAGGAAGCACTTGGTGCACTCGAAACGCGTTTTCCCTCTCCCTTCGGAGGGTGGTGCAAAAGTCCGATTTATAGGTCGGGTTGGCGTAGCGTAACCCGACGAGCGGCGGGAAAATGCCCACTTCTTGTCGGGTTACGCTACGCTAACCCGACCTTCTACGGCTCTTTCCCAAAACCCTTTTACAACACCTTCCTTCGCGGGAAAGGGCCAGAGAGAGGGGGGCATAAATAAACCTGCGAGCAAAGCGAACTCATCCACTCAAAACTGCTATTGGCGACTGATCCACTGGCTGAGTAAAGTGGATAATCAGGTCCGGGTATGTACGTCCCGGGACTCAATGAAAATGGCCCTTTTCAATGATCGCCTTGAGTTCGCTGACGGAGCGACGATATACCTCAGCCGTACGGTTATAGCTGTCCACGAGCCCATTCGTATCGTTCTGACGGCCTTTGAATTCAAGCTCCCGGGCCAGGATGGAGAGTTCCATGGCTCCCACATTGGCACTGCTGGATTTGAGGGGATGGGCGGATTTCACCAGGCCATCCATATCTACGGATTTCACGGCATCACGAATACCCTGCATCAGTCCCGGAGCACTTTTCAAATAGCTTTCCAGAACTGAGACAAAATCATCCTCCATGATCTCGTACAGCTCCTCTAGGACATTGCGGTCGATGATACCGCTCACGGTCATGTTGGAATCTCCGACATTAAGAAAGGTGTCGCTGGTGAGTCCCACGTCTGTCGCCAGTGCCGTTTCAGACTCAGCTTCGTCAAGACTAACAGGCGACGTCGTCTGAATCATCCCCTCCATAGGCAACCATTGGCGAAGCATATTCTCCAATTGCGCCGGCTTGACCGGTTTGGAGAGATAATCATCCATCCCACAGGCGAGACAGCGCTCCCGGTCCCCGGACATGGCATTGGCGGTCATGGCAATGATCGGGGTGCGCTTCAACGCCTGTTTCTTCTCCCGGTCCCGAATGGCTTCGGTGGCCTCATAGCCATCCATGCGGGGCATCTGACAATCCATGAGCACCACGTCGAACTGCTCGCCCCGCAGCACTTCGATCGCCTCTACTCCGTCATTCGCCGTCACCGGAGATAAGCCACTTTTCTCCAGCATCTTCTTCACCACCGCCTGATTGACCGGGTTGTCCTCGACCACCAGAACCCGCCCGGCAAGCCGGGTTCCGGAGTCCGGCTCCAGGTTTTCCTGGTGCTCCGGTTTCGATCGCGTATGGGGCGCTTCCTCGCCATGCTTGTCCAGCCAATTGAGATGATCATCGGGTAGTCGCGGCACCGGGATCTCATCCGGACTGGTGCTGGACACAGACACCTGTTCCACATCGAACATGCGACGCAGACGCAGCTTGATATCCTTGCTTGGCGCGGTGGCGCTGAGACTATCGATTCCGAACCGTTCGAGGCCCTCGATGTCCTCATGGGGGGTATTCACGGCCAGCACCGGCACATCCCGCATGTGCATAATCTCCCGCGCCGACTCAACGACCTGAATCAGGTTCACGGAAGTCATGGCGGCATCCACCAGGATCAACTCGTAGCGCCAACTGGCGCCCAGGTTGGCAGAGGATTTGAGCTTGCTGAGGGCATCATACTGATCGCTGGACTGCTCCACCAGCATCCCTTCCTGTTTGAGCAATCGCAAAATCTCATGGTATCCCGGAGTCTGGGCATCCGCGAGTAACAGGGTTCTGATGTCCTGAAGATTGCGCCGTCCGGAGGGCATCTCCGACAGGGATTTGCGCATGGGAATCAGAAACCAGAAGTAGGAACCCCGCCCCGATTCGGATGTAACCCCGATCTTGCCCCCCATCAACTCGGTAAGCCGTTTGCAGATCACCAGCCCCAGACCGGTCCCCCCGTGCTTGCGGGTGGTCGAGGCATCCGCCTGGGAAAAGGGTTCGAACAGCCGTTCGACCTGTTCCCGGGTCATGCCGATACCGGTATCCCGAACACCAAATAGCAGTTCCACTTCGGTACGGGTACTCTGACGGCGGGACAGCTCCACCACCACTTCACCATGCTCGGTAAACTTGACTGCGTTGCTCACCAGGTTGGTGAGAATCTGACGCAGGCGAATGGGATCACCGCGCACCGTACTCGGCACGTTGCCGTCGATCCGGTAATTCAATTTGAGATGCCGGCGATCCGCGGCATTCTTCATCAACGAAGTCACCTGTTCGATGGTGTTCTTCAGATTGACATCGATGAATTCCAGATCCAGTTTGCCGGCCTCGATTTTAGAGAAATCGAGGATGTCATTGATGATACTGAGCAGTACCTGGGACGAATTGAGCGCCGTTGTGACGAACTGTTTCTGCTCCTTGTCGAGCCGGGTGTCCAGCAGCATTTCGAGAATCGGCAGAATGCCGTTGAGCGGGGTCCGGATCTCATGACTCATGGTGGCCAGGAACTCCGATTTCGCCAGATTGGCGCTCTCGGCCGCCTCTTTGGCGAGAAACAGCTGCTGCTCCACCGCTTGTCTCTGATCATTTTCCTGTACCAGACGGCTGCGCATTTCGCTCAATTCCGTTTCAGACATGACCATGCGTTCGTGCAACAGCACCCGGTTTGCCGCGATCAACAGATAGCCCTGCTGATACACGGTCATCCAGGCAGACATGATGAGCAGCGCCAAGGCATAGGCGATCAATCCCACGAGGAACTCCTCGCTGACCCCTCCCTGGGTCCCCGACAGAGACAACACCACCAACAGCGCTGCGGTGAACACGAACACGATACTGAAAAAGGTATCCACGGTCAGCAGCAGGGCAGACAGCAGGAAGACCGTGCCGATCAGAACCAGATCGATCACCAGGGAGTCGGTAAGCATGGGATTTCTGAGCAGATGCACCAGCGCCAAAGCCCAGAGAACCCCGAGCAGCATGACCCCCGGCAGCATCGCATAACGCCACATCTGCAGATTTTTCAGATCGCTCTGTTTCATGAACAGTGTGAGCAGGATCTGGAAAATCAGCACCGCGGTGAACAGCCCCCCCCAAACAAGACCCTGGGGATGGTCCCAGATCCGATTCAGGTAGAAGAAAATCAGCCCAGTGATGAAATTAGCGATGATCAGGGTGGTGCCATTGGTATACAGCAGGCGAACCCGCTCTCTTTTGATTTTTACCGCTTCTTCGTTGGGATCTGGCATACCAAAATCGAACTGATCAGGAGGGACGACATCTGTTGTTGGGTAACCCGACGGCCGAGCTGTCGCGTCAATACTCATGTAAATTAGCACATTAGAAGGATAACCGCCTCATTATATATGGCATATGAGCCGAGTGGACCCTGCCTAGCGGCTTGCTTATCATTACTCTGGCCCGGCGCATCCGGACAAGGTGCCGCCCCGTAAAACCGGGTTGCCATCAAACAGGCAAACCAACGCCATAAACAGGAGCCGACTTGATTACCGATACCTCCGTGACCGAGTATGTCACCCAGCGTTTCGACTTCCTGCAGCGGGCGGACGGCGGCTTCCGGAAACGTTTCTTTCAGTCGGCATCCCTCATCAACCTGCCCGCGGCCCAACCGATTTGTCAGCAGGGCAGCCAGTGCAGCCACCTGGCGCTGGTGCTAGCCGGTCATGCACGGGTCTACAAGATAGGAGACAATGGCCGGGAAATCACCCTGTACCGCATCGGCCCGGGAGAGAGCTGTATCCTGACCGCCTCCTGTATCGTAAACGAGCGTCCTTTCCCCGCGTTTGCCGTGAGCGAAGAACCCATCGAAGCCGTACTGATCAATCCAGCCGACGTGGTGCGCTGGTCAGACGAGTCGCCAACCTGGCGCAACTATCTGTTCAGTCTGGTCAGCGCCCGGCTTAGCGAGGTGATCGGAGTCGTCGAGGAGATTGCATTCCGGCGGGTCGATACCCGCCTGGCCGGCTACCTGATCCAGCATTCCGCACCGAACCACGAACGGATTGAACTGACCCATCAGGCCATCGCCTCGGATCTGGGAACCTCCCGGGAGGTTGTCAGCCGGATCCTCAAGGATCTCGAACAACGCCAGTTGATTCTGACCCATCGCGGCGCCATTCAAATCCTCGACCGTCCGAAGCTGACTGCGCTATCGAGTCAGTAATCCTGGATGAGTTCGCTGCGCTCACAGATTTTTTATACCCCCTCTCCCTGGCCCTCTCCCGCGAAGGAGCGTGTCGCAAAAGGTGGAAAGAATGAATTGCCTCGGTAAAACGTTCGATAAAAAGCACAAAATCGATGGTATCTGCAACCAAAATCAGTTTGAGATGAGTCTCGGCATGCTTTTACAACACCCACCTAAGGAAGAGCGGGAGCCCAAAACCCGTGAGCGCAGCGAACTCATCCACTCAAAACTAAAAACTTAAAACTCAAAACTTTTCTCACACCCACCACCCTATGGCGAAGCATAGTAGGTAATCAGATTTACTTCAGATAGTGTACCCGGAGCTTGTGTGACTTAGTCACAGACAGGTGGCGGCCCCGGATTTAACCTATCCTACGGTTCAGGGCCGCACCTCGGGGATCGGTCCGTGTCAAACAGTTTGTCCAATTCCATAATGACAGGAGCATACCCATGACTCAAAACGTAGGCGGTATCGAACGCATCATCCGAATCATTGCCGGTCTGGCCATCCTCGCCTGGGGTTTTCTGCTGAGCAATCCCATCAACTGGCTCGGAGCCATCGGCCTGGTGCCCCTGCTCACCGGCCTGTTCTCCTTTTGCCCGTTATGGACAATCTTCGGTATCAACACCAAGAAGTCCTAACCGGTCATCCACTTTGTTCAGCCGAGCCTGTCCCGGGCGGCGGCGAACCGGGTCAAGGAAGACCCCCCAACAGGCAATTAACCGCAAATACACGCAAATTTGACGGATTTACTGAGTCCATTTGTGCAAATTTGCGGCGATTCGCGTTTCTTTGCGGTTACGTTCTCCCACTGTGGGGTTATCCCTCAACCTCAGTTTTCCGGTTCCGGGACGGAACCCACACCATCACGCTGTGGCCAGGCCGTTAAAACTGCCTGCACCAGGGTCGCCAGGGGGATTGCGAAGAACACCCCCCAAAATCCCCAGAAACCGCCGAACACCAGGATCGCCACGATGATCGCCACCGGATGCAGGTTGACCACTTCGGAAAACAGTAAAGGTACCAACACGTTGCCGTCCAAGGCCTGGATGATGAAATAGGTCGTGGCCAGCCAGGCGAAATCGGATGACCAGCCCCATTGAAACCAGGCGATGAACAAAACCGGAATCGTCACCACCGCCGCTCCGATGTAGGGGATGATCACCGACAGACCCACCATTACGGCCAGCAGCAGGGCATAGTTCAGACCCAGCAGGGTGAAGGACACCAGACTCGCCGACCAGACGATGATGATCTCCCAAAACTTACCCCTGACATAGTTGGCGATCTGCTTGTCCACATCTTTCCAGACATTGACCGAAAAGCGACGATGCTTGGGAAGATATGAGACGAACCAGCCGATGATCAGGTTCTTGTCCTTGAGAAAGAAGAACACCAGCAGAGGCATCAGGACCAGATAGACCACCAGGGTGATCACCCCCACCACCGAGGCCAGGGACCAGGATACCGCCTGTTGGGCGAAAGAACCGATCTCGATCCGCAGCTGCTGAGTCAACTGATCCACCTGACCTTGGGAAATCAGGTCCGGGTAGCGTTCCGGTAATTGCTGCAGGACCTTCTGCCCCATGGCGATCATATTGGGCAACTGTTGCAGAAAATCGGTGATCTGGCGCGACAGCAGAGGCAGCAGACCCAGTAGCACCAGGGCCACGAACAGCAGGAACAGGATAAAAACGATAATCACCGAAAGCAGTCGGGGCCAGGAGCGGCGTTCCAGTTGCGTCACCACGCCCTCGAGCAGGTAGGCCACGACGATACTGGCCAGCACCGGCGCCAGCATGTCCCCCATGGTGATCACGATACCGAAAAAAAGTATCAGGAACAGTGTCAGGAAGACGATCTGGGGATCCGAGAAATATCGTTTGAACCAGTTGGCAATGACCTGCATACAAGGACCTATTGGGACACAACGAGACTCACGACTGATTGAGATAATCCTGGTAATGCCGTTCGAAAAGGGCTTCAAGATCGTCAATCACCTCAGGCGCGGCGCGTCCCTGCATGATATGGGAGGTCATCAGGGACGAGGTTTCATCGAGCAGTTTCTCCCGCTGCAGCATAAAATAGCGCTCCGAGAGTCGCTTGATCGCCTTGACCACCGACTCCTCCCGAGGCCGATCGATGGCTTTCGGTTTGAGGGGAAGCGTTTCGGTCTGCTCGGCAGTCTCTGTCGACTTCCGGGTGGCGAGGAATTCTGCAAAGGCCTGCAGGGTCACGCGATCCTGCGCAGTCAGCCCATCAAAACAAGCCAGCAGCTGCTTCTGCTCATCATTGAGCCGCTTCTGCGTTGGCATGTACTGCATCTCAGCCGATTCTCATCCCGGAATTGCGCCACAGACGGACAAGGTTGGTGTGTGGCGCTAACTCACAACTGCTCATCACAGTGCTCCTCGCAGTAACCGCGAGCGAAATCGAGCAGTTCTTCCATGGCCCTGAGACGGAATTTCTGTTTCTGATGGACAAACGAAAAAGGGCGTTCCAACGGAGGCACCAGATTGATGGCATGCAGGGTCTCGAGTTTCAACTCTTTCTGTATGGTGGCCCGGGAAACGACGGAAACCCCCATACCGGCCTCCACCGCGCCCTTCACGGCCTCGGGACTGCCCAGTTCCATGTAGATGTTCAAACTGGCATCGGCACTGTTGGCCTCCAGGTACTCGTTGATCACCTCGCGGGTACCCGAACCCTCCTCCCGGCAGATGAAAGGGTACTCCAACAACTTGTCGATCGACACCGACTCCTGGTTCGACAGATCGTGATTGGGAGGCACAATGGCAACCAGTTGGTCCTCGCGACACACTTCGACCACCAGGTTCTTGTTACCCACGGGCGCCTCGACCACACCCAGATCGATGGCATTGTTCTCCACCATGGAGACGATCCCCTCGGAATTCGAAACCCTGAGGTGGATGGATACCTCAGGGAAGCGGGTACCGAAATCCCCCAGCAGGGCCGGCAGCATGTACTCGGCGATGGTGGTGCTCGCCCCGATGGTCAGGGCGCCGCGAATCTCGCCGGTCATCTCGCGCACGGAATTCTCCATCTCGGAGTAGAGATCGAAGATCCGGTCCGCGTAACCGAACACCCGCTCTCCGGCCTCGGTCAGACTGATCCGGTTATGGGTGCGATCGAACAGACGGGTGTTGAAATACTCTTCCAACTGGCGCACCTGAAAGGTGACGGCAGGCTGAGTCATGTGCAGGGTTTCGGCCGCCTTGGTAAAACTCAACAGCCGAGCAACTGTGTGAAAAACCTGTAATCTGCGATCCGCCATAATGGAGAGCTTTCCAATCAGTTGTTCTTTGAGGGGATAAACGCTTTTTATACCACAAACCCTTGATTCTGGGAAACGCGGCACGCCCATGGGCAACCCCGTAGGTCACCGCCGCAGTCGGACAGGCTCGGTACGCACGACACCGAAATACCCTCAAGTGATGCAGAGTGCTTTTTTCCACCGGACCGGTTATGGTAATTTCCTTTATTCCGTGAGACTCATCTCAAACCGGTTGAAAAGGTCGATGGTTGCAATAGAAACTGCTCGGGGCAAAGGTCCTTGTCAGTCATCACCTCCCACAACTCGAACAGTGGCAGTGAGTCTGGACAACAACAACAGTACAGGGGAGGATCACCATGCATCCCAAAAGCAGTCTCTCTCATGCCGTATACCTTGCAATCGTCTGTGGTTCGACGATCCTGGTGAGCACTTCGGCACAGGCATCCGGCTTTGCAATACCGGAAATGAACGTTACCGGCCTGGGTACCTCGAACGCCCTGGTGGCGAATCCCGACTCACTTGGCGCGATCAGCTACAACCCGGCGGCCATGTCCTTCCACGAAGGCAGCCATGTCAATCTGGGCACGCTCCTTATTAAACCCGATCTGGCCGTGGACACCGGATCCGGTACCACGGACAGTGAAGCCAACGATCTGGTGGTGGCGCCCGCCATCTCCGCCCATGACCAGGTGAACGAGGATTGGGCACTGGGCATCGCGATCAATGCGCCCTTCGGCCTGGAAACGAAGTGGGATACCGAGGTCTACAACAGCCAGTATCCGGCCGGCAGCTTCATACCCACCAGCACCAAACTTGAGATTGCCGCGTTCAGTCCAAGCGCCGCCTATAAGGTCAACGACCAGGCCTCCCTGGCCTTCGGTGTCGATTACTACTGGATGAAAACCGTCGAATTCAACAGCGCAATGAATGACGGCGGCAACTATCCCGGTTTTAATCTTAAGGGCGACGGCCGCAGTGCGGGCTTCAATCTCGGCGGCATGCTGGTACTGGACAAGTGGAGTTTCGGCGCCAGTTACCACTCCGTTTCCAAGATCAAGGCCAAGGGAACCCTGGACGACGAAGTCGGTGTACTGCCCGGCAACCTATCCGATAACGTCACAGCCACCCTGGAACTTCCCTGGCGGTTTCAGATTGGCGCCCGTTATCAGGCGATGGAAAAACTCGGCGTAGAATTCGATTTCACCCGCACCGGTTGGCGCACCTTCGATGAACTGGTCGTCAAGAACGAGGAGTACGGATCTACCATCTTCACCAGCAAGAACTACTTCGAGAACGCCAATGCCTACCGACTGGGGGTCACCTACGACTTTACCCAGGCAACCCAGCTTCGAATCGGTTATGCCTATGACGAGACTCCGCAGACGGATGAGTATTTCAGTCCGAGAATACCCGATGCCGACCGTCAGCTCTTCAGCCTTGGTATCGGCCACAGCTTCGCGGATGGCTGGTCTGTCGATGTGGGTTATATGTACGTACAGTTTGATGACCGAACCATCGACAGCGACAAACAGGCCGTGGCAAACGAGGAGCTGAACGGTACAACAGCAGTGAATGGCTCCTATGAATCGAGTGTCCAGCTGTTTGGTCTGGGTATCACCAAAACCTTTATGTAGCAGGTGAATGGCTTTCGAGCCATGGCCGAGTACACCCCGTCACAGATTCTGAATGCTGTGACGGGGTACGTTATTCGCCCCGTGTTGAAGCACACTGCGATCAATACACCGATTGCTCCGTTTCAGCCGGGCCGGTCACTCAATCTCAGCCTGCAAATCCTAACGGTCACGCAAAAAAAACGCCGCCCTTGTGGGGCGGCGCCGTGACTGCTGTTTACAACGGATCAGATGTAAAGGCAGATATCGCTTTCACCGGCGAATTCAAAGAAGCGCGCAGCGCCCGCGAATTCAATACCGTCGATGAACTCAGCGGGATTCATCTCAAAAAGGTCCACGGTCATCTGACAGGCAATCAACCGGACCTCGGCTTCCTGGCACAGCTCTCTGAGCTCGGCGAGGTCCGCCACGCCTTTGGAGGCCATTTTTTTCTTCATCATGCCGGTCATCATGCCCTGCATGCCTGGCAATGCCAGACCCAGTACCGGGAACCACTTGTCCATACCCATCGGCATCGGCATACCGGGATTACCCAGTGGGGTCACTTCCAGATCCAGGTTCTTTTTCAGCAGCTGCAGGCCGTAGAAGGTGAAAAAGATCTCCGTATCATAGCCCAGTGCGGAAGCCGTGGAAGCCAGGATAAAGGGCGGATAGGCCCAGTCGAGTGAGCCTTTGGTCGCAATGATGGCTAACTTCTTTTCGTCTGACATAAGCGTGTCTCCAAAAAAGTCCCTATTGGGGATTTAGCCGCTCAGGCCTTCTTGATCAGGAATTCAAACTTGCCACCGACTTCCTTGGATTCGATCAGTTCGTTGCCGGTCTGATTGGCGAAAGCCTCGAAATCCTTAACGGAACCGGGATCAGTCGCAATGATGTGCAGCACTTTGCCGGATTCCATACCATTCAGGGTTTTTTTCGCACGCAGAATAGGAAGAGGACAGTTGAGCCCGCTTGCGTCCAGTTCTTGATCAAAATCTGCCATGGTATGACCTCCAGCAATTGCTATGTGAATAATTTAGTGTAATTAGGTAAAAATAGACGGACCTTTATATGTCATGCGACCGCTAAACGCAAGCGTCGCACCCTATCCCGCAAGCCGCCGTCAACTTGCCATACGGGTCTCCAGACGATAACCGGAACGGGCCCACGCAAGGATCCCGCCACGCAGATTTACCGCGTTGGAAAAGCCCTGTTGAGCCAGGTAGGCACAGGCGTGATAGGAACGGGCGCCACTGTGGCAGTAGAGGATCACGTCCTTGTCCTTGGGCAGTTCGGAAATACGCAGTGGAATCAAATGCATCGGAATATGCACCGCATTCGGGAGCACGCCCTGGGCCAGTTCCCCCGCGCTGCGGATGTCGAGTAGAAGAAAATCGTCTCCAGCATCGATTCGGTTCTCAAGGGTGGAAGCGTCTATTTCCTGAATCATCACGATGGGGCAGCCTCGGTTCGAAAAATGAGCACATTAGTATATTAATGTGTTTAAATATTGCAAGGCCTAAATCCTACTGTTTTATCGGGTCTTTGCCCACAGGGGACGCGGTGCAACGAGGAAATCCGCCATTCGGACGAGTCCTGGAGATGCTCCTGAAACTGTTCGCTCGGCAAAATGATGGATCCGACACGCCCCTTGGATTCGCGTGACAAGGGTAGGCCCCGCCGGGAATCTTTGATATACCCACCACACTAGGATTTATTTCGGACCGGATAAACCCTTTAAAATGCTCATGCGTACTCAGCGACGCCGGGCGAGACCCGAATCAAACCCCACAACTGGTTGTTACATATGGATTTTTTCCCTATCTTTCTGGACATTCGCAGCAAAACCTGCCTGGTGGTAGGCGGTGGCGCCGTGGCTGAACGCAAAACCGCCCTGCTGTTGAAATCCGGGGCGGACGTGCTGCTGGTCGCCCCGCAGCTGACCCATGACCTCACTACCTGGCGGGACATGGGGCAATTCACCCACCTGGCCCGGGGCTTCGAGGAGCAGGACATCGAGACGCCCCAGCTGGTCATCGCGGCCACCGACAACCGGGAACTGAATGCTCAGATCGCGGAACTCGCCAACCAGCGGCGTATCCCGGTAAACGTGGTGGACCAGCCGGCACTGTGCAGCTTCATCGTACCCTCTATCATCGACCGCTCTCCGGTTGTAGCCGCGGTATCGACCGGAGGCGCTTCCCCGGTCCTGGCGCGGTTGATTCGTTCTCGGCTCGAGTCACTCATTCCCGCCGGATACGGCCGACTGGCGAACCTGTGCAACCGCTTTCGCCAGCAGGTCAAGGAGCGTTTTGAAAAACCTCGGGACCGGCGTCTGTTCTGGGACCGGGTACTCGAAGGCGGGGTCGCCGAACGGGTCTTCTCCGGTCATGACGAGGAGGCGGATCAACTCATGGAGCGATTACTGGATCATCCCAGCACTGAGGACGAAATGGGCGAAGTCTATCTGGTAGGCGCGGGACCCGGCGATCCGGATCTGTTGACCTTTCGCGCTCTGCGCCTGATGCAACAGGCCGATGTGGTGGTCTACGACCGGCTGGTGGCGAAACCGATCCTGGAAATGACCCGTCACGACGCCGAACACATCTATGTGGGCAAGGAGCGTGACAAGCACGCCATGCGTCAGGAAGAGATCAACAAACTGCTGGCAAGCCTGGCCAAGCAAGGCAAGCGGGTTCTGCGCCTCAAAGGCGGCGACCCCTTCATTTTCGGACGTGGCGGCGAAGAGATCGACACCCTGGCTGAAGAGGGGGTTCCCTTTCAGGTCATCCCCGGCATCACCGCCGCGGCGGGATGCGCCTCCTATTCGGGGATCCCGCTGACCCATCGGGACTACGCCCAATCGGTCACCTTTGTCACCGGGCACCTCAAAGACGGCAGCATGAACCTCAACTGGGAGATGCTGGCCCAACCGAACCAGACCATCGTCTTCTACATGGGCCTGGTGGGGCTGCCGGTCATCTGCCGGGAACTGCAGCAACATGGCGTGTCGGCGGATATGCCGATTGCTTTGATCCAGCAGGGCACCACCCACATGCAGCGGGTGTTCACCGGCACCCTGGCCAATATCCTGGAGGTGGTGGAGCGGGAACGACCCAAGCCCCCAACCCTGATCATTGTGGGCCATGTGGTGGAACTGCAGCAGAAACTCTCCTGGTACGAGGCCCCGCCCCACTCCGAGCAGGGTGCGACTTCCCCCGTGGATTTCTGACGAGGCTCTGTCTTATCCGCCTTGGACATATAAAACATCAAGGAAGAACCCATTGGGTACGTGTTTCGCCATGGCGGACACCAAGGGCACGCTGAACTTACCTCACAGGCTTACGTTCGCAGCCCTTTAGTGATTCGTACTGTGGTCCTTCGTGCCCTTCGTGGAAACACTTAGCACCGTTGAAGGTAGATCCCCCTCAACTACCATCATTGTTAGCTTCTAGAGTTCATAGCATGTGCTTGTTGCTTCATCGTGCATGCCACATGAATCTTCCGAACAGACTATTACAAAGTCGTTCTCCCACCCACTAAAATCATATTCCGCAGTCTTGGCCTTATTTGCGGGCAATCCAACATTGACTGACGTTGGCGCCTTTTTAAATTCAAGGGCCCTCCCAATGATCAAACCCAATTCTTTTTTTGACCCAATAATAATACCAAGCAAGTGATCCACTCTCTTCTGATCATCTTTGGATAAAGTTACTTTTATTTTCATTACAAATCTCCTGTTCGATTTACATGATTATTCTTTACCTATAGCGAATTAACTTCTGAAACAATGCTCATTAGGATGGTGGCGGCGGAAATAACCAACAGCGGATAACTCCTTGCGACGACAAACCACAGACTAAAGCCGTATATGCGGAAACCGCGACATAGCCGGGCTCTTTAAAGTTGATGTCTGCCCCCCAACATTCAAGATCCTGATCCGTCGAAATGCCACAGACAAAGAAACTTCCCGCCGCGATGTCAACGAATGTCTCGGCTGGCCATGGCTCATAACCTCCTCCTGAAACAATGTGGCCATCTCGGGTTAGACCCCAGTTCATGCCATAAACACTAGTAATCGCAACGCGGTCGAATAAATCTTCAGGAGCATCTGTGTCCGGGTTGTAACCCCAGCACTCGATACGCTGATCAGTTGATCGTACGGCACAGCTATGAAAGGAACCGACAGCCACATCGTCATAGACTCCATCCCGGGGAATTGCCTGTCCACATTGCATATCAGACTGGCAGTCTGGACTTCGTTCATCACCGTAACCCCAGCAATCCATCGTACCGTCCGGATGGAGTCCGCAACCGTGGTGAAAACCTTGAGCGGCATAGTCGAAAATAGTCCATGCTGGTGGATCTCCGGCGATTGTCCAAACGGTCCCACCTTCCAGGATAGCGGCGTTATCGCCTACAGATGCCAGACGCTCACCTGTTGGTATGAGGTCAGGCACGATTGATTGATCGAAATTATCAATACTAAAAAAATAGCGCAAATCATCAGACTCAGCGTCCCCACTCAGCGGCATTCCTACTACTGTAGATTCGATGATAGTCAGGTCTCCAACCCTATTGCGAGACGCATCACAGTAGTCATCATCACGAGTGTTACCATCGTCGCAAATTTCCGAACCTACGACCAACCCGTCACCATGTATCGGATCGCACTTGGGAATACATTGCCATCCCTTCTCCACGATGCACCGACGGCTACAGCCATCCCCATTAAACTGGTTATGATCATCGCAGGCTTCACCAGGGTTAAGTACGCCATTTCCGCACAGGAGGATTGTCCATGGGGGCAATTTACCGGGGAGCGACAATTCCGGATCACCTGTGACTGACCGTTCTAATGGAGGTGCTTGTTCCGAGTATGAGACTGTTGTGAAGAGTAATGAGGGAGCTAAGACCAAAACCCAGAAAATGAACGTGTGTATTCGCATGGTAGATCCTTTAACCTCAGCGCCTGGCAGAAAAATATATCCACCAGCACAATTAGATAGAGAATAAACTTCGATTATCCGTCACGCAAAGCCTACAGAATGCCTATCTGTTTGCTTGTGAATAGAGCCTAATTCAAGTGAGGTTACAGATCGGTTACAGAAACGAAAAACACATTCAAGCCAACGCACGCAACCGCTCGTACCAAAAAGGAAAATACCGTGGGTTATCTGTGTATAGCGGGAGATGACGCACTAGTGTAGTGTCATATACTAGAAGACGGTGGGGCACAGAGTGATGATATATATCAATCGACGCTATTGAGCTGATTTACCCCATCTCCACGGTCGATTCAATAGAGGGCCTATCTCGTCGACATGACGAGCTTTGCTGCAATAGTACCCCTGAGCGAAGTCACAGCCCCTATCCTTCAGAAATTTGATCTGATCGGAGTGTTCGACACCTTCCGCAACGACTTCGAGACCTAACTTCTGCGCCATCGAAATACTGGCCTCGACGATTGCCGCATCACTGGGATCGTGCATCAAATCACCGACGAACTCTTGGTCGATCTTTAATACGTTGAGTGGGAACCGTTTCAGATAAGCTAGAGAGGAGTACCCAGTACCGAAATCATCGATCGCGGTCCGCACGCCTAAGCTGTTCAAGGACTGTAATACACCGGAGGCACTGACGGGGTCTTGCATGAGGATGTTCTCGGTGATCTCGAGTTCGAGCTGTTGATTCGGCATCTGTTCTTCATCGAGCGCGTATTTAATTTTCGTTAACAGTTCGCTATCGTTGAATTGAGAAGTGGAGACGTTGACCGAAATTCTGATATCAGGATAACCTGACAATCGCCAAAGGCGATGTTGTCGGCAGGCTTGCCGGATGATGCGCTCCCCCAACGGGATGATCAGTCCTGAATTCTCCAGTATCGAAATAAATTCACTTGGAGCCAGGATGCCGCGGTTCGGATGGTGCCAACGCAACAATCCTTCGAGACCTTGTACTCGCCCGGTTCTAAGGCTGATCTGGGGTTGGTAGTGCAGTTGAAACTCATGGTGTTCGAGTGCTTGACGAAGCTCAGCTTCCATTGCGAGAAGTTCATGTCCACGTGCGTTCATGTCCGAGGCGTAAAAGCGGTATTGACTGGAACCCGTGGCCTTTGCCTGATACATAGCGGTGTCGGCGTTGCGCATCAACTCCTCAACGTTGTCGCCGTCATGAGGGTAAAGAGCGATACCGGTACTAAAGGTGACGTAAATTTGGTGCGATGCGATGGATAGCGGACGCTCGAATGCGGTTTTGATATTGCTCAAGATCACCAGTGCACTTTCAGATTGAACCAGCTCTCCAATAACGATGGTGAATTCATCTCCGCCATGACGCGCTACCGTATCGTTTGCGCGCAGACAGCCCTCTAATCGCTTTGCGGCTTGCTGCAGCAAACTGTCGCCCGCTTCATGTCCCAGGCTGTCATTGACCCGTTTGAAATCATCCATGTCAAGGAACAGCACGGCAACGTGGTTATTGTAACGCTTTGCATGCTCGATAGCCGATTTGATCCTGTCTTTGAGGAACAGGCGGTTCGGAAGGTTGGTCAGGCTATCATGAGTTGCTTGATATCGGAGTTCCGCCTCGAAATGCTTTCGTTCCGAAATGTCACGGGCGATGGTAGAAAAGAAAGCCAATTCTCCTTTATCGTCTCGATGTGAGAGCACCACCAAGGAGAAAGGAATCTCCTTGCCCCTGCTGTTGAGGATCCTTGTTTCGCCTTCCCAACTTCCAGTTTGTTTGACCTTAGGCAGAATATCGGTAATGAACTGCTTTGCCACGGGCACAGGAAAGATATACTTAAGACTCAGACCGAAGGGTTTGCGATGCAGATCGATGCCCAGCAGACGGTATCCTGCGCGATTAAGGTATCGAAGTTGGCCGTCGGGTTCGATAATCGAAACCAGATCGGGCGTCGATTCGACGATTGCTATTAGGCGCCGCAACTCCTCTTCTGCCTGGATCCGGGAAGTGATATCTCGTCCGGTTGAGACATAGTGGGTAATGTTGCCATTTTGATCTTTAAGCGGAGTGATAATCTGGTCCTCGTAGAAAAGACCACCATTTTTGCGTTGGTTGATCACCGTAGCGTTAAAGACCTTTCCTTTTGTGATGGTCCCCCAAAGATCGTCATAAAACTCCGCGTCATGCTTGCCGGAGTGGAGGAATGCGGGCGTTTGCCCCAACACCTCCTGGGCGGAGTAGCCGGTAAGTGTTTCGAAAGCCGGGTTGACATACTCGATTGCCCCCTTGGAGTTAGTGATAAAGATACTGATAACGGCTTGATTCACTGCCAATGAGAGTTTTCGAAGGGTTTCATCGGCGATGCGCCGTTCACGTCTGATATTGACCTCTCTGAGTTCTCGCTCGATTGTCGGAATCAAGCGTGATAAATCGCTTTTCAAAACATAGTCGTGGGCACCGGATTTGATGGCGGTGACCGCAGCGACTTCGCCAATGGTCCCGGAGACAAATATAAAGGGCATATCGGGATCGTGTTGGCGGGCGATTTCCAGTGCCCGGGTGCCTGAAAAACGAGGCATCGAGAAATCAGACAGGATGAAATCCCAATCTTCGGAAAGCGCGTGAATCATCGATACTTCATCGTCGACTCGTTTCCACTTAAGTGTATAGCCACTCGATTCAAATCGATCCGCAAGTAACAGTACGTCATCCTCTACATCTTCGACCATAAGGACTTTTAAAGTACGGGAATCAGCAGAGGAATTTCGCATTAGCTACTCCGAAACATGCCATCAGGCGGTGTCTGATTGAGGTGTAGCCAGTAAAGACCGAGCTGACCGGCCACGTGTATGAACTCTTCAAAATCAACCGGCTTTCTGACATAGCTATTGGCTCCGAGATGATAGCCAGCCAAAAGGTCCCGATCTTCGGTGGAGGATGTGAGTATGACCACAGGGAGTAAGCGGGTCAGTTTGTTTGCCCGAATTCTCTTGAGAACTTCCAATCCGTCGATCTTGGGTAGCTTGAGGTCGAGTAAGATAACGGCGGGAAGTTCGCTCGGGTCGCGCTCTGCGTGGACACCCTCCGCAAAGAGATAGTCAAGCGCCTCGATGCCATTACGCGCCACGACGACTTGACTATTTACCTGGCTGGTTGCCAAAGCATCTAGAGTGAGCAGTTCATCATCCGGATTGTCTTCAACAAGTAGTATGATTTTCTCGTTCATACCAAGTTTTCGGTAGTGTAAAAAAAAATGTAGCTCCCGTTCCGATTTTCCCCTCGGCCCAGATGTGCCCTCCGTGTTTATGAATGATGCGTTGCACAGTAGCAAGCCCGATGCCGGTACCGGGAAACTCATGGGCGTCGTGAAGCCTCTGAAAAGCGCCAAAAAGCTTTTCCGAATAAGCCATATCAAATCCAGCGCCATTATCTCTGACAAAATATACAGCTTTATCCAGATCCTGGTTCCGCATACCGATCTCAATCTCGGCATCTGCCCGCCGGGAAGTAAACTTCCAGGCATTGCCGATCAAATTATCAATTACGATTTTCATCAATCGTGAATCGCCATATGCAGGGAGTTCAGGGGGGGCTGTAAATCGGACCTCACGGCTCGGATCACTCTGACGCAATATCTCAACTGTGTCGAAAGCCGTCTCTTTTAAATCAAAGTAATCGCGGTTCAATTCAGCCCGGGCAATACGAGAGAGTTTGAGCAAATCATCGATCAAGGCAGACATACGTTGCGCGGCCATGCGAATGCGTTGTAATCTGTCTTTTCCTTTATCATCCAGTTGATCGGTGTATTGGGTAGCCAGGACATGGCTGAAACCATCGATTGCCCGTAAAGGCGCACGCAGATCATGTGAGACGGAATAACTGAAGGCTTCAAGTTCGTGATTTGTCGCTTCAAGATCGGTTGTTCGGGAGCGCAGAATGTCGTTTAGCTTGTTGATTCTTTTTTCACTGGCTTTGCGCTCTGATACATCGCGAATGATACTGGTGACTAACAAGCCTTCATCGGTTTGCAGTGGACTGAGACTGACCTCGACCGGAAACTCCGAACCGTTCTTACGGATACCAAACAATTCCAGACCGCTTCCCATTTCCCGCAAAACGGCATGCTCGACATATTGATTGCGATGTGCGATGTGTCTAGTACGAAACCTTTCCGGCATTAGCACCTCGACCGCTTGACCAATCAATCCATCCCCATCGTAACCGAACCACTTTAACGCTTGCTGATTGGTATGTTTGATCAAGCCGCTTTGGTCAAAGATGATAACTGCGTCTGGGGCCGAGTCAAGGAGGTTTTTATAACGGCATGCAGTTTGTTCCAGCTTCCTTTTGGAATTCTCATTAACGACACTGTAATAGGCGAACATTGTGCTCATTGCTGTTAGAACGACAAAAACAATACTCGAGGTTGTTACGTATAGTGCAAGATTTTCTCTAGTAGTATTAGGAAGTATTGCTTTAGGTATATGGCTTATCAGGATCCAATATCGACGAAAGGTGGTTAATCCAGGCACCGTGGAATTGATTTTTCTAAACGTAAACATGCCTTTGTCATTGGTAAATTGTCCGGACGATTCCTGCCGAAGCATCCTTTCCCAGGCATTTGCATAGATGTCCTTGAACAGAGTATTTTTTCGATCTGGATACATAAACCCCCATTCCACCTCGGGTTTAGGCCCCAGGAGCCAATAACCTTTTTCGTTGAGGATCCAATGATTACCGCCTAATTTGTCCTTGATGCTCTTAATCCGGTCCAACAGATTTTTACCAAGGTAATTCAAAATAATTGCACCTTTGAGGTGACCTTCAACATCAATCAGTGGCATTCCAATCCGAACGACAGGTTTGATAGGTGTTTCGATACTCTTATGTTCTATGTTCAGATCAAGAGGGGAGGTATACAAAAAACCTTCGGGCTGTTTCAACGTGTACTTTACATAGTATCGAGAACTTTTATCTTGCAGAAGTGGTTTTGGGACCGCTTGGGCTTTTCCATTTTTCCAGTTGATCCGGATAATTTCCTTCCCTGTATTGCTTATGAGGCGAATCTGATCGTATTGTTTTCGTTGTTCAGAAAAAGTGATGAAGTCCTTTAGTAATTTTTTCTCCAAATTTTGGTCGCTTGTAGTCAGCCACTCTTTCAGAGTCGTGGCTTGAGATAGAATTCTGATATCAGCACCTAAAAGTTTTAATTCGAGATGAATGACCTCACTGGCGAACCTCAGCTCGCTCTCTTCATCGGAAGAAAGTGATTGCATCTCGGCATTAGTTTTCGTCTGGTAGAGTATCCATAGAATTAACGCTGCGGCAAGAATCAGTGGAAACCACAAGAGCAAAAATCGCGAAATAAATCTCGCAAGCCATCGATTCATGTGTGGCCTATTAGCTCTGACAGGGAATAATTTCAGGTGTAATTAGTTGTATTGAGAGCAAAATTCGAAAATATTCCATAAGTTATCTCCTTCCCCGCCATGGGCATCAGGAAACAGACTATTCGATTCGTTTCCGCGAGATCATTCCTCAAAATACTATCGAGCTAAACAGTGATGGTTTGTGTCTGGTTAACTATTAACTAGAAATAAGCGCTGTGCAATTATGCAAAGCATCTGTGTGTATATAAAGTGTAGCCTCTAATATGCGACACCACACTATCATTCCATACAATTGAAAAAAAAATACAATCACGCCAACGTCCGCAGCCGCTCGTACCAAACTTCTGTTTCCTTGGATGGCTGGATTTTCAGTCTGTTGGTCAGAATTTCCTGGCAGCGATGATAGGCAATCAGACCTTCCGCCGCCTGTCCCAATGCATGATGGCTGCGCATCAAACCGATATGGAATCGTTCCGCCAGTGGATCGACCTCCAGCGCCTTATTGTAGCAATCGATTGCTATCTGCCACTGCTGCTTGTGGCAGAGTCGTTCAGCCGCTTGGTGTATAATTCTCAGAAATCGCCCACGCAGGCGTTCCCGTTCACTAACCACCCAGCTCGTATCGTCTCCTTGCATAAATCCCTCACCATAACGCTCAATCACTTCCGTGATCAGAACCGGGAGCTGATCGTCAGAAGCCCCTTCTATTCGCCCGAGTAGACGATCCACTGACCAGCTATCGACCCAAATCCGACCAGAATCGAGAGAAAGTCGACCTTCTATCATCAAAACACTCTCCTGCCCTATAAGCTTGCGCAGTCTGTGCAGGGTAACCTTTAGATTCTGCCGCGCCAGATCACCCTCGGCGTCTGGCCAGATAAGATCACTGATACGTTGTTCCGAAACATCGCGTCTACCCAGTGTAATCAACCCCACCAGCAGTTCAATCACTCGGTTACGCCGCTTACGGGAAAACTTGAACGGGCTGTTATCGACTTCGATCGAAAAAGTACCAAGGGTGTAGATCCTAACCGGCCAAGGCCAGCGATCCGAACTCAACTCAACATGCTCCGGTTGGAGAGACCATTTGCGTATCAACAACCGGGCGTAGTCGGGTTTGATGTTGCGCGCCAAGGAGAATTCGCAAAGCAAGGACAAAATACGTCGTTCCATAAGATGCTGTGAGACGAGATAGTTCGAATCTGAGCCCAGCTGGAATCCGCGTTCCAACTCTATCGCGCAATTTTCTTCATTACCCTGTCGAAACCATGCAAAAGCACGCACCAGCCGCGCTTCAGTCTCTATCAGAGGATTCTGCATTTTGATGGCAAATTCCAACACTTCATCAAGCACTTCGTGGGCCTCGGTATATTCATCCAGATGAATCAGATTCGTTGCCAACCCAATCTGACACAGGGTGATGGGTAAAGGCGTGGACATTTGTTGCGCCAATTCCAACGCCTTGCGTTCCTGGCTCAGCGCCTGAACGTACTCGCCTAGCAGTCTGCTGTACCAACTTTGTTGGTGAAGATATAGTGAGTAGTCCAAGCGACGCTCAGGCGACAAACATCCGTAGAGTTCAGTGAGCGCATGACCCATTGTTTCAATTTGGTTATCTATGCCATAGGCAAATATCCGCTGCGACATAAGCACGGCCCGCATAAAATAGATACCCGATGTTTCACTCAAGATCAGAGCATTTGCCACGGTCTCACTTGCGCCCTGCGTGTCACCCGTTAGCCAGCATAGATTACTGCGCAGCACGAGTAGATAGATACGCAATACCGGCGACGCCACTTCGGTACTGAGCGCCTCCCCCAACTGATCACTGATGCGCAGTGCTGAGGCGATGTCACCACGCCACATATAGTAGATACTGACGTTGATCACCACCCTGAGTTTAAATTCAGAGTCATCGATAAGATGTAGCTTTTCTTCCAACATTCTATGGGTTTCCCGGCAGTCGGAATGGTGCGGTCTTAGATATATAAGCACGCCAAATAGTGCGGCCAATACCCTGATTTCCAACTGAGGTAATAACGCATTCGGATACCGGCTATGCAATGCCGCGTATTCCTCCAGCCAGGACTCCATGGTGCTAAAGTCATCCCACATCATGCTGTAGTTTTCCGCGATACCGACCCAGCTCAAATAGAGCCCTTCAATGTCCTCCCGGCATTCAAATTCTCGATAGGCGCGTTCAAAACATTCTCGTGATTGCAACGGTGAGAACGGCATCAGGGAGACGGCACGCCAGTAGTACAACCAGGGCTGATCTGCGAATTCAAACTCGGGAATCCGTTGAAGCCATTGTTGCAGAGTGGCGTATTGCCCTTCCATCACAAGATGCGCGGCGAGAGTCAACACCAATGCCCGCAGTTCATCCTGCGCCTCGGCCTGATCCAGCAATTCGATCGCAGCAGAATATTCGCCTTGTTCAGAGAGGATACGCCCTGCCTCATACTGCAATAACCGCAACTCGGAAGCCGAACGGCTCCGTTCTAACTCTGCTAGTAGAAAGGTCCGAAAAAGCGGGTGAAACTCGTAACGGACCGGCGACCCCGCCAGGTGGGTTATGAAGTAGTTACGTCTGGTCAGTTCCCGCAGAAGCTCTTTAGCACCATGATTACCGGTCAACCTTTCCGTCGACCTATCATCCATTACCGGCAGCAGGGCACTAGCGGTGAGAAATTTCTGGGTCTCCACATCGGAACGACGCATGACTTCGGCGGCAAAGTAGTTGAACAGATCGGAGTCTGCCACCAGGTCATCGGAGGAACCCGCCCCTTCAAGTAACAGAATCAGACCTGCGGCCCATCCTCCAGCCCTTTGATTCAGAGCCCTGATCTCATCCGGATCGCGGATCTCAGGGACAATCTGCCTGCTGATCGCCCCAGCCTCCTCTGGTGTCAGCAGCAGTGACTCCGCATCGATGCGTGCCAGGCGCTGTGCAGCAGCGATTCCAGCAAAGCCAGGCGGGGCCTGACTGCGGCTGAGAAAGATCAGTGTCACCGACTCGGGCAAGGCGGCGAGCAGCGGCTCAAGTAATTTATGCAGTGGCGAGGACTCGGGCAGGTTCTGAAAGTTGTCGAACACCAGCACCACGGGAGAACGCAGACGGCTGAAAAGCTGGTCGAAAAAATTGAGTGTGAAGACCGGCAGTCCCATGCCGTATTCCGGTGTCAACAACGGCAGGGACTCCCGTTTGCGCGGCGCCAGTTTTCCAGCCGCTTGACGCAGGTAGGCGAAAAAGGCGGCCGGATCCGCATCCCTGGCATCAAGCTGATACCATAAAGGCTTGATTTTGCGTGCCACCAGATAGCTCGCCACAAGCGTGGTCTTGCCGGAGCCGGCCGGGGCACCGATCCAGATCACCGGTTTTTCCAGCGCTTCGTCCAGCTGTTTAAACAATCGATTGCGTGGTACGGCCTTCGATGTCGTTGGCGCTGTCAACTTAGCGGGTAAGACAGCTGAACGAGCCTGCTCCATTGCATCTTCCTCTCCTTGGTTCGGCTTTGTAGCCATTCACTTATATTTTATGGGGAGAATATAACAGTGAGCGTGAAGAATACATTCCCTTTTTACTTGTTTCCCATAGGTTTGCTGTCGATAGATTACTGATTTTCAGTGTCGTCCGTATCAATGCCCTTGGGGTAACTCTGCCGATAGTGCCCGGCCCTCCGGTGGCTTACGCCCGGCTGTGGTTACTTCTGGCCAATGCTGGCTGGAGGTGGCGAACGAAAAACCTCAACGTCGATACATCGAGAGCCGGGCAGACCCTGGAGTGTCGAATCTCTTGCCCGTACCGCCGGGCTTTCCCGTTCAGGTTTCTTTAGGTAAGCGCAATTCGGACCTTAGCTCTTTGTTTCCTCGGCCCTTGGCTTGGGACGAAGCTGATCTTCCCGCAGATCCGGGGTGAAATACTCATCCGCGTCGTCGATGTCCACCGGGGCACCCTGACTGTCGATCATGGGTTGTTCGAAGTCGTTCCATCCACGCATGCCCGTCTTGAGGGACACCACGTTCTGATAGCCGAGCTGTTGCATGGTATAAGCGGCCAATACGCTGCGATAGCCGGACCGGCAGACCACCACCACCTCCTGTTCCCGGGCCCGTACCAGCTCCGGAATGGTCTCTTCGTAGTCCCATTCGCAGGCTGACTCCAGAATACCCCGGGGGGCGAGAATGGCGTTTTCGATATGCATGGCGTCATACTCATAGGGTTCACGCACATCCACTACCAGCAGTTCGGGGTTCTCCTGCAGGCGCGTTTCCAGGTCCCAGGGCATGATCTCTTTGACATCCTTGAGACACTCATTGACCAGATTTAAATAGCTCTTCATTTCACCCTCTGGAACATAGATTTTGCTCAACCGCGATCACTGCGGCCTCCACCCGGGAATGCACATCGAGTTTGCGCAGAATCGCCTTCACATGGAGCTTGACGGTTCCGTCGGAGATCCCCAGATTCCGCGCGATCACCTTGTTGCTCTGACCATCCGCCAGATGGCAGAGAATCTCACGCTCTCTGGGCGTCAACTCATCCAGGGAGGAGGCCGCGGCATTGCTGCTGGGACGATCCCCTTGTACCGCCTTGGCCAGGATGCCGGTCAACTCTTTAGCCACCACGGTCTGACCCTGGGTGATCTGCTGCAGGGCATCGATCAGTTCATTCGGCTCCATGTCCTTGAGCAGATAGCCCTGGGCGCCGTTCTGCAAGGCCTCGATGACATCCTCCTCCTCACGGCTGGTGGTGAGCATGCTGATGGGCATCTCAGGATAGTGTTTACGCAGCACGCTTAACACCTCGGTTCCGGTCATATCGGGCATGCGCATATCGAGCAGCACCGCATCCGGCCGCTCCTGTGCCACGGTTTCTATGCCTTTCAGACAATCCCCGATGGCGATTACATCGATACCCCGGCGCTCCAGGAGTTCCTGGAGGCCGATGCGAAACAGCGCATGATCATCTATCAGCATTACCCGCATCTCATCTCACCTCTGTGGATTCGCTTCGCTTCTCGCGCCCGGAATCTCCAGCTCCACCCGGGTGCCTTCTCCGGGTTCGCTCTCGATATACAGTTCGCCGCCGACCCGCCTGGCACGCTCCTCCATGATCGACAGACCAATGTGCTCGCCCGGATTGCCTTTCGGCGCGGCCCCTTCGAACCCGACCCCGTCATCCTCCACCAGAATGAGATATTGCCCCGCACTACGGCAGCGTAACAAGACTCTAACCGTGTGGGCTTTGGCATGTTTGCGTATATTGGCCAAAGATTCCTGGACAATCCGCAATGCCTGCATCTCCTGATTGGTATCCAGATCGGTTTTCAGGCAATCGGCCTGAAAAAAGGCGTGGATCCCGGTTTCCTGGTTGAATCGTTCCACCAGTTTACCCAGCGCCGTCACCAGTCCTCTCTGGTCGAGGGGCGCACGGAAACTGTTGATCAGTTCCCGCAGTTCGTCATGGGCTTCGTCCACCCCATTGTGAATTCTGCGCGCTTCCAGCAGCGCCCTTGCGGAACCCCCATCAACCTGCAGGGTCTCCTCCAGCATACGGACCTGGAAGCGCAGACTCGCCAGGGTCTGAGCCAGGGAGTCGTGAAGTTCATGGGCCAGGGAGGTCCGCTCCTCCATGATCGAGACCCGCCGTGCCTCCGAGTCGGATCGCTGCTTGGCCACTGCCATACCCAGGTGACTGCCGATGGTGTTGAGAATATCCAGCACATCCTCGCGCCCGTCGTAGATGCCGGGTTTGTCCACGTACAGGTGATAGAAACCGAGCACATCGCCGTGATACCACATGGGGACCGAAACCCGCTCGATCTCATCCGGCCCGAACATGCGCCAACCGTTGCGCTTTGAACATTGCCGGGTATCCTGCCGACACAGGATGTCGCCCGGGGACAGGGTAATGCCGCATTGGCAGAGCTTGATCGGCAGCAGTTCCTGCTCCTTGATGAGGCGATCCCTCTGATCGATACACCCGACCTGGCGCACCTTGTCCCCCGGCAGCACCAGATGAACGGTCGCGGAGCGGGCGTTCACCATCCGCTTAAACACCGCCATGTATTCCAGCAGCAGCTCGTCGAGATTCTCCGACTGGTTGATCCCGGCAGCCACGTCATAGAGCACCTGCAGGGAGGTGGTCTTCTGCGCCAGCCGCCAGGTCTGGCGGGCTACCCGTACCTCCATGTCTTCGTAGATGTCGGTCAATTCCTCGCTCAGACTATCGATATCCCGGGCCATGCTACTGAAGATGCCGCTCTTCTCCGCCCCGCCCTTGCTGGCCACCGGCTCACCCTGGCAGACCTGGGTCACGGTGGTTTCCAGAGAGGCCAGGGGGCGCAGCAACTGGCTGCGCAGTCGCACCAGAACGATCAACAGGGAGATACAGGCCAACCCAACCCCTAACAGCAGTACCACCTGGAGGGCAGAGCGTCCGTTGGATTCACCCACCAGCATCAGGGTAGCCGTCAGACTGACCAAAAGACTGCCCGTGAGAAACAAAATCGGCAGCAGCAGGTTGCCGGCGAACAGAATGCGCAGGCTTGGCCAATGCCGGCGGTCAACCACTCCCTCGACCCGGGTCAGCCACCGATGCAGAGACCCGGCGCTGGCGGATGTCCGGTATAGGTCTGTGTGAGGATTCTTTTTCAGATCAACTGTCATAGCCTGACTCTACCATGATACGACCTGGCTTATTCAGTACCTGGGTTATGCCAAACTTGGCGAAGTTGCGCCAGACGCCAGGCCTGAATCGCATCACCCAGCACCTTGCCCGACAGACCGCTGTTGCGCAACTCCCCGGGTGTTGCGGCGCGAGCCACCGTGCAGGCCCGCTCGATCCGGGCCATCAGCAATTCCTTTGACTCCGGCCAGAGGGCTCGAGCGGCCGATATCAGATCCTGGTAGCGTCTATCCTGCTGGTGCAGTCGGCCCTTCTGAATGAACGCCAGAAATGCCTCGGGTTTGTCCAACAACCGGTTCAGGCCATCCAGAGCCAGCAGATCCTGAATCAGCTGAGTGATGCAGTGGTCGATGTACCGGGACTGCAACCAGGCCGTCACATCCGCTTGTTGTCGGGCAACCCCGAACAGGACCACCGCGGTACGCACATCGGCATTTCCATTCAGGGTCACTGCCCGTTTCAAGGACTCAAGGGGCCAGGACTTCGTCACGACGGCATGTCCCGAAGCCTGGGGCGGCAGAAGTTCGGCCAGTTCCGGCAGAATTCCCGGCAGCGCGCCACAACCCTGCAGCACTTCGAAGAACCGCCAGGGCTGGGGTTCCCCCATCGCCTTGTGCATCTCCCGGGTAACCCGCTCGGGGGTGAGACTCTGCAACTCGGCGGCGCTGGCCATCTGTTGCATCAGTCCCTGGGTAGGATGGGCCACCCGAAACCCCCAGCATCCCAGTTTCGCGGCGAAACGGGCGATTCGCAGCAGTCGCACCGGATCCTCGACAAACGCCGGAGTGACATGACGCAGCAGACCGTCATCCAGATCCCGCCTGCCATGACAGACATCGATCAGGTGACCCTCCTCATCCATCGCCAGGGCGTTGATGGTCAGGTCCCGGCGCAGCAGGTCGTCTTCCAGGGTTACCTCCGGGCCACAGGAGACCTCGAATCCCTTGTAACCGGGAGCAATCTTGGTCTCCTTCCGCGCCAGGGCGTACTCATCACCGGTTTGCGGATGCAGAAACACAGGAAACCGGGGGTCAGCGGGCTTGAACCCCTGGGCAAGCATCTCCTCCGGGGTGGCGCCGACCACCACCCAGTCGGTTTCCTGGTAGGGGATCTCCAGCAACTGGTCCCGCACCGCGCCACCCACCCGGTAGATCTTCAATCGAGTCCCCTGCAGAAACCAGACAGGGGGGTGTGAGCGCCTACCGCCATGACCGTCACAGGGTCTCCCCCAGCTCTTCGAGGGGGCGATGATCCGCCTGTTCCTTCAGCTGCATATGCCACATCTGGTGATAGCGCCCGGCGCGGGCCAGAAGCTCCTGATGAGTGCCCTGTTCCACGATCCGGCCCTGGTCCATTACCAGAATCCGGTCCGCATCCACCACAGTGGAAAGCCGGTGTGCGATCACCAGGGTGGTATGCTGTTTCGCCACCTCCCGCAGGGTCTCCTGAATCGCCTGTTCGGTCTTGGTATCGAGGGACGAGGTGGCCTCGTCGAAAAGCAGGATCTGCGGGCGTTTGAGCATCGCCCGGGCAATCGCCACCCGCTGCTTCTCGCCCCCCGAAAGTTTCAGACCCCGTTCCCCGACCAGGGTCTGATAGCCCTCCGGCAGTTGCTCGATGAAATCCGCGATGTGGGCCATCCGCGCCGCCGCTTCGATCTCCTGCTGAGTCGCTTGCGGGCGCCCGTAGGCCAGATTGTAGAGAATGGATTCGTTGAACAGCACCGTGTCCTGGGGCACCACGCCAATGGTCGCCCGCAGACTCTCCTGGGTGACCTTGCGAATATCCTGACCATCGATCAGGATGCGCCCGCCGGTAACATCGTAGAAACGGAACAACAGCCGGGACAGGGTCGATTTACCGGCCCCGCTGTGCCCGACCACCGCCAGTTTCTCACCCGCACGGAGAGTGAAATCCACCTGGCGCAGGATCTGCCGCTCCGGCTGGTAGGCGAAATCCACCGCTTCGAAACGCACCTCGCCGCCCTGCAGCACCAGATCCCGGGCCTGTTCGTCATCCTGGATCTCCGGTTCACGCTCCAGCAGTTTAAAGATCAGGTCCATGTCCGCCAGGGAGTATTTGATCTGCCGATAGACGATACCGAGAAAGTTCAGGGGTATGAACAGCTGCAGCATGAAGGTATTGACCAGCACCAGGTCGCCGATGGTCATCTCGCCGGCGATCACCCCATTGGCGGCGAAGATCATGATGAAGGTGACCCCGACGGCGATGATCGCGCCCTGTCCGAAGTTGAGCAGGGACATGGAGGTCTGGCTCTTGACCGCGTTGTCCTCCCACTGGGACAGGGTCTCGTCGAAACGCTGCAACTCAAATCGCTGGTTGCCGAAATACTGCACCGTCTCGTAGTTGATCAGGCTATCGAAAGCCTGGCTGTTGGCCTGGGAGTCGAGCCGGTTCATGATGTGGCGGTACTCCATGCGCCACTCGGTGATCGCCAGGGTGAAGCCTACGTAGACCGCCACCGTACCGAAAGTCACCAGGGTGAAGCGGATGTCATACTGGGTCAGCAATACCGCCGCGACCAGGGTGAACTCCACCAGCATCGGCAGGATGCTGAATACCATGTAGTTGAGGATAGTGCTTACCGAACGGGTACCCCGCTCCAGGTCCCGGCTGATCGCCCCGGTCTTGCGCTCCAGATGAAACCGCAGAGAGAGTTCATGCAGGTGGGTGAGCACCCGGTTGGACAGGTTGCGCATGGCCCGGTAGCGGACCCGGGCGAAGATCGCATCGCGCAGTTCGTTGAACAGGGCACTCGAGAGGCGCAGTACGCCATACCCGAGCAGCAGAAACAGAGGCAGCACCAGCAAGGTCCTGTCCCCTTTCTCCAGGGTATCGACGATCTCCTTCAATATCAGCGGGATTCCTACATTGGCCAGTTTGGCCAGCACCAGGCAACCCAGGGCGAACAGGGCCCGTCCCCGGTATTCCCAGAGAAACGGCAGCATGTTGCGGAGATTGTGCAGGTCCCGCCGATCGGCGTGGACCTTCCCCTGATAGGCGATATGGTGCATGAGCGTTATTCGAACATCTAATAAAACCGCATCTTATCGGAATTCAATCCGATGTGCGCGACCCGTATTCGCCTGTCCCGCGTCTGCGTATAACCCTAAAAACTTCAGGTCCATCATGATCCCCGGAGTTGATGTACAATAGGGTGTTTACCCTTTGCTGAATCGCTACAAGCCAATCACCATGAACAACGATTGCAGTTACAACGAACTCTACCCCCTCCAGGTCCTGGACGACAGCATGGCCCCCGAGTTTCCGGAGAAATGCGTCATTGTCATCGAACCCTCGGAGATGTGCGCCACGGGCGCCTTCGTCGTGGCGGAAGCCCAGGGTGATCGCTGGTTTCGCCAATTCATCTCCCAGGGGAATTCAAACAAGCGTCTCGTCGCGCTCAATGAGGCTTACCCGGATATCGAACTGAATGACGGGGAATATAAGATCTTGGGCGTGGTCGTGCAGAGCAATATCGGGCGCAAGGTCAAACACTATTACCCCTACGTTCCCGGTGGTATCCCCCCCAAACCCATCACCACCGACTGATGTCTTTTTCCAGATTCGGACTATGCTCTTACTGAGTACTGGTTGCGTGACCGAATCGGAGAGCATCAATCCCCAACGAGGGTGTCGAACGCTTCAAGTACCTGCGTCGGGAACCCCGACAAGCTGTCTCAAGGCCTGATATCACCTATCCAACAGGCTTGTGGTTTCCCGTGGCGCCAATGCCATCTGCTTTGTAACTGTCAACAAACCCTAGAACCATCCGTATAGGAGAGGAAACCATGAATATCGATCTCGCGGATGTCACGCTGCATATAGACGAAGCCCTGGACACCGGGCGTATGGCCGAACTCGAGGAGGCATTCCGCCAGCGGGAGGGTGTGGTCTCGGTTCATGTGAATGAGAAGCACCCCCATCTATTCGTGCTCGAATACAACCCGGAAAGGGTCCACAGCAAGGACCTTTTGTCGATCACCCGCTACAAAGGTCTGCACGCCGAATTGATCGGACTGTAAATTCCCAACCGCCTGCCGTGAGCGTGCTTCCGGCAGGCGGTACGAGGAGACCTTATCCCTGCCTGCCCGTCGTTTTGAACAGTGGCCTGTGATGTCTGAACGCGCACCCCTGCCGTTTTGGCGGATATTTTTCACTCTGATCTGATAACATCCCGCCTGATATCGATCCAATACCGTCCGTTCCCCCCCAATGACCTTCATACCCCGGTCATCGGAACGTTCGCACAGGAACCACTCAGAACAATCAGAACAGGATTCATCAGGAGTATGGAGATGAAAAGAGTGACTATCGTGGGCAGCGGTTTTGCCGCCCTTACCGCCGTTAAAACCCTGCGTGCTCAGGATCGCGAGGCAGAGATCACACTGGTCAGTCCGCGGGCGGAATTTCACTACCTGCCCGGTTCGATCTGGATTCCATCCGGGATCCGCGAGCCGGAAGATCTGATCATTCCGCTGCAGTCGTTCTTCTCCCGTATGAAAGTCAAGCATGTTCAGGGCGAAGCCACCGGACTCAGCGAGGATGGCAGGACTCTGGAAACCACGGCGGGGCCGATCGAAAACGATGGTCTCATCATCGCTTCCGGAGGGCGATTCATAAAAAAACTGCCCGGTATCGAACACGCCATCACACCCTGTGAAGGTATCGATGCGACCCTGCGGATCCGCCAGCGCCTGAAGGAGATGGATGGGGGCATCATCGCCATTGGATTCGCCAGTAACCCCAAGGAACCCAGCGCCATGCGCGGTGGGCCTATGTTCGAGTTTCTGTTTGGTATCGATCGGCAACTACGGCTTGAGAAACGTCGCGACCGTTTCAAACTGGTGTTCTTCACCCCGGCGGAGAATCCCGGACAACGGCTAGGACCCAAGGCGGTCAAAGGTCTGGTCAAGGAGATGGAGAAACGGGGGATCGAAACCCACCTGGGTCACAAGATGGTGAAATTCACCCAGACCACGGTGGAAACCCAGGGCGGCGTATTCGACGCGAACCTGATCCTGTTCATGCCCGGTATGACCGGCAATGCCTGGTTCGACAACACCGCCCTGCCCCGCTCCCCGGGGGGATTGATCAAGGCCGACGCCCAATGTCGCGTGGAAGGCCTGCAACGGGTCTATGTCGCAGGAGACTCCGGCAGCTTCCCCGGACCGGACTGGATGCCCAAACAGGCTCATATGGCGGACCTACAGGCCACCGCCGCCGCCCGGAACCTGCTGGCGGAATGGGGGGGCGAAGAACCCCGGGAGACCTTCAAGGTGGAACTGGTGTGTATCGTGGACAGCCAAACCAGTGGTATGCTAGTCGCACGCACCCTCAAGCATAACATCGTCATGCCGAATATGGCGGCTTTTCACTGGCTGAAAAGGTTGTTCGAATGGTGGTACCTGCGCCAGTTCCGTTGACTCAAGACCCTACACAATCCGTTGCAGGATCAAAGATATTTCAAGCCTGTCGCCTGATTGGCGGCAGACTGTCATTACCAGACAGCTCACCCGGAATAGTAGTGTGACAGCGAGAAATAGTAATGCGGTATCCAAGGAGGAACTGCATGCGCTACTCCGACAGGAGGAACACAAGAGCGAGCGTTATGCCAATTATGCCCGTTTGCTGTTGACCATCCTCTACTTCGCGGTCGCCTTTGGAGTCCGCAACCAACTGCCCCCGCATTCGCTGCACGCCATCCTTGTCGCCGCCCTGTTAAACCTGCTGTATGGACTACTGATCCTCAAGGCACTGCATGGCCCGGAACACCCCAACTGGGTCAAATATCCCTCGATCAGCATCGACATCCTGTTACTCTCAATCGTGATCTACAGCTTCGGCACCTTCCGCACATTCAAGACAGAGGCTTTTCTGCTCTATTTTCTGTGGATCGGTTTGAGTACCCTGCGGTTTACCCCCTGGCTGACGTTGGCGGCGGGTCTGCTCAGTCTCTTCTCCTATGGGCTGATCGTGTTTCTCGCAATGAACGGACATAGCATCGAACTGGGCACCATCACCGATGAATTCGTATCACCCCGGGTAAGCCTGGCCAACATCGTGTTACGCATGCTGTTTCTCAGCGCATTCATCGCGCTTTCGGTCTACATCGCCTATGTGTTCCGGGTGGTGGCATCGAAAGCCATGAGTGAAAAGATCCTCCAGATTCGCACCCATGAGATGAGTAACACCCTGGATCAGTTACGAGAGACCCAGAAGGCCCTGGCGCAAAAGAACCGGGAACTCGCCACCCTCTCGGAAATCGACGGACTGACTCAGCTGTACAACCGACGCAAACTCGACCAGATCATGACCGATGCGCTGCGGCAACAACAGCGAACCGAGTCGCCACTGGCCCTGATCCTGCTCGATATCGATCACTTCAAAAGTATCAACGACCGCTTTGGGCACCAGGTCGGCGACCGGATCCTTCGCACCTTCGCGGAACTGCTTGGCAGTTCCGCCCGGGGCAATGATTACATAGGCCGCTGGGGCGGTGAGGAGTTCCTGATTCTGTGTCGGGAAACCGATCTCGAGACCGCCCGGCAGATCGCGGAGCGATTGCGCCTTGCCATCCAAAACCACCCATTCGGGGACCCGGAGCAGGTGACCTGCAGCTTCGGTGTCACCCAATATTTGAAAGGCGAGAATGGCGATAGGCTGTTGCGACGCGCTGACGAGGCGCTCTATCAGGCCAAGGCTGAGGGTCGAAACCGGGTCTGTCTCCTCTGATCCCCATTCATTTTTGGTTGCCGGGTTAATAATAGAGCCGTTGCTTCTGCTCGAGTTGATCCGCCAGCAGATCGTAACCACGAAATCGCAACTCGGCGATCTCTTCGCTCTGATCATAGATCCGGTTCAAGCGACTCAGGGCGGAAGAGGGATCATCCTGGCTCAGCGCCGGGACGAAAAAGGCTTCCGCAAGTCCGATATAGATCCGGTACGCATCGATATACGAGCGATCATCACGATTACCGTAATGGACCAATGAACGTTCGAATGCCGAGTATTTATGCAGCAGACTGAGATGGTGCGCGCGATTCAGGTAGAGTTCGCTGACCAGAGGCTCTCGACAACTGGCCGCAATGGCGCGTATTTGATCCGAACTGTCAAACGGCTCGGTCAAGGCAGGTGTGTGGCAGGCTGGATGCTCACCCGCCAGCAATGGCAGGGGTAGCAGCAGTAACACAATCAATATCCCTCTCGTCATGATCAGGCTCCCATCGGATCAAGGCTCAGACCATCAAGCGGCCCGCAGCCATTGAACAATGACCATTTTGTTACCGCCATTAACTCAATCTATAGACGAATTTCCGCTTCTGGCAAATCTCCCGATTCGCGAATCAACCGGAATCGCTCCACAGGCGGTGTATTAGCTTGCCATTCCCAAGCCTTCTCCACGATCCTGTGGTAGCCCGCCAGCCGGAGGTTCCCTGGGATTTGTAAATCATTCAAGGATTGCTGGTGACATCCCAGCTTCAAAAGACAACGGATGACAGGGCTGACGGCCGTATGCTCAAATCGGCGCACGAATTTCATTCCTGATACGCAGTGAGCGCGTACAAAGGCTTTCCGACACACGGCCACGTCAACCCAGATATTCTTATCCCCACGTGTATACCCCATTCCGAATCGAACCCGAATTCCTCTACGCCTGGCTGCGCAATCCGCGCCAGATCGGTGCGATCTGGCCCAGCGGTTCGGGACTGACCCATGCCATGGCCGCACAGATTCAACGGCCACGGGGTATGGTGGTGGAACTGGGAGCCGGTACCGGCGCAATAACCTCCGCACTGCTGAGCCAAGGACTTTCCGAACAGCAGTTGCTGGTGGTGGAAAAGGACCCGCAGCTTGCCGCGAAACTGGCAAGACGATTTCCCGGTTTGAAGATCGTCCAGGGTGACGCGACACGCCTGTCGACCCTGCTGGGTGAGCGGGAGGTCGGTCCGGTGGATCAGGTAGTCTCCAGTCTGCCGTTGTTGAGCCTGGGCCGGCAGACCCGTATCCGAATCCTGTCACAGATCATGCGCAGCCTGACGCCCCAGGGCAGGTTGATACAGTTCACCTATTCACCACGTCCCCCGATCGCGACCCGCCTGGCGGAGTCCCTCCAGGTGCATGGAACCCGCATGAAGCGGGTGCTGTGGAATCTTCCGCCAGCCCATGTCTGGGTCTATACCCGCATGGCGTTTACTTAAGGTCCATGGGCCCGGTGAATAGCCGGACAGGTAGTGTCCTGGCCTCATTCAAGGTCGGCAGGAAAGTCCACATCACGCAGAACACCGGGATCCTCACAGGGCACAGACTCTAGCCGGTGGGCCTCGGCCTTCAGCAGATGGCGCGCCCCCGCTTCCCCCGACAAACGGCTCAAACGTTCTCCCCACTCTGCGGCAAACCCAACCGGATGTCCCCGTTGACCCCGATAGACCGGCGCCACCAAAGAAGCCCCCGACTCAAGACGCCGGACCAGACCCTCAAGGGTTAACACGTCTACCCAGGGCATATCGCCCAGGGCGATCATCCAACCTGCGGCCCCGGCCGAGGCGCGTACACCCAGTGCCAGACTCTCCCCCAGACCTGCCACGGGATAGGAATTCTCAACCAAACGGATCGGCACCTCGCTCAGAGCCTGTTTGAGCAGTCTGTCCTGCGGACGCACCACCGCGATGCTCTGGGGCAGTACCTGCACCAGTCGCCGGGCCGCGGCCGCTGCCACCCGCTCCCCATCCCCCATACGGGCCATGAGCTTGTTGCCACCAAAACGCTCACCACGACCGGCCGCCAGCAGCACCCCCACAATGGCCGTCACGGATGCGTCACGCCATAGAGATTGCGCACGGCCGTGATCTGCGCAAGGATCGAAAGCGCAATTTCCGAGGGTCGTTTGCTGCCGATAGGCAGTCCCGCCGGAGCATGGATTCGGGCCATTGAGCGAGGCTCCACACCCAGGGTTTGGAGACGCTGACGACGGCCCTCCGCGGTACGGGTCGAGCCCAGGGCGCCGATATAGAACGCAGGTGTATCGAGGGCCGCGAGAAGCCCGAGATCGTCCAACCGGGGATCATGCGCCAGGGTCACGATGGCGCTGCGCGCATCGGCAGAACGAACGACCTCGTCATCCGGCATGAGGCGGGACAAGCCAACCCCATCGGTTTGCAGCGGCTCGGCATAGGCGTCGGGTCTGGGGTCGCAGATCGTCACCCGATAACCCAGAGGCACCGCCATCCCCGTGAGATAACGAGCGATCTGGCCATCGCCGATGAGTATCAGCCTCCATCCCGGTCCGAAGGTTTTGTAAACCTCCGTCTCGCTTATCTGAAACTCAATTCCCTGGGGCTCGGAATCCAGGCTCACGACACCGGTCTGCAGATTCACCCGTCGACGGACCCGTATATTCTGCTCCAGCAGGCCGGCCAATGACTTGAGCGTCTCAGGCGCATCAAGCCGTTCCACAAGCAGCTCCAACCGGCCGCCGCAGGGGAGGCCCATGCGCCCCGCTTCAGCCGAGTCCACACCGTAGACGATTCGGCGAGGGAGCCCGGTTGCCAGTAACCCGTCGCGGAATTGCTCCGCCAGATGCTGGTCCGCACAGCCGCCACTGACTGAGCCGGCGCAGCGCCCCTGCGTATCGATGGCAAGCAGTGACCCGGGTGGTCGGGGGGAGGAGCCCCAGGTTCTCAATACCGTTACCAGGGCCACTGAATGGCTCGCCTCCAGCCAGTTCAGCGCCGTGCGGATAACCGTTTGATCTTCCATCGCCAGCATTACGGCAACCGCAAGGGCAGTTCTCTCAAACGGTGTCCGGTGGCGGCAAAAACCGCATTGGCCACCGCCGGGGCAATTACCGGAGTTGCCGGTTCCCCGACGCCGGTGGGTGGATTCGCAGAAGGCAGAATATGCACCTCGACCCGGGGCATTTGGTCAATACGCAGAACCTTGTAGTCATCGAAATTACCCTGTTCGACCCGTCCGTCCTTGAACGTAATGGCGCTTTCCAGTACGGCTGAAAGACCAAACCCCATGCCGCCTTCCATCTGGGCTCGTACCGCATTCGGGTTCACCGAGATACCGCAGTCCACGGCGATCACAACCCGTTCCACACGGATCTGCCCCTGTGCCACACGAACTTCCGCCACCTGGGCCACACAGGTATTGAACGATTCATGCACCGCGATGCCGCGTCCCCGACCCGTCGGGAGAGGATCACCCCAGCCGGACTTCTCCGCGGCCAGATTCAACACCGCCAGGTGTCTGGGCTGGTCAGCCAATAGCGCGCGCCGGTATTCCAGCGGATCCCGGCCCCCATGGGCGGCCAGTTCATCGATGAAACTCTCGACGGCGAATGCGGTGTGGGAGGAACCGACGGAACGCCACCAGAGCACGGGGACGGGCAACTCCGGTGAATGCAGATCCACCCGAAGATTGGGAATCCGATAAGGCAGATTCGCCGCCCCTTCCACTGAGGTTCGATCCACACCCTGGCGGACCATGCGGGATTCCAGGTTTGTCCCTCTCAGAATCGATTGCCCAACGATGCGTTGATCCCAAACCCGGGGCAGTCCCTGCTCATCCAGTACCCCCTTGATACGGTGCAGATAGGCAGGCCGGTAGTAACCGCCCCGGGTGTCGTCCTCCCGGGTCCAGATCAGTTTCACCGGGGTACCCCTCGGTAACGCCCGGGCAATACGCACCGCCTCCAACAGGTAGTCCGCCGCCGGGTTGGCGCGGCGTCCGAAGGAGCCACCCGCATAGAGCATGTGGATGCGCACCTGCTCCGCCGGGATCCCCAGCAGTTCGGCCACCTGGTGTTGATCCCCGGTCTGCGCCTGCTCCCCGTTCCAAATCTCGCAGCCCTGCTCATCGAGCCGCACCACACAGTCCAGGGGTTCCATTGCGGCATGCGCCAGAAAAGGCACCTGATACTCCACCTCGAGGACCTGCCCGGCATCCCGCAAGGCGGCCGCCACATCCCCGGTCTCCCGGGCCAGCGCACCCGGTGTTGCCATCAGTTTACGGTACTGATCGAAAATCTGTTCGGACCCTTCCGAGAAGGCATCATACTCATCCCAGACAATGGATAGCGCATCGCGACCCTGTTGCGCGCTCCAGAAATCCTCCGCCACCACTGCAACCCCGCTGGGTAGCTCCACCACCTGACGCACCCCTTTGACCGATTGGGCCCGCTTGGCATCGACCAGCAACACCCGGGCGCCAAACCGGGGCGGATGCCTCACCACCGCAGTCAACTGGCCCGGCAGTCTCAGATCCTGGGTAAAGAGGGCCTGCCCATTGAGCTTCTCCGGGGTATCTTTGCGCGGCATCGAGGTACCGATCAGCTTGAATGCCTCGGGATCCTTCAACCGGACTTGTGCCGGTACCGGTACCTCCGCGGCTTCGACGGCCAGTGCACCGAAACGGAGTTTTTGTCCGCTGATCCTATGCCGCACCACACCGGAAACAACCTCGATCTCCTCAGCAGGCACCCCCCAGCGCTGTGCCGCGGCGGCGATCAGCATCTGCCGGGCTGCCGCGCCGGCCCGGCGCATCTGTTCCCAGGCATTGGCAATGGAGTTGCTGCCACCCGTACCCTGGATCCCGCCCCAGGCGAGATTGCTGTATCGACTCGGATCTGCCGGCGCCCCCTCCACCCGAACCTGGGACCAGTCCGCATCCAGCTCTTCAGCCACCAGCATGGCCAGGCCGGTATAGATACCCTGCCCCATCTCCAAATGCTTGGAGATCACGGTGACCCGATCATCGGGACCGATGTTGAGAAAAGCGTTGGCCTGCCACTCACCGGATTCAGAGACCCGGGGATAGCCCTCATCGCCTGATTTCCGGGCGTCGCGGCATCCCATCGGCAGGATACCCAGGGTGAGACCGGTCAGAGCCAAACCTCCGGCCAACAGAAGACGGCGCCGACTCAGGTTGCACAGATCCGGGGTATTCATAGGTCCGCCTCACGCAGCATGCGAGCGGCCCGATGGATGGCCTGACGAATACGCTCATAGGTCGCGCAACGGCAGAGATTACCCCGCATCGCGGTGTCGATCTGGGCATCCGAGGGCTGTTGCGTCTCGCGCAACAGGGCGGCGGCCGAGAGGATCTGTCCGGACTGGCAAAAGCCGCACTGAACCACTTCCAACTCCCGCCAGGCGGCCTGGACCGCCTGCCCCGAAGGGGTATCCAGGCCCTCGATGGTGGTAACGGACTTCCCCGCGACCGCCTCCAGGGGAATCTGGCAGGCCCGTGCCGGAACCCCCTCCAGGTAGACGGTACAACTGCCGCATTGCCCCATACCGCAAGCGTACTTGGTACCCGTCAGTCCCAGGTGATCGCGGAGCACCCACAACAGGGGCATTCGCGGATCCAGGTCCACCGAGTGTGTGATACCGTTGACGATCAGTTTGAGCACACAGTATCTCCTTGGGGCCTGCCCCCATGCCAGAGGATGCCGAAATACCCGGTGGGATCTTCCCCCACATCACAGGAATAATGTATTTTTCAACCTGTCTATGATAGGTTTGCAGACCCTTGTTTTCCAGAAATTACGCTAAAAGCCGCTAATCGGGTGTAGCGTCTTGGATTGTGTGATTCCGGAGACCCATACGGGTCTCAAAGCGAGGCGCACCCAAAGGGCACTTCCTTCGGATGCAACATGCAGGCATTGGCTGTTCCTTGTCAGACGAGGCAACCCAGGATTGGGGCCTATGCGGGTCTCCCTCCGGGCAACAAGCCAAGCCATCGACGGCGCCACAGATGGCGGTTTCAGTGTTTCTATGTAAACAGACGGCTGGTTGCCATGGCAGGCGATATCGATGAACGAGAAAGTCAAACACAATCTGCTTGATCCATTGAGGCGTGGACTGAGTGATACGGCTCGCGTGGAATTCCAGCAAAGTATCCGACGGTTTTTGTTCGCCGCCAGCCTCAGCGCAGTTTTTCTGATTGCCCAGCGGCTCGACCCGTCATCCACCCTGCGCAACGCAATCCCCCTGTCTGTCGGATACACAGCTTTTTCACTGGCCTTTCTGCTCTCGTTCCGGTTATTCAAACAGGCCTCTTCCACCCGTAGATTACTGACCCTGCTTACCGACCAGGGGATCACCTGTCTGGCGATGCACAGTCTCGGCGAACAGGGGACTCCGCTGTTGAGTATCATCTTCCTGATCACTCTCGGTTATGGCGTGCGGTACGGTTCCAGATACCTCTATCTGGGCAGCCTGATCTCTTCCATCGGACTGTTGGCGCTGACTCTGGCCAGCCCTTTTCTCAGTAGCCACCCCCTACTGGGCATGAGCCTTATTACACTGAATCTATGTGTATCCCTGTTTGTCTCACATCTGTTCAAAACCCATCAGCCCCCCCGCACCCCCGGCAATACAACCCTGACCTCGGCCCCGGAGCCTGACGGGAAGCCACCACCGGACACACCCGGCGATAACTCATCCGAATCCACGGTCTCGACTCAGAAGCGGGCTCTGATCATGACGGAGAGCCTGAGCCTCTATCAACGGCTGGAACAGCAGTTAAAGATCTGGGGCATTGCCTGTGAGGCCATCAGTACCCCAAAGGCACTCAGTCAGAGGATCTCCGCCCAACCACCCTCCCTCATCCTGGCGGACCCGCAACACCTGGATGACCCCCGTGCGGAACTGTTGATCAGTTCGAATCTTGCGCAACGAACCCAAACCCCCTTCATTCTGATCGGTGCTCGCACTCAGGATCACAGCGGCAACCTGCTACCGGACCACACTGCCTTCATCAGGGATTCGGAAGACCGGCGTCAGCTGTTCAATACCATTCACAACGCCCTCGAAGGGATCGAGCTGCCCGAGGGCGTCCCCTCCCTGCATCGTTGGCAGGCAACCCGGGAGGTCGGCAGATTCCGCATACTGGTCGCGGAAGAGAGTTCCGTAACCCGCCTGATTTTGCAGGAAACCCTGGGCAAAGCGGGTTATGAGGTGGTCCTGGCCGAAACCGGAGAATCCGCCATAGAGGCCTGCGATGAGCAGGATATCGATCTGGCCATTGTGAGCCGGGAACTCCCGGATATGAACGGTCCCGAGCTCATTCGTGAATACCGAGTGGGGTACGGGTTGAGTCGCTTGATTCCATTTATCGTGCTGACCCCGCAGATATCCAAAACCATCCTGGACGAATGCCACTCCGCAGGTGCTGACCAGGTCATTAAGATGCCGTTGAACGTCGTCGAGTTGCTCAGCAGCATCACTCGTCTGATTCACAGTGTACCGGTTCCCGCCAATGCCTCCGGGGGGGGAAACCCGCTCAAACCGACACCGCTGCCCAGCGCCCAACCCCACTATCTGGATCTTGAGACCCTGGACATGCTTACCCGGCTGAGTGAACGGGAGGACTTTTTCGAGGAACTGGTGAACAACTTCCTGGACGATATCTACGCCTGCGCCACACGCATGGCGAATGCCTTAAGCTCCCAGGATATCGATCAGTTTCGGGAAGAGATCCACGCAGTGAAAGGTGCCGCCAGCAGTATCGGGGCGAGTCATCTGCTCAACCAGGCGACGCAACTGTACCGGCTTTCGAGTAACGAGATCCGTCAGCAAGGATTGCGCGCCTATGATCAGCTGAACCAAGCCATCGAAGAGACCCGACAGGCCCTGGAGGAATACGTCCGGGAACGCAACCTGGATATCCGGATACGATCCCGTTAGATCCCCGGTACCCACACACCGAGGTTTGTCGCATTTGTGACAGGGCACATCCAGATGCACCAACTCAACCCGCTACCCCGTTGTAATCAGTATACTTATTTCTAAATCATCGTTGTGGCATCAAGATTGCTATTAGGCAATATCCTTATGCTTTGCCAACTTGGAGCCACTCATGCTTTTGGAAAAATACAACGCCTCGGGCCTGCTGTTTAACACGAACTTCCTGGAACAGACCAGCCGTTCCGGACTGTTCAGCTACCGGGGAGAACTGGTACTGGTCCAGGGGGAAGTCGCCGATGACAAGGGTCACACCAAACCCCCGGTCAAAGTCATGCGTGGCGCTGTAGTGCTGGCTGATGAAAAGATTCATCTGCTGATCGGAGCTCTGGACGACATCGCCTCGGTCAATGACCTGCTGGAGAAATATCAGGATGACTTCGCCTCGGACATGCGGGCCATGCTGTTCGTGGTGAACATCGACAAACCGGCGCAAGTTTCTCTCGATGGCGCGAATATCGTCTTCATCCCGCTGGTACAGGGGGTGCCGTGGAACGAAGTCATCGATGAGCTGGGTCTTGAGAAGAGCGACTTTAAAGGACAATCCGCGGCCGACAAACTGCTCGCCCTGCAGGCTGAGATGAGAAGCTACAAACCCAAATATGCGGCAGCCACATTGGATGAGGTCCTGGCCAGCGCCACGGACGTGCAGCGTGAAGCCTGGGGTGCCGTTTAACCTAGTGTACCAGCAAGGCACAGCCTGCTGGCAATGACACTTAACTTAAGTCGATACTCTGGAATTTTGTCATCCGGACGTATGCCGGAGAAGTGAAGCAGGGAGGCACCGTTTTCAACTCATTCCCACGCTCTGCGTGGGAATGCCTACCAAGCCTGTTATGGCCATCAGCCTTGCTGAGTGACCCATACCCCGGTCTGCATTCCCACGCAGAGCGTGGGAACGAGAAGCTTCGGTCCGGGATCAGACGGAATAAGACCAATGGCTCTTGCATATAAAAATGTGTATACCTCGAGCCATGACACTCATCTCCATGGGACAGGGGACCAATCACCCGTTAATATGACAGACTGAGATTTGGCAGTGATTCGCGAATAACCGGCCATTCACAGCTCACCTCAAGGCCTCTACTCCATGGGAATCCTAAACCCATGGGCGAGCCAGTGACCGATCAAATAGAGAAAGCCCCCTGGATGCCATGTTTGCCCCCCCCACATACCCCTGCCACCCTATCCCGCCGATTCAGCATTGCGCCAATGCTGGACTGGACCGATCGTTACTGCCGCTATTTCCTGCGCCTGATCAGCCGGCACACACTGCTTTACACCGAGATGGTCACCACCGGCGCCATCCTGCATGGCAATCAGGCTCGATTTCTGGATTTCGACCCGACCGAACATCCCGTCGCGCTGCAACTGGGGGGCAGTGATCCCCGGGAACTGGCGGCATCGGCCCATCTGGGAGAATCCTGGGGATACGACGAAATCAATCTCAATGTGGGCTGCCCCTCGGACCGGGTTCAATCGGGCCGCTTTGGCGCTTGCCTGATGACCACCCCGGCTGTGGTCAGCGACTGCATCAAGGCGATGAAAGACCGGGTTTCGGTGGATGTTACGGTGAAACACCGAATTGGAGTGGATGAGCAGGACAGCTACGCGGAACTTTGCAACTTCGTCGGCCTGGTGGCGGAAGCGGGCTGTGAAACCTTCATCGTGCACGCCCGCAAGGCCTGGCTGCAGGGGCTGAGCCCCAAGGAGAACCGGGACATCCCTCCCCTCTCGTACGATACGGTCTATCAACTGAAAACCGATTTTCCCGATCTGGAAATCATCATCAACGGGGGCATCACGACCCTGGAACAGGCCACCCGGCACCTGGACAGGGTGGATGGGGTCATGATCGGTCGTGAAGCCTATCAAAACCCCTGGATTCTGGCCCATGTCGACCCATTGCTGTTCGGTAGTCCGGCCACACCATTGAGTCGCCATCAGGTGATTGAAGCCCTGATTCCCTTTGTCGACCGGGAGTTACGTGCCGGTACTCCCCTCAACCGCATGACACGGCATTTTCTGGGACTGTTTCAGGGCCAACCCGGCGCCCGAAAATGGCGCCGGATACTGAGCGAAAACGCCCACCGGGCAAACGCCGGCAGCGAGCTGATCCGCCGCGCCGCAGCGGAAGTGGTGGATACCCGTGCGCAATGAATGCGTGAAGCCAAGGTACTGATCAGATGGAATGTGAACCGAAGGACACGAAGGATCCTTGTACGTATCGCTTCGTAGTCTTCGTGTTCTTCGTGGTGAAGTATTCCGACTACTTTAAGGATGGCTTCCCTACCATCACCTTAAAAGCACATCATTCGGGGTATCACTTCTTGCGTGCCGCCACCCGCAGACGCAGGGCATTCAGTTTGATGAAACCTTCCGCGTCTTTCTGGTTGTAGGCGCCCGCATCGTCCTCGAAGGTAGCGATGGATTCGTCGAACAGGCTGTTGCTCTCCGACTTGCGCCCCACCACGTAGACATTGCCCTTGTAGAGCTTCAGACGCACCACCCCATTAACCACCTCCTGGGTCTTGTCGATGGCGGCCTGCAGCATCAGCCGCTCGGGGGCGAACCAGTAGCCGTTGTAGATCAACTTGGCATAGCGGGGCATCAATTCATCCTTCATATGCGCCGCCTCCCGGTCCAGGGTCAGGGATTCCATGGCGCGATGGGCCTTGAGCAGAATGGTGCCACCGGGGGTTTCATAGCAGCCCCGGGACTTCATCCCCACATACCGATTCTCCACGATATCCGCCCGGCCGATGCCGTTTGCACCACCCAGCTGATTGAGTTTGAGCAACAACTGCGCCGGGGAGAGGGGTTCGCCGTCGATGGAGACCGGATTGCCCTGATCGAAACCGATCTCGATATAGGTGGCCTGATCGGGTGCCTGCTCCGGAGAGACCGACCAGCGCCACATATCGTTGCCCGGCTCATTCCAGGGATCCTCGAGATCATAGCCTTCGTAGGAGATATGCAGCAGATTGGCGTCCATTGAGTAGGGAGATTTCTTACCCTCCCGTTTCATCTCGATGGAGATGCCGTGGGCCTCCGCGTAGGCCAGCAGTTTTTCCCGGGAGTTGAGATCCCACTCGCGCCAGGGTGCGATGACCTTGATGTCCGGACGTAAGGCATAGGCACCCAGTTCGAAACGCACCTGATCATTGCCCTTGCCGGTGGCGCCGTGAGCGATGGCATCGGCACCGGTTTCATTGGCGATCTCGATCAGACGCTTGGCGATCAGGGGACGGGCGATGGAGGTTCCCAGCAGATATTCACCCTCGTAGATCGCATTGGCGCGAAACATGGGGAAGACGAAATCACGCACGAACTCTTCGGTGAGATCCTCGATATAGATCTCCCGGATACCCGCCGCTTCGGCTTTGCCGCGAACCGGTTCGACCTCTTCGCCCTGACCGATATCCGCGGTAAAGGTGACCACCTCGCACTGATACTCGTCCTGCAGCCATTTAACGATAATCGAGGTGTCCAGACCACCGGAATAGGCCAGTACCACCTTTTTAATGCCATCTTTGGACATCCGAAATCTCCCGGAATGAAGCGTGAAAGACGGAGGATTATAGACGATTCCCCATCAACCCGCATTGTCAATGACATCATCCCCGGTCGATTTCTCGACAACGCTGAAACTGCGTTTACTGCGGGTACTCCGAAAGCAGTCTGCAAACCAGTGAAGCGGCTCCATCCGAACCTTCGGTGTAGTACTGTTCGGCCTGATCGTAGCTCTGCCAGTATTTGATATTTTTCCCATCTGACACGAACAGGGTGGTGTACCAGCCCAGTTCCCCGGCCTGAACATTCAGCCGCGCTGCGGTGCATTGAGCCGCCGCTCCGGACTGGTTCAACGCTGTGCTCAAGGCATCAAGATCCTCAAGGTAGTTACCCAGTACGCGTATCGGCAACATCTCCTGGAAATCCGATTTTTCATAGTCGATGGCGCGCCCGCGCTGGGCATATTCCAGCTGTTTTTGCCAGTAGCTCAGGGTACGCGGATGGTTCAGGGGAGACTCAACTTCGAAGGGTTCGTCATCCGGGGTGATGAAAACGGACGTCGTGTAGACCTGGGGCTGATCCGACAGACCGGGCAGTGTGAGCTCAACCAAAAAGGCATTGTATCCCTGTTCCGGCACTTCAAGCCTGACCCGATACACACCATCTCGATCCGGGGTAATGACGCGCGACTTCCAGACTTCCCCAAGTACCGGATAACGAAAATCCCGCGCTGTTGGATTGTACGCCTGCCATAACCTGACAACCAGAGGTTCCTGATCGCTGCTGACTTCGAGCCGGTCGTCAGGGCCAATCTGCCAGGATATGACCGGCCTCGGCGCATGCTCGAGCTGAAGCTGATACCAGGCGATCAGACTTTGTAACATCTCCGAGCGCTTGCCCTCGAAGGTATGATTGGTGTTCGGGACAAGCCGCTGCAAGACCTCGCCGGGTATCTGGTGGATATACTCTTCGGATGCATCGGGCAGGAAGAACTCATCGCCCGTTGCATTGAGGATAAAATGCGGCATGGTCAGGGCAGATTGATAACTGATCGGATCCACCAGCTGTTTCAGCAACTGGCCTTCCGGGGAGCGAATGCGTTCCGGTATATCCTGATTCAGATAGCTGCTCAATGCTTCGGCATAAAATCCATAGCTGTTGAAGTGATGTTCAAGCTGTTCATCGAGGAACAGCACATTGTAATCACCGGGCACCACGGCGGTGACCCGGGGATCGACGGCTGCGGTCAACCAGGCAATCGCACCTCGTTTGGAGAACCCGGTCACCAGAAACCCATCGATTTTCCGATTCAGCACTTCAAGACTGAATGCCTGGACGCAGTCCATACTCCGCACGGCGGCCTTGGTCATCGGCAGGTAGACCGACCAGGTCGGATCCCCGGTCTCCATCACTTTGCGCCAGCTATACGCCACCAGGCCATTCTCACTGAGCGGACCTTCCCGGTCATTGAATACCAACGGCTGAACCGGCACCTGTTGCAACACCACCTGGATACTGCCGGTATGACGGGCAATGGTTTCATACTCGGAGAACTCCCGAACATCCGGTGGTGCGTTCGTAGTTACGCCATCGTGGAGAATCAGATTGGCCGTGTTATACCGTGTGTCATGGGGCACGATCAGAGTCACCCAGTGATTCCACAGTGCGGGAGTTACCTCTTCCGGAGTTCGCCAGTGTTGTGAGTCCAGATTGAGAAAGTAGTAATCCACATACTTTCGACGTTCCGATCCCACCCAGCGATACGCATACGCGGCATCCTTTTCATTCACATACGCCTTGAGTGCGCCTTTAATCGGGGCAGATAACGAGGAATGGCAGAACAGTATCAGGCATCCGGCCCACAGCGCCTTGAGAAAAATCCATTTCATATACAACATCCACTATTTCAAACATCGTCAGCGCCCCCAGTATGTGGCGGGTGGCGCGCGCAAACGCGAGCACAACCCATACGCATGAGTCGTCCCAATGGACATGATGTCGTTACCTGAACAACGGCCGCAGGATCATCACGGTTTTTACTAACCAGGCGATGAACGCATGCAGCCCGCCTCGTGCGGATTGTCAGGTCAAATGGGAGAGATAAGATTGAGGGGGCATTCCTTGCAAACCATCGCTCCATGTGTGGATAAAAAACTACCACAAAGTTTATCAGGTTATCAACCGATAGGGATGCGATTACACCGTTGAGGTCACGCTCGTGTTGTGAACCTCGACCGCAATGGATTTCAAACAGGGGGGATCGCCGTCCAGGCTGACAATCCGGACGGCGACAAAATGAACTGCTATCAGTTCTTCGATTTATCGACGATCTTCTTGATCCAGGGCATCATGCCGCGCAGACGTTCACCGACCTGCTCGATGGCATGCATCTCGTTGAGGCGACGATAGGCTGTCATGGAGGGATAGCCTAGCGCACCTTCCGAGATAAAACGCTTGGCGTATTCGCCGGACTGGATATTTTTCAGAGCCTCGCGCATGGCCTTGCGGCTCTCATCGTTGATAACCTGGGGTCCGGTTACATACTCACCATACTCCGCATTATTGGAGATGGAGTAGTTCATGTTGGCAATACCGCCCTCGTACATCAGATCGACGATCAGTTTGAGTTCGTGGAGACATTCAAAATAGGCCATTTCCGGTGCATAGCCCGCTTCGGTCAGGGTTTCGAAACCCGCCTTTACCAATTCGACCGCGCCACCGCACAACACCGCCTGTTCGCCAAACAGATCGGTTTCGGTTTCATCTTTGAAGGTGGTTTCGATGATGCCGGTACGCCCCCCGCCGATGGCTGAAGCATAGGAGAGCGCGGTATCCATGGCCGAACCGGTGGCGTCCTGATAGACGGCAACCAGATCCGGAATACCGCCGCCTTTCACATACTCGCTGCGCACCGTATGACCCGGCGCCTTGGGGGCGATCATGATGACATCGAGATCCTCCCTCGGTACAACCTGGTTGTAGTGGATGGCAAAACCGTGGGCGAAGGCCAGGGCGGCGGAATTCTTGATGTTCGGTTCGATCTGTTCGCGATACAGCTTGGACTGGAATTCATCGGGGGCCAGAATCATTACCACGTCGGCCGCTTTTACCGACTCTTCAATGGACTTGACCGTCAGGCCGGCATTCTGCGCCTTGATCGCCGAAGGAGAACCCTCACGCAGCCCGACAACGACATTGACCCCGGAATCCTGCAGATTGTTGGCATGGGCGTGACCCTGGGATCCGTAGCCGATGATCGCGACTGTTTTACCCTTGATGATATTGAGGTCACAGTCTTTATCGTAATAAACATTGATTGCCATGTTGTTTCCTTCGGAAAAATTTTGAATTGTGAATGTTGAATTTTGAATTGTTTTAATGTCGCCATACCGCTTGGATAAGCATCTGCGATTCAAAATCCATAATCAGGTTAAAGCCCAAGTCCTTTCGGACCCCGACCGATACCGGACGGCCCGGTGCGCACCACTTCGATGATGAGTTCCTCGTTGACCGCCTCGAGAAAGGCATTCAGTTTGCTGGATGCACCGGTCAGTTCCACAGTGTAGCTGGTATCCGTGACATCGATGATCTTACCGCGAAAGATATCGACCAGGCGTTTGATCTCCTCGCGCTGGGTGCGCTCGGCCCTCAGCTTGATGAGCATCATCTCCCGCTCGATGTGCGGCCCCTCGGTCAGATCAACCAGTTTCACCACGTCGATCAGTTTATTCAACTGCTTGGTGATCTGCTCAATGATCTCGTCGCTGCCACGGGTGACCAGGGTCATCCGTGAGAGACTCTCATCCTCGGTGGGCGCCACGGTCAGGGACTCGATATTGTAACCCCGGGCGCTGAATAGATTGGCTACCCGTGCCAGAGCGCCGGACTCGTTCTCCATCAGAATAGATATGATATGCCTCATCAGACCAACTCACTCCCCGGTGACAGATACATCTCATGGTGCCCCTTGCCGGCGGCGATCATCGGGTAGACGTTCTCCGACGGATCCACTACGACATCCATGAAGACCAACCGATCCTTCATGGAAAAGGCCTCCTGCATGGCACCCTCAAGATCCTTCGGTTTTTCCACCCGCATGCCCACATGTCCGTAGGACTCGGTGAGCTTGACGAAATCCGGTGTGACACTCATGTCGGATTGGGAGTAGCGGCTGTCGTAAAAGAACTCCTGCCACTGACGCACCATGCCCATGTAGCCGTTGTTCAGAAGAATGATCTTGATCGGCAGATCATGCTGCAGACAGGTCGCCAACTCCTGGATACACATCTGAATGCTGGATTCACCGGTGACCACGGCCACCTCGGCCTTGGGATGGGCCATCTGCACGCCAATCGCTGCGGGCAGGCCGAATCCCATGGTGCCGAGACCGCCGGAGTTGATCCAGCGACGCGGTTTATCAAACCGGTAGAACTGTGCCGCGAACATCTGATGTTGACCCACGTCGGAGGTTACGAAAGCGTCCCCCTTAGTGACCTTATGCAGCATTTCAACGGCATACTGGGGCTTAATCAATTTGCTCTTCTGGTCATACTTCAGGCAATTCATGGAACGCCACTTCTCGATTTTCTCCCACCACTGCTTGAGCGCCTGTTTCTTTGGCTGGGCAGTGCCTTCGGTGACCACCTTGAGCATATCCCGCAGAACCTGCTTGACCGAACCCACGATGGGCACGTCCACCCGTACGTTCTTGGAAATGGAGGAGGGATCGATATCGATATGGATAATCGTCGCATCCGGACAGAACTGTTTCACATGTCCGGTCACCCGGTCGTCGAAGCGCGCCCCCACCGCGATCAGCACATCGGTCTCGTGCATCGCCATGTTGGCCTCATAGGTACCGTGCATACCGAGCATACCGAGGAAATTTCCGCCGCTGCCGGGATAGGCGCCCAAGCCCATCAGGGTCTGGGTGATGGGGAAACCGAGGGTGTCGACCAGTTCGGTAAGGGTCTTGGAGGCGTCGTCCAGGACCACCCCGCCTCCGGTATAGAAGACGGGACGTTCCGCCTCCATCATGATCTTCACCGCCTTCTTGATCTGCCCCAGGTGTCCCTTGACCACCGGATTGTAGGAACGCATCTTGATCCGGCTCGGATAGCTGTAGGGGATCTTGATACCCGGGTCAGTGACATCCTTGGGAATATCCACAACCACCGGACCGGGACGACCGGTGGTGGCGATGTAGAAGGCCTTCTTGATGGTCTCCGCCAGATCCTCGAGGCGTTTGACCAGGAAGTTGTGTTTCACGCAGGGGCGGGTGATACCGACGGTATCGACCTCCTGGAAGGCGTCGCTGCCGATCACCGGAGTGGGCACCTGGCCGGTAAGCACAACCATCGGAATCGAATCCATATAGGCCGTGGCGATGCCGGTCACCGCATTGGTGGCACCCGGTCCCGAGGTAACCAGCACCACACCCGGTTTGCCGGTCGCCCGGGCATAGCCGTCCGCCGCGTGCCCTGCCGCCTGTTCGTGACGCACCAGGATGTGCTTCACATCCTTCTGCTTGAACAAGGCGTCATAGATGTGCAGCACGGCCCCGCCCGGATAACCGAACACATGTTCCACACCCTCATCTTTCAAGCATTGGACGATGATCTCGCCACCGCTAAGTTCCACGTCAAAGCCTCCCGTCGCGCCGGTATTCCGACCGAATACAAAACAATATCGAAACAGTGCAAAATACTAATACAATTCAAGCAGGTCAAGCCTGATCGGGCGTGTAATCACACCCTGATTCATGGGGTATCGCCCGTTCGTTGAGCGATTCCTGTTTCATCCGCTTGCGATTCCAACAACTTGCTCCATAATGTAGACGAATTCGATTTGCTGTTGTATGCCAGGGAACTGCCATGCTGAAACTCGCCGCCACGCTCATTCTGGCACTGCTAGCCACCGCCGCCTCGGCTGAAACCTATCGTTGGGTCAATGAGGATGGGGTAGTCACCTACTCTCAGACCCCCCCGCCGGATGGCCCGGTGGAAAAGATCAAAACACAGGACACCGCACCCAGCGACAGTGGCAAATCCCAGCAAAAACTCCAACAACTGCGCCAAAAACTGGCCGACATGGACGAAGATCGGGCGTTGAAAAAGGCCGAAGCGAAAAAGCATGCCGAAGACAAGGCCTTGCGTGAAAACAACTGTAAGGCGGCACGCCACAACCTTGAACAATTAACCACCTTGGGTCACGGACTCTATAAGGTAGGTGATGACTATCTGCGACTGACTGAAGAGGATCGCCAGTCCCGGATGGACGAGGCCCGCAAACAGATTAAAGAGTTCTGCAAATAAAGGAATATTTACCGGTATGCCGTTACTGAACATCACAACCAATCAATCCATCGATCCTCAAACCCGCCCCGAACGGCTTCGTCAGGCCTCCTCCCTGGTCGCAGAAATGCTTGGAAAACCTGAACGTTACGTCATGGTGAATTTAACAGAAAACGCCAATATGACCTTCGGCGGCAGTTCTGAGTCTCTGGCTTATCTCGAATTGAAGAGTATCGGTCTTCCCGCTGCACGTACCGGTGACTTTTCCAAAACCCTGTGTGGCTTCATACAGGAGTCCTTTGGAATAGCACCGGAACGGATCTACATCGAGTTTTCCGATGCGGAGCGTCACCTCTGGGGCTGGAACGCCACCACCTTCTGATCCGTGAAACCAAGCGGATTCACCCTCGCGCCAGCATCGCGAACACGTCAAGCGATTCGCTGAGCGTTTTTTCCTTCTTGGGTGGATCTTTTCACGATTTTCTCGAAAAAATTTCACCCATCCAATCCTGAATCTGCCCCCTCCATGTCAATGACCTCGATCAGCATTTAATTCCTTCGAATATATTCTTCCAAGCCAGGTCAAAGGGTTAGGAATTGCGTGTTGTCAATTGGGATACAAAACCCAATCGAATTACTGGGTTAATTGATTTTTGTCAATCCTGACAAACACTTACAGTTCGTATTGTTTTTGCGATGCGTCAATGACCCGCTCAGACAACTGCCTTTAGGCTTTCACTGAACGGCATTCATATTCTCTCTCCGCGGACATCTGGATGCCGCTCACGCCGACTGTGTCGGCATCCCGAAACCGATTTGTCACTCGTCCACTCAGGCAGATCACTCAGTATCGGGATGTCTGACCCAGTCGGCACACACTTCGATCCCTTGCCACCGAAGCAAAACCTATGAAATCAGATGGTTGTTACTTTGGCGTAAAGGTTGCTTGAGCTGAGCCACGTTCAATAACCAGGAGACCTCGCATGATGGACCCGACAATGATCGATTTGTCGCGCTGGCAGTTCGCCATCACGGCCCTCTATCATTTCATTTTCGTACCCCTAACCCTCGGCATGACCTGGATACTGGTCATCATGGAATCGGTCTATGTCATGACCGGAAAGGAAATCTACCGGGATATGACCAAATTCTGGGGCAAGCTATTCGGCATCAACTTCGCCCTGGGTGTGACCACCGGTCTGACGATGGAGTTCCAGTTCGGCACCAACTGGTCCTACTATTCCCACTACGTGGGCGATGTATTCGGGGCTCCCCTCGCCATTGAAGGCCTGATGGCGTTCTTTCTGGAATCCACCTTCATCGGCATGTTCTTCCTCGGTTGGGAACGCCTGAGCAAGCGACAGCATCTGCTGGTCACCTTTCTCACCGCGTTGGGCACCAACCTCTCCGCCCTGTGGATCCTGGTCGCCAACGGCTGGATGCAGAATCCGGTCGGCTCCGAATTCAGCTACGAAACCATGCGCATGGAGATGACCAGTTTTGTCGACCTGGTGTTGAACCCGGTCGCACAGGTCAAGTTCATCCATACCGCGGCCGCGGGCTATGTCACCGGTTCCATGTTCGTTCTGGGCATTGCCTCCTTCTACCTGCTGAAGGGACGCGATGTGGCCTTCGCGAAACGCTCCATCTCGGTTGCGGCCGGATTCGGTCTCGCCTCCATCCTCTCTGTGATCGTCCTGGGTGACGAGGCGGGTTATGAACTGGGCGATGTGCAAAAGTCCAAACTCGCCGCCATCGAGGCGGAATGGAACACCCATGAGCCACCCGCCGGCTTCAACCTGATCGCATTCCCCGATCAGGACGCCGAAGAGACCACCGAGGTCATCAAGATTCCCTACGCGCTCGGCCTGATCGCGACCCGCTCCACCACGGAAGAGGTCAAGGGACTGAAGGACATCATGCACGACAACGAGGCCCGGATACGTTCCGGCATGCTGGCCTACGAGTATCTACAACGTCTGCGCAAGGGTGAAGTCACGGAAGGTAATAAGGCGATGTTCGAGGAACACAAAGAGGATCTGGGGTACGGTCTGCTGCTGAAGGCCTATACCGACGATGTTCCGAATGCCACCGATGAGATGGTCGCCCAGGCGGTCAAGGCCAGTATTCCTCAGGTTGCGCCCCTGTTCTGGGCCTTTCGGATCATGGTGGCCGCCGGTTTCACCATGCTGTTCATCCTCGCCGCAGCCTTCTATTTCAACGCCCGCCGTGTCATCGCGGAGAAACGCTGGCTGCTGCGCCTGGCGCTGTATGCCATCCCGCTGCCCTGGATCGGCTGTGAAACCGGCTGGTTCGTTGCCGAGTTCGGTCGCCAACCCTGGGCCATCGGCGAAGTACTGCCCACCTTCCTGGCAACCTCCTCGCTCACACCCGGCGACCTGCTCTTCAGTCTGACCGGGTTCATCGGCTTCTATACCTTCCTGCTGGTGATCGAAGTCTGGCTGATGTTCCACTTCGCACGCAAGGGGCCCAGCTCGTTGGGCACCGGACGCTATTACCTGGAAAAGAATGCCGGCGCAACCGCCTGAAGGAGTGATACCCAATGATTATCGATTATGAAATTCTGAAACTGATCTGGTGGGTCTTCGTCGGCGTACTGCTGATCGGCTTCGCCATCACTGACGGCATGGACATGGGGGTCGGCAACCTGCTCCCCTTCGTCGGCAGGACCGATGACGAACGCCGGCTCATGATCAACACCGTGGGGCCCCACTGGGATGGCAACCAGGTGTGGCTGATCACCGCGGGCGGCGCCATCTTCGCCGCCTGGCCGGTGGTGTACGCAACCGCATTCTCCGGCTTTTATGTCGCCATGCTGCTGGTGCTGTTTGCCCTGTTTTTTCGCCCGGTGGGTTTTGACTACCGCAGCAAACTGGGTGATGCCCGCTGGCGCAATGCCTGGGATTGGGGCCTGTTTGTGGGCGGTGCCGTGCCTTCACTGGTGTTCGGAGTCGCCTTCGGCAACCTGTTGCTGGGAGTACCCTTCCACCTGGACGAATTATTACGCGCCTACTACACCGGCTCCTTTTTCGAGCTGCTCAATCCCTTTGCCCTTCTGGCCGGGGTGGTCAGCTTTGCCCTGCTGACCATGCACGGCGGCATCTGGATTCAGATGCGCACCAGCGGGGTCCTGACCGAGCGGGTCAAGGTCTGGATACTATGGACCGGCATTGCAGCGATGGCCGCCTTCGCCCTGGCCGGCCTGTGGCTGATGCTGGGTATCGACGGTCTGAAAATCGTGACTCAACCGCCCCTCGACGCCCTGCCCAACCCGTTGGCCAAAACGGTCGAGGTCATGCCCGGTGCCTGGCTTGCCAACTATGCCGACTACCCGATCACCATGATCTTTCCGGTATTGGGATTTGCAGGGGTGATCCTCACCATCCTGATGTCCCGCGCCGACCGTCCCGGTTGGGGCTTTGTCACCAGTTCCCTGGCCATTACCGGAGTCATCATGACCGCGGGTATCTCACTGTTCCCCTTCATCATGCCGTCGAGCACTGATCTGGGCAGCAGCCTGACCGTGTGGGATGCGCCCTCCAGCCACCTGACCCTGAGTGTGATGTTCTGGGCCGTGGTGATCTTTCTGCCTATCGTGATCGGATACACCATCTGGAACTATCGCAAGATGTGGGGCCGCCTTTCGATCGAAGAGATGCAAGAGAGAACCTCGGCGTATTGAGCAGTCGCGCACAGAATCAAAAGGAGAAACTTATAATGTGGTACTTCACTTGGGTACTTGGGGTGCTTTTGGCACTTGCAATGGGAATTATCAATGTCATGTGGTATGAGGCCGAGTATTATGACGACGACCAGGGAGATTGATCCCTGGATTGAACACCTCTCGATTAAAAGAGGGGTAAGGGATGGTTAAAATTTAGGCCGGGCCGAGTTGTTTATGTGTCGCGGTCACAACCGTATCACGGAACTTTTAAGATGCATAAACAACACATACTGGCTGGTATGGCCGGTATCAGGGCCTCTTTGTGGGTCCTGTTACTGGTCTTCTCGAACACAATTTATTCAAGCGACGAACATGCCGCTCCCGCTCATGGCCTGGATCAGGACATGAATTTCCGCATTGTCACGGACACGAAACCCAGTATCCGTGACGATGGAGAATCCACGGCTGATCACGGCAAATTCAAAGCCCTCAAGGGACCCTTCAAAAATGGTCCCGAAGTCACCAAGGCCTGTCTCACCTGCCATACCGAGGCAGGACGTCATTTCATGAAATCGATACACTGGACCTGGGAATACGACAATCCCAAGACCGGTCAGAAACTCGGTAAGAAAACCCTCATCAATACCTTCTGCACCAATGCTAGAGGCAATGAAGGTATGTGCGCCCAGTGTCATGCGGGCTACGGCTGGAAGGATGACAGCTTCGACTTCACCAACCAGGACAACATCGATTGCCTGGTCTGTCACGATCGCACGGGCACCTACTACAAAACCCCACCCACTCAGGGAAACAAGGCCTGTTCGGTGATGTTCGAAGGCAAGCAACCGATTCAATGGGCCAAGGTCGCCCAGAGTGTCGGCAAGCCGGGCCGTGAAAACTGCGGCTCCTGCCACTTCTACGGCGGAGGTGGTGATGGGGTGAAACACGGCGATCTGGACTCATCACTCAAGTTTCCGAACAAGAAACTCGATGTGCATATGGATGCGGACGGACTCAACTTCGCCTGTACTACCTGTCATGTCACCAAGCAGCATCTGTGGGCCGGTAGCCGCTATGACGTAATGGCCCACGACACCGAAGGTCTCGGTCTTCCCGGTGAGCGCCGCGACGTGGCCACCTGCGAGTCCTGCCACAGCGATCAACCCCATGACAACAGCAAGCTGGTGGGCATCAAGCTCAATGGCCATGTGGACAAGATCGCCTGTCAGACCTGCCATATTCCCACCATCGCCCGGGGCGGCGTGGCTACCAAGACCAATTGGGACTGGCGTACCGCCGGCAAAACCAAAAACGGTGAAGGCTACAAGGAAAAGAACTACACCCAAGGCAATGGGGAACATCGGGCCACCTACAAATCGATCAAGGGCACTTTTGAATACGGGGAAAACCTGGTGCCCTACTACGACTGGTTCGATGGGCAGATGCTCTACACCACCATCGAGACCCACTTCGATCCCTCCAGCGGACCGGTGGAGATCAATGGCTTCAAAGGCTCCCATGATGACGGGGTCTCGCGGATCTGGCCCTTTAAACGCATGCATACCGTACAACCCTACGACAAGGGCAACAACACCATGGTCTACATGCACCTGTGGGGTGACGACGACGACGCCTACTGGGGCAATTACGACTTCGGTCGGGCCATCAAAGTGGGCATGGAGAAGAACCACATCCCCTACAGCGGTGAGTACGGTTTCGTCGAGACTTACTCTTTCTGGCCGATCACCCACATGGTAGCTCCAAGTGAGGATGCGATGAGCTGTGCGGAGTGTCATAGCCGGGACGGTCGCCTGCAAAACCTGGAAGGTTTCTACATGCCCGGCCGTGACCATTTCGGCTGGCTCGACATTCTCGGGTATCTCGCCTTGGGCGGCGCTCTGGTCGGCGTGTTACTTCATGGCCTGCTGCGCAAACTCTTCAACAAGAAAAATTCGCAAAGGAGCGCATCATGAGTAATCAATCCACGGTATGCAGACAGACCGCGAACTTCAAACAGCGGGGCGAGAAGCACTATGTGATGATCTACACCCGCTACGAGCGCTTCTGGCACTGGTCCCAGGCCCTGCTGATCTTCACCCTGTTCTATACCGGACTGGGCCTGCACGGCCTGCATCACTGGCTGGATTTTCGCACCGCGGTAACCCTGCACACCTATGCCGCACTGGCTCTGATCGTGCTGTGGATCTTCACCACCTTCTGGAACTTCACCACCGGTCAGTGGCGGCAGTACCTGTTCAAGGAAGGCGTCATGAAGGTCATCCGCTTCTACGCCTACGGGATCCTGGTCGGTGAGCCCCACCCCTACAAAAAAGGTTTGCAGCGCAAACAGAATGCCCTCCAGTCACTCGCCTACATGAGCTTCATGCTGTTGATCGGGCCGGCGCTCTGGGCTTCAGGCATCGTCTACCTGCTGTATGATCTGTGGAGTGGTTACTCCTGGTCGGGGCAGGGTCTGACCACGATCGCCTTCGTGCATACCGCCGCGGCCTACCTGATGGGTACCTTCGTGATCATTCACGTGTACATGACCACCACGGGCAAGACCCCGACCCACTACATCAAGACCATGATCAGCGGGTACGACAACATCGAACTGACCGAAGCGGAAAAGGCATACATCGAGGAGACCCACTCTGTTTCAGTAAAGGATTGATCAAAAATAACGGCACCTGTTAACCCGGTAACCCAATAGGTTAAGGTTCCCAGGTCGAAGGGCACTTACTTACGTTAATCATCATCGTCATCCCGGCGTATGCCGGGATCCAGAAGGCCGGATGGTGCGACATCCCTAGTGTAGTGTCCTATATAAATCGTGCATTTAGAAAGCCACTCATGACGGAAGTTATGGGTTCAAAAAAACCTCTCCCCCTGGGAGAGGTTTTTTGCCAGTGTCTGGATCCCTGGATTCAGATTGACTGAAAAAAGTAAAATCATTTCCAGGCACTGGTGAGCTATTCGGCTTTGATCCGGGAGCGAGGCAAACGACCGTGCGCGAAGCGAACTCGACCAACTCAAAACCCACTTGCCCTTCCGACTGGCTGAAAACACACAAACCTCTCGCCGGTAACAAGCTCAAACTGGCGGTGGTTTTCGGCATGCTCTCCGGCTGGTTACTGATCCTGCAGGCCGGATGTCTGGCCCAGGCCGTATCCGGCGTAATCTTCGAACAACGTACTCTGAACGATGTCATGCCCTGGTTCTGGACCCTGTTGCTGATCTTTGCCATTCGAGCCGGTCTTGCCTGGGCCTCCGAATGGGCCGCCCACGCCGCGGCACAACGGGTCAAACTAAGTCTGCGCCAAACCCTCTATGACCGACTGAGACAACTGGGACCGGCCTGGCTCAACGAACAGCGCACCGGCGATATGGTCAACACCCTGAGCGACGGCATAGAGGCATTGGAGGCCTACTACGCACGTTTTCTGCCTGCCATAGCACTGATGGCGACGGTGCCGCTATCGATCCTGGTGTTCGTTTTTCCCATCGACTGGATCTCCGGCCTGGTGATGCTGGGCACTGCCCCTTTGATACCCCTGTTCATGATCCTGATCGGCAAGGGAGCGGAAATGCGCAACCAGAAACAGTGGCAGCAGTTGGCGTACATGAGCGCACACTTCCTGGATGTCATCCAGGGACTGACCAGCCTCAAACTGTTCAATGCCAGCCGACGCGAAGCGGCCATGATCGCACGCATCTCGGATGACTACCGCAAGGCCACGATGTCGGTGTTGCGACTGGCCTTCCTCTCCTCGTTCGCCCTCGAGTTCTTCTCCACCGTGAGCATTGCCATTGTCGCGGTATTGATCGGATTCCGCTTGTTCTGGGGCGAACTCGATTTCCTCTACGGTTTCTTCGTCCTACTGCTGGCCCCGGAATTCTATCTGCCCCTAAGAAACATGGGCACCCATTACCACGCGCGCATGGCCGCCATCGGCGCGGCGGAAAACATGCTCAAGATCCTTGAAGCACCCATTCCGCTACCCCAAATCACATCCGCTCAGGGAAAACCCGTTTACGGACCCATCGGTTTAACCCTCGAGGCGGTCGGTCATACCTATCCGGACGGACGGCGGGCCCTCGAAGGGTTGAACCTGAGTATCGAACCCGGTGAACGCATTGCCCTGGTCGGCCCCAGTGGCGCCGGCAAGAGTACCCTATTGAACCTGCTGCTTGGGTTTTTATCGTTGGAGGAAGGGCAGATCCGGATCAATGGAGAAGCCTTGCATGACATCGACCCCGTTGAATGGCGGAAAAACCTAGCCTGGGTGCCTCAGCGTCCTCATCTGTTTCAGGGTACCCTGGCGGACAACATCCGCCTGGCACGGCCCGACGCGGATCAGGCAGACGTGGAACAGGCGGCTCGGCGGGCCCATGCGCACAGCTTCATACAACAACTCCCTGAGGGTTATCAGACAAGGGTCGGTGAAGGGGCTCGCGGGCTCTCCGGAGGCCAGATCCAACGCCTGGCGTTGGCCCGAGCCTTTCTCAAGGACGCCCCATTGGTGATTCTCGATGAGGCCACCGCTCACCTCGATCTCGAAAGCGAAGCACTGATTCGCCAGGCCATGGAGGCGCTGTCCCGGGAACGCACCGTGATCATGGTGGCCCACCGGCTAGTGACGGTACGGGACATACCGAGGATCCTGGTGCTCGATCAGGGTCGTCTGGTCGAGTCCGGAAACCACACCGCCTTGATGGCAAAACAGGGTCTCTATCATCGTCTCGCCAGCGCCTACACCGGGGGAATTGCATGAATCCGACGATCCGGCTGTTGCGTATCCTGAGCCCGGTCAAAGGCTGGTTGCTGCTGGGTGGATTGATCGCCTTCGCGACCCTGCTCGCCAACGTCATCCTGATGGCCATGTCCGGTTGGTTCATCGCGGCCATGGCGGTGGCCGGGGTCGCGGGGGTAAGTATGAACTATTTCACCCCGGCGGCGGTGATCCGCGCCTGTGCCATTGTACGTACCCTGGGTCGTTACGGCGAACGACTGGTCACCCACGAGGCAACCCTGCGGCTTTTGTCCACCCTCAGGGTATGGTTCTATGAGCGGCTCGAACCCCTGGCTCCGGCCATCCTGGAAGGCTATCGAAGCGGTGACCTGCTGAGCCGCCTGAGATCCGACATCGACACCTTGGATCATTTCTACCTGCGTCTGATCCTACCTTTGGGTGTCGCGCTGGTTGCCAGCCTGGCGTTTGTCATTGCTCTCTATTGGTTCGATCCGCTTTTGGCGCTGATCGAGGCCTTGCTACTCGGCGTTGGCGGGGTAGTGCTCCCCCTGTTCATCCGCCGAATGGCGACACCTTCCGGACAGCGAATCAATACCCTCTCCAGCGAGTTGCGTGTCCATCTGGTCAACGACCTGCAGGGCTTGGGGGAATTGCTCATCGATGGCGCGGATACCCGGCACGCACAACACATCGAGACCTTGAGTCACGGTCTGGTCGAGGCTCAGACCCACCAGAGCCACCTGGAGGGAATTGCACAGGGAGCGGTCGGTTTTTTTGCCCACCTGGCCATGTGGTTGATCGCGATCAGCGCCATACCCCTGGTCAATAACGGAGATCTGCCCCCCGCGCACCTATCCATGCTTGCCCTGTTCACCCTGGCCAGTTTTGAGGCCATTGCCCCCCTGCCCGCCGCTTTCCTGGGATTGGGTGAAACCCTGGCGGCGGCCCGCCGTATCTTCGAACTGGTGGACCAGCCGCCTCCGGTCAGAGAACCCGAGTCGCCTACCCCATTGCCCGAAGATCGGGTCTTGACCGCAAAGGCCATTCATTACACCTACCCGGGCAGCCCATCTGATCGACCGGCTCTACAGGACATCAGTTTGAGTCTGCGACCGGGGCAAAAAATCGCTGTAATCGGTCCGAGCGGCAGCGGCAAGACAACATTATTACAACTGCTGCTCAAATTCCGCGCCATCGACCAGGGGGAACTCTCCCTGGGCGGTGTCTCCTACAGTGCACTCTGCGGAGAGGGCCTGCGCCGTGAGATCGCCGTGGCCACTCAGTACAATCACCTCTTCAATGCCAGCATCCGCGACAACCTGCTCCTGGCCAAACCGGATGCCAGCCAGACGCAACTGAAAGACGCCTGCCGACTGGCCTGCGTCCACGACTTCATCCAGTCTCAACCGGCCGGTTACGATACCCAGGTCGGGGAACTCGGCTTGCGCCTCTCCGGCGGACAGAGCCGACGCCTGGCCATCGCCCGGGCCCTGCTCAAGGACGCGCCTATCTTGATTCTGGATGAACCCACCGAAGGATTGGACCCGCACACCGAACAGCAACTGATGAAAAACCTGCTCGAATGGGCACAAACCCGCAGTCTGCTGCTGGTCACACATCGTATACAGGGACTAAAAGCCATGGACGAAATCCTACTGCTGCAGGCGGGTCGTATCCTGGTCCGAGGGGAGCATGAGCGGTTGATGGAGATATCCGAGACCTACCGGTCCCTAAACGCAACCCAACAACTATTGGCTGATCAGGATAACAGCGAACATGCCCTCCTCCGTGACTGACACAAGGCGATCAAGTCACGGGAATCTCCAGTCCATCGTGACTTTGTCGAAGAACCACTATTTCAATTCCCGGCACCTAATACCGGAGATTCAGCAAGCATGTCAGTTATACACGGATCACATGCAAGGATACGCCTGATCAACAACCTCATACTCAAGTGCCAGGGTTATCAGCCAGTCACGAAGCAGTATTGCATATTGATTAGTATTGACGACAATGCCATCTCCAGCCTCAAAAAGCAGCTGATTGTTATACTCATCTGTTAACTCGTTAAAATCGAGTAGCGTGTACATGACAAGACCATAGTCATAGCATCCGGCTGACTCATCAGTTAACGAATCGAAATCAACCATGCCCGACTGAGTAACCTTTTCAGCAAACAGGTTATCTTCTATTTTGGCCAAATACTGCTGATTATTGGCGAAGAATTGATCAATCTCATCCGCGGAGTGTACTCCGAATTCCAATCGGGACACGGCATCTTCCAGTTCGTAATGAAAAACACGACCTTCACGATCAATAACGATACCTTTATGGACCTGCTACCAGGCAGCGTTATAAAACTCCACATTGAATAGATATCTTGCTTCACTCTTCGTGTCATTATCATTTGAAGAGTGATTACAAGCCGTCAGAAAAATAAGGGAAAATAGAAAAAGGAAAATAGAATTACGATTTATCATCAATCACTCAACTAGTCATATCAAGCACTTTTTCATAAAGCCCACATTGTATTTTTTAACACAAGAAAAAACACAATGTTATAAAAATGACGGAGATCAAGACAAGCGACGCTGAAAATACTCAGACGCCTGCCCTTCATCAACGCGTACCCTCAGGGGGTCTACCTGTGGGTACGGCTCGCAGGCAATAACCCTCTCCCTGTCAAAAGGCGTAATCCGGGCAAGGGCGGGCTTGAAGCACCTGACAATACAATTTTCTCTCAAGTATCTGAGTTCAGAATCAGTACCTGGATCCCGGCATCCGCCGGGATGACAGTGGTTTTTGGTTTAAGAGTAAATACTATTACCGTTCGCCAGATGACCCAACCCGCCTCGCAGGATAGAATTAGGTCTTTTGCAATATCAGGCAGATTCGACCCATGCGCACCTCCCAGTTCCCCCTAAACACCGTCAAGGAAACCCCCGCCGACGCCGAGACCGCCAGCCACCAGCTGATGCTGCGCGCCGGCTTGATCCGTAAACTGGCCGCCGGACTCTACACCTGGTTGCCCCTGGGCCTGCGGGTACTGCGCAAGGTGGAGGCGATCGTACGCGAGGAGATGAACCGGGCCGGCGCCCTTGAGGTGTTGATGCCTACCGTACAACCCGCCGAGCTGTGGCAGGAGTCGGGACGTTGGGAGCAGTACGGCGCCGAACTCCTGCGTCTGCACGACCGCCACAACCGGGAGTTCTGCTACGGCCCCACCCATGAGGAGATCATCACCGATCTGGCACGCAACGAACTGCGCAGCTACAAGCAGCTGCCGATCAACTTCTACCAGATCCAGACCAAGTTCCGGGATGAGGTACGCCCCCGTTTCGGTGTCATGCGCGCCCGTGAGTTCCTGATGAAGGACGCCTACTCCTTCCATCTCGACCAGGCCTCCCTGCAGCAGACCTATGAGGTGATGCACGCCACCTATTCGCGCATCTTCAACCGTTGCGGCCTGGACTTCCGCCCGGTGGCCGCCGATACCGGCAGCATCGGCGGCAGCGGTTCTCACGAGTTCCACGTACTGGCCGATTCGGGCGAGGACGCCATCGCCTTCTCTACCGAAAGCGACTACGCCGCCAATGTAGAGCTGGCCGAGGCTATCGCCCCAGCCGGCGAGCGTCCCGCACCCGGCGTCGAGATGACCCGGGTCGATACACCCAACGCCAAGACCATCCAGGAACTGGTGGAGCAGTTCAACCAACCTATCGAACAGACCGTAAAGACCCTGGTGGTCAAGGCATCGGAGGAGACCGAGGCCGAATTGGTGGCCCTGTTGGTGCGTGGTGATCATGAGCTCAACGAGATCAAGGCCGACAAGCTGTCCCAGGTGGCCTCACCTCTGCAGTTCGCCGACGAGGCGGAGATCCGCGCCGCTATCGGTGCCGGGCCCGGTTCTCTCGGTCCGGTGAATCTTCCGATCCCGTGTATCGTCGACCGCAGTGTGGCCCAAATGGCCGATTTCAGCGCCGGCGCCAACCAGGACGGTCAGCATTTCTTTGGCATCAACTGGGGACGCGACCTGCCGGAACCTACCGAAATCGCTGACCTGCGCAATGTCCGCGAAGGCGATCCCAGCCCCGATGGGAAAGGCACCCTGACCATTGCCCGGGGCATCGAGGTGGGACATATCTTCCAGCTCGGCAAAAAATACAGCGACGCCATGAATGCCACGGTACTCGACGAAAACGGCAAGGCTGTGGTGATGACCATGGGCTGCTATGGTATCGGTGTCACCCGGGTGGTCGCCGCCGCCATCGAACAGAACCATGACGACAAGGGCATCACCTGGCCGGTAGCCTTGGCGCCCTTCCAGGTCGCCCTCTGCCCAATGAAGATGGACAAATCCCAGCGAGTGCGTGAGGCGGTGGAGAAGCTCTATGCCGACTTACAAGCCGCTGGTATCGAGGTGCTGCTCGATGATCGCGACGTGCGCCCCGGTTTCATGTTCGCCGACATGGAGCTGATCGGCATCCCCCACCGTGTCGTTGTTGGCGAGAAATCGTTGGACGAGGGCAAGGTGGAGTACCGCGCTCGCACCCAGAGCGAGAACAGCTTCATTCCCCTCGAGGAGATCGTCGCGCATATTCGCGGACAGATCCTTTGACAGATCAAGCCAACCCTTGGGGTTCTTTAGCTCCCTACGGATAAAAGGCACCTTCATTACGCCGTAAGCACTCTGGATCCCGGCATACGCCGGGATGAAGGAAGTGAGCGCCATTCACTCAGGAGCTGACATTCCGGTTTTGTAGCATCAGCCGCGAAAAAGCTGAGCGCTCCGCCGATAGCGCCCCCTACCAGTCCACCGACCACAGCGCCGACAGCAATACCCACCGGGCCACCCGCGACACCGATCATCGCCCCGAGCTTGGCCCCCGCGACCCCGCCGGCGATACCTCCGGCTGTCGCCCCAGCCTCCTGGGCTATCACACGGGAGCGCTGATCCTCCGGGGCATCCGCTATCCTCTTGATCGAGAATCCGACACCTACCACGGTCATGACACCACCCCCAATCCTGGCCCCCTTCAGGATGCGAAGAGAATCTGCTCTTACATACCCTCCACAATCTTTTTATCGTCCATCACCTGACGCCGGATGGCGGCAACATCCACGGTTTGCAGATAGTGCTCGATATTCGGGTAGAAGCTTGCGTGGTAACCGAAACCCCCGTTGATAAACTCGTCGACGGCCTGTTCCCGCGGCCAGTTCTGAAATACCATGCGGTACATGGCGGAAACTACGCCGGTGCGGTCACTGCCGTGCCAACAATGGATGAGGATCGGTTTGTCCGCCTGACGGATAGCGCGCAGGGCCTTCACGATAAAGGGGTCATCCACCTCTCCAGCCGCCACCGGCACATGAAAGAGATCCAGGCCGCTGTCTTGTGCCTCGTCATCATCACTGTGATATTCGCGAAGATTGAGGATGCTGCGGATCCCCATTGACGCCAGCATCCGCATGTCTTCGTCGTCCGGCTGTTTTGAGCGGTAAACCTCATCATTGAGTCGATAGAAATTGTCCAGTTCCGTTCCGATCATGGGCTGGGCCCATTCCAAGGGCCGTGCCCGTATTTCCTCGGCAGAGGCCACTACAGACCACAGCACCAGCAACAGTGACAATATTCGACAATAGCTCATCCTCATCCCCTATCAGGCTCATTTCCACATCATTGAGTACAACCCTGCCAGTATACCCACCGGAGAACCGATACGGCAGCGAAGGATCAGGAATGCGACCGGCTCATTTGACAGCCCAACCCTATGCAGGGAAACTAGGCTGCTTTTGATACCCGGGCACCCGGCCCGGACAAGAGGCGCATCCATGACTCGACCCAACTCCTTCGATCGCGATGAACTACTGCGCTGCGGCAGAGGGGAGATGTTTGGGCCCGGCAACGCCCAACTGCCCACCCCCAATATGCTGATGCTCGACCGGGTCGTAAAAATCAGTGACGAGGGTGGCAGCAACGGCAAGGGCGAGATTCTGGCCGAACTCGACATCAACCCCGATCTGTGGTTTTTCGATTGCCACTTTCCCGGCGACCCGGTCATGCCAGGCTGCCTGGGATTGGACGCCATGTGGCAACTGGTCGGCTTTTTTCTCGCCTGGATCGGCAACCCGGGACACGGTCGCGCCCTGGGCGTGGGCGAGGTTAAATTCACCGGTCAGGTGCTTCCAACCGCGAAACTGGTGACATACCACATCGACATCAAACGGATCATCACCCGTAGACTGGTTCTGGGGGTGGCCGACGGCGTCATGAAGGTAGACGGCCGGGAGATCTACAGCGCCAAGGATCTGCGGGTAGGTCTGTTCACCTCCACCGACAATTTCTGATTTCACCCACGCTGTTTGCCTTGATTCCGGTCGTACCCTTCGGTTATGAACACCCAGTCAAACCGGGGAGACACGCGTGTAGTGTCCCATACTGATTGCGCGATTATGGAGGCCCGCACGGGTCCCAAGGCGGGGCGTACCCCAAAGGCATTTCCTTCGGGGCGTTACGCGGCTTGGAAAGGACCAGCCATTGCCTGCGCCACACGCCCCCTTGAGGAGTGCCTAACGGCCAATGGCTTGGCGTCACGCTATAATCGCGTATTAGTATAAGACACTACACTAGGAACAGCCGTCGATGAAAAACCGCTGGAATCAACAACAGGCGGATGCCTGTCAGGATGAACTCGCACGGCGGGTATACAGCTCACGACTGCTGGGTTCCGAACCCAGCCTGGTTCTGCATGGCGGGGGCAATACCTCCCTGAAGCTCACTCAGACAGACCTGTTCGGCGAGGAAGTCCCGATACTCTACGTCAAGGGCAGCGGTTGGGATTTGGCCCAAATCGAAGCCGAGGGATTCACGCCCCTGCGGATGGATCATCTGCTGCGTCTGGCACAGCTCGACATCCTCAGTGACAGCGAGATGGTCAACCAGCTGAAGACCCACCAGACCCAGGCCAGCGCGCCTACCGCCTCTGTAGAATCGATCCTGCATGCCTGTCTGCCCTACACCTATGTGGACCACACCCACGCCGACGCCATCATCACCCTGACCAACACCCCCGGAGGCGAGCAACGCATCCGCGAACTCTATCAGGACCGGGTGGTGATCGTTCCCTACGTCATGCCCGGATTCGACCTGGCCCGGCAGGTAGCGCGTCAGTTTCCCCGGGAAGCCCACGAGGGCACCTTGGGTATGGTGCTGATGAACCACGGCCTGTTCACCTTCGGCGCGACCGCCCGGGAATCCTATGAGCGGATGATTCAACTGGTGGATGAGGCGGAAAACGCACTCAAGCGCGCCGGCGCCTGGTCAATCCCCCAGAAACACCGGACCCCCGCCACACAACCCGAAACCCTGGCCTGTCTGCGCCGGGAAATTTCCGACGTCGCCGGTTTTCCCGTCATCATGCGCAGCCACCATGCGCCGGCGGATCTCGCCTTTTGTCAGCGTCCCGACCTGCAGAAGATCGCCCAACGGGGCCCGGCCACTCCGGACCATGTGTTGCGCACCAAACAGATGCCTATGCTCGGCACCGAGGTCATCGAGTACGTCGGGGCCTATCAACGCTATTTTGAACGTCATGCCCCCAATGCCCGCACCCCGGTGGAAATGCTCGATCCCGCCCCCCGGGTTGTGCTCGATCCTGAGCTCGGCCTGATCAGTATTGGCGCCACCAGCCGGGATGCCGGTATCGTGGCGGATATCTACCGCCATACCCTGGAGATCATCCAGCGCGCGGAAAAACTCGAACGCTGGCAGGCCCTCGAGGATCAACAGATTTTCGATGTGGAATACTGGGAACTGGAACAGGCGAAGCTCAACCGCAGTAAACACACCCCCGAGTTTCAGGGCGAGGTGGCCCTGGTCACCGGCGCCGCTTCCGGTATTGGACAAGCCTGTGTCACGACACTGTTGCAACGGGGCGCCGCCGTGGTGGGATTGGACCGCAACCCGGCGATCCTCTCCCAATCCCTGGGGGACGGTTTTCTCGGCATCCAGTGCGACGTCACCGACCGGCTCGCGGTGAAACAGGCCCTGGAACAGACCCTGCTGAGCTTCGGCGGACTGGACATGCTGATCCTGAATGCGGGAATGTTCCCGAAAAGCTGCCCGGTGGCGGAACTCGAGGACGAGGCCTGGCGTCAGGTCATGCAGATCAATCTGGATGCCAACCTGATTCTGTTGCGGGAATCCCATCCCTACCTGAAACAGGCGGCCCGCTATGGCCGGGTGGTGATCATCGGCTCGAAGAACGTGCCCGCACCGGGCCAGGGGGCAGCCGCCTATTCCGCCTCCAAGGCGGCGCTCAATCAACTGGCCCGGGTGGTGGCCCTCGAATGGGCGTCCCAGGGCATCCGGGTCAACAGCCTGCATCCGGACGCCGTGTTCGACACGGGGATCTGGACCCCGGAAGTCCTGGAAAACCGGGCCCGGCACTACGGACTGTCGGTTGCGGAATATAAAAAGCGCAATCTACTGGGCTGTGAGATATCCCGCCAGGATGTTGCGGCGCTGACGGCGGATCTCTGCGGAGCGGGTTTCGCCAAGACCACCGGGGCGCAGATTCCCATCGACGGCGGCAACGATCGGGTGATCTGATACCCCAACCCGGACACAGACTCCGGGATATCAGGCCTCCATCAATTCCAGCGCCTCATTTTCCGTCATCACAACCCCGCGAATCGGGCAGGCGTGTACCGCATCGGCAAATATCTCAACCGCCTGGGGTCTGGGAAAACTCTTGCGCCAGGCCAGTCCGATACGCCGCCGGGGCAGATTTCCCGCCATCGGGCGGGTAGTGAGCAGTTCCCAGCAAGCCTCCCTGCTGCCTATGGTCGAGTCCGGAATCACTGAAATGCCGATGCCACTCGCGACCATGTAGCAGATCGTCTCCAGAGACCCCCCTTCCAGGTTCTTGTTTGTCGTCTCCCCGCTTGTGGTCTGCAGACATCCCGGACAGATTCTTCGAACCTGCTCACGAAAACAGTGCCCATGGCTCAGTAACAGCACCTCCTCATGTTCCAGTTGCGCCGCCTCGATACTGTCCTGAGCGGCGAGTGGATGCTGTTTCGGCAACAGTACGGAGAAGGACTCTTCATACAGGGGCCGGGTCACGATGCCCGGCTCACCGTAGGGCAGCGAGACGATCACCAGGTCCAACTCCCCCTGCTTAAGCTGTTCCGTGAGAACCGGGGTAACCTGCTCTCGGATGATCAGACTCATCTCCGGCGCCTGCTGATGCAAAATGGGGATCAGGTGGGGAAAAAGATAGGGTCCCACGGTGGGAATGGCCCCCACCCGCAAGGGACCGACGCGCTGATCCACGCTCTGGCTGGCAAGCTGACGGATCATTCCGGCCTCTTCCAGCACCCTTTGCGCCTGAGCCACGATCCGCTCACCGGCGGCAGTCAGGCTTACCTCCCCCTGACCACGCTCGAACAAACCGACCCCCAACTCCTCTTCAAGCTTCTTTACCGCCACACTGAGTGTAGGCTGACTGACGAAACAGGCCTCGGCGGCATGTCCGAAATGCCGTTTCTGAGCAACTGCGACAATGTATCGAAGTTCGTTGAGGGTCATGATCTATATTTTAGACATGGGGATAGAAAATTTTAATAGACATAAAAAATGTTAACACTTCAACAGAAAATTGATACGGATATGGAATAAATTCTAAGTTTAGGACATTGAAGCAAAATATCCGTTTTAGCTTTAGCGAAACCTGAACTACTATAATGGCAGGATGATGATCCTGCTGGGGCCTGGAGAATCACGTTGCTCGTCAGCTTTAAAAACCGAAAGATGAACCGCTCTATGAGTAGCCGTCCCGATGACACATCAAACGACTTCCGGCAGCATTCTGCTGAAGGCTTGAAAGTCCTGCAGATCACGGACAGCCATCTCTACGCCGATCCATCCCGTTGCCTGCTGGGGATCAATACCCTCAAGACCTTCGATCAGATCCTCGCCCAGTCTCTCCAGGAGACCGGAATTCCCGATCTGCTGGTGGCCACCGGAGATCTGGTGCATGACGCCTCGGAAACCGGATACAAGCGCCTGCTCGGGCGTTTCAAGCTCACCGAGATTCCGACCTACTGCCTGCCCGGAAATCATGACCTTCCGGTGCGCATGAAACAACTGTTGAACCAGGATAACGTCCACTACATCCCCAGTGTCCAGGCCAAGGGATGGTCGTTGATCTTTCTCGATTCGACCATTGTGGACGAGGATGGGGGGCGGATCGACCCGGAGCAGATGAAGCTGCTTTCGCTGCTGCTGGAATCCCATACCGACAAGCACACCCTCATCTGCATGCACCACCATCCGCTGCCGGTGGGCAGTCAATGGATGGACACCATGGTACTGGAAAATCCCGGGGCTTTCTTCGACCTGATCCAACGCCACCCTCAGGTCAGAGGCATTCTCTGCGGACATATCCACCAGACCTTCGAAACCACCTATCAGGGCCTGAAGATCCTTGGCTCACCTTCAACCTGTGTGCAGTTCAGCGCGGGTGAGGATAACTTCGCGATCGACCCAACACCACCGGGATACCGCTGGTTGGACCTGCGACCCGACGGGGAGATTCTCAGCGGCGTACGCTCGATGCCGGAGATTCCCTCGGGACTCGACCTGGCCTCCATGGGTTACTAGTACTCTTTCAACATGATATTGCCGTATTCAGTCAGATTGTCAGCGTTCATGGCAAGGCACAGCTCGCCGGGAATGGCGATTCCCTTTCCAAGAGCTGTAACGCAGTCCATGGACGCTGACAACCTGACCCGAAGGGCGCTCCCCTGGCATCCCGCAGTCGCGTTGCAGCCTTTGACAAGGGTAATGCCATTGCCGGCAGGCTGCGCCTTGCTGCGAAATGCCAGGGGAACGCTGAATTCGGCAATACCATGTTGAAAGAGTACTCTTTTACGACAGAATAACCGGAATCTCCTCACCCACGGACATCGACGTCTCAGCGTGGATGATGCGCAGGGCGATCACCTCAACGCCCGCCTCCCGAACGACCCGTCGCAGGGTCTCGCCGTATGCGGGATCGATCTCATCCGCGGGGGCGAAGACCTGTCCCTCGGGCCGATTCAAGGCATACACCATTGGATTATCGCTATGGCTCAGTTGCACCGGGGCTTGGGGAGTCCAGCAACCGGTCATGGATCCGGTATTCGGACAGTGGGCGGTCACATGCTCACCGCTATCGAGCACCACATCGGCGAGAAATCGTTTGTAGCGTCTGAGAATCCTTGCGTGGGTTAGAGGGGGTAATTGCATGGTGTGAACTTGACGGAAATAGGGTTTGTCTGCAAATCCGATGTATTATTAATTGAGACCCGATGGCGGATACACGCCTGAACACGACATACTTAGCCGCCGGGTTAATGATAACGACCACCCAACAGAGGATCCGAGTATGACACGATGGATAGGGCTGGTACTGAGCGTTCTGTCAGTACTTAACACTCCAGCCTCTCTGGCAGACGACCGTCAGGACAGCCGGCAATTCAATTTCAATCCGGGCAACATGGCGGATGGGATGATGAACCCCATGCGCGGCATGTTCGGCGGTTCCGATCGGGACCGGGGCTACTACGACGATTACTACGCAAACCCCTACTATTACGGAAACCCAAACTACTACGGATCTCCGGGTTACCCGGGAGAATACGGCTACCCCGGCTACGGTTACGCACAACCCTATCCCGGATACGGCGGTTACCCCGCATATCCCGATTATTATGCTGCGCCCGTCGCCCCCCAATCCCAGCCCATACCCCAGGAACAACCCACAGCACGACAAGCGCCGAACCGGGAGCCGGCCCCGACCTACTACGAACCGCAGGGAGCCCCCCCATCCTACTGGCAGCAGCCCTCCACGGACGCCTACACCTTCCGTCCCATGGAGGCCCAGCCGGATCTCAGTGGCGGATATCCCCAATCCCAGACACCCTATGCACAGCCAGAGACCTATCCCACGGGACCGGAGACCTATCCGACTCCCCAGAGCGGTTACTCAAATGGCTATGAAGCGATGCCACAAGAGGGTTACGGTTCGTACGAACAGTCGCCCGTTTATCCGGCCCCGACAGGACCGGTCGGGGCGTATGGCGATCCCTATGATGGTGCCTACCCCGCCCGTCCTTATCAGGGACAGGAGATCAATGGCTACAACGGACCATCGGAATCCGGACTCAAATTCCGTCCCCTTGACCAGCCCGGTTACTCACAATAAACCCGCCGGTTCAGGCGTGAGCGAAACCCCACTCCCCCGTATCAGCTCACGGTGAACTGGGTAAAGACCTGGTAGTCCATCACCTCGCAGGAGATCCCGCTGACCCGCGCATTGGCGGGACCCTTGCGCAACCATTCCCGCAATTCATCCACGGCACCGACCGGCCCACAGGCCACCACCTCCACGCGCCCATCATGGAGGTTTTTTGCATAGCCCTTAAGACCGAGTCTTTGAGCTTCATGTTTTGTCGATGCCCGAAAAAACACGCCCTGCACCCGTCCTGCCACATAGCAGTGGATACACACCTGATTCTGAACAGTTTCTTCACTCATCTTGCAACCTCATTACGGCCTTTTCACCAGCACGAAGCTGCAGGTTTTCCGGAAGCTCGAAGACAGCCTCCAGGGTGTATTTCGCACCATTGGCATCCCGCTCGACAGGCTGCAGACCGATCAGTGACAACCGGCCTTCCATCCATTGCCCACGAACCCCGATCTGTACTGATGCCCCCGGTTTCAACTCGGCGGCCAGCTTCTCTTCAATCCGACCCACCACCTTCATACGTCCGTTTTCACACAGGCTGAGCAACGGAGTGGCCTGTGTACGATTGATGACGGCCTGCCCGGACTGCACAAAGATCTGTTCTACGACACCATCAAAAGGGGCCGTGATTCGGCTGTATTCCCGGTTGAGCCGGACCTGGGCCAGTTCGGCGTCGGCCTTGCGGAAGGCCGCGTCGGTGCGCGCAGCCTCGATCTCCGCCAACTTGCGTTCGTGATCCGATAGCAGCGTCCGATCGTAGAGTTCCAGAGAGCGATCGAGTTCGCGGCGGGCTTCATCCTTCACCTGGGATGTAGCCTCTACACGGGATTCCGCAGCGGCCAACTGGGTCTGAAAAAGCCGTTGGTCGAGTTCGATCAATACGCTTCCCCGGGACACCTGTTCACCGACGCTGACATTCACATGCCCGACCATGCCACTGACCGGGGTGCTCAACGTCACCCTTCGCACCCAATCGGTAACCGCGTCCAGATCCCGGGCCAGGACCGACCCGCTATACAGCAGACAGAAAATCAGCAACCCCTTCATGATTCCCCCCATCATTGCGTTTCCCTTGATAATCCGGTCCGGTCTAGCAACCCACCGGTCAGCGCATCCAGTCGCGCCTGCGTCAATTGTATTTGAAACAGATTCTTGGCCCGTTCGTACTGGACCGCGGCAATCTGGGTCATCGAGTCACCCAGATCCGAAGCCATATCGAGGTCGTACAGAGTACGGCTGCGGTCCAGATAGAGATCCCGGTAATCCCCCTTGACCTGCAAACCGTCACGCGCTATCAACAGCTCTTGCAATGCCATCCAGTCATCGAGCAGCTGTTGCCGCAGGGCCATCTCATAGGATGAAAGCTCAGCCTGTTTCTGCAGCACCCGGGCACGCTGCTCCGCCACTTTGGCGTCGACCCGGCTACCCTGGTACAGGGGCCATTCGAAAACCAGTGCGGCGCTCAGGGGATCCCGCCCACCCAGTTCACGCTTGTAGGCTGCCGCTTGCAGTTCGGCCCGAATCACCGGATTGCCTTCCGCCTCATGGGCACTGAGTTGCATCTGCGCCGCCTGCAGTTGCGCACGCAAGGCCTTCATACGAGGGTTGTCCTGTAATGCCCGGTCGATCAAAGGCGCCACCTCCGAAGCAACCTCCACCGGCCCAAATACCGGAGTCTCCAGATTGGAGGGCAGTTCTCCGGGCCGATTCAGGGCGATCGCCAGTTGTGAACGGGTGATTCGTTGACGGTTTCGGCTCAGGCTCAGCTTGCGTCTCGACTGCTGATAAACGGTTTCCAGTTCCAAAAGCTCGATATCGGAGACCTTACCCAGTTCCTGCTTGGTCCGCGCCCGGTCGAAGCGGATGTAGTCGATGGAGAGAGCCTCGTTGTCCCGGGTGAACTCCAGGTCCGCGAGCAATACGGCAAAAAACCGCTCCATAACCTCCAGACGCCGCTGCTGGCGTACATTCACCAGTTGCCAGCGTTGCGAATCAAGGCCTGCCTCGGCGGCCTCCCGGGCATGCGCGGTGCGGCCGAAGTCATAGAGCTGTTTACTCAGGTTGAGCCGGGCGAGACTGTCGTTATGGCTCTGATAGACCGAGATCTCCGAGGGTTCAATGGCCCGCAGCTCGGCGGACAGGGTGAGGTTGAAGTCGTCCGCCGCCTCCGCCTGTTGTTTGAGTGCCTCGGCCTGGGCCAGGGCGGCGTCCGCGGAGCGGCGCTCCGGATGCCCCTCGTCGGCCAGGGAGAGGGCATACTCAAGTGTCAGGGGCGAAGGCAGCGGTTCCGCCATGCCAACCGCGGCATAAAGGCTGGCAACCAGGAACATCAGCCATGGCAGATTCCAGTCCAATGATCCCTTGACCGCCTTCCCCGCTACGCTCATGGATTGGCGGCCGCGCGCTTCTTGGCTCGTTTGTATTTCGAAAAATTCGTCGACTTGTAGTGCCCGTCGATCACAAATTCACCCAGCCAGAGAAACTCACGGGCATCATTGGTCGCGCCGGTGAATCTCGTGATCATGTTGCCATCGAGATCGAAGAAACCGAATACAGGCGTCGCCCTGACTTTGAACTGTTTGAAGGCGAAGTCCTTCTCCTTCATGGTCTCGCCCTGAAAATCGGTGATCTCAACGTCACCTTCCACATCCACGGCGTAGATCAGGAAATGTTCCTTGAAATAGTCCTGGACCGCCTCCTGATTAAGTACCTGGGACTTCATTCGGTGGCAGAAGGGGCACTCGTCCATTTCAAACATGATCAATATGCCCTGCTTGCCTTCGTCCCGTGCCATCTGCAGCTCGTCTTTGAAATTGCCGAGAAACTGATCAAAGAAGTAGGTGCCGGGATCCCGGGTGGCCGCACTCGCGTTACCCAGGAAGAGACACAACAGAATCAGCAGCAGATTGAATCGGGACATCACTTTCCTCGCTATTCAGCAGTGGCGCCGTTGATGAATGTTTCAAGATCTTCCACGGTCAGCGGCCCCACCTGCCGGGCCACCGCCTCACCCTTGGGGTTGACCAGGAATGAAGTGGGTAATCCGGGGACACGGCCCAGTTCCGTACGAGCCGCCGGCTCGGTCATCAGAATCGGGTAGCTCAGGAACTGCTCATCGACAAAGGCCTTGAGACGCGGTGGATCGATGCGCTCCATCGCCACGCCCAGAACCACCGCATCCTTGTCCTTGTGATTGTTGTGAAAAATCTCCAATTCCGGCAGCTCTTCCCGACACGGCGGGCACCAGGTGGCCCAGTAGTTCACCAGCACCCATTTACCCCGGTAGTCCGACAAACGATAGGTCTTGCCGTCCAACCCTTTGAGCTCGAAATCGAGGGGTTCGGCCGACACGGCATGGGTCAATAACAAAAATCCAAGCAGCAAGACAGAAACAGGGTATTTCAAACGGGGCATGATTCTCTCCGAAAAACCAGTGGAATTGAGAAGTAGCCGCTTCAGACAGCCATTCTCAGACGAAATTCCAATCCGTGCAATTGAGGTAAACCTTAATCCGGATGGTAGAACAACCCATGATCGGTTCAGACATAAACCTCATGAATTCATTGGGATCCGGCCTCCCGATTCCCACTCACAACCACGCCGGAGGTCTCAAAACAGATCAGCGACAAGCACGTAAATCACTGATAAATATTGACTATTAACAAAATACACGCGCCCGTGGCGAACATGATATTTTCTGCTCATCGATGGAGCAAGCTCAGGGGGGATATTACCCCCTGTCCAAACGGGACTTTGGTGATATAGTTTCTCAGCGCACCGATACATAGCCTCACACCACAGCCCCATGGATGCTGGCAGTTCCGAGTATGTTTGATTTCTTCACCCATCGCACCTCCAGTCCCCGTCAACAACTCTTTACGGTGCCGCCGGCAGACCCCTATGAAAATCCGCTGGTGGAGACCGACCCGGAACCCCTGCGTCAATGGGCCACCGCACTACCGTTCGCCAATCCCCAGCAACTTGCCGAGGGCATGATCACCCACCTGGGACGCCTGAACCGTTTCCCGAAACCGGTCAAAAGGCGCACCGAACTGATGGAGATCTATGCCACCCCGGCATTACGCCTGGTGCACGGTTTGAATCAACGCAAGGGTCAGGCCCCGTTGGCCCAGATACGCCGGGTCATGCAGGAGATGGGGTACGGCTACTGCCATGTGGCGAACGACTGCCTAAGTAACAAGGCCAACCGGAAGAACCTCACCCTGTTGAGCCACAGCATCTACTATGCCATCAAGTACTTTCTCCTGGAGTACCTCCTCGCCTGCGAGGACTTCGACTGCCGTTCGGGAAATATCTATCGTCAGATCTCCCGTCTGATGACCTTTGCCGTGGAACAGAACCTGCACCGGCAAAGCATCGATGACAAGGATCAGATCCATCCTGAGCGTGCCAACATCGCCCACCTGTTCAATCACTTCCTACTGATGATGCTTCTCGACCCCTGTCACCTGCATGAAGGAGAGCCACGCATCTGCTTCGAATACCTGGACAGCGTCGCGGGAGAGGCCCGTCTCACTCACACCAAACAGGAAACGGCCACTACCGGCCTGTATGTGATCGACCGGCTGGGGGAAGTTCCACCCTATCTGTTTCACCCGGAAGCCCTTGAGGCCCTGGAGCAGGCCCGCTTTGTGCTGTTCGACATCGGTCCGGTCAGTCAGGTACTGCATCAACAGCTGAGGCACCTGGAGCGATCGGAGCAGGCCAAGCCAGAAAGCTTTGCGAAACTCTCCCTCCAGGAGATCAACAACCTTCTGGCACGCATGCTCAAGTCCTGGCACATCCGCTTGAAACGCGACAGCGAACGCTTCAACACATCGGGTGAGCTGATGATCTGGCTCGGGGTACCCCAGGTACATGCCTACCTTTTGGGGGAAACGCACTCGCCGGAATCGGAACATCAAGAGATCAACATGAGCCAGCCCATGGGCATGAACACCCAGGACACCCGGGGGACAGGGCATCAAATGACAGCCCTGCGCAGCAATCAGAGCCGCTCGGGTGTCGCGCTGCACCTGCCCCGGTCGACTTCCAGCATACCCCTGATCGGCGAACTCATCCTACTCTCCGGCCATACCAGCCGGCAAGGCAGCGACTGGAAAATAGGGGTCGTTAAGCGGGCGGCAAAAACCGAGAACAATCGGATCGAAATCGGCGTGCAATTCGTGACCGGCAAGATCGAACCCATAACCCTGAGAATCGCCAACAATCGCCAGGACGATCAACCGGTGAAGGACCATCCCGGGATCTACATCGATCAGGACCACACCCATCGGAGTTCACTGATCGTACCGAAACACTTCTTCGTGATCGGGCAGGAGTACCGGGTTGAAGAGATGATCCCCTCGCCCAGCATAACCCCGTTGCAGCTGCTCGAGACCACCGCCCGTTTCGAGCGCTTTCGAATCAAGAGCGCCTAAGGGACGCAAATCACCGCGAATGAACCCGCAATTTTCTGGGTTTACTGAGTCCATTTGCGCAAAGGGATAATCTATTTTTTCCGCGACCCTAAAGCAGTTGTTCCAGCGGTTTGTCCATAGCCTCGCGCAGATTGCCGTTCAGCCCCTGCAACATCCCCCTCAGGGACTCCGACACATCATCCAGATCCAATGAATCATCCCCGGGCAGCACGTAGTGGGCGGATTGATACAGGTCGTTGAGGGTAACCTGGCGCAGGTCCCGGGCCAGCATCCAACTCCGCTCTTCGGTCCGAAGCACCAGAAGGGCCTCTCCGAGTTGGTTCATCACTTGCTCTAGCCGCTCTTCGGTCACCCCCGGTAAACGCTCCAGAAGCGCCCGGGTACCGAGGGCACATCCGTCACGCTGCGACTCCCGCAACTCGCCCAGCAGACGTAAGGCCAGCAGAAAATCACTGCCCCTCTGATTCATTCTCTCCCGCCAGTTCTCACGGTAGATTCCCAAACAGTAGGTGAACTCCGCACCCAGCAGGGTCACCATCCAGGAGAGGTAGATCCAAATCAGGAAGATCGGCACCACGGCCACCGCCCCGTAAATGGCCTCATAGGTCGGAAAGGTCGTGACATAGAGAGCGAAACCCCGCTTCGACAGCTCGAACAGGGTCGCGGCCAGCAGTCCGCCGGCCAGGGCATTGCGCCAGGGCACGGTGCGGTTCGGTACCAGGGCATAGAGCAGACTGAAGGCCACCGTGGAAAGAATCACCGGCATCAGGCTCAGCAGTTTGGAGCGCACCTGGGCCACCGCCATGGTCTGATCAAGGAAAGGAATCGAAACCAAGTAGGAGGTACCCGCCACACTGATCGCAATGAGAATGGGCCCCAGGGAGAGAATCGCCCAGTAGACGGTGAACTGGGCCAGGGGAGAGCGGCGTTTACGCACATGCCAGATGGTGTTGAATGCCTTGTTGATGTTATTCATCAGCAGCAGCGCCACAACAATCAGCATACCAAAACCGACACCGGTCAGTTTTCCGGCCTTCTGACTGAAATCCCGCAGATACTGCTGCACCACCTCGGAGGCGGCCGGTACAAAATTCCGGAATAGGAAGTTTTCGATCTGCTCCGACATCCGATCCGAGGCGGGAAACACGGAAAACAGGGCCAGAGCCACGGTCATCAGGGGCACCAGAGACAACAGCGTAGTGTAGGTCAGCGCCGCCACATGCTGGACTCCCCCATCGGTGATGAAATGGTGCATCACCAGTTTCAGGAAGGCGGGTATATGTCGAACCCAGGAGAAATACCGCTCCTGGAGGGTCTTCAGATTCACCTGTATCGCTCCTTTGTTGATTCCCGGGCATACCGGTCGTTCCTCCGGCGAAGGGGATCGAATACCCCACCGGATGGCGGTGGAGTCAACCGGATACCCTGGCTACAATGACACCCTGAAATCCAACAACAACGGTTATTGTCTCACGCCCCCCCAGGGATGCCGACGACGATCACCTCAAAACCTTTCACAAGGCCGCCGAACCATGAGTATCGAAATCTATCATAACCCCCGCTGCAGTAAATCGAGACAGACCCTGCAATTGTTACAGGAGCAGGGGGTGGAACCCGAAGTCGTGGAATACCTGAAAACCCCGCCGGACCGAAAAACCCTGGAGGACATTTTGGACATGCTGGGACTGGAACCCAGAGATCTGATGCGCAAGAAAGAGGCGGAGTATCAAGCGGAAGGCCTGGACAATCCCAAACTGACCCGCCAACAACTCATCGACGCCATGATCGCGCACCCGAAGCTGATCGAGCGGCCGATTGTTGTCAAAGACGGCAGGGCGGCCATCGGTCGTCCCCCTGAAAAGGTGCTGGAGCTGCTCTGAGACCGCACCCTTCAGATTCTTAACCCGGCCACTCGATATTCAAACAAGGAACTCAGATGGCAGAAGTACTGATCCTCTACTACAGCCGCCACGGCGCCACTGCTGAGATGGCCCGGCTCATTGCCCGGGGTGTCGAAGAGGTCAGCGGGGTGACCGCCAGGCTGCGCACCGTAGCCGAAGTCTCACCGGTCTGTGAAGCCACGCAGGACAGCATACCGGAACAGGGTGCTCCCTATGCCAGCACCGCGGACCTGGCCGAATGTGACGGCCTGATCCTCGGCAGCCCCACCCGGTTCGGCAACATGGCGGCACCCATGAAACATTTTCTCGACACCACCAGCAGCCTCTGGATGGGGGGTAAGCTGATCGGCAAACCGGCTTCCGTTTTCACCTCCACCTCCAGTCTTCACGGAGGCCAGGAGAGCACCCTGCTTTCCATGATGCTGCCCCTGCTGCATCACGGCATGCTGCTGATGGGCATCCCCTACAGCGAAACCACCCTGCTTCACACCCGGAGCGGAGGCACCCCATACGGCGCCAGCCATGTTGCGGGTAAGGACAGCAAACAGCCGATCACGGACGAAGAGAAACGGATCTGCATCACCCAGGGCCGCCGTATGGCCGAAACCGTGCACAAACTGACGGGAAGCGCCTGACCCTCATGCCGACGCAGTTGCCCCTGACCCTGAGTATCCGTCCCCGGGTGGATTTCGCCCATTTTATTCCCGGACGCAACGCCGAGGCCCTGTCCAGACTGCGGGGCAATCAGGATCCTTTCCTCTATCTTTGGGGGGAATCGGGCTGTGGCAAAAGCCACCTGCTTCAATCCGCCTGTCAGCAGACCCAGAGTGAGGGGGGGCTTACGGCCTACCTGCCGTTCAAATCGGAACATGGGCTGGCGCCGGAGATGCTCGATGGGCTGGAGCAGTTTCAGCGGGTCTGCCTCGACGATCTGCAGCAGCTGGCGGGACGTCCGGAATGGGAAGGCGCCGTGTTCAACCTGTTCAACAACCTGCGCGAGCGGGGTGCGCAACTGGTGGTCGCCAGTGACCGGCCGCCGCAGCGGATGCCGCTCCAACTGGCCGACCTGGCCTCGCGTCTGACCTGGGGCCCCTGCTACCACCTGATCCCCCTGAACGACGAGGAGCGTTTGGAACTGCTGCTGCGCAATACGCAGAGCCGGGGACTCTCCATGAGTGTCGAAACCGCGAGTTTCCTGCTCCAGCGCATTCCCCGGGACATCCATTTCATTACCGTTCTGGTGGACCGACTGGATCAGGCCTCCCTCGCGGCACAGCGACGACTGACCATCCCGTTTGTGCGGGAAATCCTGAAACTGTGAGGGGCTAAACTACTACACTATCAACCCGGCAACCCAAATAGGTATAGATCCATGACCACCATGCGGCAAAACATCCAGCAGAAACTCCAGACCAGCTTCTCACCCCTGCACCTGGAGGTGATAGACGAGAGCCACAACCACAATGTACCGGAAGGCAGTGAATCTCACTTCAAGATCGTGCTCGTGAGCGAGTCCTTCGAGGGCGAGAAACTCATCACCCGGCACCGTCAGGTGAATAAGGTCCTGGCGGAGGAGCTGCAAGGGGGTGTCCACGCCCTGGCCCTGCATACCCTGACCCCCCAGGACTGGTTCAATCATGGGGGTACGGTAGCGGATTCCCCGGAATGCCTGGGCGGTTCGAAACAGACCGTCTGATGTTTCACTGGCTCAATCGCCTCTTCCACCTGCCGATCCGGCGCTCAGAGGAACGCCAACGGCAGGTGGAGGCGTCGGCGCGTAGCCTGACCCTCTACTTCCTGCCATTTTGCGGATATTGCACCCGGGTTCGGCGGGTGATCCGCCATCTCAATATACCGATCGAACAGCGCAATACCGCAAAGAATCCCGAGTGGAAACGGGAACTGCACCAAGGCGGTGGCAAGTCGCAGACACCCTGTCTGAGAATCGAAAACCCGGATCGAGTGGAGTGGCTCTACGAATCCGATCGCATCATTTGTTACCTGTATCTGCGTTTCGAGCCATCCGAAGTTGAATCCCGATCCTGAGGGCGCCCCCCAGGATATCGTGTCAACGACCCTTGAAATAGTCCTGAGTCAACTGCACCACCACCGGACTGAGCATCAACAAAGCCAGCAGATTGGGGATCGCCATCAGGGCATTCAGGGTATCCGCGACCAACCAGACAAAATCAAGCTGATCCTGGGCCATGGCGCCGACCGGAATCATGATCACCCAGAGGATCCGGAAAGGGGTGATGGCCTTGATCCCGACCAGGTACTCCACACAACGCTCACTGTAGACGCTCCAGCCGAGAATGGTGGTGAATGCAAAGATCGCCAGCCCGAAACTGACGATATAGCTGCCCACCCCGGGCAAGGCCAGTTCGAACGCGGCGGACGACAGGGAAGCCCCGGTCTCGCCCCCGGTCCAGGCGCCGGTGACCACAATCGCCAGGCCGGTGACCGAACAGACGACCAGGGTATCGATGAAGGTCCCCAGCATGGCCACCGTACCCTGGCGTACCGGGTTGTCCGTGGCGGCCGAGGCATGGGCGATGGGGGCGCTGCCCAGACCCGCTTCGTTGGAAAAGATACCCCGCGCGACCCCGAAACGGATCGCCGCCCAGACCGCCGCGCCGGCAAATCCGCCGGTGGCGGCGGTCGGCGTAAAGGCATGCTGCACGATCATAACCACCGCACTGGGTATCTCGCCCAGATGCAGAGCCAGTACCACGACACCCCCCAGCAGATAGGCGATGGCCATGAACGGCACCAGTTTGCCCGCCACCTCGGCGATGCGCCGGATACCCCCGATCAGCACCAACCCAGCGAGGACCGCCATGACGAGGCCGGTTACCATGGGAGGAATACCCAGTTGCTCATGGTCCATCAGGGCATGGGCCACCGAGTTGGCCTGTACCGTATTGCCGATACCAAAACCCGCCAGGGCGCCAAACACCGCGAACAGGGTACCCAGCCAGGCCCAGGAACCGCCCAGGCCGTTTTTGATGTAATACATGGGTCCGCCAACATGGTTGCCGTCTTCATCCACCTCCCGATAACGCACCGCCAGCACCGCCTCGGCGTACTTGGTGGCCATCCCCACCAGGGCGGTACACCACATCCAGAACAGAGCCCCCGGACCGCCCATGGCGATGGCGGTGGCGACACCCGCGATGTTACCGGTTCCGATGGTGGCCGAAAGTGAGGTCATCAACGCGTTGAACGGACTGATTTCACCCTCTCCGCACCCTTCGCGGCCCCGCCACAGCATGCGAAAACCATACCCCAGTCGCGCCAAAGGCATGACCTTGAGACGAACCATCAGGAAAAAGCCGGTTCCCAGAATCAGAACCAGCATCAACGGTCCCCAGACAATCCCGTTCAATCCGTTGATCAGATTGGTGATAATCTCCATGCACGATCCCCCTTTGTTGGTTATTACCCGATCTTATTTCTTTCCCCGCACGATAAAGGGTAGATTGTCCGACTTCAAGCAAACCGCATCGGCCGGGTCTTACCACTCAGGTTTCGGATTGAATTCACTTCAAACTCCGGTCACGCTAAAAAAACCCACCGAAATCTGTCACAATCCCCCGATGAAAAAGACCCTATTCGGTAAATTGCTCACCACCCTCCTGTGCGGACTCGCCATCAGCCTGTCGAACGGGTGCGTCTCCCTGGGCACCGACCGGTTGGCCGCCAGCCTCTCCCAGGCGATGCTCGATCAGACCGACCCGGAGATCGTGCGCCAGGGCGCGCCCTCCTATCTGCTGCTCATCGACTCCCTGATTGCGGACAGTCCGGATGACAAACCGCTGCTATACGCCGGGGCACGCCTGTACGGCGCCTACGCCGGGGGACTGGTGGAAGCAGCCGAGCGCCGCAAAATCCTGACCGAGAAGGCCCTCGACTACGCGGGACGGGGATTCTGCCAAACCCAGACTCAAATCTGCGAAAACCGCCACCAACCCTTCGACCGTTTCGCCGCCGCCCTGAACCAGGGGGATACCCAGGACCTGGAAGGTCTCTATCTGTATGCCGCCAGCTGGGCCGGCTGGATCCAAGCCCACAGCGATGACTGGAACGCGGTGGCCGAGCTGGCCAAGGTGGAGGCCATGCTGGCGCTTGTCGTGAAACAGGATCCGGGATATGAAAACGGTCGGGCGCAGCTCTATCTCGGGGTCATCAACAGCCAGATTCCTCCGGCCCTGGGGGGCCGCCCGGAAATCGGCCAGGCCCATTTTGAACAGGCCATCGCCTTCTCCTCGGGCAAGGACCTGATGGCGAAACTGGAATACGCTCGACACTACGCCCGCCTGGTTTTTGATAAAACCTTGCACGACCGGTTGCTCAATGAGGTGATCGAGGCCGATCCCCGACAACCCGGATTGACCCTGAGTAATATCCTGGCCCAGCAACAGGCGCGCGCGTTACTCCAGGAAGACTACTTTTGATGTAACGGCTTGAACCTTCACCCCCTGATCTGATCCCATGACTATGATGCTTCCTTTCAAACGTAAAACCCACCGGGTTCGCACCCTCGTCCTGTTGCTTCTCGTACTCGGCGTCACCACCCTGTGCGAGGCGAAAACCGTTTTCAAGATCGCCACCCTGGCCCCGGATGGGAGCAGTTGGATGAAAGAGATGCGGGCCGCCGCCAAGTCGATCGAGACCCAATCGGAGGGACGGGTCAGCATCCGCTTCTACCCCGGCGGAGTCATGGGTAACGACAACAGCGTACTGCGTAAGATCCGTATGGGGCAGCTACAGGGCGGGGCGATCACCGGCGGGGGTCTGAGCGCTATCTCCCCGCAAGCCCAAACCCTGTCACTGCCGTTTCAATTTCGCAATCTGCAAGAGGTGGATGCGGTGCGCGAGGTCATGGACCGACAGATCATCGATGGCCTGGAAACCTCGGGATACATCAGTTTCGGACTCAGCGAGGGGGGCTTCGCCTACCTGTTTTCCAACAGCCCGGTCAAAACCACCGAGGACATGAAGGGCCTGAAGATCTGGATCCCTGAGGGCGATGAGATCAACGCCCGTATGTTCAGCAAACTGGGCATCACCCCCATCCCACTGCCCCTGACCGATGTGCTCACCGGGTTGCAGACCGGTCTCATCGACACCATCGCCAGCGCCCCGATCGGCGCCATCGCCCTGCAGTGGTACACCCGGGTCCATTACCTGACCAAGGTACCCCTGGCCTATCTGTACGCCACCCTGGTGATCGAGAAGAAGGCCTTCAACAAACTCAGTGAAGCCGACCAGGCCCTGGTGCGAAAAACCCTGAGCCAGACCTTCATCACGCTCAACAAACAGAACCGGGAAGACACCCAATCCGCCCTGGCCGCTCTGCAACAGCAGGGCATCGACTTCATCGCCCCCAGTGTGGAGCAGCAACAGGCCTGGGAGGCCCACGCCAACACCACCCTTCTAAGCCTGAAAAAGTCCGGCAAACTCGATACGGGTGGACTGCTCGACGAGATGCAGCAACTCATTCAGGCGCAACGCACGGGCAACGCCCATCCATGAATGACCGGTTGATCCGGGTTCAGCGCCTGATCACCCGACTCGAGGAGATCCTCATGGCGCTCCTGCTCGGGGGCATGATCCTGCTGGCGGGCAGTCAGATTGTACTGCGCAATCTGTTCGACAGCGGTCTGGTGTGGGCGGACCCGGTGTTGCGCATCCTGGTGTTGTGGATCGCCCTGTTCGGCGCCATCGCCGCCACCCGGGATCACCGCCACCTGCGCATCGACCTGCTCTCCCATACCCTGTCCGAAAAGGCGCAGACAGGGCTAGCCAAGGTACATGACCTGTTCAGTGCGCTGGTCTGCCTCACCATCGGCTGGCATGCCGCCCGTTTCGTCTATGTGGAGTGGCAGGATGGCTCGACCCTGTTTTCCAATCTACCCGCCTGGTTGGGTGAACTCATCATTCCCATTGGCTTCACCCTCATGGGTTTGAAATTTCTCCTCAATATCCCATTCCAGTCTCCCCGGGACGAGTCCCCATGATCGTCACCCTGGGTCTGATCCTGTTGGCGATCAGCGGTGCACCCCTGTTCGTAGTCATCGGCGCCATGGCCCTGTGGGGCTTCTATCAGTCCGATATCGATCTCTCCATCGTCGCCATCGAGTTTTTCCGGCTTGCGGAAACCCCGGTGCTGATGGCCATTCCCCTGTTCACCTTTGCCGGCTACCTGCTGAGCGAAGGCAAGGCGCCCGTCCGCCTGGTTCGCCTGACCCAGGCCCTACTGGGCTGGATGCCGGGGGGCATGGCCTTTGTCGCCCTGGTCGCCTGCGCCCTGTTCACTGCCTTCACCGGGGCCTCCGGCGTGACCATCGTGGCCCTCGGGGCACTGCTCTACCCGGCTTTGCAACAGGCCGGTTATCGAAACGATTTCAGCCTCGGCCTGGTCACCACCTCGGGCAGCCTGGGTCTGCTGTTCGCCCCGGCACTGCCCCTGATCCTCTACGCGGTGGTGGCTCAGCAGCTGGGACTGGGGGGGGCGATCACCGTGGATGAGATGTTCCTCGCCGGCATCCTGCCCGGGCTTTTGATGCTGGGGATCCTCATGGCCTGGGCCCTGTACTCCAGCCGCCACATTCCACTCACCCGGTTTTCAATGCCGGAGGCCCTGGACGCACTGCGCGATGCCGCCTGGGAGATCCCCCTGCCGATCCTGCTGCTGTCCGGTATCTACAGTGGCTATTTCGCCATTTCCGAGGCCGCCGCGGTAACCGTGCTCTATGTATTGATCGCCGAGGTTTTCGTGCACCGAGAGATCCCCCTGAGCCGACTTCCGGGTCTGATGCGGGAATCGATGCTGCTGGTGGGTGGCATCCTGGTAATCCTAGGACTCTCCCTGGCCTCCACCAACTACATGATCGACGCGGATGTCCCCGGACAGCTCTTCAGCTGGCTGCATGAACAGGTCCACGACCCGCTCACCTTCCTGATCCTGCTCAACCTGTTCCTACTGGTGCTGGGCACCCTGCTGGATATCTTCTCCGCCCTGGTGCTCGTGGTGCCCTTGCTGTTGCCGGTGGCAATCCAGTACGGGGTCGATCCAGTACACCTGGGGATCATCTTTCTGGCGAATATGCAGATCGGTTATTTCACCCCACCGGTCGGTATGAACCTGTTTATCGCCAGCTATCGCTTTGACAAACCGATTATGACCATCTACCGCGCCACCCTTCCCTGGTTCCTGCTCCTGCTTGGCGCGGTAGTGATCATCACCTACTGGCCCTCACTCTCCCTGGCCTTGACCGGTCGCCACTGAACCATCCGTCCGAACCCGGGCCGCTCGAAACCGATCAGCCCCACCAGGATCAATCCGGTACCGACCCAGATCTGCGGTTCGATGGATTCCGCGTTCAGCCAGGCCCCGGCGAACAGGGCGATGACCGGGGTCATCAAGGTGATCAAGGCCACCTTGGTGGTCTCCAGATGGCGCAGTATGTAGTAGTAAAGCGTAAACCCGAGCACGGACCCGATCACGCCGAGATAGCAGATGGCCACCAGGGCGCGTTCTCCCACGGCTTCAGGCCAACCCTGCCCCTGGAGGAACCAGCTGACCAGAAACAGGGGTACTGCCACCATCAGCCCGCCCGTGGTCACCACCAGGCCGTGCAGCTGTGCATCAATCCGCTTGATCCAGACCGAACCGGCGGAATGGGTAATCACCGACAACAGCACCCCGACCAATCCCAAGGCAAACTCACCACCAGCCTGGAAACCCACGCTGAAAACCGTCGCCAGACCCACCAGGGACACCAACACGGCGAACAATCGGGGCAGGGTCAAGCCGGGCTCCTGCAACCAGATCCGCGCCATCAGCCCGGTAGTGATCGGCGAAAGCCCGAACACCACCGAAATCCAGCCGGACGGTATGTACTGGGCGGACCAGTAGACCAGGGTCATACTCAGATAGATGCCCAATCCGGCAACCAGATAGGTACGTCGTGCCGACTCATGCCACGGCAGGCGCAGGCCCATCAGGCGTAACACCAGCATGGCCAGGACAACCCCGATCAGCATCCGGCCGGTCACCCCGAAAAGAAAACCCACACCCTGACCACTCCACTGAATGGCCAGTGGCGTAGTACCCCAGATAAGCACGACGCCGAGAAACGCGGCAGGCACCGACATGACATAACCTCCATAACGAAAAAGGCCGCAGATGTTTCCATCTGCGGCCTTGAGCAAATTCCTGACTGATCGTTTAAAACAGAATCGCTAAATCAGCCCCCCAGACCACAGACGACGGCATAGACTGCCCACGGGCGCAGTCGGCGCGGTTTGTACATAACGGCGGTCGGATTGATCGGATTCATGGGGTGCAGCATGGCATGGGAACAAACAACCGGTCAAGTGCTTTAACGACGTATGCGGGATCTGGCCCATAGCCTTGCAGGGCCGAGTCTGCTAGTGTGCCCGGTCACGGATTTCCGGACCGAAGCCGCGATGCGGCCTTGCCACGACAGGGAAAGCACAGCTCAGTCACACTGCCAAAGAAACACCAGCCACTCACTTGCCATGGACAATCAATTCATCCACTGCTTCCCACCCCAGGCCTCGATCGTCAAGGCAAGCCCTGACATGTGGACCACCCCACTGCGTGAGGAGGAAGAGACGTTGATCGAAGGAGCCCGGGAGAAGCGACAACGGGAATTCCGGGCAGGACGGCACGCGGCTCACGCGGCCCTGGCCCGGCTTGAGGCACCCTTTGAACCCCTGTTACGCGGCGACAAGCGCCAGCCACTCTGGCCGGAAGGCTATCTCGGAAGCATTTCCCACTGTCGGGAGGTATGCCTCGCAGTGTGCGCCAAAATCACCGATCTGGCCGGACTGGGCATCGACGTAGAACCCCTGAAACCTTTGCCCAAAGGCGTTTCGCAATATGTACACACCCCACGGGAGGAGGTGTTCATGCAGGACAACCCGGAATTACCCGAACGCCTGGTATTCAGCGCCAAGGAGAGTCTGTACAAGTGCTACTACCCCATTCTGGGACAGTTCATCGGCTTTCAGGCGGTCAATCTGGAGATCGACCCTGTGGCCCAGACCTATGCTTTTTCCGCCTCGCCCGAGAGTGATATCCCCTTTCCCGAGGCGCTACAATTCCGCGGCTGCTTCGCCATGGATGGCGCGCACCTCTACACTGGGTGCTACCTGAGCCATGGCAATATCCAAAAGGGAATGGCACTTACTTAAGCCCAAAAACCACCGTCATCCCGTTACATGCCGGGATCCAGAAGGCAGGACGGTGTGATATCCCTAGATTTCGTCCTTGGATCCGTAAACGGTGCATCCATGCACCACTTCTCCGGCATACGCCGGAGTGACGAAAATCCAGGGCATCGCCTTAAGCATGGGCCGGTTCACCCCATCAAGACAGAGACCCCCACCGCATTCCAGCGCTCGCCGCCAATCGGAGGTTTACCCACGCTGTTCCACAGGTCGGCCGTCTGCTCGGGGGAAATGGAGTTCTGAAGCAGTTCGATGGCCTCCCGCCGGAGGGCGCCGATGTAACGATCCTTACCCACCATGTCGATCAGATCATAGTAATCGAAGTCTCGTTCGAATTCGTTTGCCAACATCTCCAGGACGTCATCCACATGGTTTTGATCGATCAGCTCTATGGCCCGAAGTTCCTGGGCGGCCAGCTCCCGCTTGACGCGCTGGCGCTCCTCCCAGATGAGTTCACCCCGGCGAAACAGGTCCTCATTCCAGGTTTCGATCGCATGGCGTACCGGCTGGGTCGAGAGATGGGGAAAATCCCGGGTCAGTTTCTTCAACTGACCGACAGCCTCACGCGCCACCTCGAAAAATTCACCATCATCAGCCATAGCTATTCCGCTGTTCAATTGCCAACTACCTTTAACATCGGCGGCTAGCTTTAAACCTTTACCCAGCGAACGACAGCTATGAGCAGAGTGGCGGTCCGGATCGCCACCCCGTATACTCGGCAACCTGGCCACATGGCCTTGTCGTCCTTGTCACTGCCAGACTCCGAATTAGAGATGTATACGGTTACCAAAGAGATCCATTTCTGCTATGGCCATCGCCTGCTGAACCACCAGGGCAAGTGCAAACACCTGCACGGACACAATGCGACTGCGGTGATTCGCCTCGAATCGGAAAGGCTCAACAGCCTGGGTATGGTATGCGATTTCTCGGATATCGGTGACTACGTCAAATCCTGGATCGAACAGAACCTGGATCACACCATGCTGCTGCATGCCGATGATCCCGTACTGCCCTTGCTGCAGGAGGCGGGTGAGACCGTCTATGTCATGGGCGACAATCCTACCGCCGAAAACATCGCCCGGCTGATCTTCGAACATGTGGAAGGCGGCGGCTTTCCGGTGGTGGAAGTGGCCTTGCACGAAACCGACAGCGCCCTGGCAAGCTATCGCAAAGCCTGAACACTACTCTGCGGACAAAAGGGGTGTGAGGCCAAACAGTGCTCAACTTAACCGTCATCACTGCATATACCGGGATCCAGTACCTCTGACAGAGTGACATGAGTAGAGCCCATCCTTGGAAACCTCGTTCCCACGCTCTGCGTGGGAATGCATATTTAGTCAGGTGGATTAATTAGCGTTGGGTTGTCCACCGAACCCATGTCTGGGTTCCCACGCAGAGCGTGGGAACCAGCAAAGGCCTGCGCCAACCCGGAAGGATGCCCCTCCGCGATAATCAGCTAAGCTCGTTGTAACCACGCTCTTCATGCAGCACGATATCCAGCCCCTCGATCTCCTGCTCCTTGGTCACACGCAGCCCCACCAGGGCATCGACAACCTTGAGAATCACGAAGGTCACCACCGCGGTGAACACCAGGGTGGCGATCACACCGATGAACTGCACCTTTAACTGCCCCCCCATGCTGGTAATACCGTCCGCGAATCCGTAACCGGAGAAGACCCCCAAGGAGGTAGAGGAGAAGATACCCGCCAGCAGGGTGCCCAGGATGCCGCCCACGCCATGCACCGGGAAGACGTCCAGGGAGTCATCGATCTTCAGCACCTGTTTCAGATAGTTGGTTGCGGTGAAGCAGACCATACCGGCCAGGACCCCGATCACCAGGGCGCCCGCCGGACCCACGAAACCCGAGGCCGGGGTGATGGTACCCAGACCCGCCACCATACCGGTCACCGCACCCAGGGCGCTGGGTTTGCCGAACTTGATCCACTCCCGTACCAGCCAGGTCATGGCACCGGTGGCCGCGGAGATGTGGGTCACCAGCATTGCCATTGAGGCACTGCCGTCGGACGCCAGGGCGCTGCCGCCGTTGAAACCGAACCAGCCCACCCAGAGCATACCCGCCCCGGAGATGGTCATGGTCATGTTGTGCGGCATCAGCGACGAGGTTCCGAATCCTCGCCGCGGCCCCATAACCACGGCAGCCACCAGGGCGGCCACGCCCGCGGTGATGTGCACCACGGTGCCTCCCGCGAAATCATACAGTCCCATCTTCTGCAGCCATCCCCCGCCCCAGACCCAGTGAGTTACCGGTACGTAAACCAACAGCAGCCAGACGGCGCTGAACAGCAACATGGCGGAAAAGCGCATACGCTCCGCAAAGCCACCCACGATCAGCGCCGGCGTGATGATGGCGAAAGTCATCTGGAAGAGCATGAACAGGGACTCGGGAATGGTGCCCGACAGGCTCTCCTTGCCCACCCCGGCCATCAGGACGCGGCTCAAATCGCCAATCCAGGTATTCCCCTCTCCAAACGCCAGGGTGTACCCCAACACCAGCCAAAGAATCGACACCAGTCCGGCGATGGCGAAACATTGCATCAGCACGGACAAGACGTTCTTGGTGCGTACCAGCCCACCATAGAACAATGCCAATCCAGGTAAGGTCATTAGTAAAACCAACGCCGTGGACGTCATGATCCACGCGGTATCAGCACTATTCATGGTGTTTCCCTCAGCTTGTCCGTTCAGTTTTTATGGATTTCATAAAAGACCGTGAAATGTACAAAAATCCCTAACAAAAATCAATTAATTCCGTAATTTCATGCAGTTAGCAGACACATACCCGACGATTACGCTCAAGTTCCTATTTCATACGCCGATACCAGGGAGGATTTACGTGCTCATCCGGGCTAGCGCGCAGGAATCTTCGAAAAAACTTGATATATAAGTAATTGTTAATATAATATGGGAATTCAATGTGCATTCTATGCGGCGGCGAACACCAATGAAAGACGAGCTCATAAGCGATGCCACCACGCTTCCGGTGACAGACCGGCCCACCCGGTTCCGGGTTGAAAGCGTCGATCATCTCCCGGTGCTCGCACAAGACGAATCCTGCCGCATCGTCAAGCAATACTTCGATTTCCTCGAATACTCCCTGACCCACCAAGTGGATCCAACCGACATTGGCGAGTTGCGAGAAATGCTGGTGGAAATCTCGAAATTCATCCGCTCGGAAAAAACCGAAATTCGCGCCGATGGTTACCTGCGGATGCTCAAGCGTCTGACCCGCATCTACGCTCAGGGCGTCAATGCGCGGAACGACCAGGCCTTCGCCGGCACCGCGGTGAATTTCGCGGACATTATCAACGTCCTCAGCCACAGCTACCCAGGCTATGACTACAGCGAATCGGTTGGGTTGCTGCTCTACTACATGAACAGACTGTTCAACTACCGGGAAGAGGGCTGGATCGATCTCTACGAACAGCTGCTGCTGATGCCCGACACGACCCGGGTGATTCGGATGCTGCGCGTCCAGCACATGCAGGAGATCCAGGACTGGATCGAAGAGGGAGTCGATAACCTGTTCACCATCTGGGATGAGCAGCTGGAAGTTGTCGAGCAACTCAACAGCGAAATCCTGGAACTCGATCGATCCATGATTCAGGGCCGCAAGGCTCAATTTCTCGATCGTTTCGATGGTCATCCGAACGTCACATCCCTCAGCAAACAACGGAAACGACAGGACATCGCGCAGATCCGTCTGGAACGGGAAAAGCTGATGGAGGAAAGGGACGCGAAACTCGAACTGGCAGATCTGCTGAGCGAGAATATTCAGGAATTCACCGACCGGCTGACCGACATCCGTCGTAGTGCCACCATCCAGCTGATCTGGAGTAAACCGGAATAATACCCAGGCCTGACGCGGTCAGGCCGTTGATGTTTTCCGGGCCCCGTTAATAATCACTCGAGCATCGACCCGAAAAAACTCACGTTCCTTCACGAAGAACCCTTGACCCTGTGAGTGGTCGAATCCTCTGACTTCAAAGCGTGCCTGGACGGCCCCAGAAGACATTTTTTCACCATGCGAAGGAGACCGCCGTGAAACTTGTGCTTTCCATTGCTCTCATCATGCCTGCCTTGTGCCAGGCGGAAATCTACAAATGTACTGACGAACGCGGAAAAACGACATTCAGCCAGAGACCCTGCAGCAGCACAGCCGAGATTGTAACTGTCAAACCAATCCAGCCCCCAAGCACACCCGGGAAATCCGTATCAGAGTATTCCGAAACCCTGCAAGCCATTGGCACCCGGACCGAAATCAAGCATCTTGAGCGAAAAATCGTCCAGCTGGAAGCCAAAAAGAGATCACTCCACAAAAAAATGGACGCTGAAATGGCAAGATTGAGGCACAAGAAAACCCATGCCAACAACAATCTGGCCGGAGCAACCTGGGAGGAGAGCATATCCTCCGAAATGCAAGCGGTCGCAGAAAACTACAAAGTCAAGATTCTATCGGTCCAGGATCAGATCGAAGGCGTCAGACAGGAGCTCGACGGGCTGAGAAACCCGTGAAAAGGCAATGATCCAAGCGATAAAGACACAACAATCAACGTATGGTTTGCGAGCCCCTAATCCAGACACCCATTCCAAAATCTGCCATAAATCAATCTATGTCCGTAATCATGAGTAGGCACACCTAAGTCAACAAAGTTACCCAACCAAGGCTGAAACCATCTTGGAAGCGATCAATGCGGAGAATATCACCTCTTTTCTCCGCAAATAATACAGAGAATCATTTTGCCAATACGGCAAATACAGGCGATAATATCCGCATAACCCGCGGAGAAAAGTGATGTATATCTGGGAAATATCTGACTTTCCGAGTCTCGCCTGGGACGAAAAGAGTCTCATCAGATTGCTGGCAGCGGTATCTCGGGAGCAAGGGCGATTGCTCGGCAAAATGGAGGCGCTGGGCTTTGAGCTGCGCTGTGAAGCCCATCTCCAGACCCTCACAGAAGACGTAGTGAAATCAAGTGAGATTGAGGGTGAGATGCTAGAGCGTGAGCAGGTCAGTTCGTCAATCGCGCGACGGCTTGGTATGGATGCTGGCGGCCTTGTTCCGACAGACCGAAATGTCGAGGGTGTCGTTGAAATGATGCTGGACGCAACCGGCAACTATGCCGCTCCTCTAACCGAAGAGCGGTTATTCGCATGGCACGCCTCGTTATTTCCGACAAGGCGAAGCGGCATGAACAAGATCCGGGTAGGAAACTGGCGCGATGATAGAAACGGCCCCATGCAAGTCGTTTCCGGGCCGGTTGGCCGGGAAAGGGTACACTACGAAGCGCCGCCGGCAGAACGCGTGTCCGATGAAATCGCGGATTTCCTGCGCTGGTTCGAACAACCGGGAGATATAGATCCTCTTCTCATTGCCGGGCTTGCTCATTTTTGGTTTGTCACCATCCATCCCTTCGATGATGGCAATGGTCGAATCGCTCGCGCTATTTCGGATATGGCGCTCGCTCGTTCAGAGAAAACAGTGCAACGCTTTTACAGCATGTCCGCGCAAATCCGCCGGGAATATAAAGACTATTACGATACACTGGAATGGTCGCAAAAAGGTGATCTTAATATCACAAAATGGCTGAACTGGTTCCTGAACTGCCTTGGCCGTGCAATCGAGGGCGCTCAAGAGACATTGGGCTGCGTCCTTGATAAGGCCCGCTTCTGGGAACACTTTGCCACAGAGGCTTTGAACGAACGACAAATCAAAGTATTGAACAGTCTGCTAGACGGTTTTGAAGGCAAGCTCACAACATCAAAATGGGCAAAGCTTGCAAAGTGCTCACAAGACACGGCCTACCGAGACATTCTGGATCTTATTGAACGAAATGCATTACAGAAAGATCCTGGCGGCGGTCGTAGCACGAGCTATTCGCTGGTCAAAAAATGAATTGGCTTGGAGTAATTCGACAGAATCCTGAACTTGGGCTGCTGCCAACAGTTAAAAAGAAAAGGCCTGACGATAGCCAAGCCTTTTTCGTATGGTAGCAAGGGGCAGATTCGAACTGCCGACCCCAGCATTATGAGTGCTGTGCTCTAACCAACTGAGCTACCTTGCCAGTAAGCTGTTTGAAGGGCGCAGAATATACTGGTGCCGACTCCCGGTGTCAATATCAGACGTTGAAGCGGAAGTGGATCACATCCCCGTCCTTGACCACGTACTCCTTGCCCTCGGACCGGAGTTTACCAGCCTCCCGGGCTCCCTGCTCCCCTTTACAGGCCACGAAATCCTCATAAGCGATCACTTCCGCACGGATGAATCCGCGTTCGAAATCGGTGTGTATGACACCCGCCGCCTGGGGTGCCGTGGCCTTGGCCGGTATGGTCCAGGCGCGCACCTCCTTGACCCCGGCGGTGAAGTAAGTCTCCAGGCCGAGCAGCCGATAGCCGGCCCGCACCACCCGGTTCAGACCGGGCTCATCGAGGCCCAGATCCGCGAGAAACTCGCCCCGCTCCGCTTCATCCAGCTCCACGATCTCGGCTTCGATCGCGGCGCATACCGCCACCACCTCGGCACCCTCGGCCTTGGCCAGCTCGGTCAGTGCTTCCAGGTGGGGATTGTCGGAAAAGCCATCCTCGGCCACGTTGGCGATATACAGGACCGGTTTTACCGTTAGCAGAAACAGATCACGCAGTTCCGTCGCCTGATCCTCACTCAGACCCAGACTTCTTACCGGTTTTCCACTATCCAGATGATCCCGCACCTGCTCGAGCAGTTCCTTCCGGGCAAGGATTTTCTTGTCCCCGGTCTTGGCCTGCCGGGCGGTCTTGTCCAGGGCCTTCTCCACCGATTCCAGGTCCGCCAGGGCCAATTCGGTGTTGATTACCTCCACATCGCCCACGGGGTCGACACGGCCGGCCACATGCACGACGTCGTCGTTTTCAAAGCAGCGCACCACCTGAGCGATGGCATCGGTTTCGCGGATGTTGGCAAGAAACTTGTTGCCCAGCCCTTCGCCCCGGGAGGCTCCGGCGACCAGACCGGCGATGTCCACGAACTGCATACTGGTGGGCAGGATCGCCTGGGGTTTGACGATCGAAGCGATGACCTCGAGCCGCTCATCCGGCAGGGGAACAACCCCCACGTTGGGATCGATGGTGCAGAATGGGTAGTTCTCCGCTGCAATGGTCGCCTTGGTCAAGGCATTGAAAAGGGTCGACTTTCCTACATTCGGCAGGCCGACGATACCGCATTTGAAACCCATGAAGGCAGTCCCCCGGAAAAAAGGGGGAAGCATACCGGAAAGCACCGCGGATGTGCACTCCCCCCCTGAATTCCCCTTGTAATGAGATTGAGCCCAACAGCGCTTACGTAAGGAGTCGGCGTGATAGCAAACCGGTCATCACTCGATCTGAAACAGTTTTTCGAAATTGGCGATGGCCAATATGTCACGCACCGCATCATTGGCGTTGCGCAACACCACCTGTTTGTTCCCATCGACGCTGTGTTCACGCAGTTGCAGCAGCATTCCCATGGCCGAGCTGTCAAGATACTCCGCATGTGCCAGGTCGACGATAAAGGCCTTTTCCCCTTTGGGGTGCGCCTTATAGGCCTGCATGAACGCCTGATGGGTGGAAAAATCGAATCGCCCGGATACTTTGATGGTGACGGTTTGTTCGTCGGCTGAAAGTTCGCTGGTTATGGACATGTTTCACTCACTTGTAGCCTGGATGAAGCGAAGCGGAATCCGGGATGACGGAGTTTTTTCCTGGATCCCGCTTCGCTTCGTCCAGGCCACTCCATTTCCTCCCAGTGCGGTGTGCAATGGTCGGACTAAGCACTATTGTTCGATAAACCGAGCATCACTCACATACAGTATTTACCCTTTGCCGGGTTCCGCAAGCTCAAAACCCGGACTCGGTTTCCGGGTCAGGAGTTCCTCGGCCAATTGACGAAATTCCTTCGCCGAATGACTGCTCGGCCGATATTCGAAAATCGTCCGCCCCACACCGGGACACTCCGCAATCACCGCGGATTCCTTGATCGGTACCTCCAGCAGCTGTTGGGCGAAATGGTGTCGCAACTTACCCGCAACCTCCTGGCAGAGCTTGCGGCGGGGAAAGAAACGGTTGAGCACCATCCACTGCCCCAGGGGACTCGGGAGATAGGGCTCGAACTTCTTCAGTGTCTTGAGCATTTTCGCCAGACCGTTCAGCGACATGTGATCGCCACTCACCGGAATCAAGGCCTCATCCGCGGCGAATATGGCGTTCATCACCAGCAATCCGGCGGAAGGTGGGCAGTCGAACAAGACAAAATCCTGATCCGAAGACAGGTCGTCCAGGGCCTGGCGCAGCAGATGGGCACGACTCGAACCGCCATCCTGAAGGTACTCCACCTCCTGAAGCCGGTTCCCAGCTGGAATCAGGGTCAGAAGGTCACGCACACCCTGTCGTACGGAAGACAATTCCAGCTCGTTGAGCAATACCCGGTCAATGCCCTTCTGTGGTGCGCGAAAAAGTCCGAAATTCGAGGCCAGTTGGCCTTGCGGATCCAGATCAATCACTGTCACGCGATGCCCCGCCAGCGCCAGGGCGTGTCCCAGGTTGGTGGTGATCGTAGTTTTACCCACACCGCCTTTTTGATTGATCAGCGCGATACGCCTCATGCCTTATCCTATGCCCCATGGGAAGTCTGTAAGCCGTTCCCGGGTGTGATCCGACGGCCACCGGTGTCACACTGAACCGCCATCACAACGCCCTACAATGCCGGTTGAATCACCGGATGGCCTGGCTTTTCACGGCGCCCGATGATAGGCAAACCGTATGGCCGTATGTACAGGAACCGCAATCAGGCTATCGACCCCTGCCCCCGAACCTTTACAGATTGCGTGGGTCAGATCGCGGAAGTGACCGATATTTCCCAACTATTAAGTATTGATGTCGGTTACACTATTTATGAGTTTCACGGGTTTTGACAACCTCACAACACACTGCGGCCTCCCATCAGGCACACCTGCTGTGTCAGGGATGCTGAACCACGGATGGGTGATGACGCCTGCTTCGGCATGCACAGGAGACTTGGGCCACCGGCGAGACCATTTACAGTTCACAGACATGTTACACGCGCGCATCCTACTGTTTTTCCTTATCATGTTGACCCCCTTGTGGACACAGGCCGTGACCTTCGAGCTTCCTCCGGAAGGGGACGATCTGGTTGGCCGGACCTTCAAGATAACCACTCGCTACGAAGAGACCTTCTCGGATATCGCCCGTATCTACGATATCGGCTATCGCCAAATGGTGGCCGCCAACCCCGATGTGGACCCCTGGCTGCCGGGAGAGGGTTCGGAAGTCGTCATACCCCAGCAATACATTCTGCCTCCCGGGCCCCGGGAAGGCATCATCATCAATCTCGCGGAGTTGCGCCTGTTCTATTTCCCCAAGGATCGCCCGGTTGTCATCACCTACCCCATCGGCATCGGACGGGAAGGCTGGAGCACCCCGACCGGGGAGAGCCGAGTGATCGGCAAAAAAGCCAACCCGACCTGGAAGGTGCCGGATTCCATCCTCAAGGAACACGAGGAAGACGGGAATCCAATTCCCCCGGTGATCCCACCCGGTCCTGACAATCCACTGGGCGACTTTGCAATCTATTTGGATCTGAACGGCTACCTGCTGCACGGCACCAACAAACCCTACGGCGTCGGCATGCGGGTCAGCCACGGCTGCATTCGGCTCTATCCGGAAAACATTGAACAGTTCTTCAAGGAAGTGGATGTGGGCGTACCGGTGCGGATCATCGACAAGCCCTACAAGGCGGGTTGGCACAACGGCGACCTGTATGTCCAGGTGCATCCCCCACTGGCGGAATACGTTGAGGAGAAGGGACACAATCACACCGAACTCGTCGATGCGGTGATCAGCAAACTGCTGTCTGACAATCGGCGACCCGACTGGGACCAATTGCGCTTCTACGCGGACCAGAAAACCGGCCTGCCCATGCCCCTGTTTCTGTTGCAGGGCGATGAGATTGCCGGAAGGGAGTAACTCATTAGCCCCCCCTTCTGAACATCGGACGCGGCGCGGACAGGGATACGCTCAGAGCAAAAAAAACCCCGACACCGGCGGTGGCGGGGTTTTTTTCAACCTGAGTAAACAGGTTTACACAAGACGACTTATTTGGCCATAGCCTTTTCAGACATCCGACCACAACGCTCATTACAAGCCTCGGCACTGTCTTTTGCGGAGTTAGCGGCTTTCAGAGCGGCATCAGCAGTACCCTGAGCAGTCGCGGCATCCAGTTGTGCCTCTTTGGCGGCCTTCATGGCAGCATCAGCGGCAGCTTGTGCATTGGCGACATCGGCCTCCAGGCTGCTATTGGTGGCACAACCGGCAAGCATTCCGACACTGAGAATCATAGCGGCAATTTTCGTGATCTTTTTCATGATAAATCTCGATCTCTCTACTGATTTTAAATTGTTAGGCAGACATTCTGTACCTGTCCAGCTGCTCTTCGCCGATACAGAGTTTCCCAAGAGACGGTTCCGTCTGACCCGAAAGCTTGAGCTAAAAACTGAACAAATTCAATGCCCCTTTATCAACTTTTAGATCTTATTTGCAAAAAATCCCCTCCTAATGACACCAGGATATGTTCAATTTACGGATTCATTGACCAACATCACTCAGTCAGGGCCGACCCTATCCCCCGGGGATCGCTCGCCGTTTCTACATTACCCGTCGCCCTATCCCACAGAATGGCTTGCATGTTCCCATAATCACCCTCCAGGGGTTTCAACCGATGGCCCATGTTTCGCAACTGACGTTGCAAGGATTCACTCAGGGCATCCGACTCGAATTGAATCTCGTTCGGAAGATACTGGTGGTGCAGCCTGGGCCGACTGACCCAGGCCTCGGGCCCCTTGCCGTCCGCCATCTCCAGAATGGCCAGCAGCACCATGGTGATGATCCGGCTGCCCCCCGGTGTTCCGAGTATCGCGACCCGCCCGGCATCCTCGACAAAGGTCGGACTCATGCTCGAGAGCATCCGTTTGCCGGCGGCAATGGCGTTGGCCTCACCGCCGACCAGCCCATAGACATTAGGCGTCCCGGGACGGGCGGAAAAATCATCCATCTCGTCATTGAGCAATACCCCGGTTCCCGGAGGGACAAAGCCGGAACCGAACGGATAATTGATACTCAGGGTGGCCGCGACCCGATTGCCCGCCTTGTCGAGAATCGAGAAATGCGTGGTGTCCCGGCCCTCCTCAAGGGACACCGGGTCTTCGTCACCCACAAGGGTGGCGTGGTCCATGGGGATATCCCGCGCGAGCCCGGCGGCATACCAGGGATGGGTCAAACGGTCCACAGGTACCGGGACAAAATCGGGATCACCCAGATACTCCGCACGATCCCGGTACGCCCGGCGCATGGCCTCGATCAGTAGATGGGTACGTTGCGGTTCGGTACGGGTGTCGAAATTCCGATCCTGCAGGATATTGAGCATGGTGATCAGCGCTACTCCCCCGGATGAGGGTGGCGCGGCACTGGTGATGCGCAGACCTCGGTAGACCCCCGTCACCGGCTCCCGCTCAACGACCTGATAGCGGGCCAGATCCTCGAGGGTCCAGATGCCCCCGGCCTCACGTACCCCCTGCACCAGTCGCCGGGCCGTCTCGCCCCGATAGAATCCGTCAACCCCCTGATCGGCCAGGCGGCGCAAGGTTTCCGCCAGATCGGGTTGACGCACGAGATAACCCATCTCCGGCACCTCAGCCTGGGCGAGAAACTGTTTCCTGGATCCGCTGTAGGTCCGCAACACCTCCAGACGCCAACGGGCCATCCGCTGATAATGGGGATCGACCGGAAAACCTTGCTCGGCGATCTCGATGGCCGGTTGCAGCGTTACCGCCAGAGGCAGGCGACCATAGTTTTGCGCCAGATGCACCAGTGCGGCCGGGAGCCCCGGGATACCCGCCGAGAGGGGGCCGTCGATGGAGAGACGGGGCACCACTTCGCCCTTTTCATCGAGGAACAGATCCCGATCCGCCGACGAGGGTGCGCGCTCCCGACCGTCAACCATCACCTGATGGCCATCCTCGGCACGATGCAACAACCAGAAACCGCCACCGCCGAAGCCGGAACTGTAGGGTTCCACCACGCCCAGCACGGCACTGACCGTAACCGCCGCGTCGAAGGCGTTTCCCCCGGAACGGAGTATCCCCATACCCGCCTCGGTGGCCATGGGATGGGCACTGGCGATGGCCGACCGGGTGGGCGTGTCTGCCTGCGCAATGTTGATGAAAGCGCCGATCCCGCACAGGGCAAACAGACTCACCAAACGAATAAGGCTCCACAAGGGAGCCTTATTGGATCGGGCCAAAACTATGAACCTATTCTGAATCACCGGTGATTTTCAGGTATTTCGCATACAGCGCTTCGTAACTCTCTTCATGTTCCGGATCCTTGGGAATGCAGTCTACCGGGCATACCTCGACACATTGCGATGATTCATAGTGACCGACACATTCTGTGCACAGATCAGGGTCTATCTCATAGATTTCATCACCCTGAGTGATTGCCCCATTGGGACATTCGGGTTCACAGACATCACAGTTGATGCATTCATCGGTGATCATTAATGCCATACGGTTTTCTCCTACTCTCTTGGACGTTTACGCCATAGTTACCTTGATATTTCATGGCGCTGAAATTGTAGGCTAGCTGAAGCGTCGACTCAATGCGTCCTGCACAGCCGGATGCACGAACTCCGAAACATCCCCACCCAACGCCGCAATTTCCCGGACCAATCCCGAGGAAATGAAAGCAAACTGCTCGGCGGGAGTGAGAAACAGGGTTTCGATCGTGGGCGCGAGACGCCGGTTCATGCCTGCCAATTGAAATTCATACTCAAAATCGGATACCGCGCGCAAACCCCGCAGGATCACATTGGCCCCGCACTGCTGTACATATTCGACCAGCAGGTTGCTGAATGAACGGATCTCCACATTCTCAATACCACCGAGCACCGTGTGCGCAAGGGTGATACGTTGATCAAGATCGAAGACAGGATTCTTGCCAGGATTTTCCGCGATCGCGAGGATCACCCGATCAAACAGACGCGCAGCACGCCGGACCAGATCACTGTGTCCATTGGTGATCGGATCGAAGGTACCGGGATAGACAGCAACAATCATAAGCCTTAAATAGATAATTAAAACATAATAATATCAGAACCCCTGACCGGGAATGACAATTATCACCCGGGCAGATTCGCAAGCGCCAATCCGTAACTGACCTGTCCTGCCTTTTTATCTTTCAGCAACTGCCACCCCTCAGGGAGTCTCGGCATACCCCGCGAAACCAGATCCTCGAGATAGACATGGGCACGATCCTTCAGCCACCCCTGATTCAGCTTACGACAGATCGGTTCCAGCAGGTTGGCGGAAAAGGGGGGATCCAGAAACACGATATCAAATGCAGTGGGATCTTGCTCCAGCCATTGCAGGGCGTCCGCCCGGATGATCCTGACCTGATCCAAGCCGAGATTCTTGCGGTTCTCCTCCAGCTGCCGGACCACTACGGAAGCGGCGTCGATCATCACCACCTCCCGGGCACCCCGGGAGGCCGCCTCGATCCCCAGGGATCCGCTGCCGGAAAACAGATCCAGACAACGCGCACCGGGTAACACGGGTTGCAGCCAGTTGAAAAGGGTTTCCCGAATCCTGTCACCCGTGGGCCTTAAACCCGGGATATCAGCAAACGGGAGCCTCCGGCCCCGGTGTTCACCGCCGATGATGCGAACTTGTGAAGCGGGCTGGGCCATGGAATTGCGCTCTACTTAAATCACGTTGTAATGCATAGTGTAGTGTCTCAGTGCTAGTATGCGGCACCACACTAGCAATACTTAACAACTACTTGCCAGTCTGGCTCTCATCACTCTGGACAAGTTCGTTCGTAATTTGCCCGACTTGGACGAACACCATTCGGTCGGGGTCGAGGCGTCGCCGAAAGGCATCACGTATCTGCTCACGGGTCACCGCCCGCACCTTTGCCACAACGGTATCCAGATAGTCCAGGGGAAGATCATAAAACCCGATAAGGGCCAGATATGTGACGATATCGCTGTTCGAAGCAATACGTAAAGGAAATCCGCCGGTTATGTTCTGTTTGGCCTCCTTCAACTCATCTTCCGTAGGACCTTCGTCAATATAGCGTTGCAGGGTCTTTTTGACGACCTTGAGCGCCTCATCCGCCTGATCGTTTTTAGTCTGCAGACCGAGTTGGAAAATGCCGGTCTGACGCATGGGCAGAAAACTGCTGTAGACACTGTAACTCAATCCCCGCTTCTCCCGCACCTCGTCACTGAGAATCGAGACCAATCCGCTGCCTCCCAGGATGTGATTACCAACATAGAGGGGAAAATAGTCAGGATCCTTCCGCTTCATGCCCGGCTGGCCAAGATAGAGGTGTGATTGGGTTGAAGGAAAGGAGATCTTCCGAACGATAGCGTTGTCCAGTGAAGCCACAGGAGGTAGAGCCGGCACCGCCTCACCCTCGGGCAGATCGCGAGTAACCTGATCAGCAATGCTTTCGGCCTGTCGACGGTCGACATCACCTACGATAGCGACCAATCCGTTGCGCGCCACATAGAGCCGTCGGTGAGCTTGCTGAATATCCGCCCGGGTGATGGCTTCAACCGAAGCTCGGGTGCCCGCCGGGTCCTGGGCGTAGGGATGATCCCCAAATACCAGCTGATAGAGCTGTTTCTTTCCCATGCTACCAGGAGACTGTTCATCCTCGAGTAATCCCGCCAGTATGGCCTGGCGCTGCCGGGAAAGATCTTCTTCAGCAAAGCGGGGCTTTGCGACTACCGCAGCCAAGGTTTCCAGCGCGATATCCAGCGCTTGAGGATCTGTAAGGGTACGTACCGCCACCCAGGCCATATCCCGCAATGACCCCACTTCGAGCTGAGCGCCCACACCTTCAAGGCGTTCGGCGACCTGATCGGCATTCCAATCCCCCGCTCCCTCTTCCAGCAAGGCATTGGTAAAAGAAGTCAATCCAGGCTTCGAGCCATCCCGGGCACTCCCGGCATCAAACACCAAACGTACGTCAAGCATGGGAATCTCGGGGGCACGTACGAACAGCACCTTCGCGCCACGATCGGTGGTCCAACTTTCGATCTGCGGTGTAGCCAAAGCCCCTGTGACAAACGTGACTCCAAGCAGAAACATGAATCCACGAACAAACCCATTTAAATACAATGCCTTAATGAACATGTCGACTTCCTGATGTAACCTGTTTGGTGGTTTTTCCATCCAGGGGGAGAGGATCAAGCACAGCCACAGTAAGGCCGTCCTCCACCAGATATTTCCGGGCGACTTCCCGGATCTGTTCCGGGGTCACTGCCTTCAAATGATCGACATACTTATCCGCAAGACGCCAATCCAACCCCACAGCGTCAAAGCGTCCGATCATCAGAGCCTGATTAAAGACCGAATCCCGCTGAAACACTTTGGCGGCCACGATTTGATTACGTACCCGCTGAAGTTCATTCGGAGTAACAAGGTCTGTCTTGAGTCGATCGATCTCTTTCCGAATCCCTGTCTCGATCTGTTCGACATCAACCCCGGCACGGGGCACCGCATCGAACATCAGCATACCGGGCAATCGATAGAAGGCGTCGTAGCTGGCTTCCACGGACACCGCCAATTCACTGCCCCGAATCAGGTGGCTTGCGAGCCGGGCACTAGAGCCGGCATCAAGAATGTAGGCGAGCATCTCCAAGGCGTAGGGCTCCCAAGCCAAATCCGCATCACGCAGGACAGGGGTTTTATATCCCATCATCAGGTAAGGCTGACTGGCCGGTGTTTTCAGGATGAGGCGCTTGATACCGTGTTGCTCGGGTTCGGTCGTGGGCCTGACTACGGGAATATCCTCGGCTTTAAGGGGACCGAAATGACGCTCCGCCAGAGCGATCACCTCATCCGGATCCACATCCCCGGCCACAACCAGGGTGGCATTGTTGGGCGCATACCATTTGCGGTACCAGCCGCGCAAATCCTCCACCCGCAAATTGTCGATGTCCCCCATCCAACCAATGATCGGGTGGCGATAGGGTGAGGTCTGATATGCCCCGCTAAGAAAAAGTTCGTAGGTGAGGGACTGAGGCCTATCCTCGGTACTCATACGTCGCTCTTCCATGACTACTGCCGCCTCTTTGGTGAATTCTTCTTCCGAAAGCAAAAGATTGCGCATGCGATCCGCTTCCAACTCGAAGGAAACCTCGAGACGATCACTGGCCATGGTTTGGTAATATACGGTGAAGTCCGTCGTGGTAAATGCATTTAAATCGCCGCCATTGGCGGCAATGATGCGTGAGAATTCCCCCTGCGGATGAGCTTGGGTGCCTTTGAACATCATGTGTTCCAGTAGGTGGGATATCCCCGTGATGCCGTCGTGTTCATAGCTGGCCCCCACCTTGTACCAGACTTGCGAAACCACGATGGGGGCCCGTTTATCCTGTTTTACGATCACCTTCATGCCGTTTTCCAGCCGATGTTCCACGACACTCGCATGAACCGGGAAAATCACCCACATCAGCACCAGACCGATCAACAAATTTCGCATTGAGTTATTCCTGTCATCCGATTTTAGCCTTCAACCATTGACCCAGAAAACCGGTCTTGAGTTCGATCCGGTTCCCCAGAACTTACCGGGTAAATTACAAACCCCGGTCTGCCGGGCGAACCACGTTATCATTTCGCCCCGGTATCTGTAGAATAACGCCCCGACAACCCGCTGGCTTTTGCACTCGTCCCGGTTTGCGCAACCCACACAGGGAACCGCCCCCCGAAACCGCTCAGGCTATCGTGATTGTCGCGGAACGATCAAGTACAACCGGGAGCCGGCGCGAATCACCGTGTTCCCGATACACCGGTGGTGATCCACAGCATGTTCGGATTTGGAAAGCGCAAAAAGGCAGCCCCGCAAGCTGCCGACAAAACCCCGGCGAGCGAAGAGAAACGCGGTTTTTTTTCCCGCCTGACGGAACGGCTGTCACGCACCCGTCATAATCTGAGCGACGGTCTGGCCAATCTTGTGATGGGCCGCAAAACCATCGACGAGGATCTGCTGGAGGAACTCGAAACCCTGTTACTGACCGCGGATGTGGGCGTCGAAGCCACGAACCGCATCATTCAGGATCTCACCAACCGGGTCAAGCGCAAGGAACTGGACGATCCGGATGTCTTGACGCGGATCCTCAAACAGCATCTCCTGGAGATCCTCGAGACCTGCAACACGCCATTGAAGGCGCGGAGCGCCGACAAACCCCTGGTAATCGTCATGGTGGGTATCAACGGCGCCGGCAAGACCACAACGATCGGCAAACTGGCGCGAAAATTCCAGCTCGACGGTGAAACGGTCATGCTCGCGGCGGGGGACACCTTCCGTGCCGCCGCCGTGGAACAGCTGCAGACCTGGGGGGAACGCAACGACATCCCGGTGATCGCCCAGCACACCGGCGCCGATGCCGCCTCGGTGGTGTTCGATGCCCTGCAGGCCGCCACTTCACGCCGGGTGGACGTACTCATCGCCGACACCGCGGGGCGTTTGCACACCAAGACCAATTTGATGGAAGAACTGGCGAAAATCACCCGAGTGATGAAAAAGATCGACCCCGAAGCCCCCCATGAGGTGCTGCTGGTCGTCGATGCGGGTACCGGTCAGAATGCGGTCAATCAGGCTGAGCAGTTCCACAAGGCCGTGGGGCTGAGCGGACTGGTGATCACAAAATTGGACGGCACCGCCAAGGGGGGCGTGGTATTCGCCATCGCCGACAAGGTCAAGGTGCCGATCCGTTTCATCGGCGTGGGCGAGGCGATTGAGGACCTGCGCGAATTTGATCCCAAAGAGTTCGTCGACGCCCTGTTCACCCGGGAATCCTCAGACTAGTACGCTTTCAACATGATATGGCCGTATTCAGCGTTCCCCAGGCATCTCGCAGCAGAGTACTAGTACCTTGATCCACTTTGACAACGTCAGCAAACGCTACCCGGGTGGCCACACCGGCCTGAGCCAAGTGAATCTGCGCATCGCCCCAGAGGAGATGGTGTTTCTCACCGGGCACTCGGGCGCCGGCAAGAGCACCCTGCTGAAACTGATTGGACTGCTGGAACGTTCCAGCGGAGGCCAGGTGCATGTCAACGGACGTAATCTGACCCGGTTGAAGAACCGTCAGATCCCCTATCATCGCCGCGAGGTCGGCATGATCTTCCAGGATCACCGTCTGCTGTTCGACCGCACGGTATTCGATAATGTCGCCCTGCCCCTGGTGGTTTCCGGCCTGGGTCACAAGGAGATCGGACGCCGGGTTCGCGCCGCCCTCGACAAGGTCGGACTCCTATACAAGGAACGCGCGGCGCCGGTCACCCTTTCCGGGGGTGAACAGCAGCGGGTAGGCATCGCCCGGGCCGTGGTCAGCAAACCCCCGCTGGTACTCGCGGATGAACCGACCGGCAACCTCGACCCGGAACTCTCCCAGGAGATCATGGACCTGTTCAGCGATTTCAATCAGGTGGGCGTCACCCTGCTCATCGCATCCCATGATATCGCCCTGATCCGCGGCATGAACAAGCGTATCCTGACCCTCAGCAGCGGCACCCTGGTGGCGGACAGCAAAACGGAAGGACCGCATGTCACGTAAGCTACGCAAGGCGTTCCCGGTTCACATCTGGCTGCAGCGTCACGCCCAGGTCGCCCTCTCCAGCCTCGGACGCTTGTCCAGGAATCCCCTCTCCTCATTGATGACCTGCGCGGTGATCGGTATCGCCCTCGCATTGCCTGTCGGGCTGCATGTGATGCTGCACAACCTTCAGCAGATCAGCGGAAACTGGGAGAGCGGCGCGAGTATCTCGGTGTTTCTGAAACAACGGGTGAGTGACGAAGAGGCCTCGGCATTGGCGAAAAAACTGCGCCGCCATCAACGCATCCAGGAGGTGCGGTTGATCACCCGCCAAGACGCGCTCAAGGAGTTCCAGCGTCAAAGCGGATTCGCGGACGCCTTGCAGGCGCTGGACTACAACCCCTTGCCGAACCTGTTGTTCATCCAACCAAAGACCGACTTCACCACTGCGGAGAAGGCCCAGCAGCTGGTCCGGGAACTGCGCCTTCTGCCGGAAGCGGAGATCGTGCAGCTTGACCTGCAGTGGGTGCGCCGGCTTCAGGCCATCACGGTCATTGCCCAGCGTGGCGTGGTGGTGTTAACCGCCCTGCTCAGCATGGCGGTGCTGCTCATCGTGGGGAATACCATTCGATTGGAGATCCAGAACCGCAGAACCGAAATCGAGATCACCAAACTCATCGGCGCCACCAATGCCTTTATCCGCCGGCCGTTTCTCTATACTGGGTTCTGGTACGGGCTGTTCGGCGGTCTGATCGCATGGAGCCTGGTCGCCGTTTCGATCAGCCTGCTGAGCGGGCCGGTCGCCACCCTGGCCGATCTCTACCAAAGCAGCTTCGACCTGAGCAACCTGGATGCGGGCACCGCCCTGACCCTGCTGGGTGGCAGCTCCCTGTTGGGGCTGCTGGGATCCTGGCTCGCCGTCGGGCGCCACCTCAGCGCCATTCAACCCTCTTGAGACATCTCCCCGGAACCCACCTCATGGACCAGCACTTCATACGTATCATATTGTTTTAGAAGTATAAATACCCTAATTTTCCGAGTGGAACTTTAGCTCCCATGCAAAGTCTCATGAGTAGATTGGCACTCATCCGATGAGAGTGCTAATATCTTTACTGAAACATAAATGGGGTAATTTGGAATGAGCAAAGAGATTGCATTAAGCATCATGCCGACGGGCAACATGGACGCCTATATCAGCGCAGCCTTCCAGCTGCCCGTCCTGAGCGCGGAAGAGGAACACGAACTGGCCGTGCGGCTGCGCGACCACAAGGACCTGCAGGCCGCCCAGACCCTGGTTACCTCGCACATTCGCTTCGTCGTGCGCATCGCTCGAAACTACAGCGGTTACGGACTGGCCCTGCCGGACCTGGTTCAGGAAGGCACCATCGGCCTGATGAAGGCGGTAAAGCGTTTTGACCCTGACATGGGGGTGCGCCTGGTCTCCTTCGCGGTTCACTGGATCAAGGCCGAGATTCACGAATACATTCTCAAGAACTGGCGTATCGTCAAGGTCGCCACCACCAAGGCGCAGCGAAAACTCTTCTTCAATCTGCGCAGCGCCAAAAAACGTCTGGGCTGGTTCTCCCAAGAGGAGATTGACAGCGTGGCCGAGGACCTGGGCGTCAAACCCGAAACCGTGCTCGAGATGGAATCCCGGCTGTCCGGACAGGACATCGCCTTCGACGGCCCTCAGCAGGATGATGAAGAACCGGCGACCCCCGCCCCGGCAGGCTATCTGAGCGACATGCGCATGGAACCCGCGACCCTGCTCGAGCATGTGGACAGCGAAACGCAGATGAAGCAGCAACTGCTTAATGCGATTCAGGATCTTGATGCACGCAGTCGCGAAGTACTCGAGGCCCGTTGGTTGAGCGACAACAAGGCCACTCTCCACGAACTGGCAGCGCGTTTTCAGGTTTCCGCCGAGCGCATTCGACAGATCGAAAAGAGCGCGCTGAACAAACTGAAAAGTCAGCTCGCCGCCTGAATCCCTCACACTGACGTGTAGCACCCGTAACCTGGATGAAGCGAAGCGCGGAATCCAGGCTACGGGTTTTTCCGAGTCGGATTGTCCGAGCACCCGGATATTCAAGATCCCGATTCCCGGATTCAATCAGAAAGAATCCTTTATACATTCACCGCTGTCGGCAAACACAGCGACAGTCCGGGCAATAGGCCGCAGGAACAGCGGACCGGCATAATCACCACATTCCCAGGTTAACCATTTGGGTTAAAGCTTGCCTTCCGGCGGTCGAAATGGTTATCCAGAGGCACGACCACTGTCATTTCACGTGTCTGAACACAGGGATCGGTCAAATAAAACCGACACCCACAAAGCAGCCACTATGGCTGCCTCTTACATGTGTATTGTCATAGATAGCCAGGGATTCAAGCTCTCTGTAGCGCAGGTAATGACAGAGAGTGATCAATGGCATCGCCCAACCAACTTGTAAAAACCATCATCGCATTGACCCTGATCGCGCTGCTGGTGATTTCCAGTGGGCCGTTGATACCGCTATTTCCAAAACCGTTCAACGCGATCGTCTATGTGCAACTGGCGCTGTTGCTGCTACTGACCGGCCTCATCCTTCACCTGTTACGGCGAGGCGATTCCCCTGACGAGAGCGCCATCAAGTCCATCATCCCGGAACGGGTACGATCCGCTTTCAATGCCTTGTCGGAAGGACTTCTCATACTGGATGAAAAATTCCGCATCCTGCTGGCGAACGATTCGTTCAGCAGTAAGACCGGACACAAGCATCCGCATCTGATCGGCAAAACCGCGGACGACCTGCTTTGGAAGCAACGGGAAGGGACCGACATCCCCGAAAATCTTCCCTGGCGCATCAGCTTTAACAATTGTGAACGGATAACCGGCATGCCGGTACGATTTGAATCGGGCAATAACGCCGAACGGGTGTTTTCGGTCAACAGCGCCCCGATCTTCGACAATAAGGGTCATATGCGAGGTGTGCTGGCCACCTTCGACGATATGACCGAACTGGAGAAACACTACCGTCAGCTCAAATCCGCCTTATTGAAACTGCGCATCTCCGAAAAGGCTTTGCGCAATAAAACCGTGGAACTTGAATTTCTCGCTACCCGGGACCCCCTGACGGGCAGTCTTAACCGGCGTGCGTTTTTCAAAAAACTCGATCAGTTATTCAAGATTTCGATCCGGGAAAACCGCAACCTGATTTTCATGATGGTGGACATCGACCGATTCAAACAGATCAACGACCACTACGGTCACGCCAATGGCGACAAGGTCATTAAACACATCTCGGAAATCCTCAGCGCCAACTCCCGGCCTGAGGATCTGGTCGGTCGATACGGTGGCGACGAGTTCGCCCTGGTCCTTCCCGATGCGAATGTCGAGCAGGCCCGGGCCATCGCGGAACGACTCCGCATGGATATTCTGCAACAATGCCATGGCCTGTTCGATGAGCCGAAAACCGTCTCCATCAGCATTGGCCTGGCCGCCCTGGATGAGCAGATCGATGACGCCATGCTGCTGGTAAACAACGCGGACCACGCACTGTATGAAGCAAAACAGCGTGGACGCAATTGCATCGCCGCCTGGAGTCCGGAACTGATCGGAAAACCGGGACAGGACCCGGTGCTCTCCGTGAATTCGTTTATCGAATCGAGCAGTAAAGACAAAACCGATACGGAACGGCGTCTGCAAACCGAGGTCCTGAGACTCGAGGACCTGATCCGCGAACTCGAATCGGAACTGGAATACACCCGTGAAGAGATGAAGCGCCGGGAAGGCAAGGATGAACTGACCGGACTGCCCAACCGCTTCATCTTCAACGATCGCATCTACCAGGAGCTGGCTCGCAGTGAACGCAGCCATCAATCCACGGCAATCCTATCCCTCGACGTGGATAACTTCTCCCGTCTCAGTGACGCCCTGGGCTATGTCATTGGCGATCAGATTCTCAAACTGATCGCGGAACGCCTGGTTCTGTGCTTGCGCAAAACCGACACCATTGCGGTGTTCGACGATCAGGACGAAGACCCATCGCCCAATATCTCCCGACTCAACAAAGACGAATTTGCATTGATCGTCACCGGAGTCAATGACATCAAATCCGTCACCTGGGTGGCCCACCGCATCCTGAGCCGGCTGAAGAAGCCGATTCATGTGGACGACCAGGAACTCTTCCTTTCGTTCAGCATGGGTATCGCGATATTTCCGTATGACGATGACACCCCGAGCGGTCTTCTGCAGAAAGCCACCACCGCCCGCCGGGTCGCCAAGAAAGACCCGGGCGGCAACCGTATCCGGTTTTTCTCCCGCGAGATCAACCGCAAGGCATACCACAGCATCTGGCTGGAAACCCAACTGCACAAGGCGATCGTGCGACAACAGTTCGAGCTGGTCTATCAACCGAAATTCGACATTCAAAGCGGCCGGATTACCGGCATGGAAGCCCTCGCCCGCTGGCCACACGCCAAGGTCGGCCTGATCCCACCCTCGGAGTTCATCCCGGTTGCCGAACATACCGGACTAATCAACAAACTCGGCATCTGGGTCTTCAAAAAGGCCTGTGCCGATCTGCACCGCTGGCACAAAAGCGGATTTCGCGATATCAGCCTGGCGGTTAATCTCTCCACAGTCCAGCTCCGAGACGCGAGCCTGGCGGAGAAGTTTCTGAGCATCTGCGAACGGCGCAAAATCGAGGTCTCCAGGATCGAACTCGAGATCACGGAATCCTCGCTGATCGAGAATTTCGAACACACCCGGGACATCATGCTGAAGCTGCATGAGGCGGGGATGCAGTTCGCACTGGATGATTTCGGCAAGGGATTTTCGTCCATGAACTATCTGCAGAAATTACCGATCAGCAGCCTCAAGATCGACCGTACCTTCCTCAACAGCCTGCTTCCGGACAAGCATGCCCAGGCTATCGTCACGGCTATTATTTCACTGGCCAAGAGCCTGGATCTCAAAGTCATTGCGGAAGGGGTCGAAACCGAGGCCCAGCGCATGGTGCTCAAGCATCTCGAGTGTGATGAGATTCAGGGCACCCTGATCAGTGCGCCGGTCACCGCCGAAGAGGCGGAAAAACTGTTGCAACGCTATAACGCCTGACCGGCATGGATCATTGGGTGCGACTGGTGTAGCGTCCTCTGGGAACGAAATGATACGTGAATCATGTTGGGGTTCGTACCTCACCCCAACGGTCTTCTCGGTCATTCGCGGCCAGCGGCCGCTCCTACAAAGCCAATCCCCTGTAGGAGTGACCGCTGGCCGCGAATGACCGGGTACTGGTACCTCTCAAGATAATCAACAAGAACGCTGAGAACTCGGTATCGCGAACAGGCGCTCGCTCCTACAATATCTCTTTACTGCTTTTTCCTGATTCTGGCTTTGTTAGCCATTGAAATCCAACTCAAAGTACGGACAACGCTCAATGCCAGGATCGTAAGATAGGACAAGGAACGCCCTGTCAATATTGCTTGGTTTCACAAGCTGGCTATTTTCTTTTCGTCGTTGTTGTTCATGTGATGGCTAAAAGCTTTATTAACGAGACCCGGTGTCTCGTTATACATTTTTATGCGAAAACAGATTTTCCATATGGACTATCTATAGTTATCAACCAAGCTCCATCCACTTGACGAGTTAAGACATTAAAAGATTGCCCCGGTACATCAATTGGCTCGCCCTGTTCTGATGTACCTTTGAGGTGCCATTCCGAGAACACCATTGCAACATTACCTGCTACGATTGTTTGTAATACCTTATTTGAAATCTTCGGCTTCAATGCTAACATCTTTACAAGATGTTCACGTATTTGCTGTTCACCTTGTTTTAAGATACCAACCGTTAGAAGTAGTTCCTCGCATAACGCCCGCAGCACTGGCGAATTTGAGAGCGCAGCGTCAAATTTGTCCTGCCGTGCCTGCGCTTATCAGCGCTTTTATCTTTTACCACTGTACCAATAACTTAACATCTTCTTGCCTACACTTTTAGTAGTGCCGTGAGTGTGAAATATAGTGTAATACCAGAAACGCTATAACTAAGTTTGTTCATCACTCGTTGATGCACCTTAATTCTTTAGCGTATATTACTGCTTTGTGTGCCAACTGCCCCTCTCGAAATTTATAGTCATTGATGTTTTGTTTGTAGTAATCGAGGGCCGACTTTTGAGCATTACAAGTGCGACTAGATGACAAATTGGCCATGGCCACGATACTGGAAGACAATGCCCTAATATTCCAATCGTCGTATTTCGCCTGGTTGATGCTTGTCAGTTTCCCAGCGAGTACACCAAACATCATTGATCCCGCAGCAAACAGGACGATTGCACTTGTTTTATACCATGTCTTTTTCTTTAGCTTTGCCTGACGTAGGAAAAACCAACTCAACAAGATGCAGATAATTGCACCAAAAATACTAAGAACGTTATTGATAGACATATTACTTATAACTGATTTATTATCGAGCCCCCTAGTCTCGTTATATATTTTTAGCTGCTTGGGTTGTTAAACTCGTCATGCGTATACTACTTTATATCGTCAATGCCTGGAGTGTTTGATAAAATTTCACTCATAGCTTCACGTAATCGGTTAACTGTATTTACGGTGCTTACTTTACGGAAAAATGGGAATTTTCTTATTTCTGGATTATGCGGCTCGATGAAGCAAAGAAAACCATTTGGGTATTCTTCATGGTTACCGCAGCCAATCCAAAGATTGAATTCTAGATTTTCGATTGGGATCGTCCAGCCCCAATCCTCTGGGATTGGTTCCTCAGGATTGAATTCACTTTTCTTTAACCCATTAACAATAAATTCAGCAACACGCCTGCCGTAACGGCCTGGGTTTATTTGCCCGCCCTCGCCTTCGTAGGGCGGGAACAGGTCTGACCGAAATTCAACGCACGATTTCATTTCTTCTTGCAGCTAACGCTGCAAATCAGCCTAGCCGCAAGGAGCAGTAACGACTGAAGGCGACCGGATTTGCCTTGTTAGCCTTTTCATCCTATTCTTCTGGTAGTCTATCAGGGTCCACCAATCCATAATACTCATGAAGGACATTCATTTTCCTTATTGGGTTATCCTCTTCATCTGTCTCAAACAAACCCCAATTCACGTCTTCGAACTCTACTTCATCCGAGTGACTATCAGACAATGTGTACGCTACATGGTACAGCAAATGTTCTTGACTTCGTCGCGCCAACGTAGTTATGTGCTTTAGGTCAATGTTCGATTCCGTAATTGCCCGTAATGCATCAATCAACTCTTGTTCTTCTGACCACATTGTTGCGGCAACACCCTCCAACGCCTTTCTAGCCTCGAAGTGGTTGATTGTTTCTGTGATCCAATCTGTATCACCCTTACGTATGGCTCCCTGCCAAATATTGTGAAATAGCACGAGCGGCGCAAGTCTCGGATTAGCCTGCGCGTCCAATTCATCTTCAATACAGAACTCAAGATCATCGACACCAAGCCTTATGAATTTCTTCCGAAGATCATCCTCTGATCGTTTCTTTGATCTCTTTCCAAACATATTTCTCTCCTGAAGGCTAACGCATTTCCCGCCTGACCGTATGCAGCGCAGTGGCACACCGGTCAGGTGTAGAAAATGGTTAGAAATTCAATCTAATTTTTGTCCACATATCGGACAATATTGAATTGTCATGCCACTTGCGCTCATAACGTCACCGATTTCATCCGCCTCACCGTCTGCAACTTCTTTTTTATCAGCCAACCACACGTGTAATAGCTCCCACCTCTGGAATCCTTTATTGTCCTTATCCGTTTTAAGAATTACCGCATCGTGTACTTCAAGGCTTTCTTTATGTTCCTGTTTTTTACAGAAGTGCCTTTCTGAATATTTCAAATCAAACCACAATTCCCATGAGGAAATATCACTCTTTAATTTCTTTAATTTTTCGTGTTCTATGTATTTCCGCATATTTCTAAAAGCTTTATTAACGAGACCTCGTATCTCGTTATACATTTTTGTGCGACGGGTTTACCATTTTTAAAATACCCCATATATGCTTCCTTTGTACAAGATACAAACCGCATAAAATGGTTGACGGTATTGCGAAAACAACCGCATACGACAAAACGACCAATATTGTTGCTGGTGAGTCTCTATATAGTTCATGACCTGATATAAACATCCATGTGTTGATTACGACCATGGGTAACCATCTAATCATAAGCAGTATGGCAATGACTACTGAAACCACTATGGCCCAGCACTTACCCGCGAGTGCGAACAATGAAACAACGCCATATGCCACACCTAAAGCAAGTAAAATTGCACGAAGGTCACTATATCGTCCATGAACAAGGTAGGCAAAAGCACACACCATAATTAAACTCCAGACGGAATTTATGATCATGGTTGTTTTCATCATTTTACGCATAACAGCTTTATTAAATAATCCCCGTGTCGTTATACATTTTTAGGTACCGGCAGCCGTTTAGTTCTGTTATTCCTCACTATTCAGCACCATCGCCAATTGAGGGTATATCGTCGAAAACTTCAAGTTCCTCTTTTCGCTTCACCCAAGAACGCACCTTCTTAACGGTGCGATTGTTGTGCTCCACCCATAATATTTCAGCACCATCTGTCAATTCTTCGTGGATTGCGAGGAGGCTTGTGAGCCCTTCAAAAACCCAATGACCTTTTCGGTTATTTCGTGTGCTATCTTCAAATTGCGATGTTTGTTGTGATGCAAGCGCGATTGCCTTTTCGTATGCAGCTTCGCGATCCGGCGCTTGCAAAATGATCGCGAACTTCGGGACACCCGATAATGAACTTCGAAGAACTTCGGCGAAGAACTTCGGGACACCCGATAATTGTTTCTATTGCACACTTCATTCCATATCTGCTTAATCCTATCTACGCAATGACAAGACGATAACTGCGCTGTACGGTACGCTGACCTCGTTGCCAATTTTTACCCTGCATCTGAGCATAGGCCGTTATGCGATCGATTGCACCCAATGCCGAAAAGTAGTGCCGGTTATAGTGACTGACGCTCCTCACCCAGGCATTTGGATTCAATCCAATGCGTTCGAGGATTGACGCAAGGTCACTGGGTATTGCCCCCTTTTTATCCTCTCGGATGGCTCGCCCCGTCCAATCTACCAGACGTAGGTAGTCATTCAGTTCAAAATCGATTTCCTTTGTCTGATCATGCCCTTGTGTCCCTTTGAATGGTTGGAGCTTTGTGTGCCGGCATTCTGAACCTTGTTTGGCTTTCTGCTGCTTGGCAAAGACTTCGATTCGCTCTTGGATCGAGGTGAAATCCGATCCCTCCGGCGTCTCCGCCAAGCCCGCCCGTATCGGGTTGAGGTCCACATAGCTCATGCAGGTCAGCAGCGCACCTTCATCCAGCAGAGCCTGGCTCTTGAAGCGCCCTTCCAAAAATCGGCCTTTGCACTGATCTTCGGCATTGGCTCGTTGCGCCAGATATTCATTCATACAACGCATGAACCAACTGATATCATAAAGACGCGTCCGCCACTTTTCGATTAATTCCGAGAGTGCCGCCCATTCCGCTTTACTCATAATATCCCCGGCCAGGTAACGATCAGCCAGCATATGGCCTTTGTATAACCGGCACCACTGCTCAATAACCTGCTGATCTGTCCAGCCTTTTGCCTTTTCTTCATCCACATGCAGCACCACATGAAAATGGTTCGAAAGGATTGCGTAGGCGCACACATCAATGGCGAAAATCTCAGCCAGTTTCCGCAGTCGATCCAGCACCCATTGGCGTCGATGCTCAAAGCTTTTTCCTGAATAGGGATCTTTGCCGCATAGCCAGGCACGGCGGACGCAGCGGGATATGCAGTGATAGTAGGGAGTGGCTTCCAGGCTGATTAGGGTTTCTCGGGCGCGTGTCATTACAACCTCCTTGTTGTATCTGATGAGTTTATAAAAAGGCTACCTCACCGAGAGCAGAATGACAATATTTCTTGGGGTGTCCCTTTCTGCTTCTTTCTGCTTTTTTTCTGCTTTCTGACAATTCTGCGCATGGCTCAATGGAGGGCCCCTTCTCCCCCCGGAGGGTGTCGCAAAAGTCCGATTTGTAGGTCGGATTAGCGTAGCGTAACCCGACCTACGGCTATAGAATACTGCCCCATTGTACTGGCACCGGATAGCGAGGAGCTCTTGTGTCACCTCGGCGTTCAGAGGTTAAGGCCATGCGACTTCGCTGGTACGCACCTGACTGATACGAAGTGAGTTTTTGACTCACTTTAAAACATGCTCCTTTTTCAAAACCATGCAGCAGGCAATGCCAAAGTAACACGATCACCTGTAGCAAGGTAACGAAGCGGAACTGCACAAGGCGGATCGAGTTAACTTATTGGTTTATGTTTAAGGCGCTTTTTTATCGTATATAACTTTTACAACACTTAAAGAGCCTGTATATTTATTGCGGGAAAAGTTCACATATCCAACACCACTATAAGACCAGTTTACTCGCCTGGTATCGGATCCATAATAGAACGGTATCCATTTCTTTCCAGTGGATTCTGATGTCATTTTATCTGGCTCGCCGATCAGAGCTACAACTTCTTCAGGTAGCATCTCTGGTTTGATTTTTGCGAAGAAGGTAGCTCTCTCTTTATCAGTTAAATCTGAGGCTCGATTATTTTCTGAAATGGGTAACTTTGTTGCAGCGACGGCCATATCTTTCATATCGGTTATTAGTTTACAACATGATGACAGCGTTTACTTTTGCTAGAGGTTCCTCTACCCTTGACAATTTTGAATGAAATACAAATTTAGTAGAAGTTCCGGTTAGCTCAAAATAGTAGGTTCTAGAACCATCAATATCTACACTTCCCTGCCAACCTGGCATTCCTGACAACGCAGGCCATTTAAGTTGAAGATCATGTGGCCCTATTGAAACTTCTGAATAAGCGAAGCTTTTTTGAGGCAGGCCAAACATCACCTCTCCATCAATCAGGATCATACCTTCAAGCCCCTTCGGTTCTGCGTAATCTCTAAAAAACACCAACATAGCACGCCCATCGGTAGGTTTAGGATGCGCTATATCGCTAAAAGCAGGCCCTGTAGGTGTCGAAGCGCACCCAACCAGACCTGATAAAATTAAAAAACCTATTAATATCTTTCTCATGTATATTCTCATTTATATTTATTCAATAACAATCACGGTAGGAACATCGGGTTACCCAGCCCCCCCGTACAGATCCCCGCATGAAGCTTTCCCCAACGGGGCTCCTCGGTTGCACTCACATTCGCAGTTGATATAGACATTTCCTCTCTACTAACACACATTGGTTAACGCTGGCTTCGCAATTTAGGACACTACACTAGAAACACCTGTCAGGTAGCTCGCCACCTGTTGCGGATCCGGTTGTTCCAGATAGGGGATCTCGCCAAGACAAGGGGCTGGCAACCAGCTTCGCAGGGTGTCAAGATTCTCCGGGTAAGCCTCCATTTCTGGATCCACCCGGTTGGCCACCCAACCCGCGAAATTCACTCCGACATGTAACAGGCTCTCGGCACTCAACAGGGCATGGTTGATACAACCCAGACGCATGCCCACCACCAGAACCACCGGTAGTTGCAGGCGCAGAACCAGATCCGCCACGGTAGTCTCTTCGCCCAGGGGCACATGCCAACCACCGACACCCTCCACCAGCACCCGATCCGCCTGTTGCCGCAGCCGATCGTAGACCCCGGCGATGTGTTCCAGGTCAATGCGCTGCCCGGTTTGTCGAGCGGCCAAATGGGGGGCGATGGGCGCTTCGAAGACGTAGGGATTGACCTCGGCATAGGGGATTTCGAAGCTCGCCTGAGCGCGAATCCGCCGGGCGTCCTCGTTGCTGAGCTGTCCGTCGAGGTGTTCCCCTCCGGAGGCCACCGGTTTCATCCCCAGCACCCGGTGACCCTGTTGCTGCAGGCGTTGCATCAATCCCAGGGTGACTTCGGTTTTGCCACAACCGGTATCCGTTCCTGTGATAAACAATCCCGCGCCCATGATTCTGAGTCTTAACGGCGCGGAGCGCCGGATCTCAGCTGTTCTAGCGGAATCAGGGTCACGCCGTTTTCGTGTCTTTGTTCAGGTACCCAGGCATGACCGTAGACCACCTCGTAACTGGCGGGGAGTTGGCCGTCTTCACGCAGGCGTTCGTAGGCTTCGATCATCGCACGCATCCTCCCCTTGCCGGTCAGGCCCCGTTGTCTCTGGTTTGTGACGTTGTGTGCCCCCAGGGTCTTCAGGTCTTTCATCAGACTGGGTACATCATCGTAGGTCACGCGGATCCGGTCCACATCCACCACCGGTTCCGCCCATCCGGCCTGGACCAGGGCATCGCCGATATCGTGCATGTCGAGGAACGGGCTGACATGGGAGTAGCCGTCCACCGCCGACCAGCTTGCGCGCAGTTCGTGCAGAGTACCCGGCCCGAAGGTGGAGAACAACAACATGCCTTTGGGTCGCAGCACCCGCAGGAACTCCCGCAGGGTACCCGGCAGGTCGTTGCACCACTGCAGCACCGCGTTGGAGAAGATCATGTCCACGGACCGATCCGCCAGGGGTAACCGCTCGGCATCCCCACAGACACAACGGGGACGACGCAGCCAACTGCCCCGCTTGCGGGTCTGCTGCAACATCGGATAGGCGAAGTCCAGGGCGATGGTTTGGGCCTTTTTGTAGTGCTTCGCCAGCAACTGGGTCGCCTCACCGGTACCGGAGCCCACATCCAGCACCCGTTCTGGCTGGTGACGGATGTAGTGCAATCGCTGCAACATGCGCGAAGCGATCTCTCGCTGCAGTTCCGCCACTTCGTCATAGCGACTGGCGGCCCGGGAAAAGGCGGCCCGCGCAAGGCGTTTGTCGATCGGGGGACGTTGCTGCTCAGGCATACCAGGCCTCCAGGGTTTCCCGCACCCAACGTTCCGTCTCTTGGGGATGGGAGAGAAACGGGGTGTGGGCCGCCCGGGGGATGATATGGGTCCTCGCTTCGGGCAACCAGTCGACGAGCCGCTGTGCCGCCGCGGCCGGGGCCAGGGTGTCCCGTTCGCCGTAGATCCAGGCGGTGGGACAACTCAGATCGCCAAGCCGCTTTCGGAGATCGCCGGATTTGAGCAGGTCGAGCCCGGCCTGTAAGGCCTCGGGCACCGGATCCGGACGCTCCTGAAGCCGCAGTTTGAGTCTTTTCAGGGTCTCCATGGCCAGATCACTGCCCAGCATCTGCAGGGCCAGGAAACGTTCCATGGCCCGGCTCAGGTCATCGCCCAGGACCTCGATGAAATTATTCAGGGTCCGCATGGCCATGGCGTGAGGCCAGTCTTCACCCTGGACAAAACGGGGCATGCCGGCCAGCACCAGGATGCCATCAAAGCGCTCCGGCGCGAGCAGCCCCGCCTGCAGGGTGACCATGGAACCCAGGGACCAGCCCAGCCAGACGGCATGCCGGGGTGCGACCTCCAGGGCCGCCGCGGCCCAATCTTCGAGCCGGGTCTGGTCTTGATAAGGGCTGCGGCCATGTCCCGGCAGATCGATCAGGGTCACCCGGTAATCCTCGGCCAGACGTCGGGCAAAATCGATCCATACCGAAGAGTTCATGCCCCAGCCATGAACCATGACCAGTTCCCGGCCCGTACCGAGACTCTCTGAATTCAGCCTCATGCCGCAACCCCGCTGAGACTGGCCAGGGCATCGAGCAGGCGCTGCAGATGCCGATCGGTGTGCCCGGCGCTGAAGGTGATGCGCAATCGGGCGCTGCCTTCCGGCACCGTAGGCGGACGAATGGCGCTGACCAGGATGCCCCGGGCGTCCAGCTCCCGGCTCCAGGCGAGGGCCTGTTGGGCGCTGCCCGCAAGCACCGGTTGGATCGGGGTGGCGGAATCCATCAACGGCAGCCCGATGCGCGCCGCTTGTTCGCGAAAACCTTCCACCAACGCCTTGAGCCGCTCCCGTCGCCAGTTCTCCTGTTGGGCGATTCGCAGACTGACCCGGGTGGCGGCGGCAACCGCGGGAGGGGTGGCGGTGGTGTAGATATAGCTGCGGGCCTGCTGGATCAGGGTTTCAATCAGGGCCTCGCTGCCCGCGACGAAGGCGCCGAAACTGCCCAAGCCCTTGCCCAGGGTCCCCATGAGGATCGGCACTGCCTGCTCGTCCAAACCGAAATAGCTGAGGCTGCCACCGCCCTGTTGGCCCAGCACCCCCAGGCCGTGGGCATCGTCGACCATCAGCCAGGCGTTATGACGCCGGGCGATCTCGGCCAGTTCGGGAAGCGGCGCCATATCACCGTCCATACTGAAGACCCCGTCCGTGACAATCAAACGGTGACAGGCTTCGCTCGCCTGGATCTGTCGCTCCAGGCTGGCCGGATCGGCATGCTGATAGCGTTTCACCCGGGCCTGGCTGAGCCGTCCCGCATCTACCAGGGAGGCGTGATTGAGACGATCCTGAAACAGGCCGTCAGCGCTGCCCAGCAAGGCGCTGATCACCCCCTGGTTGGCCATGTAGCCGGTGGAGAACAGCAACGCCCTCGGACGGCCGGTGAACGCGGCCAGCTCCTCCTCCAGGGCATGGTGGTGATGGGAGTGACCGTTGATCAGGTGCGCCGCGCCACTACCCCATCCGTAGTCCCGCATCGCCTCGGCGGCCGCCTGAATCACTTCGGGATGGTTGGCCAGACCCAGGTAGTCGTTGCTGCAGAAGCTCAGCATGGATCGGCCGTCAACCCGCATCTCGACCTGCTGGGGAGACGAGGTCACCCGCCGGGCGCGATAAAGCCCCGCGGCGCGGCGACGCGCCAGTTCATCGGTCCATTCGTTCATCGGGATGGGGATTCGTTCATCCGGCCCGGCTGTGGCAGGGCGTTTTGGCGGCTTTAACCTCGGTCTCCACCCACTCCTCGGTGTTCATGCCCAGACGCTTGAGCAGCGCCAGATCCTTGTCCGCTTCCGGGTTGTCGGTGGTCAGCAGGCGCTCACCGTAGAAGATGGAGTTGGCTCCGGCGAGAAAACACAACGCCTGCATCTCGTCGCTCATGGCGGAGCGCCCGGCGGAGAGTCGGACATAGGATGCCGGCATCAGGATACGCGCGGTGGCGATGGTGCGCACAAACTCCAGGGGATCCAGATCCTCCACCTCGGCCAGGGGGGTGCCTTCGATCTTCACCAGCATGTTGATCGGCACCGACTCCGGGTGTCTGGGCAGATTAACCAGTTCCCGCAGCATGCTGGCCCGGTCCCGGCGGGATTCGCCCATGCCGAGAATGCCCCCGGAGCAGACATTGATCCCCGCATCACGCACATGGGCCAGGGTGTTGAGCCGGTCGTCAAAGGTCCGGGTGGTGATTACGTTGCCGTAGAACTCGGGGGAGGTATCCAGGTTGTGGTTGTAGTAGTCGAGCCCCGCATCCCGCAGCTTGAAAGCCTGGGTCTCACTCAGCATGCCCAGGGTGAGGCAGGTCTCCATGCCCAGCCCATGTACCGCTTCGACCATCTCGATGACCCTGTCCAGATTCTTGTCAGTGGGATTGCGCCAGGCCGCCCCCATGCAGAACCGGGTCGCGCCCTTGTCCCGGGCCGCTTGCGCCGCCTTGACCACGTCGTCCAGGGGCATGAGCTTTTCCGCCTCCAGTCCCGAGTCGTTTTTCGCACTCTGGGAACAGTAGCCACAATCCTCGGAACAGGCGCCGGTCTTGATGCTCAGCAGGCTGCTCATCTGCACCTGGTTGGGATCGAAGTGAGCCCGATGAACGGTCTGTGCGCGAAACAGCAGATCGTTGAAGGGAAGCGCCAGGATCGCTTCAATCTCTTCCAATTGCCAGTCGTGGCGCAAGGGGTGCTCGGTCATAAGGGTCATCCGGTAGGTTATTTGTGAATCGCTAGTGTAAGCATCGGGCGTCAGCAGTCAACCTGGACAGACACGGGAGGTTTACATCTGTACAAATATTAAACACACCACCCCATCCAACATCGTTCCTAAGCGGACGAAAAAACCAAAACCACCGACACAATCGACTGTGGCAGATACATCAAACAAAGAAGGGGTGGCACGATCCGATTCCTGGTCTATTCTTGCCTGTAAAGCGGTTCGCATCCAGTTGGTTTTTCCTGGCACATGCGGTCATTACGAACAAGACAAACAAAATATTCAAACCGCATGATGTGCAGTCGTATCAACCATCGCATAAGCAATTACAACCCTGAGCGATCCCGGCACGGGAACGCGAGCGGGCGTGCGTCTGTCCCCTCAGACCCTCGCGTAACCATTGGCTCATTTAAGGACAATCAGGTAGGTCCATGTCACAAACCTTACTGCACTACACCCATATCCTGGAGATCGTGGGCGACATCATCAAGGTACAGGTACCCACGGATCTGGCGGATCGATCCACGGTCTGTTTTGGCGATCTGGCGCTGATCGAAACCGCGGACGGTCGCAGCTCCCTGGCCCAGGTCATCCACATCCATCAGGACCGGGTCGCGTTGCAGGTGTTCGCGGGCACCAAGGGTATGTCCACCGAGGCCCAGGTGAGTTTTCTCGGCACCCCGATGCAGGCCACCTACTCGGCGAACATTCTCGGCCGGGTGTTTCGCGGCGCGGGACAGCCCCTGGACGGCGGTCCCGATCTCTCACACGATCCGAAGGTGCCCATCGGTGGCCCTTCGGTGAATCCCATGCGGCGTCAGCTCGCCTCGAAGATGATCCGCACCGACGTGCCGATGATCGATCTGTTCAACTGTCTGGTGGAGAGCCAGAAGATCCCGATTTTCTCCGTCGCCGGGGAGCCCTACAACCCCTTTCTCGCCCGCATCGGCATCCAGGCGGACGCGGATGTGGTGGTATTCGGTGGCATGGGACTGATCTTCGATGACTACCACTTCTTTCGCACCGCCTTTGACGACGCGGGGGTCTTCTCGCGCACGGTGATGTTCGTCAACCTCGCCTCGGACCCGATCGTGGAACGCCTGCTGGTGCCCGACATGGCACTGGCGGTGGCGGAAAAATTCGCCGTGGAGGAAGGCAAGCGGGTCCTGGTGCTGCTCACCGACATGACCGCCTATGCGGACGCCCTCAAGGAAGTCGGCATCTCCATGGAGCGGGTCCCCTCCAACCGGGGTTACATGGGTGATCTCTACTCCCAGCTGGCGCGCCGCTATGAAAAGGCCGCGGCCTACCGGGAAGCGGGGTCGGTCACCATCCTCACCGTCACCACCATGCCCGGAGACGACGTCACCCACCCGGTACCGGACAACACCGGCTACATCACCGAGGGCCAGTTCTACCTGCATGGCGGCATGCTGGACCCCTTCGGCTCCCTCTCCCGGCTCAAGCAGCATGTGATCGGCAAGGTCACCCGGGAGGATCATTCGCAGATCATGAACACCATGATCCGCTTCTACTCCGGCGCCCGGGATGCGGAGCAGAAACAGGCCATGGCCTTCGAACTGACGCCTTTTGATCAAAAGCTGCTCAAATTCGGCCGCCTGTTCAAAGAGCGCTTCATGGAGATCCAGGTTTCCATGTCCCTGGAGAGTGCCCTGGACCTCTCCTGGAAGACCCTGGCGGAGTGCTTCGACGCCGAGGAGCTGCTGATGAAGCAGGCGCTGATCGACAAATACTTCCCCAACCTGGATGACATGAAGGTGGCCTAGTGTCCCGACTGAGCCTGAGCAAATCCTCGTTGAGCATGCAGAACCGGAGACTCAAGACCTTCGAACGCTATCTGCCGTCCCTGGATATGAAGCGCCGCCAGTTGATCGCGGAACGGGCCAAGGCCGTCGCCGCCATCCGTGAAACCGAGCAGGAGGTCGCGGAGCTGCGACTCAAGGTGGAGCAGGGACTGCCCATGGGTTCCAACGAGGAGGTCAACATCGAGGATCTCGTACGGGTCTCAAAACTGACGCTTGGAGAAGAAAATGTGATGGGCGTGCGTCTGCCCAGGATCGAGACCCTGGAGTTGAAGCAGGCTCATTATGCCTTGATGGCCAAGCCGGAATGGGTCGACAACTTCGCCTGGCGACTCGGCCAGATGCTGGAAATCCGTATCCGCATCCAGATTCAACAACGCCGTCTGAACCTGCTCGAAGAGGCGGTGCGCACCATCACCCAGCGGGTGAATCTGTTCGATAAGGTCCTGATCCCCAAAACCCGGGACAACATCCGACGCATTCAGATCTTCCTCGCGGACGGTGAGCGCGCGGCGGTGGTTCGGGCCAAGATCGCCAAGGGTAAACATGCTCGGGAGGCAGCGGTCTCGTGAGCATCGTACACCTGAAAAAGATCACTCTGTTCGGTCTGCCGGCTGAAAAAACCTCGGTCCTGGAACAGTTGCAGACCCTGGGCTGCCTGCACCTTCGTTCCCTTGCGCCGCCCCCGAAAGAGCCGGAAAAGGCCCTTTCGGATCAACCGGTGGATGCCTACAAGGCCCTGCGCTATCTGCAAGGGGTGAAGGAGAAACGCCGGGCGGTCCGCCACGAGGAGCAGTTCCATATGGACCAGGTGGTTGAGGAGGTACTGCAAAACAAACAACATGTACGGGATGCGCAGGATCGCAGTGACGCCCTGCGGGAGCGCATCGAAGCCCTGCGCCCCTGGGGCAACTTTGTCCACGTCCCCTCACACCAACTGGGCAACCTGCGACTCTGGTTCTACATCCTACCGGTGGACAAGCTGGCGGAACTCGAAGCACTCAGGGAGCCCTGGCAGGTGGTGCACCGGGATAACCGCTTCCTCTACCTGGTGGTGATCGCCCCCGACGAACCCCACGACAGCCTCCTGTCGGTGCCCCGCATCCACACCGGCAGTCTGCCCCTCGCGGAGGTGATCCGCCAGTGGGAGGCCACCGAGATCGAGCTGGAGGAGTTGCTGGCGGAACGCCAGGCCCTGACCCGTTGGATCCATCTGCTCGCCACTCGCCTGGGGGCCGCGGAAGACCGGGCCGCGCGGGAGCACGCCGCGACCAAGACCCTGGACGATCCGCACCTGTTCGCCCTGCAGGCCTGGGCCCCGATACCGGAACTGCCCCGCCTGGAGGCCCTGGCCCAGGACCAAGGATTGGCGCTGCTGGTTGAGGACCCCACCCCGGAAGAGGCCCCGCCCACCCTGCTCGACAATCCGCCGCGGATGGCCGCCGGCCAGGATCTGGTCGATTTCTACCAGACCCCGGGCTATCGCAGCTGGGATCCCTCGCGGGTAGTGTTCCTCTCCTTCGCCCTGTTTTTCGCCATGATCCTCTCCGACGCGGGTTATGCCTTCCTGCTGAGCATCGGGCTGCTGGCCGGCTGGCGGAAGATGGGCCGCAGCGACACCGGCCGACGGCTGCGGATTCTCGTCGCCACGCTATGCGGAGGCTCCCTGATCTGGGGCATGATGATGGGCAGCTATTTCGGTGCCACACCGCCGTCGGGCAGCCTGCTCGATCACTTCAAACTGCTCGATATCAACGACTTCGACAGCATGATGCGCCTCTCGGTGGTCATCGGCGTGCTGCATATCGCCCTGGCCAACGGCATCATGGCCTGGCAGAACCGGGGTACCCCCCGGGCCCGGACCAGCCTGGGCTGGATCGGCGCGGTGGTGGGAGGCCTGCTGATCTGGCTGGGGCTGGGCGACAGCCAGGCCGCGCGGCTGTCCCACTATCTGGGTATCACCTGTCTGGTGGCAGGCCTGGGTGGCGTCTTCGTATTCGGCAGTGACCGGCCGGTGAATACGGCCATGAGTCTGCTGCGGCGCACCCTCGACGGACTGGCCGCGCTGACCAATGTCACCAAGCTGTTCGGCGACGTGTTGAGTTATCTGCGTCTGTTCGCCCTGGGGCTGGCCAGCGCCTCCCTGGCGCTGACCTTCAACGATCTGGCGCGTCAGGTGGCGGAAGCGCATACCGGCCTGGGTCTGTTCTTCAGCCTGCTGATCCTGCTGGTGGGGCATCTGCTGAACATCCTGCTCAGTCTGATGAGCGGAGTGGTTCACGGACTGCGTCTTAATTTCATCGAATTTTACAACTGGGGCCTCTCGGAAGAGGGCTACCCGTTTCGGGCCTTTGCGAAAAAAGGAGTGAAGGAATGAGTGAGTTTGTCATTGCACTGGGTTGGTCAGGCATCTACGGCGTCATGGCCTTGGGTGCGATCGGCAGTATCATCGGCTGCGCCGTGGCGGGTCAGGCCGCCATCGGGGCCATGATCGAGACCGAAAGCGGTCATGGGCGTTACATCGGCATTTCCGTAATGCCATCGTCCCAGGTGATCTACGGCATCGTGGTGATGTTTACCCTGAACCGGGCCGTGACCCCCGAGAACGCCGGCGCCCTGTTCGGCATCGGCATCCTCGCGGGATTGGCCCTGATGTTCAGCGCCATCCGCCAGGGTCAGTGCTGCGCCTCCTCGATCAACGCCTCAAAGGTGAAACCGGAGATCTTCGGTCTCTCCCTGGCCCCCGCCGCCATCGTCGAAGGCTTTGCGGTGTTCGCCTTTGTGTTCGCCCTGGTGCTGGCCGGCGGCATTCCAGCCTAGGACCCTTCCGGGAGCATGACATGAGCGAAAAAGAACTGACCCGGACCCCCCTGGACGGCCTGCCTTCCTCCGGTGTAGAGGCGCTGATCGAACGGCTGCGCGACGAGGGGGTCAGCGAGGGGCGCCAGCAGTCGGACCGCCTGATCACCCAGGCCCGTCATGAGGCGGAACAGATCGTAAGCCAGGCTCGTAGCGAGGCCGAGACGATCCTCAAACAGGCGCGCAGTGAATCGGAGAAGGTGCGTAATGCCGGAGAAGATGCGTTACGCACTGCGATGCGCGACACGGTATTGAAGATGAAAGGCCATCTCAGCACCCGTTTCAGCGAAGAGGTACGCCGGCTGGTCACCGCGGAAATGGCCCAAGAGGCGTTTCTCGAACGGCTGATTCTGGAAGTGGCCGGCAAGGTCCGCCAGGATGCCGGCATCGACCGGGCCGAAGAGGTGGAGCTGCTGCTGCCCGAAGATGTGGTGGGTCTCGAGGAATTGCGCCGACACCCGGAGAAGCTGCGCGAGGGTTCCCTCGCCCACTTCGTGCTCTCCGTGGCCAACGGGCTGCTGCGCGACGGGGTCGAGCTGCGCGGCAGCGACCGTCTCGAAGGGGGCATCCGGGTGATCCTGCAGGGCGGCGAGATCCAGGTCGATCTGACCCCGGAAAAGGTCACCGATGTCCTGCTCGAACACCTGCACCCCCGTTTTCGCGCGATCCTCGAAGGGACGGTGAAATAGATGGGATCATCCATGCGCTATGTCATGCTGATCACCAGCCTGCCCTACCACGGCTCCCTGTTCGGCTCCCACCAGACCCCCTTGTCCCGCCAACGACTGGCCTATCGGCTGCGCATTCTCGATGAGGAGGATGCCCAGGCCCTGCGCGATCTCGCCTCGGTGCTGGAGTGGATTCACCACAGCATGAAGGTGAGCAACGATGAGCTGATCGCCCGGGCCGAGCACTTCGAACAGGCCTGGGGCGCGTGTTTTCTCACCGACATCCTGCGTTTCCGCATGGAGTTGCGCACCCTGTTCAGCGCCCTGCGCCGGCGTCGCCGGGGGGAAACCGCCCCGCCCCGGGGCAGACGCTGGGGCTATGGGCGCTGGGTGCCACACATCGAACGCTACTGGAATGAACCCGGATTCCGCCTGCAACAGGTCTATCCCTGGATCGGCGAGGCCCAGCGCCTGATCGAGTCCCGGGACAGTCTGGCGGTGGAACGGCTGTTGCTGGGCACCGTCTGGGACTACCTGATCCGCATCAGCGAGGGTCACGAATTCGATTTCGAAGCCGTGGTGATCTATGTCCTGCGCTGGGACCTGATCGCCCGCTGGTCGAGCTACAATGGAGCCCGCGCGGCGGAGCGTTTCGACCGCCTGGTCGACAGCGGCCTGGGCCGCCATGAGCACCTCTTCGATGCGGCGCATCCCACAACGAACACAACCGTCACTCAAGGGAGGGATGATGTCTGAAGCCCAAGCTTTCTCGGCCCGCGTCATCACGGTACAGGATGACATCGTCACCATCGAGTCGAGCGCCCCTCTGATGAAGAACGAGGTGGTCTACGTCAGACCCTCCCGACAGGGCGCCGACGGACGCCAGGAGCGACTCAAATCGGAAGTGCTGCGGGTACGCGGCCGGCAAGCGGATGTGCAGGTGTTCGAGAGCACCGCCGGAGTCGGCATCGGCGACCCAGTGGAGCAGAGCGGCGAGATGCTCTCGGTGGAACTGGGACCGGGTCTGCTCGGCCAGGTCTATGACGGACTGCAGAATCCCCTGGAGGAGATCGCCCTGAGTCACGGCATCTTCCTGCCCCGAGGGGTGGAACTGCCGGCCCTCGACAACCGCCGCAAGTGGTCCTTCGTGCCCCAGGTGCAGATCGGCGCGCGGCTGCGGGCCGGAGACGTGATCGGCACGGTCCAGGAAGGCGCCTTCCCCCACAAGATCATGATCCCCTTCGACCAGAGCGGTGAAGTCGAAGTCGTGTGGATCCAGGAGGGACAGGTCAGCGTCGACACCCAGGTCGCCACCCTGCTCGACGCCCAGGGCCACGAATCCCCGGTCACCCTCAAACAGCGCTGGCCGGTGCGCCGTCCGATTCCCCAGCAGATGCTCGACCAGCGCCAGTGCGAACGGCTCTACCCGAGTGACCCCCTGGTCACCACCCTGCGCCTGGTGGACACCTTTTTCCCCATCGCCCGGGGGGGTACCGGCTGCATTCCGGGACCCTTCGGCGCGGGCAAGACGGTGTTGCAGCATCTGATCTCCCGCTACTCATCGGTGGATATCGTGATTATCGTCGCCTGCGGGGAGCGGGCCGGGGAGGTGGTGGAGACGATCACCGAATTCCCCCATCTCAGCGACCCGAGTACCGGCGGCTCCCTGATGGACCGTACCATCATCGTCTGCAACACCTCCTCGATGCCGGTTGCGGCCCGGGAGGCGTCGATCTATACCGGCATCACCTTGGGGGAATACTACCGGCAGATGGGCTACGACGTGCTGCTGCTGGCCGACTCCACTTCAAGATGGGCCCAGGCCATGCGCGAAACCTCCGGCCGCCTGGAAGAGATCCCCGGCGAGGAGGCCTTCCCCGCCTATCTCGACTCCGCCATCCGCGGGGTCTACGAGCGCGCGGGGGTGATCCGCTCCCGGGAGGGCGAGACCGGCAGTCTGACCCTGATCGGCACCGTCTCCCCCGCCGGAGGCAATTTCGAAGAGCCGGTCACCCAATCGACTCTGAGCACGGTGAAGTGTTTCCTCGGCCTCTCCTACGACCGGGCCTACAAACGCTTCTACCCCGCGGTGGATCCGCTCATCTCCTGGTCCCGTTACCAGGGACAGCTCGCCGAATGGTATGAAAAAAACATGGGCGAAGGCTGGCCCGCCCGGGTTGCCCGCCTATTAAACCTGTTCAAACGGGGTGACGCGGTGTTGCAGATGATGCAGGTCACCGGGGAGGAAGGCGTGACCCTGGAGGATTTCGTTACTTACCAGAAGGCCCTGTTCCTCGACATGGTCTACCTGCAGCAGGACGCCTTCGACGAGGTCGACGCCTCCACCTCACTGGAGCGTCAGAAACTCACCTTCGACAAGGTCTTCGAACTGGTGGAGCGCAGCTACGCCTTTACCGACAAGGACCAGGCACGGGACTACTTCACCCGTTTCACCGGGCTGTTCAAGAACTTCAACTACGCCCGGTCCGACTCGCCGGATTATCAACGTTATTTGAAGGAGATTGATGTCTTGGCCAAAAGTATTGGACAGTAGGTAGTATACAAGAGAACTTGAGATCTGTTGTATATCTCTAATTCTGACCATGAGAAGCACCGCCACAACTATCGATTTGCCCACCTGTTCCTAACTAAAAACCATAAAGGCGAATTCTGAGAACTCAAGCACAATGGAAAGTGCTACTAGAGGCGTACAACTCCAGTGGCCTCACCCGGCCGTCTAGCAACAGTACCGCATCGCCACCACCGACAGTGTAAACCCTTTCAACTATCTAACCTGCAGAATCGAATTTTATCCATATCTGCAAGTCTCAGTACATGGCTATGCGTCAAACCCAGAACCCAGTCGTGAGGATCTCAGCCTGGAAGCACTGGAACTGGGTCCTGCTATTCAAGATCACATTTATTTTTCGAAAATTTCTACTAATGGTTCGCTATTTATTTTCTTTAATTCGTCAAAAAAATGTGGGTACGAAGTGTTTTGAATCAGTTCATAATTTGATAAAAATATCGGTTTCTTTGCGACCAAGCCAGCTGCTAAAAGACTGTTTGCCATTCTATGGTCACCTCTACCAGATACTGAAACTCCACCGGATAACTCTTCTACACCTTTAAACATTAAGCCATCATCAGTTTCTGAAATATCCGCTCCCAACCTGGAATATTCTTCAACAATAGATGCTATTCGATTAGACTTTTTATTTCTCAACTCATTTGCCCCAAAGATTCTCGTACGTCCTTTTGCTAAAGAAGCAGCCAAGGCAAAACCTGGAAACTCATCAATCATTCTTGGAAAGAGCTTTTCAGGGATATCGATGCCCTTCAATTCCGATGATCGTACAACGATATCGGCTTCTGGCTCAATCCCCTTGGTCTCATTCTGTATAGAGATATCCCCTCCCATCTCTTTTAGTACGTCAATCAATCCTATTCTACTAGCATTGATTCCAACTGACTTAATTCGTATCTTGGCATTTGGGTGTACTAACCCGAGTACAATCCAGTATACCGCAGCGCTTATTTCACCAGGAATATTAAAATTGATAGGATTCAGACTTGAACTTGGCTTAATGTGTATATTGTTATCATCATCCTCTATGATACCTCCCATTGCACGAACCAGTCGTTCAGTATGATCTCGAGTTGGTAAAGGCATCCTGAGAGTAGACTCTTGTCCTGCCTGAAGGGCGGCCAAGATGAATGCTGTTTTAGTTTCACCCGATGTGACAGCGAAATTATAATCTATACCTTTAAGCGTGTTGCCTCTGATTCCTATGGGAGGGTACTTCCCATCCAACCGGGATATTATGCTAGCCCCCATTTTTGATAATGGCTCTGTAATATACCAAACCGGCCTCATATTTGTTCTTTGGACAGAGGATGTAAGTAGAGCATTTAGTGGTTTACCTGCAAATAGACCCAATAAAAATCTCATTGATGTCATTGAGGTTCCCACATCTATCGGAAAAACAGGATCACAAATTTCCTGCAAACCATTTCCGTTTACTATAACTGTGCCTGAATTTTTAGTATGTTGTACATCTACACCGATAGACTGAAGAGCGTTAATTGAGACCCATGTATCAACGCCTTCAAGATAATTTGTAATGGTTGAAGTCCCTTGCGCTAGCGCCGCAAGAATTACAGCCCTATGGCTTATTGATTTATCAGGAGGTGCTGTAACAGTTCCTCGTATTTCACTTGCCGGTTTAACGATTACTTTTTTTTCCATGTTACGCCCAACCCTCGACAATGTCATTTATCTTTTGCAAATAATATTTCGGTTTACAACTTATTGATTCCTTCTGAACAATATTTACACCAGCACAATCAATTCCAGCCTGTCTTGCTGAAATGTAGTCGTTTACGCTATCACCAATCATTATGCTACTTGACTTCTTTTGCTTGAATAACTGCAAGAGTAAAGCAATACCATCACCATTAGGCTTTCCGGGAATATCAGCGCATCCAGTCAATGTAAAATCAAAGTACTGGGAAATATTAAATTGCTCAGAAATCATCCTTGTTCGCACTAAATCCTTACCAGTATATAGTGAAATAATTTTTGCCTTGTCCTGTAAAAATCGCAAAACTTCATGTACTTTAGGATAGAGTCCGATTTGAGCCATATTTTCCGTAGAATAATCCAAGTACAATCTTTTAAATGCGGCTGGCAATTTCATCTGATCTATTATCCTATCAATAGGTAAGCCCTGGCGTTTTAAAAATTCTGAAAAGACCACGTGAAGTCCGAGTTGTGTCCTTGCATAATCAAAAGAAGCTTCCATCAATGGAATTGAATTTATAATTACTCCATCAAAGTCAAATATGAACAACTTGTACTTTTCAAAAACAGATCCCTGCTCATATATATCCATAAATACTCTCGATCATAGAAACAGTATTTTCTGCAATTTTATTATTAACAGAATTTCCACACAAAAAAGATTGAAACATCCTTTTGTATTCATGAAGCTCTTGTTGACGAACAGGTATTTTTGTCATTGTATTTTTTTGATATACAATAATCGGCTCATCATTTATCAATCGTTTAGGTGAAAAGCCGAAACAATTGTTATACTCGATTCTTTCCGAATCATATTCAAAAACATATTGAACTCGGTCCTTGTCAACAGGAGCATCCCAGTTTATATCAAAGAACAAATTCACGTTTTCATTTAGATATATTTTGCCGCAAATAGAAGTTTCCACATCTAATTCATGTTTTGTGTCATCTTGCATAGGTTCATACCAAGAAGACTCTGCATTTTTCATAATAGCAAGTTTAATATCCTGAACCTTATAACAGTCTATTTCCATCAAATAATTCAAAACACTAAATAAATGACTTCCAAGATCCATCAAAACTCCGCCTAATGCTTTTTGCTTCTGAGTAAACCAACTTCCATTTCCTGGAACTCCGGATTTTCTTTGCCATGCCATACGGATTTCTTTTAGATCTGATTTGTTCTCTAAAATCTGTTTTAGTTTAGTGATATCTTCCCGATATATATTATTATAGGCAGGAAAAAAAGATGCACTCGATTTAGATGCAATCTCATCCAAAATATAATATTCGTGTAGACTAGAGCATAAAGGCTTTTCGCATAAGACATGCTTCCTCGCTTTCAATGCTCTATATGTATATTCAAAATGAGTGTGATTTGGAGATAAAATTAATACATGACTTGCAGTTGAGTTCAAAAGCTCCTCCAAACTAGCGAATGAACCTTCAAATTGCGGGAAATCCTTATTCTCAGTATCATACATTCCTACTATATTTATAGCCTCATTTGCTTCGATCATTGGCAGATAGACTTTTTTAAATACATTCCCTGCTCCAATTACTGCAAGCTTAATCATTTGAAATACCTTTTTATGCTTTCTGTCAGACGCATACTGTATTCTGAAGACAATAAATGAAAATGCATGACTCCGAAGCTAATATCATAAAATTTTTGAGCATTTTTTAGCTCTTTCATGGATCTTTTAATTACTAAATCAGACATCATTTTTGGTAGACGATTATGGAAATTTCCAGTTTTCACAAACGGTAGTGTATTCAGCGGAGGATATACTCTATTGACATTAACATTTTTTTCAAAGCAATAATCCAATAAATCCATCAGATCTTTATTTGAGCCTTTTGTGAATTGAATAATTAACATATAATTGGATGACTGCGCGATCACATCTTTTGGCAAAATCTCGATCTCTTCTATTTCAAAAAGTTGGTCTACGATGTAATTAGCATTGTCTTCGCGTTTCTTTTTTAGCATCTCATATTTTTTCAATTGACCAAGCAAACATGCTCCCTGCAATTCTGTCATTCTATAGTTAGAACCTAGTTCTTCATGCCAATAACTACCAAGCTCTTCAGATCTACCACAATTTGCAATAAGCCGCGCACGTTCATAAATTTCTTTATTTTTAATTACTACAAATCCACCTTCACCAGCCGAAAGAAGTTTTGCATTTTGAAAGGAAAAAACACCAAAGTCACCATGGGTTCCGAGCGCGCGAGTATTTACTGTTTGTGGACCTATATGAGCGCAATCTTCGATCAGAATAATATCGTATTCATTACAGATTTTTCGAATTCTCTCAATATCACAAGGTATTCCCCAAAGGTGAACCACAATGATAGCTTTTGTTTTTTCATCAAGATTCTCAACTAAATCCTCAACATCAATTACTCCTGTATTCTGTTTTACATCTACATACTTTGGAATTGCATTTACATTGATAACAGCTGATAAAGTGGAATAAAATGAAATTCCAGGAATCAACACTTCATCCCCATATCCAATATTTGCTGCAGAAAGAGCCAGCTCGATACCGTGGGTGCCATTAGTAACTGCTAATCCATACTCTGAATTCAATTCATTAAGAAATAATTTCTCAAATTTCTTTACAAAAGTACCTTGATTTTTCCAAAGTACATTACTATCAAGTACCTCAAGTACATTCTCTCGCTCTTCTTTTCCAATTATTGGCCAAGAACTCACTAAATTCTCTCCGCCATTACATACCAGTGCCATTTTCCTTCGAATTTTTTTGATCCGACATGTTCTTCAGATTCTATTACACTTAAAATATCAAACCCTTTCAGCAAATTGTATAAATCATTTTTATCACAAAAATATGTATTGTATGATGAGCCATCATTATTTAGTTTCTTCATTGAATGACTCTCTTGTTTGGCCAATTTTTTAAATGAGATATTATTTACAGAATTAAATGTTATCAGCAGCTTTCCCTCAAACATAATCTTTGTTTTAATTTTTTTAATTAATGCCCTTATTTCTTCATAGGAATAGTGGTACACCACGTTCCAAGCAATTACATAATCAAAAGACTCATCTTCTAATTGATCGAGAAATTCGAAGCCCCTTAAAGCTATATTGATGTCTAAATCATGCTCACTATTAAGTTTCAAAAATTCAGTAATAGCACGCTCGTTTGAATCAAAACCGGTAACAGAAGCCCCATTTTTTGCACAATAGATAGAATGCCTACCTAAACCAGCCCCGACATCCAGAACTTTCATATTTTCAAATTCAAGTTGCTCAACAAACTTAAAAAAGTTTTTATCTGGAATCTTCCATCTCTCAACTCTTTCCTGGTTACTCCAATATTTCACCCAATCTTTAGTGCTCATATTTGAAACTCTCCATTAACAAAATAGGATTCTCCCTTTCTCAACACTACAGATTTTTTTTGTTTTGTCATGATGTAATCTGCTACCGATTGCAGATTCTTATTATAGACATCTTTATCAACAGACATAACACTTGTCCAAAATCTTCTTTCGATCATCTCGTAACTAAAAAAATGATCATTTCCGTTATTCAAAGTTTCAAGGGATATTTTGTACTCTTTACAGTCCGTGTCCAAATAAGGCAAGTAAACTGTATTAACAATACCATCACTAACGATATCACAGCTAAAAGCATTAGCTAAGTCAACGTAATTAACACGGATTTTATTGTCATCGCCCCCTTGATCCGTGGAAAAGAAAAGATCATTTTTCCTTGCGATCAAACTCTTTAGTACCTCATGTTTGCCAATCGATTTTGGGCGAATATAAATACTCTCTGGCGTACCAATTCCATGCAATTGATTATTTTTAACTTTTACATACATTCGCCCGTTAGAAACCATCTGATATTTTCCAGTATCAAGAAAATGAAATAACAACGATGTTTTCCCCCGATTCGACCCTCCAGAGCATACATATAATTCGTTGTTTTGTGAGACAGCGCTTGCATGCATTTCCACATATCCTTTTTTTAGCAAAAAGGAATTTGAAATATCTTTCACTAAAACACGAAGGCTATAGAGGAGTTGTTCTTTATTTGATCCCAATAAGATCAACAAATCATCTTTTGCTAGAATATAGCTATTATTTAAAGTAAACAGTTTATACTGATCCGCTTCATAGACTTTTGCTTCAATATTTTTTCGAGAGTCCACCTGATTCTCAACAATATAAAAATGCTTACCATGTCCAATAACTTGCGGTAGCATTGCATCTTGATAGATTAAATAGATTTTTATTGTTATATTTTTACTATTTTCTAACTGCGTATAGTATGGGTAAAATCTCTGTTTGTAGAACTGACTAAATCCATAAAAATTACAATCAATAGCAATATCCAGACCGCATCTACTTAGTATGTGTGTTTCTAATGCGCAAAACTTTGATTTTTTTTCAAGTATCCACTCTAGCAATTTACTAATTTGTAATTTCATATAGTTTCATCCTTAATCCATCACACTATGCCCATTGCAAACTTATAAAAACAATAAGCTTTAGATATGAATTGATCTCCAAACACTATTTATATTGCAATAGATTGCGTTTCCTGTTTCTGCTATGGCTATTTTTCACATAATGAAACACATCCTAAATCGCCAATTCAGGTTAGCTTGCATCCACAAATATCTTCAAGTAATTGCATACTCATGCAATTTTTAGCTATTCATACAGTGACTCCAAAACCCGGTAATAGTCAGGAAATGTCTTTTCACAACAAAGATGATCCTTAATAATTACGTTATTGTTTTTGAGCCCCAATAGCGCAAAGGCCATTGACATTCGATGATCATCATAGGTTTCTATTTCAGCACCCCGAATTTCGCCAGGAAACACTCTTATTCCGTCATCAATTTCTTCTACCTTTATCCCTAATCTTGTTAATTCTTTAATGCATGCATTAATACGGTTGGACTCCTGATACTTTACATGCCCAATATTTCTGATCGTTACAGGTTCGGACGCCATTACTGCAAGCACAGCTACGGTAATTGATTGATCAGAAAAATCATTCATGTCAACATCTATTCCCTTTAGCACAGCCCCATCATGGGAAACAATAATTCCTTTCTCAGATTCCTTAACTTTACAACCCATTTCCTGTAAGACATTAAGTATCTTCAAATCACCTTGAATAGAGTTGAAAAAGACTTTTTCTAGACATATCCCCCCCCCCAATATTGCAGGTATTGAGAAGAAATATGAAGCGCTAGATACATCAGGTTCAATCGTCAAATTACAGGGCATAAGCGTTTGCCCACCCTTTACAACAAACTTTCTATAATCGTAATTTTCTACAGAAATGTTAAACTTATTTAAAACATATATAGTGATATCTATATATGATTTCGCCACCAATTTATCTTTGACTTCTAATTCTATGTCTTCTTCCGAAAGCGCGGCAGCCATAAGCAATCCACTTAGGAATTGACTGCTTTTGCTACAGTCAACAACAAAGTGATGTTTCTTTAACGTACCTGACTTTTTTATAAATGGCATGTGATTTATTTCTTTCAAATACTCTATTTCAATACCTCCTTCAGTAAGGAGTGATAACAGCTCTTCCATCGGGCGTTGTTGCATTTGTTCGGAAGCATTGAGAGTATATTGACCAGGTAACATTGATAACATTGCCGATAGAAATCTTGCTGCCGTACCAGCACTCCCTACATAACAGCTTGCATTATCTGTGATGGCTTTTCCTGCACCGCTAATAATAATTCTCTTTTCATCAGTAAAAAGTTCTGTTACTACACCAAGACTCTTTATACTCTCAATGCAATTTATCGAATCATCACTAATCAAAATGTCTGTTAGCTCACTCGTTCCGTTTGCAAAGGCAGCAAGACAAATAGCTCTATTCGTAATACTTTTAGAACCTGGGACTCTTATCAGCCCATAGTTCAATCTCGGAATCAAAGGTTTTACAAGATATTTAGTACTCACAAGACACGCCTCTTTGTTTTTCGAACGAATACAACCCTAACATAGTACTGATCAATGTTTCTTCTATAAAACAGATGTTAATGGTTTTATTTTGAAATAACTTTCTAATTTCAACTTTCAATTCAGATTTTTTAAAAATCACCCCACTAAGATAAAGACTCTTGATATCAAGAAAATTTAGTATATTTGACACCACAAATACAAATGTACTGAAAAATTTTGATCTTGCTATAGGATCGTCCATAGACGTCTTTTTGTATAGAGCTTGCAAGCATCCATGCTTTCCACAACTACAAAGAATAGATTCTCCTTTCACGCTATAATGTCCAATTTCTGCCCTACCTTTATCGCCATATATTTCGTTAGCGAGTCTAAAACAAGATCCGATACCTGTACCAAATGATATATACAAACCGCTATCAGCATCTCTAAATCTGCCAAAAAACAATTCATGAAAACCCGCAGCGAAAGCATCATCTAAAAAAAATACTTTCTGTATGCCTTTATTTTTAATGCAAGTTCTTAGATCAAATCCTTCCCAGTCCGGGCGGTTTGGCCATTTTGTTATCACTCCATCTTTCAGCATCCCCCCCAAGGAAACACCGATAGTAGAATTTGCATACGATAACTTATGATCTTCAAAGTATGCTTCTAACTCATTTTCAAATTCATTTACTGACCGTGAATGAGACGCAAATGTGATTAGTTTGGTATTAGCAACTGCTTCATTTTTTATTGTGCAGAATTTGATTGTACTACCACCAATATCTAGACCAACGAAACTATAAATTTTACTTTTGCTCATAAATGCAACATATTAAAGCAAGATAATACATAGCACGATTTCTGCCACAGATTATTACGACTAGACCGCGATTTACCGAAACATCCTCAACACAGCTATATCTATAGCCTAGCGTGTAACAATGTACTCTCAAGGTTAAGTTTATCGTAGATTTGCACAATCCTTTATGCGACTACTGTGGTAAATACCCCGTTTCGTTTCCAAACCTATATCTATGCAGCTTACCAGTATCACTCGTAATCCTCGGTTTAAAGACAGGCCAAGATAATTATCATCTATATACAGTGACCACTATAGTTTCTAAAAACATGGCACATCTTTAACAGTAAAGATTCAGTAAGCACCGTTGAATCTCATCATTCTCAACAGAGCACCAAGTCACATATCAACGTAACCATAAAAGCATCTTGCTCTATAAACGTATAAAAATATCACAGATTAGTGTAACTAACAAGAAACGCTTAATCTGAATACTTTAATTGCTTAATAAGAAATAATCCGTTAATTCTAAGTTAACTTTTTGTCAAAATATCATATGCAACAACTCACGATAGTTGCTTATTGTAGTCACGACTTTCTTTGCAGGGCCAGTCTTCGTATGTGTGGTTTTATCATATAAGACTAAACACCTAATTGATATCTATTCGATCAAATTTCGCTCCAGAATTTGTTGTAACTCTCCATTCAGAATTCTTCAAAATTAAATAATTTTTCAGCGCTATAAGATTGAGCATCCGTAATAGAACTCTATGCCTTAGAAACGCTACAGACCATTTTAGAGTGCGGCGGTTATTTCTGATCGGTACGTTGTGCTTAACGTGCAGTTGCAGTCAAGAGCCTGATCAATCATTTTTACAAGCCCCCACATGGTCTCCACTTCATATCGAGGCCTTGGATACTGCGTGGGCCAGGAAACACCTGCATTAAACCAAACCGTGACAAGACCTGCATTATCACCACCCTTAATATCTCTTTTCGGATCGTCCCCGATATACCATGTTTTACCTGCTGCAATGCCATGGAAATTACTCATGGCGTACTCAAATATTCTAGGGTCTGGCTTCTTTATACCAATGTCATCAGAAATAATTATACACTCCATCATTTCGCGAACTCCTAACGAGTCAACTTTCATGTTTTGTGACCGTGTCCGCCCATTCGTGATTATACCTCTTGGAATCCCATGAATCTCCAGATACTTAAGCATTTCAAACAAACCATCTCGACCTCGAACCGAGCGAGGAAAGTGCATATACCAATGATCACATATCTCATCTGTATCAGGTGATACTGTCCATTTAAGTTCATTAATCAACGTCATAGCCATATCTCTTTTCGGCTTGTACCCCCCTGCATCTGCCTTCTTGATGATCTGAAACAAGTAATTCTCATCCACCGGCACTAATCTATCTGAGAAATCTCTTTCGAACTCTTTCGTATAAACACTCAAAGAGCACATACGATCCGTTATTGTATTATCCAAATCAAACAGTACCAACTCTGGCTGTATCATATCTATTTCCTTAAGAAGCTAACTTCTCATGAGATTTATCAGGAATCCCGTAGCGATAATCTATTAGCAATCTTATAATTATTGCTATAACACTCAAAGCGATTAACAACCAGCAGAGGTAACTAACTGATACGCCAGCATTCAAGTATGTAAATAGAATGGCAATAAATGAAATAGTCTTTATTGAAAATTGTTCGTTTAATATTTTCACCAGTATCACAATTCGTCTTGAACGAATCGATCTTTCAAGAGCTACTTTAGATATACTCTCATGGTCATTACTTTCATACCTCTCAATTAAACGCATATATGTTTTACGCAATGACTGATCAGTAATCGAAAGTACGTAAATCGCAAATGCCATGGCTAAGTAAGTACAATCCTCACGTAGCAAAAAAAGATGAATAGGCAGAATTACTTTTGCGGCATGATTAAAAAATACGTGTGCTACCGAATCCAAATACACGCCTTTCATGCTTGATGATTTCGTCCATCTAGCAACCTCTCCGTCCACGCAATCAAGCACATCGAACGCATAAAGCAGAACTACACCACATACATTTGCAAAGAGAACATGCACAGATGCCAAAACAACCCCGATTAACCCACTAAAGAGCATACATATTGTTACTTGTGAAGCCGACGCTCCAAGAAGTATTACAATGCGAGTTATATAAATCGAGATATACCGAAACAAGAACCTGTTATACCAGTGCCCTGCAAGTATTAGGTTACCGTTTTGGTCATATACCTTTTGCTGGCAAACATTACGCATCTCATCAATACATAGATTCTTAGTCACTTAAGCTTTACCTACTATCAACATAAAGTTTAACCATAACGGAAAATCATAAACCACACCGTTGACAAATCTCGCAGTCTTTTTGTGCATGAACGATCGTGTCATAAAATCGTATTGCATCTGCCAAGTCTTCATGCGAATCTATTTCTTGAAACCATTTTTGTTGAAAGCACGACCGAGCTTGTATGGAATATCCCTTTTCAATAATTTTATTCAAGATTTCTGGCCAATGCATTTTGCAGCTCTCGCGCAACCTTACCAGATCGCTCACTGCATCACTGATTTGTTGCTTTGCCTCCGCTCCCCGTACAACTAGAATACCTGCGGAAAGCGCTGACACGTCAGAAGGAACGAGGCCTTTTCTTATATTTACTACATTGTTCTCGTTATCAATGATAACCCCCATATCGCCATCCTTGTATTCCATCGTATTCTCGACCATCAATGACATACCGTTCTTAGTACCAGAACAGATGCATGAAAGTGCATGACTCGAAACAAGGTTATCACCATTCATAATGACCATTTCATTACGAAAATATTTCCGGCACAACATGAGAGAGATGAGATTATCACAGCAATCATATGCCGGATTAAACACACTGGATACATTGACACTGTATTCCAAGTCAACGGCTTTTAACTTTGTATCAATAGATTTCGATTGATATCCAGTAACATACACAACTCTATCTATTTCTTTAACCTTGGTGAATACGTCAAGTTGAGCATCTAACAAAGTTACATTTTCTTCTAACTCTAACAACACCTGTGGACAATCCGTTGTATAAGGCCTAAGTCTCCTAGCCATTCCTGCTGCCAAGACAATGCAAATCATGCTAAAAACACCTATTTCCCACACTTCGATTATATTTATCAAAAGCGAAGTGCCATTGACTCCCTACAATTTCTACTAAATACATGCAACCGCGACCACTATCATCAATATTCGCATCAGAATAACTTTAAAAAATACCATTAGACATCATCTACTTTATTATGAACTTCTGTTACATATTGACAAGAGAATTAATAAATGTATTTACTTCCATATTTCACTAATGCTCACTCCTTTAACTGATACAGTTACTGACTTAGTGCGCATAAAATTCTACACTTAGTAACAAATTGTTATATTACACGTAGCCCTCAACGTAATACTGATATCACCGGAGTACAAACATATACCAAGTTAAACTTAGCCACTCAAATTCAAGTAGCGCGCAGCTTGAACATCATTGATCATTATCGTACTATCTCTTCGAATTATAATATATTGATTATTTCGTCTTGTAAGATACTGTATAGGTTCCCATATATTCATTGGCATACACTCATTTTCATGCATATCACTACCACTTAGTTCGAGATTATCAAATATCATTTTCTGAATTTCTCTAATAAATATGAGCGCTTGTTTTACCCATGATTGTTTTGTTTCATCAGATTCAGAATCAGATGTCAAAATGATTTTACGATACATCTTATACAAGTCACTGGCTTTACCTAACTCTACTGCAACTCTTTCCAGTTGCCATTTTGGCCTGCAATAAAAATTGTCATGCTTCGCAAGTAAAGCATCCATAATCATAGTAACCAAACGTCTCGACCAAAGAATAGCCAAATCATATTTATTTGTTTCTAATGCTCCAAGAATATCCTCAAAAACATTAACGCCATTCGAATGCAAATAGTCTATAAAACGACTTCCAAAAGACCCACGTTCAAACAACTCCATCTCCTTACTGAACGCTTCATTACCCCACACTGGCACAGCATGAACGAACTTGTCCAATGGGTGTTTTTTCATATTTAGACTTTGTGCATATCTTTCAAGTGCGCGAAGGTTTTTTAAGAATAGCCCCCAACTCATAACCAGAAGCTCAACCCTAACCCCATCGAACACTTCAACTATATACTCACCATCACGTACTCCTAATTTAGAGACATCCTCTACCAAAATCGACATATCCAAATCAGAACGAGAAATATTCAGACCGACCGCATGTGATCCACATAACAGCAGTGACCTTACATTCATTTCGTTATTACAATACTTTTGTATACATGCTTGAATTGCGTTAGAGACTGCTTGATTACAAGATATCATATGAAAATCCCTATTTATTTTTAGAATTTAGCAACAATGTGTAGATAATTTATAGATATTGATTTAAACACCTATGTAATAAGCACAACTGTTAATATATGATACAAATAAAAGGTAACATAATCAGGAATCAGATTATGTAAAGACGTTTCTTTGTAACTACATTCTGTACTTACTCCATTTTGTATTAGTTATGTCTTGGCCTCATATTTACTGTTATCGATAATTTCTTAGTCAAACAAAGGACAACCTAAACTCTATCTACTTCAGTATAGGTGTAGGAATTCCAGTTCGATCGTGAACGGCTCTCTGTCTTTTTACCATACTCATCATTTGCTCATTACGTCTCCAGATACAACAATCTGATCGTTAAATTAATATGTTTCCCTATATTACCACTTATTTATTCCGTGATTTCAGGAGTGACTATAGTCCAAAGAGACTATACATGTACCAATGGACCCTAGATACCAATCAAGAGCTCGCGACAGTTATATCGTAGCTTCCTCAAGTATCACAGTAAAACGACAGGATTCTTTTGTGCATCTCGATATCTACTTTGCACCTAACAAAAATAGCCATCAGATTTTATACCTAAGACGTCATATGATTATTTATAAAGTGAAGTAGAAATTTCTTATGTTACGAAAATTGCCATTTTAATCAATAACATCCAAACACAGTTTTTTATATCAATATAACAAATATGTGTCAACGACTGTTTTTTGCATAAAATAATTGACAGATTTATACGCTACGAATCGTGTTATATAACGCATTCCAAGCATAACTATCACTTCTCTTTATGTCATATGACTTGATTGAATTTATTACCCAGCATACTGAATATAAGTTGAGTAAAACATGACTCATACTTAAGTGTAGGAACAAAAGTTTTTGCATGTATTCATCGACAACTATCATGCTCCTTTACACAGAATAATCCTGCATCGTTTTGATCAATACGTGGCCCAGAATACAGTAGTACAGATACTTCGAATAAGAGCCCTTGCTGCCCTGAAAATCAGGCAAATCAACTACACCTGTATCTTTAAACGATCTATTTGTTACTCCGCTGATATTTAACTTGTTAGCCGATGAGTATAACCTGGTAGTTGCAGCGCTGTTACCGACCCGGAAAAATGATGGAGTCAGAAATTTGTCAATGCGTTGTATTAGAAAGTCAAACGCAGAACATCCCCAGACTCTATAACATGATTAATATGTATTTGGCATATCAATCATTTCATGCTCAGCTACAAGAATCTGACCCAAGAGTTGTTCTGCTTTTACAATGATATATTTTCACTACACCTAGGTGACCCTGTCATGTGACGATTAGGATTGTCAGTGCAATTCTTTACATGCAAGTTATGCATGTTTTATGTGTATGCTATAGATAGCCTGATGGGTTTCTGACAGCACTTGATTTTAAGAACAACCTAAGCTTAGACAATCCTTCTAGTACTGATAAGCGACATATTTTCACACTGGCTTCATATATCAGCTAAACCTGTCATGACCACTGCGACCAATGGCAATATACCAACTGATGTCGCTGAAAAACTGTTACGCTGCGGCACCGGCCGATCCAATGATAATCCCTAAACTTGCACCCTTGCTCCAATCTTCTTGGATTGACATTTTGATACTACAATGTTCCTTCGAATACTGGAGCAGGGTGCAGTTGCATTTTTTAGATTCGCAAATCTAACATATTTAGGACAGTATCATTTCGGATTGATTCATTAATATCTTTCCTTAACAAATTCACTGTCACTAGTATGTGGATTTATCGATCTAATAACGGATCTAATTTGAGCTAGTAAATGACCCTCCGTGACATGAACCATGGCAAGAAGGACCAGGATCGTTGTAACCTATCGTATCACCGGGTGTTGTTTTTACCCCGCCGCCTGCAAGTAGCAACATTTCCTCTTCTGACAGCTCTCGTATCTCCATTGACTCACTTTCACTCATTGAACTTGATGACATGATTTTTTGGTTATGGTTTTCCATAATAAAAACTCCTCAAATTAACGATTGATGTTACGCCATTATTGGCAACTTTATATTACATCCATTAATATGTAGCCTCAAGCACATGTCGCCACAGAATTTTGAAAGATATGTCAACCATCTTTCATTAGCAACTCAATTTGTATCACCACATTTTGTTGATGCAGATCTAAACGAGAGAATCTTGATTTCTTCGAGTACATAAAACTTCGACATCCTCATCTCAGCGTAACTTGCAAGGTTTTATTTACAGCACCAAGTATTAGACTATTCCGCTCAATTTCCAGCTCAATCCTCTCACCAACTTTTCTATCCATGAGGGCAATGCGAATATCTGTATAGTTTTGTACTGGCTGTCCATCGATCGAAAGGAGTTTATCGAATTTTTTCGCGCCCGCTTCTTTAGCGCTACTGTCTTTAACAAACTCTTTGATCAAAATCGCTGAATTAGTTGTATCAAATAGTACGCCTAGTTTGCCTGAAGGTGGCAGAGTCCTTTTTCCAGCTAGTATCATGTAGTCTGCCAAACCCTTAGTCACCCCTCCGGGAACAGCATCTATATTTAAAATAGTTGCCTGGCTTACATTGATACGGCGTGACAACCGATTCGGTATTCCATCACCATGCATAATGTGTCCACCTCCGGCTAAAACCACCAGATGCGAGCCGGAATTCTGTTTTAGCCAATCAGCCGCTCTTTGCGCCATCGCTTCATCCCAAATCAGCTGAACCGCCAGAAAATTCTCAAAAATCATTTCCTCTGTATGAGGATGTGAATTAAAAGCACGTAGAAGGCGCTTTCTATAAGCCTCGTTTTTCCAGTCGATATAAGAAGGTAATCGTAGCTTTGACTCATCTGAGAGACTCTCTATCCCTCCTTCCTTTACCTTGTTTGTAATTTCATTTTCAAGGTTGAGTGCAATTAGTGGAATTCCGTTCTCTCTAGCGTATTGAAAAATTGGCCGGTAGAGCTTAAAGTCAAATTTCCAACGACTAATGAATTCCGATTCACGAATCAGACCAGCTTCATCAATCGCGCCTTTGATATAGCGGTCTAAAACATTTTGAAAGGGTTGAAAAACGTACTCCAGACCTATTCCAAGATCAGGATGTTTTTTATGCAGCCCCTTGATAATCGACAACTGGTTAAGATGGTGTTGATATTGATCGTGTCTTTCACCGATAAAGACAACATCTCGGTCTGAAACCAAATCTATTAAGCTGGTTACATCGCTCATTGCTGAGAGATCTATAACTGGATCAGAAGCCGGTTCTTCGGCGTGCGCAACAGCCAAAGCACATCCCAAGCTAAATATAAGCAAACATAAATTTCGCACCAATTTCTCCCTATGCTATTTATTTATCCAAGACTCGTCGCAACAATCTCAAAATGCTGTGTTTGCTTAGAATTCACTAACAGTGTGTTACTACATCACAAATTTTAACTACGAAACTGTATCACCTGTCATATTTATACAAAACTACTCTCTTGATGTCGGGATAACATGAAGCGTTAAATACATTTTGTTCCGAATAACTTTCATCTCAGTTTCTTCTCCAGGCTTCAATCCCCCTAGTGCGTTCATGAAGTCATGAATCGATCCTATTTCTCTACCAGCAAGCCAAATAAGAACGTCCCCCTTCTCTATTCCCGCCTTTTCTGCCGGTCCACCTTTTACTGCGCCCTGAAGCTTCACACCTTTTTCTTCGCCCCCCCCCCCGTAAGCAGGTATTGTGCCCAGATATGCCCTCAGGTGATTACGTGACAAGCCTGTTTTATTTCGCGAGACTTCTAAATATTCAGGCCTCTTTTCCGAACACGCAAGGGAATGGGTAATGCCGCTCATCAACTGAGCGATTTTTTCCATTCCCTCATAATTAAGACGGTCAGCTGTATCTCTAGAGGTCGAATAGTCTTCATGTGTACCTGTAAAGGCACTTATTATTGGTATGCCTTGAGAATAAAATGGTGTTGAATCGGTTGGTAGATAGGGATTGACTTGTGGATATATTGCAAGACCGACTGATACATTACTTCGTTCAATTTCTCGAGGCCAAATACTACTTGAGCCTGTTCCCTGCAGATAGACTTTATCGCGTAAACGACCGATCATATCCATGTTAAGGTACGCACTTACGTTGCTATCAAGCGCCTTTTTATCAATTATCTGTTCGACAAAATAGGTCGAACCGAGAGTTCCGAGTTCTTCACCGGACCACGCTGCAAACAGAATATCTCTCTTACTCCCCAAGTTACCTGCCTTTTTCAATTCGACAAGATAGCGTGCGCTTTCCAACAATGCAGCGACACCGGAAGCATTATCGTCGGCACCAGGGTGGTAATACTCTTTCGCACTTCCTGTATCAAGAGAATCGGGCACTGCACCTTTACCCAGATGATCAATATGGGCGCCTAATATGACCGGCGCTTTCTGCGATGGAGCATCAGCAGGCAATCTCGCAATGACATTTCTTCCTTGTCTTGTATTTCGTTGAATCGCCAATTCAGCAGATAACGTAATATTTTCTATTGGAAATCCTTCCAGTGACTCTCCTTTATCAAGACGCTTCTGAAGCCGTCCTAAATCCCTACCCGTGTTGGCTAATATACGCGAAGCAAGTTCATCAGTAATTGAAATAGCAGCAATGGAACTGCTTACACCGTTCGCCTCTCTACCCAACTGAATCAGTTGATTTTTTGATTCTGCTTCGGGACCTGTCACAATGACCAATCCTTTTGCTCCACGACGCTTCGCAATTGCTGCCTTGAAGCTCAGATCAGAGTAGTGAAGAAAATGACGCCTCAACTCCGGTGATACGGATTCCGGCTGAAAGCGAAATATCATGACCCACTTACCCGTTACATCCAGATCTCCATAATTATCGTAATTATGCGCATCCTTATCCAGCCCTGGAGCCTCAATTCCGTACCCCGCAAAGACAATACCCGCATTTGATAATTCTCCACTTTTTGTTATAGTCAGTGGGAGCCAGTCTTTACCAAGTTCTATCGGTTGACCCTGCTTAATTCCGTGAATACTTAAAGTGTTATTTTCACCAAGCTTAGCGCCTGTAGCAAATGTGAATGTTTGAAAAAATCCATCATTACCAGCAGGTTCCAATCCTAATTTCTCGAATATGGAGGCTACGTACTGGGTTGCTTTCAGTTCGCCCTTACTACCGACTTGTCGCCCTTCGAGCTCTTCACTGCTAAGGTACATTACATGTTTACGTAGAGCCTGATTATTGATGTTTTTAATGGTTTTTGTTGAATTTGCAGCTAACCCTTCATCTTTGTCGATCTTTAGTCTCTCATCCAGTTCAAGCAAACGACGAGCTTCAGAATCGTTCCAGTCTGCTAGAAATATCTGACTAACTTTTCCACCACCGCGTGTTGATGTCCATGAGAGGTGTTGACCATCGGGAGAGAAGACAGGAAGTCCGTCAAATTTCTCATTATACGTAATTCGCACTGGTTCATGCTCCCCGTTTGCATCAACCATGTATAATTCAAAATTAGTATAACCTTCTTTGTTTGATGCATAGATTACGTAATCCCCGCTGGGATGAAAAAATGGAGCCCATGACATAATTCCTGTGTGTGTTAACTGTTTCTCTTCACCAGTAGCCAAATCCATAGTATAGATTTCTGCTTTTCTTCCATCACTTGAGAAACGCCTCCATGTTATTTTCTTACCATCAAAACTGAAGAAAGGGCCGCCATCATAACCAGGAGAATTAGTTAATTGACGAACATCAGAGCCGTCCGAATTCATCAGGTAAAGGTCCATCATATAGGAGTTGTCATGCTCGAAACGGCTCCTTTCCGTTTCACTCATGTCAGTCAGAAATGCACGTCTATTAGAGGCAAATACTATTTTTGATCCATCAGGTGAATATGCTGCTTCAGCATCATATCCCATGGTTTGTGTTAAGTTAATACGGGCACCTGATTTAAGATTCTGCTCATAGATGTCAAAGGCAGGATCAAAATCCCAGCTATAACGACGCTTCTTACCCGAAGCACGAAAATCCAATTCAATCTTCATTTTATCTGAAGCCTTAGGATCTTCGTGTGTTGATCCATACAGAACTTTATCATTTGATGGATGCATCCAAGAGCAAGTAGTTTTTCCATATCCTGGAGACACCAGATCTACATCGCCATTTTGTAGATCCATTATATAGATCTGATAAAAAGGATTATTTGGATCGCGTTCTGACTGAAATATCATGCGGCTACCGTCTGCGTTGAAATACCCCTCACCTGCTCTGCGACCTTCAAAAGTTAGCTGTCGAGTATTGGACAGTAATTGTGTCTCGTCGGTTAGAGTTTCCGCAGACAACGGCAATGTAGTAAAGAGGGATGATACGCATATGACTTTAACAAAATCCACCATCATATTAGCCGCACTCCGTGTTTCATATTTCTAGTCATTTCTAATAACCCAAAGCGCCATATACCAAGTGGCCACTCCGTTGGCGATTTGACATATAAAAGCACAGAATTCGACATCCGTAAACATAACAATGTTTTCAACGTAGCGTGATACTAAATATTAAACGCTGTTATCTTTACCAAAGGCCATACTTTGTCTATACATATTGTGCTTACAAATTATATACAGAGTACTACCATGCTCACCTTTCTCATTTATATATAGGTCATATGCCACACTTTTTTCTATTTTTGAATCATATGCCACACAACAATTGCTCTTTACCTGCACTAATCTAACAAACCATTGACAAGCATCTGCTTCATAAGTATGAATTCGCATGTTCCGACATTGGTGCTTAGTTGTGACTTTCACAATCCAAATACAATCATGTGAATCATCTAGTATTTAACTATTTTGTGATCTCATTAACAGTATTGTTGGACACTATCACCGGATGACAATCTCACCAAAGGACTGCTATCAAATAGTAAGGATGACATCTCGCTATCAAACCTGTTAGTAATATGTTCTTCTATTTCGGTACTGAAAAATATGCAACTGTGCTTGAAACACTCAAGCAATTTAGTAACTGGCACGCCATTTGTACATGAATGAACCATTTTTAAGGCAAGATGTTTAGAGTTACTTCTTTTCGGTACCACAGTTCTAAAGATATCATCAAACATTCATCTTGATCATGTCTAAGTCTAAAGCACTACCGTTACAGAGTATTCGAAGGGAATAAGTGTATATAACCGCGCTTCACAAGCGATCCGAACTTCACAAGCCGGAAATGATTTCGATAGCACAAGTGAAAAGAAGTCATCTAATAAAACAAAAACATATCAAAGCGTTAAAGATAATGAGATAGAGCGTCAACTATTCCTGCAAAATGTTTTTTAGATAAATCAAATCCTATTTCTTTTAAGCTTTGCGCAATATACTGGTTATAGCCATTATCACCATGATTTTCGAGACACTAAGTGAGTTACAACAATCCCAAGGAGACAATTAATGAATATCGTATCACTTGAACAGCTTATGTATCAGATTACCGGGTTATTGCTTACGCCGGTTTTACTTATATTAACAATACTATTTTTTTACTCTTTTTTTGTCCTGGGAACTTTTTGGACACAGGCATTTCAACGAATGATCAACGGATCACAATACCACCAAGCAGTATCTGCTTTAGTATGCAATCTATCTAGTGGTAATCCGATGACAGTTAAGGGGTATCGCCTTTTCAATTACTTTAATGTAAACATGAGTTGTAGCCTTGACGACTTGGAAGTTTATGCGCTAAAACAGCTTGAAAAACAGCGCATTGTTACACGTGTCGCACCAATGCTCGGTCTGATTGCTACCATGATACCTATGGGTCCTGCTCTAAAATCACTTGCCGATGGTAATATTCAGGGAATTAGTGAAAACTTAATTGTTGCATTTGCTGCAGTAATTTTCGGTTTGGTTTCAGCATCAATCACATTTTGGACAGCAAGCGTTAAAAAACGTTGGTATGCCGTTGAATTAAATGATTTAAAAGAGACCATTTCAAATTAACGACCTAAGACCAATTTTAATACGGTTATTAAGTTAGGATATAGCGATGAAAAAGTTACTGGAAGACGATGAATCTCTTAATCCCATGCTATCTGTCACCAACCTTGTCGATGTCTTTTTAGTGATTATTGCCACGTTACTAGTGGCTATTGCACAAAACCCATTGAATCCTTTCACTACCGACAACGTAACAGTTATCAAGAATTCTGGCGAGCCAAATATGGAAGTTATAATCAAGGACGGAGAAAAGATCATGCACTACAAATCAACAGGCAAGATTGGACAAGGTCAAGGAGCACGAGCGGGGGTTACATATAAAATGCAAGATGGGTCTATGATTTATGTTCCGGAAAACTAAATAATCCAATGCAACTGATCATTTTTCTATTTTTGTAGTTCATACTAATAAGGACTAACATGTTTATCAGACGAATTATATTATTTATTTCACTATTTATTTTAATGTTGCATTTTCAGAGAGCTAACGCTCAAGACATATCTCTACTAATTTTATGCACAAACCACGTTAGTGAAACAAAGGTCAAATTGTTTCAAAAATTAGCGCTAGAGAAAAACATAAAATTAGATTACAAGTATTTACACTATTTAAAAAAAGAAGCTTCTTTATCTAACCTGGTTGAGTCATATGATATGGTATTATTTGATTCAATTAGTAACAAAGAAACAGTTGAGCAATTCTCCAGGTTCAAAGATTTGATTGATAAAGGCGAGCGTTTTTATATACCAATAAAACTTACTGGCAAAACAAAACTTCGACACGGTGTTAATGAAAATCAAGCAAACATTCTTTTTAATTACTACGATAACGGCGGAGAAGAAAATCTTCGGCGTTTGATTGTATACGTTAAAAATACATTTTTTGCCCATCAGAATCAAGATGTTCTACCGCCAATAATTTACCCTGAAATCGGAATATACCATCCTCATTACGATAAAAAAGTATTTTCTGACCTTCAAAGCTATAAAAAATGGAAAAAGTTTTCTGATAAAGATTCTGTTATTGGCATTAGCATGTCACGCGAAAGTATATCTTCAGGTGACACCAAAACGGTCGATTCACTCATCAATGCAATAGAAAGCAGAGGCGCATTGGCGGTACCATTTTTTTTCCCAGTCACAAATAAAGGAGATTGTATCGACTTGTTATCAAGCAATGGAACTATAATTGTAGATAGTATAATAAATACACAAACTATCCATTGGGCCGAAAAGCGTCGCATTGAATTTGAAAAGATAAACGTACCTGTCCTACAGACACTGCACTATTATAGTGGCAATAAACTTGACTGGGAAAATGACAATCAAGGTATTCCAATACAGGCCGTGCCGTTTTATCTAACAATACCAGAAATTTCTGGTGTAATTGATCCAACAATCATATCTGCTCGCGACGAAACAAAACAAAAACAAATAATAGATTTTCAACTAGAGAGTGTTGTCACCAAAGCACTAAAGTTTTCTACATTGCGAAGAAAGAACAACATCGATAAAAAAATCGTAATTATGTTTTACAACTACCCCGCCAGCGACAACAGTGTTGGTGCTTCGCATCTAAATGTACCCACCAGCTTAGCCTCAATATTTAGTACGTTAAAAAATGCCGGATATAATGTTAATGAGAAACCAGATCAGTGGTTCATTGATAAAACCGGTATGATGTTAAAACCTTTGTACCGTAAACAGCCTTATAACGAACTACCTGGATTAGGTCAAGATAGTGGCGTGGGAGGACTATTACCAGTATCTATTTATCGTAAATGGTACAAAACACTGCCTGAAACAATACGTAACGACATAGAGCAGCATTGGGGCCAGCCAGAAGAGAGTTTTTCGGTAGAGGAAGTAAATGGAATAAAGCAGTTCATCATACCACGCGCTATCAACGGAAATGTGGTTATTATGCCCCAGCCACCACGTGGCAATAGCTTGGAATTAGCAAGATCTATTTATCACGACAAAAAGCTACCCGTCAGTCACAACTATCTAGCGGCCTATTTTTACGCACGTGAACAATTTGGCGCTGATGCAATCGTACACTTAGGAACACATGGATCTCATGAGTATCTTTCAGGCAAAGAACGCGGATTATCTGTATTCGATTCTGGCAAATTAGCTATCGGCTCAACACCTAATATATATCCGTTCATTATGGATGATGTTGGTGAAGCAATACAAGCAAAACGTCGGGGTTCAGCGGTTATTATTAGTCACCTTACACCACCTTTTTCAAGGAGTGGTCTATATAACGAATTAGTCGATTTACATGAATTAATGCACCACTATAGAGAACTCGATGACGGCGCAGTTAAATCACGCACTGAAAAATCTATTATTCAATCTTGTATTGAGCAAAATATACATACAGATCTAGGTTGGAGTGAAAAAGAATTACATAGCAAATTTAGCGATTTCATACCTATATTGCATGACTATTTGGTAGAACTTGGTGCTGAAATTCAACCTTTGGGACTGCATACTTTTGGCAAACTACCTAAAACAGATCATTTGGTTTCTATTTTAGTGCAAATGGCCGGTAATAGTTTGGTAAAACCTGCTGAGCGTTATATCGAAAGTCATCAAAAAGATATATTCGAGCATGATCACAATGATGAAAGTCACAACCATAATTATGCTAAAGATTACAAAAACCTAGATGATTCACCTGAATACGAAGTAATACGTAATTTCATATTAGGAGATGGTGACATTGCCTCAATTGATGATAAAGAGCTACGTGTTCTGCTTGAAGAAGTAGATATAAACTATCACAAATTGATAAGTATAGAGGAAAATTCTGCCTTACTTGATGCATTGTCAGGGAAATATATTAGCAGTGGTGTTGGCGGTGATCCGATCCGCTCACCTGCAGCATTACCCTCTGGAAAAAATCTATATGGATTTAATCCGAATATGGTACCAACGAAGGAGGCTTGGGATGCGGGAAAAACTCTCATGCAAGATTTGATTAACAATTACCAAAAAAATCATAATTCATTTCCAGATAAACTTGCATTTTCATTGTGGTCGATCGAAACAATGAGACATCATGGTGTTATGGAAGCACAGGTTATGTATGCAATGGGTATAAGGCCAAAGTGGGGAAGAGGCGGAAGTTTAAAGGGAGTTGAGATTATCCCTTACAGTGAGCTTAAAAGACCCCGTATAGATGTAGTACTTTCTGCCACTGGACTGTATCGCGACGCTTTTCCCAACCTTATGATAATGCTGTCAAAAGCAATCGAGGATGTTTCAAAACTGAAGGAAGAGAACAATTATGTATATATACATTCACAAAAGATCCAGAAAGAACTGATTGCAGAGGGTATTGAAGAAACGCAAGCAGCGACATTGTCCACTATGCGTGTATTTTCTAATGAAAGTGGAAATTACAGTACTAATCTTGCAGGAGCCTCAAGCGCATCAGATACCTGGGATGGTGATGCTAAGCTAGCAAAACTTTATCTCTCTCGCGTTGGATATTTCTACGGCAGTGATGATAACACCTGGGGTAAAAAGTTACCCAATGTGGATCTTTATGCAAAAAATCTTTCTGGAACGGATGCTGCAATTTTTTCACGCTCATCCAATCTGTATGGACTGCTAACCAGTGATGACCCTTTTCAATATATGGGTGGCATATCACTGGCTGTGCGCCATCTCGATGGAAAATCACCAGATATGTTTATCTCCAACTTACGTGACCCCGACAATAACAAGAACGTTTCTCTCGAAAAAATGCTAGCGTCTGAGCTTCGTACTCGCTATCTACACCCAAAGTGGATAAAGGAACTACAAGCTGAGGGCTATGCGGGGACTTTAACTACTTTAGATGTTATCAATAACCTTTGGGGTTGGCAGGTTATGGATCCAGATGCGGTACGCGACGATCAATGGCAAAACTTTTTTGAGGTTTATGTTCAAGACAAGTACAAAATGGACTTGCGCAACTGGTTTGAAACAAATAACGTACAAGCGTTACCTCAAATGATTGAACGCATGATAGAAGCAACGAGAAAAGGATACTGGCAACCCAGTGAAGAAGTTGTCAGTGAATTGATAAAGACATATATCGAACTATCTCGGAAATACGATATTCAGACTTCAAATAAGGCGTTAGAGGATTACGTGGATCAACTAGCCGCATCATATGGCATGGAACTTCTTCCCGCCTTGAATAGTGTGACAAATACACATACCGAACGCGCTAATGAGTATATAAAGGAAATATCAGGGGAGAGAATGGAACAAGTCCAACATACAGATCCAAAAGATTTCTACTCATACTATCTTATAGCACTGATTGTACTATTTTTTCTGTCTGGAATTGTTTATCAATTAGCGCCATGGCAGAAAAAATCAGGTCACGTCTACGGATAAGCGATGGCAAGAATGACAAAACCGGTTGAAGTGGCGTATCAAGCCACGTCAAAACCGTGGCTTGAATGGTGTCAGAAATGATCAGTCTGACACCTGCCAGGGATTAGTTGTAGTCGAATCGGAAAGTGACTACCACCCGGAGACCAATTGGCTAAGCTGTACGGTTTAATTCTACCGAAACGTCTTGACCCAAGCCCTGCAACAACTACGTCAGCTCAAACACTCCGGCATGGCCGATGCGCCCTTGGCCACAATGCCTGTCTGCATGGAATCGGCGTGCGCGACTACCGCTTGTCCCCTCTGCCGCTGCTGATTATGCTGACCCATGCCAAGGCCGACAGCACTTATCACAAGCAGTTGAACCTGATCGCCACGATCAGCTTGCTAATCATCGATGACTGGGAACTTGAGCTATTGAAACCGGCCCAGCACAACGACCAGATGGAAATCAAAGATGATCGCCACGAGGGAACCTCCACGATGGTCATCAGCCAGTTACCTTCTGATCAATGGTACGCCAGTATCGGTGACAACACGCTTGCCAACGCCATCCTCGACCGCCTGATGCATAACGCCCATCGCCTATCGCTAAAAGGAGAATCAACGAGAAAAAGAAACGGCAGGTTGATCCAATTTGAACAAATCGTTTAAAAAGACCCCTTGGAATGCGTTGGAAAAATTTCTGTTCAATACGCTCCTAAAGCAATATTCAACTTCTCCGGAATACGCTAACGTTATTCCAATAACACTATTCGAATATGCACAATCTCTTCAGTAAAAGACAAAACATACTTAACAGGCTGTTTATATTCTATGAACCCGATCAGCCAAAGCAATTGTTTCCTTCCTATGGGCTGCTAGTATCGTAGTTATACCCATTGTTTTAATCGACTCGTTGACTTTTGTTTCAGTCGCTATATCTAAATGACTAGTTGCTTCATCAAGCACAAGGACTTTCGGCCGACGATAAAATGCTCTCGCTAAACTTATACGCTGACGCTGTCCACCAGAAAAATCCCCATGTGGATTCGTAATTATTGTTTTGTATGCCATTGGCATACCTACTATAGTCTCATGTATCCCTGCCATTTTTGCGCATTCAATCATCCACGCTTCATCAATACTCTCAGAGAAAAATGTGATATTATTCTGGATAGACCCCATAAAAAGACTCTCATCTTGCATCACACAACCGAAATTTTTTCGATATTCATTAATATTACTAATCCCCTGACTCTTGAAATTTAGTTTTCCATGAGTTGGTTCTAGCAAACCTAAAATAATTTTTATTAACGTGGTTTTTCCAGCCCCGGAATTACCTACTATTGCCAAAATCTCCCCCTCAAATACCGACACATTCAAATTCTTTAATATGAAATCATCGAAATCAGAGTATCTATACGAGATGTCCTTACATTCAATCAAAGGTGCAATGGTATCACTATTCGGTTTTTCTATATGCTCAACTGCACCAGAAATAACCTCTTCTTCAGAAAGTAGAACATCACTTACTTTATTGTAGTGCACTTGAACTAGTCGAAGATCAAATATGCTTTCTATCAGAGAAGTTGCGCGCGACACATATATTTCATGATATGCCATATATGCGAAAAACATGCCTAGTGTGATACTTCCTTCTGTTACATAGATGGTCAATATCACTATTGACAACACTCTTTCTAAACCATATATGATTATGTTAGATGAATGATTATATCTATTTAGTCTATCGATGCTGATATCTCTTTCATGTTGATTTACTAAGAAATCCAACCACTCTGTCTTACGTCTTTCATGAGCTGAGTACAGCCGTATTGTCTGCATAGATCTAACCGACTCAATTAGATGCGTACTCTGTTTTCCTGCATACAATATTCGTTCCGAATATTTCTCACCTATTCTTATGCATATTTTATTTCTAATATATACCAAAATAAATGTAATAATTATTGTAATAGTAGGCAAAAAGGGATTATATGTATACATAACACCTAAAGTTCCTAGCGCCATAACAGCATCGATTAACACTTGCACTAAACGGGCAGATAGTATTTGCTGTATTGATGCGAATGAATTAAATATTGATACGACTTGACCGACATATCTCTTGTAAAAAAAACTCAGCTTAAGTCTTGTTAACTTTGAAAACAACTTGTCAGATGCATTAAGACTTAACCTTCTTGACAATATTGATATTAGAGTACCTCTAATAAAATACATCCCAGCCTGAAAAACCACCAAAAATGAAAATGCTATTGCGAGTATAATCATTAAATTGTAGTTATTTGTGTCAACCACCTTATCAACAGTAAACTGAAGATGCTTTGGAATAATAATTACACACAGTTCCAATAAAGCACTCGCAACAAGAATATTGAGTAATGATTTTTTTAATTCCGCATACCCACCTACTAACAATGATGTAAATTTATTTTCTTTATTCTTATTTACATTTACATTTTTAATGTTTTCCGGTGCAGATACTCGAAGAAGAAATCCAGTATAACTTTCCAGCACCTCATCAAATCTTAACTTACGCCTACCAACAGCCGGATCAAGCACATAGTATTCATCTGCATTAATCGAATTTAGCAGTACATAGTGATCACCATTCCAGTGCATGATTGCTGGAAGAGAAATTTCTTTTAGTCTCTCTGGGGGCACTTTTAAAGCCTTGCAAGGCATTTCCAAATCTTTAATAATCTTTACTAAGTTAAAAATAGATATTCCTCTTGACGACAAATTAAATCGTTTTCGCAAGTCTGAAATGCTATAAGATAGCCCATAGTAGCTGCCTAACATGGCAACACATGCCAACCCACATTCTGCTGCTTCATTTTGAAGAACAATTCTAGGCTGATTTGTTTTGAAAAATGACAATAGTTTGCTAATCATAATTATTAATAATATTACGGTAATACATGACGATTAACCAAGATAAATAATACGTGTGAAACCACATATACGTTATAAATTATTCCATCGTAAACATTCGACCACAACCGGAACTCCCGCTAATACCCGTTCTTTAGTACAAATTTCCATGCCTGCACGGTATAAAATGTACGACATTCACTACTAATTCTTACAACCCATAGTAAAAAGTCTGGGAGCCCACTTATTTGATATTTTTTCTGCGTTCAGATCAGTAAAAAAGAACTCATAATTTTGGAGATGGACCCTGTAAATCGAACCGGCCGATACAGCGCATCCTCGGGTTATACCGCCTCCCTGACAACGTCAGGGTAAAACACACTGTCAGACATCTCCCCTGTCAAGCGGCTAATGCCGCCATTTACGTTACTAGGTAAAGTACAAGCTATACGTATCACGGACATCACCGATGACCTCCTTGCACTTCACTGTGCACACAGTCGCTCGATAAACTCATTGTTGATCCAGCGGCCCTTGCCATCCACGCTGATTTTAATGGTACGCTACTTGAGCACACCAATAAACTCCTCAACGTAAAGACTCGTATTCAATTCGCCATAACAGCACTCGCCGCGAAGACCAAACCATGATAACCACCAAATCGACAAAACCACGGGCCATCGAGGTATAGTTGTCCGCACATGGTTTAGGCGCTCAACACTCAGCCACGTGAATATATAATGATGTACTTTGTATGGCGGATTGTCAGATCTATGGTTATGCTTCGGATACAACGCCATTAGGCCAATGGTGCGATTCAGCCGTTGTACGTGCTTGCAGTTGTTGACCTGACAGCCTTCGTCTTCGAACCAGTTTCATGCACACAGACTGCTTTATTCGGGATACTCCAAGTGGTACCGATCAATCTGCTTCAGATTCTCATTCCATATACAGAATTTTCTATCAACATAACCAACATGTGTCAATGGCTGATTATTGAAACGTGATTACAAGGTCACTGCGGTACAAATCGTGGCATATGACATATTATTGGCATATCTGTTTTATCTTTTCAGTCATATGACTTAATTGCAAATACAGTATCCATCATAACGATGTAAACTTTATCTGCTCGTAACTTAAGTTGCGCATTTGAATACTAGCACGCTTCGTTCCCACACAGAGCACTGGAACAAGGGAACATAACAAACCTCGAAACTTGAGTTGAAAGAAGCACAATTTTTCACACCAATTTAGATAGACTTGCATATACCACACTACTGTCAAGTGACTGGCAGTCCTGTACCACAAACATTCGGTCAGTTTAGATATGGCAATTTTTAACACGCGCTCTAGTGTAGTAATTCAAATTATTATACAAATACAACATGATACCAACCCATTGGCTACTATGCGCTTAGCGTAGGGAATGGAAGACCAAAAACGAGAAAGAATTGAAGAATCATCAGAATTAGACATATGAGAACATTTCCGAGAGAAAATGTTGCTGGTAGGGAGAGGGGTTTTAAATAGATGGGTGAATGGAATCCCATGGATCTACCTATAACAGCCCTGACTCAATTTAGTGCTATAAAGGTTTGACTTGAGGGCCTGAGATATAGCAACTGTGATCACACATATAAGCACCTAAGTCCACCATCCACACTGCGCTCTGAGACAGGTATTTGATTCAGTCTTGGGCTGCTTTCGTAATGTCAGCTATGAAGGGCTTTTCAGAATCACGATAGGTATAGCACCACAATTACCTCAACACTTTGACGAAAATAGCCATTTTGCGGGATCAGATATCTGAGGTACGATGACATTGTATCTCTCCATACACATGGAAAGAAGCCAGACAGGAAAGGGTAGTCCTCTTGTCGTTGAAATGTTTACATAATCATCAATATAGACTACTTTCCCCTCTTGCATGGCGCGCAACGGTTAACTGAGGGAAAGATTCTTTGTTTTATACCTAATGAGGAGATGATATGCAGCAGCTGAAATGGCTCGATCTGCGAATGGTGCTTGCGGCAACTTTAGTAGGCATCGCTGGCTGTAACAATAACCATAATGACAACGATGAGAGCACAACACGCGGCTCTCTCACCCAGAACCCTCCGACTCAGGTGGCGCAATTCTCCGCCACTGACTTCACCACAACACTGAATAGCAGCACAGATGGGCAGAGCCTGCTCGCACTTGCTGGCACGCCCGAGTGTGGCGTAGATATCCGTCACATCGAATATATAACGGTAGGTGCCAAAGGTGAGTCAACCACTGCCAGCGGTGCCTTGATGGTCCCGGACGGATCATCCTCCTCGTGCACAGGGGCTCGTCCCATCGTTCTCTATGCTCACGGTACGACAGTTGAAAAGTCATATAATATCGCCAACATCGTTGATCCGAACAATGCAGGGTATTCGGAAAGCCTGCTCATGGCAGCCCTGTTCGCCGCCCAGGGTTACATCGTCGTGGCGCCAAACTATGCCGGCTATGACACCTCTACACTGTCCTATCATCCCTACCTCAATGCGGACCAGCAGTCGAAGGATATGATCGATGCCCTGAGCGCGGCCCGCTCCGTGCTGGATGGCCTGAGCGCTTCGGGCAGCAGCGATGACGGCAGACTCTTCATAGCAGGCTACTCGCAAGGCGGCTTTGTCGCCATGGCTACCCAGCGCGCCTTGCAGGACCTGGGGCAAACGGTTACCGCAGTGGCTCCCATGTCGGGTCCCTATGCACTTGAGGCCATGGGTGATGCCGTGCTGACAGGCAGTGTCAACCTTGGCTCCACATTTTTCATTCCACTTCTTGCTAATGGCTACCAAAACGCATATGGCAATGTGTATACCGACGTCACTGACTTCTATTCAGACAGCTTTTCCAGTGGCATTTCTGGCCTTTTGCCAAGTAGCTACAGCGGCGAAGAACTCATCATGAATGGCCTTCTACCGCAAACCGCTCTGTTCAGCAGCACCACGCCCAGCACGGGGGATCCCACCCTGGACGACCTGCTGGCGGTACCATCCAACACCTTATTTGCCCTGGGTTTCGGCGACCCCTACCTGGTCAACAACAGCATACGTACCGCTTACGCCATGGATATCGCGAGCAACCCGGACGGCTTTATTCCAACGCCAACCGCAGAGGCGAAGGTGGCCTCCTCCTCCGCTTACGGTCTTCGTGAAGACCTGCGCATCAATGACATGCGCTACGACGAGACATTCTCCCCCGCCTCGCCGACTCTGTTATGCGGCGGTCAGGATGATCCGACTGTTTTCTTCTTTAACGCACAAGCCATGCAAGCGTTCTGGGCCCCCTACAACCTGCCCGACGGATTGTTAACCGTACTCGATCTGGAGACCGGACTGGGTACAGACGATCCCTATGCCTCACTTGAGAGTGGTTTTACCGCGCTCAAGTCTCAGACAGCCGCTGAAGCGGTCGCGGCCGGCGCCACTGATGGCGGCGCCGCAGCGGTTGCCGCAAGCTACCACGGTACGCTGGTGCCACCCTTCTGCACCGCGGCGGCACGGGGGTTTTTCTCCAACTTCTGAACCTTACTATTAATCCGGCCATGGAATGAGAATGCCTATTTGCTTCTCAGGCCGACAACTCCATTTCACTCTCTTGCTAAAGATATTGACGCTTTGCCTTAATACTGAAATCCGGATTATCACGCCGGACAAGCGATGAGACAGATAGTGAAAGTGCTGCTCTGGCACGCTCAAGACAACGTGGAATCAACCGGAGTGTGACGAGACGCAAGTTAAATAAACTATGTTTAAATAACCATAATAAAACTTTTTGGGATATTTATTCCCAGATAAGGTATATAAGAAAGAGCAGACCAAAAGAGACACAAAGCCCCACTAAAACGATAAGTATTTTCGGAATAACATCCCGAAATACACTATTGATCCTGGAATCCGCAGGCACACTGAGTCAGAATTTAGGCATTAGTAGACTGATAGGTCCAGCTGTAAGCACTCTCGACATGCCAAGAATAGGGATCCTCAATAGCGTTTTAATCTCTTCTAAAGGATGCAGTCACGCTGCCGAAACATATTTTACTAATCAAGCGCGGGGATTCGATACCCGCCCAAACAACAAGACGGAATTCACAAGTATTCCATAAGGAATAGATCGGTAATCACTTGTACACGGAAGACGCACGATGCAATCACTGATTCCTAGACAGACATTCTCCCGAATTCGAGGTAATTTATATCGAGATTTTTGTTCTAGTATACAGTTATTGGATCACAAAGGTTAATGTGGAGAGTTTCCGTAGCATCATTGATTTGATTGCATGGATTTCTCCTGGGTTGGAAATTCGAATCATCTAAGGGGTGGTCAAGTGACAGATAATCCTGTTCGGGATAAATCAGTTTCAGGTACTTTTCATAAGGCGTTGCTGCTGATTTACATTGTAAGTGTATTGGTATCCGTACCTGTCATATATTTCATGACCAAAGACGACCTATACAAACAAGCCAATCAGGAACTGACACTGTTGGTTGATGTTGTTCGCTCCGCGCGTGCTATCGTCCGGGAAAAAACCCGACCGCATTTTCTACCAAAGGGTGAATTTTTTCCTCCCGTGGTCTCATCAACAGTAATGGCCAAGGAACTCGCCTATCAGTTCAAGAAAGTGCAGCCCAGCTATTTGATCAGAATGATCAGCGATGATCCTCTTAACCGCGAGAACCTTCCTGAAGGCCTTGAAGTGGAGGTTTTAAAGCAGCTTCGCCATGGCGCTAAAGATAAAAAAGTTGAGCTGACAGGCGTTATCAAAGGTCAAAAGTATCTCATTTCCGCCGCCCCGGCAAAGGTCAAAGACAGCTGTCTGATTTGTCACGGCGATCCGGCTGCCGCACCAAAAGAAATTACTGATCAGTATGGAACCACTTCAGGTTTCAATTGGACATCGGGCACGGTTATCGGCGGCAGCCTCGTAGGCGTCCCCGTGGCCGACCTCAATGCAGCCGTACTAAAACGTTCTGCGGTCTTTATCGGCATAATCACCATACTTTTCGCCTGCGTGCTGGTTGTTCTGAACCGAGTGGTCGAAAACAACATCATCCAACCCATTCTGGAAATCACCGAAACCGCTCAAAAAGTGAGTCTCGGACGCAGCAATCAACCCCTCATTTCCGATCGGAACGATGAAATTGGCTCACTGACACGCGCATTCGAGCTGATGCGCAGAAGTATCAACATAGCGACCAAGCAACTGGCCAAAGCCAATGCCGGGAAAAATAGTTGACCCAGGTGGTTTGCTTGTGATTTCAGTCGCGTATACTGTCGCGATGGCCGGGCGCTTGCCCGGCCGGAAACCAGGCCTGCACTCGGCTTAATGGGAAAGACGACTGATCTGACTAATGACTAGGTTGCAATATTGACGACATGAGCTCTGACTATTTGACACTACCCGAGATCATTGAAGAGCTGCGCACTTTAACCAGCGCCAAGGAAACCGGCACCTTCTTTGTCGTGAGTGAAGAACAGCACTCCGCCATGTTTGGGTTTGAAAATGGACGGCTTGTTGCACTGCAGTGCAGATTGCGCTTTGGTGAGAAGGCGATTCCATTGATCGCCAACATCAGAAAAGGCAAGTGCCGCTTCGATGACTCGATGAACTTTGCCAGAAGAATAGAAGTTACGGACAATGAAGAGATCTTTCAGGGAATTTTATCCACCCACCCTCAGCTTGAGGCAAATCATTCCGTATTACCGCCCGCCGCCGCAAAACCGGCATCGACATCCCCCTCAGGCCAACCAAGAATTTCGCTTTCAGCGGAGCAAAGAAAAGCCATCGGTTACATCTTAAGCGAAGAACTGGGCCCCATGGGCAATGTTGTCATGAATAACATTGATGATTGCTCAAACTTCGATGAACTTATCGCCATCGTCAAGGATAGCGCTGACGGATTAGGGATTGAAGATCTATTGGTTAGCAAAATCAGCGCAATCATAAAGCCTTAACTTCTACCCCACCCTTGAGTTAATAATCCACACACTGCATTTCATAGTCCGTAAAACAAGCTGTTTTTCTCATGATTTGAGACTCACGCGCCGCTGCGGAACTGGATTTAACCGCAATATCATAGGTATCGCTGTCGATCGCTGAATAAGAGATTTCATGCGGATACTCAGCAATATGCGCATATACAGAGAAGGAACCATTTGGAGCGTCATTTACCGGATTGGCTTCCAGTTTATATCCCAGCGTTCCAGACCCGGCGTCTACGGGATTATCAAAGATATATCTGCCCATCTTCCATTCCCATTGATGATGAAACCTAGTTCTGGGAATCCCCGTAAGATCAAGATCGTTAGAATCACCCAATTAATACTATTGTGTATACTACACTAGCATTCGTCCATACGGTAACAAGGAACAACCAGCAACCACGGCATCTGCCGTGCACTCCAGGGAACAGGCATCACCCATGAAAAACGGGATTCTCGCCACATCACTGATCTCTTTTAGCCTGTATATGCCAGTGATCCAGGCTGAAAGCCATTCCGTTGGCATTGGCGTCGGCCACCTCTACAGCGGAATCGGCATCAATTATACCCAACATCGCGACAACCATCTCGCATACGGATCGCTGGGATGTATCGCCGTGGCTCATTCAAGCAATAGCGGCATTGAAACAGAATGCGGCGTTGGAGCAGGCTATATCATGACCAACCTATTCAGGGAGACGGACAGGCACGGCTTCGGACTCTATACCGGCGTGTATAGAAATACCGAAGAGGATGCGAACGAAGTCATATTCGGTCCCACATACACTTTCTTTTCGAACGGCATGGGAAATCCGGGATGGTCTATCGGTGTTATGCCCTATCTGCGCAAAGTCCGTAACCAGGATACGGACTATCAAGTTCTCTTCAATCTTGGCTATCAACTCTAACTTCGCACAATAAACCTGAGCAGACGACGGGTGGTAGTAAGCGTCGATTCGCGCTTCTGGAAGCAGGTGGTGATGGGCTTCGCCGAGGTCTCCAATGGGATTCTCATCAACGCATCCAGTCTTGGCGAGGGACTGTAATGGGAGCTTGAATGGCTTAGAAAAAACACCTAATTGAACAATGCATTTTATGTCAGCGCAAGAGCCTTGACAGACTCTCTGAGCTACCACTCGAAAACCGGGAAGACAGCGGAATCAGACAATGAACAAACTATCATTCAACCGATAAGCAGCTAGACTTTCACCCTACGGACCTCTTTTATGGGATGAAGGGACGCCATGCCAAACAACAACCCACGCCATGAAACAGCATTCGACTCCCGTCTGCGGATACCCGCAACCATCGGAAGTCGGCTCGAAATACGCTTTGCCGATGTCCTGCAACGGGACCGATATGACCCATTGAATTGGCGCCGGGAAAGGCTCGGGCCGGTGAGTGGCGAACCGGGCTGGTTCGAGATCGATCTCGACACTTTGGGCCTGGTGGATGGTGACTACGAATATGAGTTCCTCAAAGAGGATGCCCAGAACACCCCCATCGCCGATCCCTACGCTATGCATATCACCCGTTTCGGCGGTTATCGCGGGATTTTCCAGATCCGCCAGGGCCGGCGCTGGCGTCAACCCTTTACCTGGGAGGATGAGTTCACACCAGGCAACGAATTGCGCAATAACCACCAACTGGTGATCTACGAGATGCCCATGCGCTGGATGGAGAGCGCCCCGGAGAAGGCGCGCCAGGTGGGTCTCGGCACCTTCGAAAAGGTGGTGTTCGCACATCTCGACCGGCTCAAGTCCCTGGGCATCAACGCCATCGAGCTGTTGCCGGTGCAGGATTCGCCGGACACCCTCAACTGGGGCTACGGCACCCGTTTCTTTTTCACCCCCGACATCGATATGGGCCTGCCGGTTGAGCTCAAGTTCTTCGTCAAACAGTGTCATCGGCGGGGTATCCGGGTGATCTTCGATGTAGTGATGAACCACGCCCGCAACTGCCCTCTGACACAGCTCGACTACTCCCGCTATTTCCTCACCAACGAGGATCCGGAGCGCGCCCATCGGGGTGAGGACTATGGCGCCAACCTGTTCCGCTACTGGCCGGATGACAACGGCGGGACCCCGGCGCGGGATTTTCAGAAACAGATGGCCGCCTACCTAATCACCGAGTTTCACGCGGACGGTTTCAGAATCGATGAGTTCAAGGGGATCAATCACTGGGAGTTCATCCAGCAGTTCCGCGATCACGCCTGGCATGTACAGCAGCAGGCGTTTCCCGATCGCCCCTTCATCGTCATCGCCGAGGACTCCTGGCGACGTCCGGTGATCACTCAGGCAAACGGCGATAACCCCAACGCCCGCAAGGTCACCGACTCTATGTGGAACTTCGGTTTTCGCGATGAGCTTCGGAGGACCTTTTCCGGCCATCTCTCCACCCAATGGGGAGAGCCCTCGCGCAGTGAGCGCATTCGCGGACTGATCAGCGGCGCTCAGGTGTGGGACGACTGGAACCGACGCTCCGGCCCTGGATTCCACGATCTCTCCCAAGCGGTCAATTACCTGACCTCCCATGATGTGGAGAAGGATGAAGAACAGCGCATCATGAACTATCTGCTCGCGCCCCTGCTCGAGGCACAGGGTTACCGCGGCACCGTGGACGACATCCGCTGGGTGGCCGATCACCTCGACTCGGACGCCGATGACCAGCAGCGATTTGTCCATGGGCTGGCCCTGGAGCGGTTGCGCAGCGCTTTCTGCCTGCTGTTAACATCGGTTGGAATCCCGATGATCCTGGCCGGTGACGAATTCGGCGACGTACACGACCTCGATCATCGCAACTGGCGCTTGAAGATGTCCGACCCGGTGGACTGGGAGAGACTCGACGGCTCGCCCAACAATCGGGATTTATGGGAGCGGGTCGCCGCGTTGATCGCACTGCGCACAACCCACCCGGCACTGGGACGCAACGAGACGGTGTTTCTGCACTTTCACCCCGATTTCGACCAAAACCAGGGCGCAAGGGTCTTCGCTTTTTGCCGCACCCGGGGTGCGGCGTTGGGCGCCACCGATCAGGTCGTGGTGGTCGGTAACATCGGCACCGAATCATTCAGCGCTTACAATCTGCCCTGGCACTGGATGGATCTGGGAGCGGTTTCGGAGGTCGCGCCACCTCGGCATGGTGCGGGACTGGTGCAGAATGACGCAGGTTCGGTGCGACTTTCCCTGGCCCCCTACCAAATCCGAGTGTTTACGACCTGAAAACGCATCCTCCTCTATCATAAGCGCCTTGGAAAAAAATTATCCAAGGTCTTAAGGTTCACTCTGATATTGAACGAGGTACAATAAGAGATCTTTAAATATCCATCACCCATCCGGAGGCATGATGCAAAGGCTGGCATCAAAGTATCGCTCCCATCTGATGAGCGCTCTGTTGATTCTCGGCGCGGCGCTTCTGGTCCCCGGCACGGGAATTCTCTCACCCGGTCTATGGCTGATCGTTCTGGTCGCGATTCTGTTGCTGGTGTTTGCCCGAAAGCCCCGCTGCGAAGGATTCGTGACTTGGAAACCGGAATACAGCGTCGGCGTCAAGTCCATCGATGAACAGCACATCAAACTGCTCAACCTCATCAATAATGTTCGTGCCGCAGTGCTTTGTGACACCGGCCCCGACTTCGAACGAGGCGCTCTGGAGGAGATGGTTGACTACACTCAGGTGCATCTCAAGTATGAAGAGGCACTCATGCGCGAGCACAGCTATTTTGATTACGAGGCCCACAAGGGGCAACATGACCGGATGGTCTCCCAGGTCGGTCTCTATGTGAAACGTTACGAAGAAAAAGGCAGTGAGATCCTGCCTGAGGTCGCAGACTATCTACAACGCTGGCTGGTACAGCACATTCAGGGTACCGACCGGAAGCTTTGCGATCATCTGCGTACCCTGAACGTGCAATAGCGACTATTATTTACGGTTTGATTGCGCCGTTGGAGCCAGGGAGGGTTCCGTGCGTTATAAGATTCTCGAACAACTCATACCCACACTTTTCCCCCAAGCCTGCCTGTTGTGCGGTGAACCGGGAGACTTTGACAGCCGATTCTGCCACGCCTGCTATCAGGAATTACCCTTCAACCACCACGCCTGTCCCCGGTGCGCCCTGCCCCTGCCGCCTGGTACTTCTTCCGAAACGCTCTGCGGACATTGCCTGAAGCGTTCCTCGCCCTTAGACACAACGGTTACCGCACTACGTTATGAAGCCCCAACAAATCGTCTGATCAGTGCCCTGAAATTCCACCAGCAACTCCACCTCAGCATACCGCTGGCCCGGCTCTTGATCGCACGGCTCGGTACACTCGATTCACCGCCCGAGCGAATTCTTCCCGTGCCTCTGCATGCGCTACGCATGAAGGAGCGAGGGTTCAATCAGGCGGTTGAGCTGGCCCGGATTCTATCAAGACACTATGCCATTCCCTTGGATCTGCATTCTATACAGCGCATCCGCAACACCCGGGCTCAGTCGGATCTGAAAGAGACAGAGCGTCAACGAAACCTGCGCAAGGCCTTTCTCATCCGCCGTCCTGTAAAGGGTCTGAAACTGGCGATACTCGATGATGTGATCACCACCGGCGCCACGGTCAGGGAACTTGGCCGAACCCTCAAACAGGCCGGAGCAAAGCAGGTGGATGTCTGGGCGATTGCCCGTACGGTACGCCACTAAACGTGTTGCGACATGTCACTCAACTCGTTCCCATGCTCTGCGTGGGAGCGCCTATCTCAGCTTAGCGATATCAGTCGTTTTGGGATGGAACAGCGAACCCTGGTCTGCATTCCCACGCGGAGCGTGGGAACGAGAAAATGCCGCCATCCCTATCACTGGAGACGCGAGAACGGTGAGAATCACTCAGCCAGGAACGGGGATTGCCGCTTGTGTATCCTCGGACTCACAGGCCGCGGGGCATTCCGCGAAAACCCGGGCAGTACAACTGGCGCAGCGTGACTCATCCATTTGCCCGACCACGGCCTTCAGACCGGTGCCCTTGGAGTCGAAGACATGGTCGGCGCCGATCTCATCCAGGTACCCTCCCCGCTTCAGAAAACCGCGTACCCCGGGCTTGATTCGGAACAGATAGAGTTCGCGGCCTTCCCGGCGCAGCCGGTGCGACTCCTGCACCAGCAGTTCCGCACCGGCCACGTCGATAAAATTCATACTGCTGCCGATGATGGCCAGATGACGGGGTCTACGATCTTTCTTCTCCATGTTGCGCAGTCTTTCCGCTACGTGACTGACCGCGCCGAAAAACAGGGAACCGTCGATGCGCACCATGCGCAGTTGCGGACACTGGGGCAGATGCGCAGCATCGTTGAAGCGGCGCTTCGGCAGGGAGGGATCCGGCACCCGCTCCGCCAGATTGGGTCGGGAAGTGCGGTTCAGATAGGCGATCAGGGAGAGTCCCACACCGAGCAGGATTGCGAACTCAAGATCCAGAAACAGGGCGGACAGAAAGGTCACGCTCATCACCGTGGCCTCGGTTCGGCTGGCCTTGAGGATTTTGCGGATATGATGACCGTCAATCAGCCCATAGGCCACCAGCAGCAACACCCCCGCCATGGCGGCATTGGGCAGGTAGGCCGCCAGGGGCGCGACCAGCAGGACGATGCCCATCAGGAACACACCGGCGAGGATCGCCGCCAGGGGGGTTTTGGCGCCTGCTTCGTAGTTCAGTCCACTGCGGTTGAACGAACCGGTGGCCACGTAGCCGGAGAAGAAACCACCGACCATGTTGGACAGTCCCTGACCGATGAATTCCTGGTTTCCGTTGATGTGCTGACCCGCGCGGATCGCGATAGAGCGGGCGATGGAGACCGCTTCGGTGAGCGCGAACAGGGTCACGGCCAATGCGGTGGGGGCCAGTTCGCGAAAGGTGTTGAGATCAAAACTCGGCATCGACAGCGGCGGCAACTGGCTGGGCAGCGCGCCTACCGTGGCGATCCCGTGGGCCGGTGCATCGAGCAGTACCGAAAGCAGACTGCCGACGAACAGGGCCCCGATCATGTAGGGAAAACGGGGCAGAAAGCGCTTCAGCAGGATGCCGGACAACAAGGTTGTCACGCCCACCAGGGTTGCGTAGGGATTGATGGCACCCGCGTGCAGATAGAGCGCGTGCAGAGTTTCCACCGGTCCGACTCCCCGGGGTAGCGCGACACCGAAGAAGTTCTTCAACTGACTGGCGGCGATGAGTACCGCCGCACCGGCGGTGAAGCCCACAACCACGGAGTGGGAGATGAAATTCACCAGAGTGCCGAGACGCGCCATGCCCATAAACAGCTGAATGGCGCCCACCATCAGGGTCAGGGTCAGGGCCAGTTGCACATACTCGGCACTGCCCGGTTCGGCCAGGGTGCTGAGGGATGAAAAGAGCACGATAGAGGCCGCGGTGGTGGGCCCCGATACCAGGTGCCAGGAAGATCCGAACAGTGCCGCGATGATTGCCGGCACCATTCCCGCGTACAAACCGTATTCCGGTGGCATGCCGGCGATGGTGGCAAAGGCCACGCCCTGGGGCAGTACCACGATAGCCCCGGTAATGGCCGCAACCAGATCCGACTTGAAGGTTTTGCGATTGACCCGGGGCAACCAAAGAAGGAAGGGCAGGAAGCGGCGCAGGGCCTCCATGCGGTTGCGCGGGTCGTCGGAAAAAACCGGCAGGTCGGATGACAGGATACTCATGAAAATACAACCAGGTTATGAGGATGGGAAGGGTACGACGGGGCGATATGCGGACTTACGCGGGGTGGTGGCGCTCCAGGGTGCCTCCGTCGATAACATGGGGACGGGATATTCCCGAAGTCTCGTTACTGGGTTGATGCCCCGGAAAAGAACCTCCGTCGCCGATCCAGTGCACGGCTTTTCGGGGTTGGTCCGACAGGGACTCATTGAGGCCTTTGATGCGTTCCTGAAAGGCCAGGGTGAAGGCGAATCCCAGGGCCACGATCATCGTCAGCGCCAGGTTGTGCTCTACCAGGAGAAGCGCGCCCAGACCGGCAAATAGAAGAATTTTCAACACCAGGCTCAGGGGGATGTGGCCATCGAAATTCAACGCGGTGGGACTGGGGTGCTGCATCATCGGCTCCAGGAAAAGTTTTGACTGTTCTGCTTACTGAACAGAATAAACCTACCTGCGTGAAGGCAATGCAAAGCGAAGGTTAAATCTGCGTTAACGACAGGCGTGAGCAGGAATACCCTTCGCGAATGTAAGGGTATTAATTGTTCAGGTGACCCTTACCCCCACCCTTACCCCCGGCATGGTGCGTTCAATCCACCAACCGACCCGATGCCGGCATTCCCAGCACCGCCACGGTACCACCGGACGCCTGGTTCTCCAGGGTGATGTACCAGCCATGCCGTTTGCACAGACGATGCACCAGGGAGAGCCCCAGTCCCGCCCCTTGGCTGTTTTCACCCCGCACATAGGGCTGGAACAGCTTCGGTAACGTCTGAGGATCCACCCCCTGACCGGTATCCTCGACCCGTATGGCATCGTCTTTCAGACACACGCGGATCTCTCCGGACTCGGTGAAATTCAGGGCATTGCGCAGCAGATTGCCCAACACCATCGCCAGCACCGCATGATCCGCGTGCACCTGGGGATGACCATCGACCTTTAAAGTCAGGGTCAAATCCCGACCGCGTAAAAAGGGCTGATAGCGGTCAATGAGTTCCCGGGCCACGATCTCGGCATCGCAGTCGCCGGGATGCACCGGCTCGCCATCCTGCTCCCGGGCCAGAGCCAGCAGAGCACTGGAGATCTCCCCCATCTCGACCACGGCGCGACCGACCCTCGCCACCCGTTGCTGGTTGCGCGCATCCAGCTCCGGATCGGAGAGCAGCAGTTCGGTGGCACCTTTGATCACCGCCAGGGGTGTTCTGAGTTCGTGACTCACATCCCCGGTGAACAACCGCTCCCGCTCGATGAAATCGTGCAGTCGTTGCAGATAGGTATCGAAATCCGCGGCCAACTGCTGGACTTCATACCAGGGGAAGGCATCCGCGAGAGGGGGAGGTGGATCGTCCTCGGGACTGCGTTCGGCCACCTTCTGGATCAGTTCGGTAATCGGCGCGATGATCCGACCGGCCAGCCAACGGCCGGACAGGGCGGAAACCAGGGTGATCAATATTACGCTGCCCGCAAGCAGCAGGAGAAACCCCTGCTCCCGCCGTTTCAGGGCGCTGATGTCGTAAAGTACGGCGAATCGCAGTGCTCCCACCTCCCGCACGGCGGCCCGGTAAGGGATACCCTCCAGCATCATGGGATGGGTTCCGACCGGCAGGTTCGCGACCGATTCCGGCACCTCCGACTGAACCCGGCCCGGGGTTACGACGAAGGCGCGAATGGTGGCGGTACGCTCCGGCAGGGATTGGGGATTGCGGGCGCGCCGCGCCACATAGTCGTCGAGTTCCGCCTTGAGGGTTTCGTCGATCAGACGCCGTTCCAGATCCTGGGAGGCCAGATGGATGATCGTGGCCAGCAGCAGACTGACCACGCCACCAAAGACCGCGAGGGTTACCGCGACCCGGTTACGCAGGCTGCGTCTGGCGCCCATGACTCAAACACTTGAATGGCAGTTGTTCCCACACCTCAACGCTCACTCGGTGACGCTAACTGGTAGCCGATGCCGCGCAGGGTGTGAATCAACGGTATCGCCGCCGCATGGTCCACCGCGCTGCGCAGGGCGTGCATATGAGTCCGCAGGGCATCACTGTCCGGCGGCTCATCACCCCAGATCTCCCGCTCCAGCTCTTCGCGCCGCACTACCGCCGGGGAACGACGCATCAGCACTTCGAGCAGGTGCAGGGGTATCCGCCCCAACTCGATGCGTCGCCCCGCCCGCTCCACGCGCAGACGGTCCAGATCGAAACTCAGGTCCGCCACCTTGAGCAGGTTTCCCCGATGCACCTTACGCCCGCGACGTACCAGGGCGGTAATCCGAGCCTCGAGTTCCGGCAAGGCAAAGGGTTTGATCAGGTAGTCATCGGCACCGGTGGCGAAACCTTCGAGCTTGTCACTGAGGGTATCCCGGGCGGTCAGCATCAGCACCGGGATATCGCGTCCCTCCCGGCGCAGTCGGGTACACACCTCCAGACCGTCCATGCCGGGCAGCATCAGGTCGAGAATGATGACGTCATAGGTTTCGTCCAGGGCCCGGCGCAACCCGGAAAGACCGTTGTAAGCGAGGTCCACACTGTGTCCGTGGGCCTCGAAAAAATCGCTCAGGTTTTCCAGCAGATCGGGGTTGTCTTCGATGATAAGCAGGAACATGATCCACAGAGCATAATAGCCGAGTCGGACCAAGTCCAACGATGTCCGGCGTTACAGGACGGTTTCCCTCCCATCGCCCAGGCGGATCAAGGTGGCCCTGTCAGCGGGAGCGGCGCAGCGGGCAACTCCGACCCGTGGCGCGTTTGGGGGCTTTCTTCCGAATCACCTTCCGGGTTTGCGGGGTCGACTTAACCGTGCGGGGCATCTGTTTCGGCACCTTGCTCATCTTGACCGTATTGAAGGTGTCGGTATTGATCGGAGCCATACGGGCACCCTTGGGCGGCGGGGTCTGAGTGTAGTTGACCTTGCCCTGATCGTCATACCATTTGTACATGCCAGCCAGGGCCGGTAACGGTAGACACAGCAATACCAGAGCGGCAACCGCCCAGAAGCGAAAAGGCTGTTCCATGTTACTCCTATCCTTTAATCGTTATAAATCAATTAGTTAACAAAACATGCCGGTACCAACGAATTGACCTGGCGCAATCTTCTACTACATTGTTTCATAAACCCCTCAAGCAGTGTAGAAATGGGACGCCATAGTTTTCACACTCTTTCATCACGCTCTTCGAAATGAACGCCCCGCGGCGCGCTGTATCCATGCCTTGAATATCGTGACGTAGCATGCAATGAAAGTTGACCCAGGACGCATAAATAGAAGCCAGGAGTTAACCATGACCCTATTAAATAACCTCCCGATCAAACTGCGGCTCACACTCATTGTTGGATTCGCCATCCTCGCATCACTCGTCATCGGCGGCCTCGGCCTGTCGGGTCTGCACAAAGCGGATGAGTCGGTCGGCGAGCTCTATCACGTCACCATTCAACATGTCCACACCATGGGGGTCATCACTGAACATCTGCAGGATATTCGCAACCAGATGCTGCTGAGCCTGCAGCACGATCCCAGTTCCGAGCTGGCGGCGAAACACAACCACCCCCTCGAGATGCACACCAACAGGGCGGCCCATGACATCGATGAGGTAAACGAGCATGTGAACGAATTCGCCGCCACGGACCTCTCCCCGGAGGAGCGGAATCTGCTCGCCAGCTTCAAAGAGGCCTGGTCAACAATGGTGAAACAGGGGGTGGAAGCGATGACCAGGGCACTCAAATCGAACCAGTACAATCAGGCCAGTTCCCTGGTGCTCGAGGTGATCAACCCCAATTTCGACAAAGCCGTTAAGGTGGTCGACCAGTTGAGCGAGATCCAAATGGCCGAATCGAAAGAACTGTTCGATCAGACGGATGCGGATTACCACAGCATGTTCTCGATCATATTGACCACCCTGGTGGTGAGCGCCTTGCTGTGCGTCGTGTTGGCCTATATGACCATCTCCGGGATTTCTCACGCGGTGAAACAGATCGATCTCGCCGCCGTTCACCTCTCCGAAGGAGATCTCAGTGCCCGGGTCGAGTACAGCTCCAGGGATGAGATGGGGCATATTGCCAAGGCGGTCAACCGTGTCGCGGAGACCTTTAACAACACGGTACACGAGGTCAAAGACGCGGTCAGCCAGCTCGCCTCCGCCGCCGAGGAGACCTCCGTGGTGACGGCCCAAACCACCGCCGGTATCAACCAACAGATGAGCGAAACCAGTCAGGTGGCCACGGCGATCAACCAGATGAACACCACGGTTCACGACGTCGCGCATAACGCAGTGGATGCGGCCAACGCGGCAAAAGAGGCGGATAACACCTTTCTCCAGGGCAAGCAGGTGATCGACGGGGTCATCGAGGCGATCGGCAATCTCGCCCGGGAGGTCGAATCCGCCTCAACGGTGATCCAGGATCTCGAACAGGAGAGCAAGAGCATCGTCTCGGTACTCGACGTTATCAAAGGCATCGCCGAACAGACCAACCTGCTGGCACTTAACGCCGCCATCGAGGCGGCCCGGGCCGGCGAACAGGGGCGTGGATTCGCCGTGGTGGCTGACGAGGTGCGCACCCTGGCGGGACGCACCCAGGAGTCGACCCAGGAGATCGAGGAGATGATCAGCCGACTGCAGGCGGGAAGCAACAACGCGGTGCGGGCCATGGCATCCGGTAAGGAGATGACTCAAGTGGGTGTGGAAAAGGCGGGCGCGGCAGGCGAGGCGCTGCAAGCGATCAACACCGCAGTCGAGCACATCACCGCCATGAACACCCAGATCGCCAGTGCCGCGGAGGAACAGAGCGCCGTGACCGAGGAGATCAACCGCAGCATCATGAGTATCAACGAGGTGGCGGAGCAGACCTCCACCGGCGCTGAGCAGACCTCGGCCGCGAGCGATGAACTGGCGCGACTCGCGGATCAGCTCAAAGACGTGGTGAATCACTTCAAGGTGTAAACCGGAAATGATCCCGTACCCCAGAAGGGTACGGGGCATTTAGGGTGTGCCAATCGGCAGGATGAAACGCGCACCCATGTGTTCCATCTCAACCCCATCCGGCCGGATTGTGATGATCCGGGGCCCCTCGGCAAGATACTCCCCTTCTCGATAGCGCTGCATATTGATCAACACATAACGCTTTTCCGGACGCCGGTCATAGCTGTGGATATCGATATTCATGGGGGGCAGGTTCGAAACGAATCCCGCCGGCATCTCGCTGAGCGGTTTGGCCTTGGGCGGCGGTTCGGGGGCGGGGCTGGGTGGCGGCTTGGCTTCCGGTTCCGGTTCCGCTACTGCGGCAACCGTCGATGCCTGGGGCTCGGTCACGGCCGGTTCTGCCATCGACCTATCGGTTTCCCGGGCCGAAGAAGACCCGGCGGTGTCTTGGATGGGAGTATCCGGCTGATTCATCCGCGCGTGCTCCGGCCGGGCGGTAAGCTCCCCACCCCGCACCACAGCAGGTGTCCCGGCGTCCACGACCGGTTGCGGATTCCGCTCCCTGGGAACCCGCTGGAATCCGCCGCCGAGGTAAACCCCCGCCAGTAGCATCACCAGGGCAAACAGTCCCAGCATGATCCAGCCCTTACGACGGCCCTGGCTGCCGGGTTGCTCCCCGACATGGGACGAGATACTCGGGACCTCCCCCAGCTTATGCTGACGCTCGGCCTTTTTCAGAGCCTCCAGAATCAGGGACATCTATCCTCCCTCCCCCGGATGGGAAAAGGACTGCAGGATCGGCGTATCCTCACGCAGATCCAAGTTATTGAGGAAGATCTGCGTCTCCTGCCCCGCGATTCCATCATCAAGCAGACCCTTGTTTCGCTGAAACGCCTTAAGTCTTTGGAGTAAATCGTTGTCGAAACGATCCAACCCCGGGGAGGGTTTCGCCGTCTGACCGTCCGCCTTCTCGAGCCGCTTGCGCAACCAGGTCACGGGCTTGCCGGTGGAACCCTGGCCGATCAGCGCCAGACCGGAGAGGGGGCGCCACAACATCACATAGTCCCCCTGCCAGTAGGATGAAAGCCGCTCCCGGCGCAACACCCCTTCAAGCTCACCGGTTTTGACCAATAGCCAATCCTCATCCACATGGGTCAACATCAGCAGACGTTCCTGCCGCGCCTTTTTCAAACGGATCAACAGGGGCCGGTTCATACGCATCAGGGTTTCCCAGGAAGCGCTGGCGATAAGGCAGCGTAACCCGAAACCGGGGGCCTGGCTGCAGGGCGGCGCGGTGTTATTCAGCCGATAGTCACCATCCCAGAGGTTAAACAGTCGCTGATAGACGAGGAAGGTATTCTGGGGACGCTCAAACAGCTGTTGCAGATCGACCTCCGCCGGTCCTTCCGCCACCGGAACATCGATTTTCGGTTGGGTTTCCTTCTCTGCCGCGGGGGTGTCTTGGCGCGGTTCACCCTCCATGGGGTGTGCAATCTCCGGTGTCAGCGGAAGGGATGCCGACTCAGAGGGTGACGCGGGATCGCCCGGCGCATCGGTGTGCGCGGGAGATTCCGTCACGGCGCTCGACCCAGGCCCGGCATTGTCCATCAAGGCCTGCTCCTGCTCGCCCGACGCTGGCTGCCGCGCCGCCGTCCCCTCTTGTCCCGGTTTCGGTGCTGGAATCCACTCAGGTGTCGACTGTTGACTTTCGGCGGGGGTGGCAGCCGGTGTTTTCAGCGTGTAACCGTACCAGGCGAATCCGGAAACCAACACCAGACCCGCGGCCATGCCCAGGATAATACCCCAGCGACGCACCGGATTCCGCCCCAGGACCTCCCGGGCGGCCCGCCAGACCAGTCGCGGCGTGGCCCGTTGATTTCCGGTCGTATACAGGGCGAGCAAGGCACGCTCGCAGATGGTGTTGATCAGTCGCGGCACCCCTTGGGAGAAGTGGTAAACCAGGCGTAATGCAAACGGAGTAAACAGATCCTCACGCACCCCGGCCACCGCCAGACGATGGATAATGTAGGCACGGGTCTCCGGTAGATTCAGGGGTGAGAGATGATAACGGGCGGTAATGCGCTGATCGACCTGGCGCAGTTCCTTGCGGGTCAACATCTGCAGCAGTTCGGGCTGCCCCACCAGAATGATCCGCAGCAGCTTGTGACGCGAGGTTTCCAGGTTAGTCAACAGTCGCACCTGCTCCAGGACCCGGGCGCTGAGATTCTGCGCCTCGTCCACCACCAGTACGGTATGCCGGCCGTCACTGTGGGTCCGGATGAGATGCCGGGTCAGCAGATCACTGAGGTACTTCAAGGAATAGGGCGGCCCCTTGTAGTCGATGCCCAGTTCGTCGCAGATGGTGGCGAGAAACTCCCGACGGGAAAGGCGCGGATTGAGGATCAAGGCGAGATCCACATTCTCCAACTGCTGGGCCAGCAGACTGCGCAGCAACAGGGTCTTGCCGGTACCCACCTCGCCGGTGAGCAAAACGAACCCGCCGTTGGGACCGGTCCCGTAGATCAGATGGGCCAGACTCTCCTCATGGCCGCGACTGAGGTAGAGATATCGGGGATCCGGGGTGATCGCGAAGGGGTTTTCCTTGAAGCCGAAATCGCTGAATTTCATGGCAGGGGGCACCGCTCATTCACACCCGGAAGCCAGCTTTTCCGAGGGTGCGCCGCCCCGCTCCCGGTCAGCACGCAGGTTGCCTGGAGTCTGTGGAGGTCAGTGTAAAGTTGCATCGGCATGATCCGGATATTCTGACACAGAGCGGCGTGAATAATAACCTGATTCCCTTTACCGGTCGTACCACCCTCGGATCCGGATCAGGGGTTATCCGCCAACCGCATAGTCCAGGACCAGCCCCAGGAACACCACCAGTCCGAAGCTGTTATTGTTCATGAAAGCCCGGAAACAGGCCTGGGGCTGCCGATCCCGGGTCAGCCACTGCTGGTAGACGAACAGCGCCCCGCCGGCGGCGAGCCCCAGATAGAAGAACAGACCCCGGTCGGCAAGCAGGCCGGTGACTACCAGCAATCCGAGCATCAGCAGCTGCAACAGACCGATGATGAGATTGTCATGGCGTCCAAACAGGATCGCGCTGGATTTTACACCGATCTTGAGATCGTCCTCCCGATCCACCATGGCGTACTGGGTATCATAAATCAGTGCCCAGGTCACCGTGCTGAGAAACATCAGCCAGGCCTGCAGGGGCAACTGACCGGTCAAGGCGGTAAACACCATCGGCACCGCCCAACCGTAGGCGGCACCCAGGACCACCTGGGGTAGGTGGGTGAAGCGCTTCATGAAGGGGTACAGAGTGGTCAGCCCCAGGGCGGCGAGGGACATAAAACGGGTCGGCCAGTTGAGAAACAACAACAGGGAGGCGGCCAGCAGGGAGAGCGTCAGAAACACCCCGATCGCCTCCCCCGGAGCCACCAGGCCGCTGGCAATGGGCCGGTCCCGGGTGCGCGCCACATGAGCGTCGAAATCCCGGTCCGCGTAATCATTGATGGCACACCCCGCCGAACGCATGATCGTCACCCCGAGGCTGAACAGCAGCACCATGCCCCAGGCCGGAGAGCCGGCGCCGGCGATCCACAGGGCCCACAGGGTCGGCCAGAGCAGCAGCAGAATTCCGATCGGGCGATGCAGACGCACCAGCAGGGCATAGCGGCGCAAACGCTCGCTCCATCCCGGGGGGCCGGTGGGCGTCAATTCCAATTCAGCGGGGACTCTCATGGTTTTTCCTCAGCCTGCCTCTCGACCTTATTCGGGAACAATCGGCACCATAATCCCTAACGCGGCGAGCATCAAGACGCCGGGAAGGACGGAGCGGGATCACCGGGACAAGGGCTCCATCGGCAATCCGGGCAGAAACAGTTCATTGACCAGCAACGGATGCCGCTCCATATAGAATAGGGTACGCCGTCCCCAGAGATACTCGGGAGTTTCGTTCAATTGTTCCCGGGCAATATCGAACAAGGCATTGCCCGGGTAGAGACGGGCGATCTGGGTGGTGCCCCGGGAAACCTTCGGATCGGAAAAGAGCACCGCGCCCAGGGGGCGCTCACCCAGCCGCATTAACCGGCGGGCCGATCCCTTGAGGGTGGTTACCGGGATCAGGGTACGGGCGAATACCCAGGGGGTCTCGTCACATAACAGGGCCACATCACGGGTCATCGCCAACAGCCCGCGACGCATCCCCAGTACCTGGCGTTCACTGTTCAGGGGAGTGTCCCAGGTCTGCTGCAGCAGATTCACCCGGAAATGCCCCCCCATGCAATGCTGGATCACCCGCCGGGTCAGGGAACCCGTGTCCGTCAACCAGGATTGAACCGGCTTGGGAATACCCAGGTAAGCATGGGGTCGCCCCTGGCTCCAAAGGGGTTCCGGGAGGATTGTGGTGCGGTTCGACTTCAAGCGTTCATTCCCTCATGGGAGATCGGGTGACTTCCTGAAAAGCGGGGAGTATCGCACACAAAACATCCGCCTGACGATGTCCCGATGCGCCGCAGCCCATCGACTGAGCCTTCAAACACGACCGTAAACAACCCGCGTTCCGAGCCACCGTTCCACCAGTCGATTCGCGGACTGGGGATAGTGCTGCAACAGCAGTTTCGAGGCCTGACGTACCTCATCCAGCAACCCCTGATCCCGCAGCGGATCGGCGATGCGCATCTGCATCTCCCCGGTCTGCCGAGTGCCCAGCACCTCACCCGGACCACGCATCTCAAGATCTCTCTGCGCGATCAGGAATCCATCATTGGTCTCCCGCATGATCCCCAACCGGCCACGGGCGTTCTCCGAGAGGGGCGCATGATACATCAGCACACAATGACTTTCCGCGCTGCCCCGGCCTACCCGCCCCCGCAGCTGGTGCAACTGGGCCAGTCCCAGGCGTTCCGGATTCTCAATGATCATCAAGCTGGCATTCGGCACATCCACCCCGACCTCGATCACCGTGGTCGCCACCAGCAGATCCAGGGTTCCGTCCTGAAACTCACCCATCACCTGTTCCTTATCAGCCTGACGGATACGCCCATGCACGAGTCCGACCTGCAATTCCGGCAGGGCCTCGGAGAGCAGACGCGCGGTCTCCTCCGCCGCCTGACACTGCAACGCCTCGGACTCCTCAATCAGGGTGCAGACCCAATAGGCCTGGCGCCCTTCGGCACAGGCAGCACGCACTCGGGCAACCACCTCGTCACGCCGCTGATCGGAGATCACCGCGGTGGACACCGGCTTGCGCCCGGGAGGCAATCCGTCGATCACTGACAGATCGAGGTCGGCATAGGCAGTCATCGCCAGGGTACGGGGTATCGGGGTGGCGGTCATAATCAACTGGTGCGGGGTATGGTCACTGCGCCGCCCTTTCTCCCGCAGCGCCAGACGCTGATGCACCCCGAAACGATGCTGTTCGTCAATGATCACCAGACCCAGATCTCGAAACACTACATCCTCCTGGAACAGGGCCTGGGTGCCGACGATCAATTGCGCCTTACCTGTGGCAATTTGTTCCAGGACCCCATCCCGGGGCCGCCCCTTGAGGCGTCCGGTCAACCATGCGATTTCCACATCCCGGGGTTCCAGCCAGTGACGGAAATTGCGCAGATGCTGCTCCGCAAGGAGTTCCGTGGGCGCCATCAGGGCCACCTGGCCGCCGGCACCGATCACCTGCAGGGCCGCCAGGGCGCTGACCACGGTCTTGCCCGATCCCACATCCCCCTGCACCAGGCGCTGCATCGGATGCTTGAGGCTCAGGTCCGCCTCGATTTCCGCCACCACCCGGTGCTGTGCATCGGTCAATTGAAAGGGCAAGCTGTTCAGCAGCGCCCCCTTGAGCTGGTTATTCACCGGATATCCGGTGGCGCCCTGAGCGCGATGCTGCTCCCGCACGCTACGCAGACTGATCTGGTGGGCCAGGAGTTCCTCGAACACCAGGCGCTGCTGCGCGGGATGCCGCCCCGCCAGCAGTTGTTGCTGATCCACTTCGGGGGGCGGTCGGTGCAGAAATCGGACTGCCCGAGCCAAATCGGGCAGGCGGAAACGTTGCAGCAGTTGCTCCGGCAACAGTTCCGGCAGTTGATCCGGATCGGTTTCGAGCAACACCAGAGCCTGCTGCATCAACCCCCTCAGGGTCAGCTGATGCACCCCTTCGGTGGTGGGGTAGATCGGGGTCAGGGAATCGGCCACCGGCAAGGGGGCATCGGGATCGATGGCCTGGTACTCGGGATGAACCATCTCCAGGCTGGAGGGTCCGCTGCGCACCTCCCCGAAACAGCGCAGCCGGACACCCCGGGTCAGGGCCTGACGCTGGGCATTGCTGAAATAGAAGAAACGCAGATAGAGAAAACCGGTGCCGTCGGAGAGATGCACCATCAGGGATCGGCGGCGGCCGAATCGGACCTCCGCGAGGCCGACCTCCCCCTCGATCACCACCTGGTCGCCCCGACGCAGTCCGCCAATGGGCTGCACCCGGGTGCGGTCCTGGTAGCGGATGGGCAGGTGGAACAGAAGATCCTGCAGACTGTTTATCCCCAGCCTGGAGAGTTTTTCGGCGTTCCTTGCCCCGACGCCCTTGAGCCGGGTCAGCGGTTCAAGAGACAGATCTGATGACGGTTGTTCCTTCGACAATGGTTTTCGCTGGTTTGAGTTTGCGCTTGAACAGGGTGCCTACCGACCCGAAGCCTTCAATGTTCACGGGCCAGTATGCAACAGTACACCAGTGTTGTGCCTCATGCGAATGCGTCATTAGGCAGGCCCACACGTGACCCAAAGCAACGCGCCACACTATAATCACGGTTAATATGAGACGCTATTAATCCAGCAAGCCAATAACCACCGTTGTCAGCCCGGCGTATGCCGGGATCCAGAATGCCTCCAAAGGTTCGTAAACGGTGCATCCATACGCAACTTATCCGGCATGCACCGGAGTGACGAAAACCTCGAACACCGGATCAACGAAGAGACAGTATTTATGGTGGTTCAAGACACCCTGACATTCCAGACCCATGGCCGCAACACCTATGACATTACCCCATTGATCCAGGAAAGGGTCCGCGACTCCGGCATCCGCACGGGGATCTGTCAGTTGTTCATTCGTCACACCAGCGCCTCATTGATCCTGTGCGAAAACGCGGATCCGGATGTCCGTTCCGACCTGGAGCGCTATACCAGCCGACTGGTGAAGGACGGTGATCCGATCTTCGATCACACCCAGGAAGGACCGGACGACATGTCGGCGCACATCCGTTCGATTCTAACCCACATGGACTTGAGCCTGCCGATCAGCGAGGGCCGACTGGGACTGGGAACCTGGCAGGGAATCTATCTCTGGGAACACCGTACCCACGGACATGGCCGGCAGATCATAGTGACACTTTATGGTGAGTGAACCGGTTGTGGAGACACTCAGGGCTTGTTGAGTTTGACCCGGCCACCAAACAATCGTCCTACCAGACTCGATTTGGACTTTTGCATCCACTCTTCCCGTTGTTGAAGCAGTTCTCTGGAGAGAAACACCAGGGATCGCAAGCTCTTGGTATGGGCAATCTCCATACGGAGATCGGTTTGTTGGGTCACGGTCTTCCAGGGCCCACCCTGGTGTTTTCGGATGAATTTACTCACCTGCGAATGCAATACGCTACGCAATCTTACCACCAGTTCCGCCTCCGCCTTCTCGGGCAGGCGGCCGATCAGATCACGCTTTAACCGCTTGGCTTCACGGTCGGTCACCAGCTTGAGGGCAACGCAGTCGTGGGTCAGCAGATGCTCCATCTCGGCTCTTCGATCCTTGAGGCGCTCGGGCATGGATTTCGCTTCGGGCACGAATCCAGACGGTCTTTTGTCCGCCCCGCTTTTAATCACGACATCGGAAGATTCCGACGTTGGCGCCTCTTCCGCGACCGCTGAGTCTGATTGTTCAACGGCACTTTCATCGGCCAACTGCCTGAGTTCTTCGGCGAGCCATTCCACCTGCTGGTCGAGCAGGCCGTGAAAGGTTTCGGCGTTGGCATCGCTATCCTCCGATAACTGCGCAAAAATAGCCTGTTCCAACACCTCGTTGTAGTAATTGACGATGCCGGGATCGGTGACGCCATAGGTCTGGCAGATAACGAAGACCCGTCCTTTGATGTTGACCTCCACCATTGTGCGGAATTGCTCATCCATCGACGACTCTCCGTCCTGAACGCCACAGCCTAATTAGGAGACACTACACCAGCTCCATAACGGCGTCCATCTCCACCCCGGCGGCTTTCGGCAGTGCCGCCACACCGATCGCCGCACGCGCCGGGTAGGGTTGCGAGAAATACTCGGACATCACCTCGTTGACCACCGGAAAATGCGCCAAATCCGTGAGAAACACATTCAGTTTCACCACATCCGCAAGGCTGCCGCCGGCCGCCCGCGCCACCGCCTGCAGGTTATCGAAAACCCGCCGGATCTGCTGTTCGATGTCCCCTTCGACCATCTCCATGGTTTCGGGCACCAGGGGGATCTGGCCTGAAAGATAGACCGTCTGGCCCACCTTGACCGCCTGGGAATAGGTGCCAATGGCTTGCGGGGCCTGGTCCGTGCGTATGATTTCTCGACTCATGATGACTCCTGTTTGTGTAGGCCCTGCGCCGTATCGAGCGGAGGCCCTAATACTATCCACTCAATATTTGACTCGGGAGATGCGCATCACCGATGGCAGGGAACGCAACAGGCGCATGATCCTGGCCAGGTGACGCCGGTTCTTCACCGTGATGACGAACACCAGGGTTGAAGAGAGCCCGTCCCGCTCTTCCGAACCCACATGTTCGATGTTGGAATCCTGCTGCGAGATCACCGAGGCCACCGAGGCCAATACTCCTCGCTGGTTGCCGGATTCAACCCGGATCCGGGTGGCATACTCCCCTTCCACATCCGGCTCCCAGTCCGTCTCGATCCATTTATGGCCATGCTTTTTGTAATCCCCGAGATTGGGGCAGCCCTGGCGATGAATCACGATGCCTTTGCCGGGATTGAACACACCCACGATCGCGTCGCCGGGTATCGGGCGGCAGCATTTGGCGAAGCTCACGACCATGCCCTCGGTACCGCGAATCGCCAGGAGTCCGGAGGGCTGTTCATTCTGCGGACTGGTTTCCGCGGCCGGTGGCGCCTGCTCCTCTCCCGCCAGCCGACGGGCGATCAGCATCGGCATGTGATTTCCAAGCGCGATCTCGGCAAGCAGTGTTTCGAAACTCTCGAGTCGCAGATCACCGAGCACTTTTTCGATCTGCTCTTCGCCGATCTCATCGAGCCGCAGGGACAGCAGACTCAACTCCCGCTCCAGCAGGCGCCGCCCCAGACTCTCTGCCTCCTGGGCCTTGAGATTCTTCAGATAGGAACGGATATTGGCCCGCGCCTTACCGGTGACCACGAAGTTGAGCCAAGCGGGACTTGGCCCGGCGGTTTCCGAATTGATGATCTCCACGGTCTGCCCATTATGCAGGCGACTCCTCAGGGGCACCAGCCTGCGATCGACCCGTGCGGCCACGCAGGTATTGCCCACATCGGTATGCACACTGTAGGCGAAGTCCACTACGGTTGCGCCCTTGGGCAAGACCATGATGCGTCCCCGGGGGGTGAACACATAGACCTCGTCGGGGAACAGGTCGACCTTGACGTGTTCCAGAAACTCCATCGAGTCGCCCACACCCTGCTGCATCTCCAGCAGGTTCTGCAGCCAGTCCGAGGCCCGGGACTTGACCCATTGACCACTGGCCTCACCGGTCTTGTACATCCAGTGCGCGGCAATTCCCGATTCGGCCAGTTTGTCCATCTCCTCGGTGCGGATCTGAATCTCCAGGGGTATGCCCTGAGGGCCGAACAACACGGTATGCAGCGACTGGTAGCCGTTCGCCTTGGGGATCGCGATGTAGTCCTTAAAGCGACCGGGCATAGGCTTGTAGAGGTTGTGCACCACCCCCAGCACCCGGTAGCAGGTATCCACCTTATCCACCACGACACGAAAAGCGAACACATCGACGACCTCGGAAAAGCTCAGCCGTTTGTCCACCATCTTGCGGTAGATGCTGTAGAGGTGTTTCTGGCGGCCGTTCACGACCCCTTCGAAATCCTCCTGCTGCAACCGGGAACTCAACGCAGTCTCCACATTCTCAATCAGCTCCCGATGATGCCCGCGGGCATCGGCCACCGCCTTCTTCAGCGCCCGGTAACGCATGGGCCAGTAGGCGGAAAACCCAAGTTCCTCCAGTTCCAGACGGATGCTGTTGATACCCAGACGATTGGCGATCGGAGCGAAGATATCCAGCGTCTCCTTGGCGATGCGCCGGGATTTATCGGGACGCATCACCCCGAGAGTGCGCATATTGTGCAGGCGGTCGGCAAGCTTGATGAGGATGACCCGGATATCCTTGGTCATCGCCAGGAGCATCTTGCGCAGACTGGCGGCCTGGGCTTCGGCCTGGGAATTGAAATCGATCTTGGAGAGCTTGCTCACCCCATCGACCAGTTCGGCGATCTCGGAATCGAAGGTCTCGGCCAGTTGCTCCTTGGCGGTGGGGGTGTCTTCTATGACGTCATGCAGGATCGCCGCCATGAGACATTTGTAGTCCATGCGCATGCTGGCCAGGATGCGGGCCACCGCAACCGGGTGGTAGATGTAGGGTTCACCGGTCTTGCGGTGCTGACCGACATGGGCCTCGGCGCCGAACAGATAGGCACGATAGACCTCGCGGATGTGCTCCGCGGAGAGGTACTCTTCCAGATAGGCACACAGATCACTAATCAGGAACCGGGGGTGTTCCTGTTGTTTCTCCATGACACCCAATGGGTTGTTCATGCCGACACTCCATCATCACAGGTATGACGGATTCTGTGCCCAATCAACCCCTTGTTGCAAGCTTGAGGTGAGGAACCCGAAGCCGGATGGTCGTGACCTCTTTACTGGTCGTTATCCAGAGGGTTGATACTCATGTCGAGAATCGAGGTATCGATAACCAACTCCTCTTCCTCGGGGACCGGTTCGACATCCTTGTGGCTGATCAGACCGTCGGCAATCTCACGCAGGGCCATGACCGTGGGCTTGTCATTCTCCCAGGGCAGCAGAGGCTCTACACCATGCACCAGTTGACGGGCCCGTTTGGTCGCCAGCAAGACCAGGTCAAAACGGTTGTCCACATAATCCATACAATCTTCAACGGTTACACGCGCCATCAATCAGTCCCCACGGAATGCAATAGAATCGGCAAGATTTGTCGATTCCAGGAAAAGAGGCCGATGATAAACCATACCCCCCATCGAAGCCAGTGCCCTGGAGAGCAAACGGCCGTATAATGGAGAATTGGCTCACCCCATGATCCGGACGCAGCGCCCCATGCCCAACCCAATGGCTGGCGGGACAGGTCACGGACGGGACCCTCACCGGCGAGCCCTTTAACGTTATGGCTCGTCCGAAGATGAAACTACCCACCGAACTCTTGAGTACCCGGCGACCGGAAACTCTGCTGCTGCTGATGGCGGTTGCGGTCCCCATCAGTTTTGCCAGCTGGCAAACCCTGCTGAACAACTTCGCCATCGAACGGGCGGCCTTCACCGGGCAGGAGATGGGGATACTCCAGAGCCTGCGTGAAATCCCCGGCTTCCTCGCCTTTGGGGTGGTGTTTCTGCTGTTGATCCTGCGTGAACAGCGGCTGGCCACCCTCTCCCTCGCCCTGCTCGGCGTCGGTACCGCCTTGACCGGTTTCTTTCCCTCCGCGCTGGGGCTGTATATTACAACCGTACTGATGTCCATCGGCTTTCACTACTACGAAACCTTGCAGACATCGCTGGCGTTGCAATGGACCTCAGCCGACCGGGCCGGGGAGACCTTCGGCCGACTGCTTTCGGCGAGTTCCTTCGCCTCGATCCTCACCTTCGGGCTGGTCTGGATCGCCGACGATTTTCTGGATCTGGACTATGCCTGGATCTATCTCATGATGGGAGGGATAACCCTGTTCATTTCGGGGTATGCCCGATTCGCCTTTCCCCTGTTCCCCCAGGAAATGGAGCAGCACAAACACATGGTGCTGCGACGACGCTACTGGCTCTACTACTTGCTGACCTTCATGTCGGGGGCCCGGAGACAGATCTTCACGGTCTTCGCCGGTTTCCTAATGGTGGAAAAATTTGCCTACAGCGTATCCCAGATCGCCCTGCTGTTTCTTCTCAATGCCGTCATCAATGTCTTTTTCGCACCACGGATCGGCCGCCTCATCAGCCGAATCGGGGAACGCCGTGCATTGCTGATCGAATACGCCGGGTTGGCGGTGGTGTTTCTGGGCTATGCCTGGGTCGAGACCGCCTGGGTGGCTGCAATGCTCTACATTGTCGATCACCTGTTCTTCGCCATGGCCATCGCCCTGAAGACCTATTTCAAGAAAATCGCCGCCCAGGAGGACATCGCCTCCACCGCGGGAGTGAGTTTTTCCATCAACCACATTGCCGCGGTGATCATTCCGGCCCTGTTCGGGGTTGTGTGGCTCACCTCCCCCGCCTGGGTCTTTTACGCGGGTGTCGCGATGGTCAGCATATCCTTCGCTCTGGCGCTATTGATCCCCGAATCCCCCCGGCAGGGCATGGAGAGCCGCCGGGTATTTTCCATCCCGGGGGACGAGTCCGCCTGAGCGGAAACCGGACCGAACCCGGTCACTGCCGGGGCAGTGTCGGACTTTCTTACAGACGAACCTGTCAGCCCCCAGCATCTCCAAAGCCCCTAAAAATAAAAAACCTTACGCGACTACGGGTTAAGAACGCACGCCTTAATTTCCCATACATTGGTACTCTTTTTGCTTAAAATCCACCAGAGACACAAGAGCAAACAATAGCTCAGCCGCGTCTCGTATCTCGGTGATGGCATTAGTTCATTGCGGCGCGGCTTTTCATAATGGATTAGGGATAGTATATGAAGAAGTCACTGGCATTCAGGATTTATTGGATCTGTTGGATAGTCTGCACGGTTGTTTTCGGGATTTCCCTGGTAATGAGTGCCGCTGCCGCCGAAACCCTCCCCCCCCTTCCCGGACTCACGGACCCTGGTGAGGCCTTTACTCCAGAGGAAACCTGGGGCGAAATGAGGGGCAGGTCCCGGATAACCGGTGACTCCTACCGAGGAGGAATGGTTGAGCGCTTCAATTCCCTCGCATCGGAGCAATCGTGGATTCAGCAACTGAACCTGCAGACGCCCCCTGAACCCCGAATCCCTTTCCTGGTCGCCAACCCAGAGACCGCCGCATGCGCCACATCCGGCATCCTCAGTCAGACATTCTTACACCCGACCGCCCTTGCTTTGAAACAGGCCGAACAGCAAACGGCCACCATGAACGAGGTACCCCTACCGGCTGCAATCTGGCTTTTCGCCACCTCCCTGACCGGCTTTGTGGCGTTTTCCTCCCGACGTAACATCTGACCCACAGGCGCCTCCACGGACGATCAAACCCCGGCGCTTGCCCGGGGCCACCCACGAATGGCACATACTTACTGGATCCCGGCATTCGCCGGGATGACGGTGAATGCCGGTTTAAGTCAGTACCATCAGGGCCTCACTCCATTTCCCATCCCCCGTTCCGTGACCGGACAGCCTGTAATCAACCAGTTCCAGCATACCCCGTCTCAGGTTCTGAACTATTCTGCGCATCACGCCCCGAAGGAAGTGCCTTTGGGGTGCGCCTTGTTTTGGGGTATTGAGAGGGCTCGGAATGGTACAGAATCTGTGACGGAGTACACTAGTGCATTTTCGAGCATTATCGAATAACCTTTGTGCTCTTTTGCAGGCCGGGCGTTTGTTGGCGTTGACGCGACCAGTCCCGGCAAATGTGGTCTGATGAAGATTAAAGTCAGTGAACTAATCGTCGGTTTTTTAAAGCACCTGGGCGTTGACGTAATCTATGGAATGCCAGGCGCGCATATCCTGCCGGTCTACGACGCGCTCTACGATTCGGGGATTCGCGCGGTACTGGCCAAGCATGAACAGGGCGCCGCCTTCATGGCCGGTGGATACGCCCGGGCAACCGGACGAATCAGTGCCTGCATCGCCACGGCCGGCCCAGGGGCCACAAACCTGATCACAGGGGTGGCCAATGCATTCGCGGACAATCAGCCGGTACTGGTCATCACCGGCGAAACCCCCACCTACCTGTTTGGCAAAGGGGGGCTCCAGGAGAGCTCCGGCGAGGGCGGTAGTTTCGATCAGGTCGCCCTTTTCGCCCCGATCACCCGTTACTGTAAATCGATTCAACGCACCGACTATCTGGGACAGGTTCTGCTCCAGGCGGCCAAGGCTCTGTGCGCTACCAGCCCGGGGCCGGTACTGTTAAGCATCCCCTTCAATGTGCAGAACGAATGGGTGGAGTCCGATCTGCTCGAGCGGTTTGCCCCGCCGGCTCCCGTTGCGGATCACCGGCATTCTCAACAACTCTTGAATCGATTTGTCGAGTTGCTGGATCAGGCCAGCCACCCGGTCATCGTAGCCGGTTACGGCGCCATTCGCTCCGGCGCCCGCCAGACCCTTTCGGAACTCAGCAACCTGTTGCGCATACCCGTGGCGTCCAGCCTCAAAGGCAAGGGGGTGATCAATGAACAGTCGGAACTCTCCCTGGGAAGCCTGGGTGTCACATCGAGTGGCATCGCCTATCAGTACATCGTCGAAAATGCCGATCTGCTGATCATCCTCGGCGCCAGTTTCAATGAACGGACCAGCTATCTCTGGGACCCGGCGCTGCTGGATGACCGCCGGATCATCCAGGTCGACAGCGATCCGAATCAACTGGGCAAGGTGTTGCGCACCGATCTGGAGATCTGCGATGACATCCACGCGGTTCTCAGCGGCCTGATCGATACCCTGCAACAACGTAACGGTGAGGCGCAGAACGGATCCCGGGCCATTGAGGCGATCGGTGAGATGAAATCGGAGTCGAAGGGTGACTACACGATGTTCCGCTCCGGGTTCTCCCTGGTTGAGCATTTCTTCAACCGGCTCGGCAAGCATTTCACCGGGGAGATCCGGGTGTTCGATGACAACATGATCTTCGCACAGAATTTCTACGACGTACCCGCCAACCACCACTATCTCCCAAACTCGGGTATCTCGTCCCTGGGACACGCCCTGCCCGCCGCGATCGGCGCCCAATTCGGCGCGCCGCTTCCCAGTTTCGCGGTCCTGGGTGACGGCGGCTTCCAGATGTGCTGCATGGAACTGATGACCGCGGTCAATTACGGCCAACCCTTGAACGTGGTGGTTTTCAACAATGGCACGATGGGACTGATCCGCAAGAACCAACACCAGCTCTACGCCCAGCGTTACCTCAATTGTGATTTCGTGAACCCGGATTTCGCCCGACTCGCCGAATCCTTTGGCATCCGGTACAAGGCGGTTTGCGACCGGAACGACCTGGACGATCTGTTCGATCACTATGACCTGGAAAACGGGCTCAACCTGATCGACATCGCCCTGGATAAGAACGCCTTCCCGAACTACTCTTCAAAACGCTGACGTGAGCCGAATCGATACCCAGGTTCTGAACGCGTTCATCACGGCACATCAGGGGCATGCCGGGATCCCACACCTGGCCGAGGGCCTCAATCGATTCCTGGCACAGACCGACATACCCGCCCCGGCCGCGGCCTGGATGGCACTCTATGAAAGCGCCACGGAGCTTCTGGAAACATGGATGTGGCAGGAGGATTTTCCTCCCGCACAACTCGACATCCAGCAACGTCTGTTTCAGGAGATGGAAGCCGGGTTGATTCATATCGGCCCGCTACCGCGCCATGCCTTCGCCCTGGTGATCCCGGTCGCCGACCGCCCGCAACAGCTGCGCCACGCACTGACCTCACTGCTGTCCCTCAGCCGGCGCTTTGCCTACGCCGGACCGGAGAGGATGGCTGCGGACAAGCTTCGGGTTGTGATCGCGGATGACAGCCAACAGGCATCCAATCAGCAGAAGATACAACAGATCTGTCACTACTTTGAACAACAAGGCTTGAGCACGGAATATTTTGGTCCCCGGGAGCAGCTCAATATGCTCGATGGATGGGACCCTGAAACACGGGCCGGTCTGGACAGGATCCTGGGCACCCGGGACCCGGAGGCATTTACTCACAAAGGCGCCTCCATCACCCGCAATCTCTGTTATCTGAAACTCAGCGACTGGCTGTGCGAATCCCCAAACCGGCTCGTCTGGTTCTGCGACAGTGATCAGGCCTTCTGCATTCCGCGCCGCGGAGACGGGCAGGATTGCTACCCGATCCACTTTTTCCACCAGATCGACCGTATCTTCCAGGAACGGGAAACCGCGGTCCTGACCGGCAAGGTGGTGGGCGATCCGCCGGTATCACCCGCGGTGATGGGCGGTAATTTCCTGGATGACGTGGCGGCCTTCCTCAGCCAGATAGCGGAACGGGAACCCGAGGCGGCCTGCTCGTTCCATCACTCGATGCCGGTTCAGGTACAGGATGCCGCCTACCATGACATGGCGGATCTGTTCGGGTTTCAGCAACCCCAACAGACCTTCCGCTACGCCTGTACCCTGCAGGGCCCCCACGACAACCGAACCTGCCTGATGGACTTTGTCGGGAAACTCCCCGGTTTTTTCGACGGGGTGCATCCCACCCGACAGAGCCACTATGTCTACGAGCCGTTGATGCCGGGGATCAAATCGGCGCGCACGGTCTATACCGGCAACTATGTGATCAATGCCCGCGCCCTGGCATACTTCATCCCCTTCGCCACCCTGGGGCTGCGCATGGCCGGTCCGGTACTGGGGCGGATCCTGCAGGCGGAACTCGGGACACGGTTCGTCTCCGCCAATCTTCCGTTGCTGCATCGACGCGCCCTGGCCGAACAGGGACGGGCGGAGTTTCGCAGCGGAATCGAGCAGCGGGCCCAGCGCATCGACCTGAGCGGGGAGTTCATTCGCCAGTACTACGGCGATGTCATGCTGTTCACCATCCAGGCCCTGGTGCAGAACGGTTTTCCACGCAAGCAGATCACCGACGCCGAGATCGAAGCGGAGCTGCAACGGACCGAGACATCCATGCGCGCCAAGTACACCACCAAGCAGCAACAGATCTCACGCCGGATCGAGGATCTGCAAGCCTGGCTCGACACCCACCGGGCACATCCCATGATCGCTTCGGCAGGGGACAATCTGCAGGCCTTGATCGATGATATGCGACATAATTTCGGTACCGGTGCGGCCGCCTATCAGCATCTGGATAAAGCGGAACTGCGTGCCCGCTTGATCCAGTCCATCCATACCGCGATTGGCGAATATTCCAAGGACAGATCCCGGTGGCAAACCCTGCTGAACCAACCCAGGCAGCAATCCCGGAAGCGCCACAAGGGATGAACATCTTCGTGCTTAATTCCGGACGATGCGGATCGACGACCTTTATCCGCGCCTGTAGCCATATCACCAACTACACCTCGGCCCATGAGTCGAGAACCCGTCTGATCGGCGCTGACCGCTTCGCCTACCCGCCCAACCATATCGAGGCCGACAACCGCCTGAGCTGGTTACTGGGTCGTCTGCAGCGGCACTACCCGGATGAGGTCTGCTATGTGCACCTGACCCGTGAGACCGGGGCCTGTACCGCAAGCTTCGTTAAACGGGCTCAGTACGGCATCATTAAAGCTTATCGGGAAGGTATTCTGATGGGCGCCACGAACCCGTCCGACGAGATGCTTGCGGCGGATTACCTGGACACCGTGGAGAGCAACATTGCACAGTTTCTAAGCGACAAACCCTGTGTATACCGGGTACGCCTGGAACAGGCGGAAGCGGATTTCAAGGTTTTCTGGGAAGGTATCGGAGCCCAGGGGGACCTCAGCGCCGCCCTCGCGGAATGGCGGATTCGTCACAACGCCTCGTGAGCACGCGACTCCCTGTCGGCCGCCTTGTCCAGGGTCAGCAGGGAGCAGCCGCGTCGGGTTTCATGGAAACGATGGTTCAGTCCGGGATAACCGGCCAGCCACATCGCCACGATCTCGCGTTCATCCGGCCTCGCCGCGTCGTCCAGGAAAATATGGCATCCCGGCGCGAGATACGGATAACAGACCGGCATGACCGGGTAACGGGCATTCTTGCCGGAAAAACCCGAGGGTCCGTCGATCACCAGCATATCGATCGAATCATCCGGCAGGGAAGCGGTGTCGTACCAGGCATAGGTCACGCCATCGTAAAGCGCCGAACACAACGGGGAGTGAAGGACATTTGCGTAGGCGTCCAGACCGTATTGTGAGATGTACTGACGGGTCCTTTCCGCATAGGGCTCACCATCCTCCAGACTCACCACACGGCCATGACCGTTGAGTTGACAGCAGCGGGCCAGCATCAGAGTGGTCAGGCCGCTACTGCACTCCAGGATCAAACCCGGCTTATTTTCCAGGCAGGCGTCCACGATGAGTTGTATAAAATCCGCAGCCGCGCTCCATGTCGGGGTGTAGGGTAACCCCGCCAGTAAACCGAGCTGTTGTTGAAGCTCCTGGTACTCTGGGATAATGTGCTCGTCCACCATATGTCACTCAAGCCCCAAACAGAGAAAAAGCATACACCATATTCGGCATGGGGTATTCATCTTGACGGCTTAGTGTACCTCGTACAATCCTCAAACTGTTATTTGCCTGGCTGATATCGTTTTCTAAGATCTGACGATTACAGTGTGTTTCATTAGACTATGCGGCGCGGGCAAATCCGGTACAATAAGCCGTTCCAAGCCATGGTCCAAGAGCCAGTCAATCACTCTCAACCTACTGATATGTCTAATTTAAATACGCCAGGGCGGCGCGCCGTACTGTCCATGGTCATCCCGGCGTTCAACGAACAGGCCCATTTGGGCAATCTGTTCCAATCCATTCGTGAAAATTTACCGGACCTGGAATACGAGATCATCGTGGTGGACAACGGCTCCACCGACGCAACTCCGGAGCTGGCCCGTCAGGCGGGGGTCGAACTTCTGCAGATCCCCAAAAGCAGCATCTCCCGGGCTCGCAATCTGGGTACGGCGCGGGCCACGGCCGAGGTGATCGCGTTCCTGGATTCGGATGTCCGGGTCACCCGGGTCTGGGCGACCACCCTGAAACGCCGTCTCACGGAAATCCGTGACGAGTATCTGATCACTGGCGCCCGCTATCTGATTCCGCAACCACCCAGCAGTCTGGAAAAATACTGGTTCGGACCGCTCTCGGAGAAGGATGTGACCTACATCAACGGCGGCAATCTGATCATGAGCAAAGCCAGCTTCGATAAAATTGGCGGTTTCGATGAGGAACTGAGTACCGGAGAGGATTTCGAACTCTGCATGCGCGCCAAGGCCCGTGGCGCCCGTATCGTGATCGACCGGGACCTGCAAACCATCCATGACGGTTTTCCCAAAAACCTGCTGCAGTTCTGCAAGCGCGAGATATGGCACGGCATGGGGGACTTTCAGGGATTTCAGCGTTTCCGGGAATCCAAGGTCGCCATCTCCGCAGTCGTGTTTATCCTGATCCATCTGCTACTGTTTGCCGCCCTTTTTACCGGGGCCTACCTGCTTGCCCTGGTCTTCTACCTTTGTCTGCTGGCAATCAGTATCGGGGTCTCCGTGAAGATCTTCGGCCGCAGCAGTCTGTGGATCGTTCTGCATAACACGCCCTTCTGCTACCTCTACCTGATATCACGGTTTTTATCCTGGCCCAAACTTATCATCAGTAAATTTATCTGAACGCCCCGCAATACCTACGCCTTCACAAAATCTTCATCTCTTCTTCAATCACAGGTAGCGGATCATTCCCCGGATACCCCTTTCAGTTCCTCGGCATAGCGACGGGCCATGTGCAAATTGCCCTGCTGCTCATGCAGGCTCGCCAGGGCGGTTAATATCTCAGGATTTCCAGGATGCCTGAGGTTGGTTTCACCGAGCACCTTCAATGCCTGCCCGGTGTCACCCGCGCCTTTCAGACCCAAGGCATAGACATAGGCATAGTGCGGCAGATCCGGCGCCAACAGCGCTGCCTGACGCAAATGGACAAGCGCCTCATCCAGACGCTTCTGGCGTACCAGTAACAAACCCAGTGCATGCTGCATCCCGGCATTGTCCCCGACTGCGTCAATGCCCGCTCGCAACAGCTGTTCTCCCTGTTCATCCCGTCCCTGTTGACGATACAGGTCTGCAAGATTGACATATCCCGGCGAGAACCCGGGATCCAGATCCAGGGCCCTGCGGTAGGCGGACTCCGCTTCCCCGTCATGGCCTTCAGCCAGGGCGATGAGCCCCAGGTTCATCTGTGACTCGGGCCGGTCCGCATTCACCGACTCGGCCTGCTTGTAGGTTTGCACCGCCTGTTCGAGTTGTGTCCGGTACTTGTCCGGCAAACCCTGGCGCAGCAAGGGCGCCAGCAATCGCGCGGCATCGAGCCGAACCACCCGGTCAGGATCTTCAAGGAGGGGCCAGCCTTGATCAACCTGAGTGCGCACATCAGTGACGGCAAGGAAACGCACAGCGGCGGCGCGCACCAGGGGATCCTGATCCGATAGCAGGCGTTGCATCGTAAACAGACTCTCGGGTTGCGGGTAATCGCGCAGCCGTTCCACCGCGGTGGCCCGTACGATACCCGGCTGGTCGGCATCGGCGGCCAGTGCCAGCAAGCGTTTCCCCGCGTCTCGCGCCCCGGTCTGTGCCCCGTGCAGCGCATCGGCAAAGTGCCCGCCCCGGTAGGTGCTTTTCGGGAACCAGTCCGCGACCGTTTGCGCGGCCCAGGCAGGCGTCCTGTCTTCATGACAATCGTTGCAGGCATTCGGCGTTCCCAACCGCTCGGAAAGGTCGGGACGGGGTACCCGCATGCTATGGTCCGCCCGCCAGTCGTTGACCATGTAGACCCGCTGCGGCATATGACAGGCGGTGCAGGCGGCTCCCTCGGAACCCGCCTCATGATGGTGGTGGTCGGGCAGGTCGTAGCGTGCCGCCAGATGGCAGGTCGTACACAGCGCATTTCCCCGGGCACGTAATTTCTGGCTGTGGGGTTCGTGGCAGTCGCTGCAGGTGACCCCCGCCCGGTACATGCGGCTTTGCAGGAAGGATCCGTAGACATACACCTCGTCTTTGATCTGACCATCCGGGTAGTAGAGGTGGGGTTCGAGCAGCGCCAGACGGTGGGTGTTGCTCAGCGGCGCTCCATAGCGGTATTCACTCCACACCGCACCGCGCCGGGAGTGGCAGCGGGCGCACAACTCGATCTCGGTGTGCTGGTTACGCGGAACACTGCGAACCGGTTTGCCCTGCCGGGCGTCGAAACGCCACACCCCGCCCTCCGGGTTTCCCAGGGACAGGGACAAACCCTTGCCGGGACGCTTCGCAACCTCGGGATCCTGCCGGGCTGCCCGAGCCCAGGCCGTATGCTCGGAGCCGGGTCCGTGGCAGGCCTCGCAGGCGACGTTGATCTCCACGAAACGGGTGCGGTAGGTGTCGGTCTTTACGTCGTAGTTTTTATCCAGCCGGGTCGAGTGACACTCGGCACACTGGTAGTTCCAGGTCTGATCCCGCTGAGTCCAGTGCAACCGGTTGTCATGCCCCATGGGTTCGTCGGGATAGAGATGAAACCAGTGCTGCCCACCCGCTTCCCGGCTGCGGCTATCCCAGGCCAGACCCAACGCCTGGAAACGGCCCCCTGGAAACTCGACCAGGTACTGCTGCAGCGGGTACCAGCCGAAGGTATAGCGGATCCGGTAATCGTGAAGCTTCCCATCGGGGCCGTCCGTCTGCACATAGAAGGCCCCATCCTTACGATAAAACCGGGAGTTAACCCCATGGGCCGAGAAAGAGGCGTTGTCAAAATCCCCCAGGACGGTGGACTCGGTCGCCTCCGCCATGGCGAGATCGTGATGCGATCCGCGCCAAGCCTGTCCCTCCGATGCATGGCAGCTGATGCACTGGGCACTGCCCACGAAATCGACCGCGCCGATAACCGCCTGGTTTGCAATGAGCATGAAAAGGCCGACCAGGCGGACAAAGGGTTTCACGGCGGTTTGGCATCCTGAAATCTGGGGACGATCAATCGGGATAAATCACCTGCCAGTCACGCATCATATCGACCAGAACCCAACCCGCCTCCCCGGCCTGGTCGAGGGCCTTGTCCAGCTTGCCCACATGGGTCTTGCGGTCATAGGCCCACTCCCGCTTGGCATCCGTATGGTGCACAATCAGACCGAAACGAGGACCGCTGCCGGCGCTAGTCCATTCCAGCATCTGCAGATCCCCATCGGAGTTGCCCGCCGCGAATACAGGGACCTTACCGATGAACTGATGGATCCCCACCGGCTTGCCAGCCTTATCATCGATGAAGTTGATCTCCGGCAGACGCATCAGCAGCGGACCGGAATCGGTCATTTTGTACGCCACCTTGACGCTGCTACCGATCACCTGTTCGGGGGGTACGCCATAAACTCGCTCCGTCCAGGGGCGCATGAATTCAATACCACCGCCGGAGACGATGTAGGTTTTAAAGCTGTTCTGCCGAAGGTAAGCCAGGAGTTCCAGCATCGGCTGAAAGACCATCTCGGTGTAGGGCTTACCCGTCTTGGGATGGCGTGCCGTGGTGATCCATTCATCGACAACCCTCGCGAACTCATCGGTTGTCATGTTCCCATGCGTGGCCATCACCAGTTGCAGCAGGCCCTTCTCCCCCGCTGCGGCCAATGCCGCCATGTCACCTTCGAGCACCGCCTTGAAAGGCTGCTCATTTTTCCATTCAGGATGTTTAGGGGCCTCGGCCTTAACCCGGTCCATGGCGAACAACAACTGAAAATAGACCGGTTTCTCCGACCACAGGGTACCGTCATTATCAAACACGGCGATACGCTCCGCGACCGGCACAAAGGACTTGCTGCCATCGGTTGTGACCGCCTCTACGAACTTCATGATGGCAGCTTTCGCGTCACCCTTATTCCAGGAAGGCAGAGGATCGGATGCGAGTGCCAGGGTACTCGAAACGAGTAGCAAGGCTCCCGCGAGTGTTGCAACGAACTTGTTCATGATTATGACTCCAAGCAGGGCCGTCCCGTGGTGCTGGAACGGCCCTTTTTTTGGAAAGTAGAGAAAGACCAGCGTCTGGGGATCAGTGGCTGCCGCCCATGCTCTTCAGACTTTCCTCGATCTTGGTGAGGTTGAAGGAACCCGGCGACTGACTCGGTGGGTACTCCTTCATCGACAAGAGAAACTGAGCCGCGAGCCCCTGAATCGGAACGATCACGAAGGGACGGTCCAGGAACCAGTCGTTGTAGGTGTTGGAGTTGTGCTGCGACTTCTCAAAGGGATCCCGTCTCAGGTTGAACAGCAGCGGCACGCGCAGCTCGGTAAAAGGTTCGCGCCATACGCCGAAGGCCTGTCCCCGATTCTCGAGAAACACGACCTTCCAGTCGTCATAACGGGCGGCCACGACCTGGCCGTCGTCGTTGACATACCAGAACTCCCGGCGGGGCGACTGTTCGGTCTTGCCGCTGAGATAATCCAGCATATTGTAGCCATCGAGATGGTTGCGATATTTCCTGCCGTTGATTTTGGTACCTTTCAACAGCTTCTCTTTGACATCGGGCGCACCGGCGATCGCGGCGAAGGTGGGCAGCCAGTCCTCATGGGAAACGATGCCGTTGAGGGTCACGCCCTCGGGAAAGTGGCCCGGCCAGCGCACGAACGCGGGCACCCGGTAGGCGCCTTCCCAGTTCGAGTTCTTTTCGTTGCGAAACGGTGTAGTACCCGCATCCGGCCAGGTATTGTAGTGGGGACCGTTGTCGGTGGAGTAGAACACGATGGTGTTGTCCGCGAGCTTCAGGTCGTCCAGGGCCTTCAGCAGTTTACCCACGTGGCGGTCATGCTCGACCATGCCATCGGAGTACTCATCCTGCCCGGAGACCCCCCGTAATTCGTCTTTCACATGGGTACGGAAATGCATGCGCGTACCGTTCCACCAGACGAACCAGGGCTTACCCGCCGACTGTTGCTCCTTGATGAACTCGATGGCGCGATTGGAGGTTTCATCATCCACCGTCTCCATACGCTTTTTGGTCAAAGGCCCGGTATCCGTGCAACGCTGCTTGCCCACCCTGCCGAAACGGGGATCCTCGGTGGCGTCATCCTTATCGCTGGCGTAACAGTGCAGCACCCCCCGGGGACCAAAGGTTTCCAGGAAGGTCTTGCCGTTGGCGAGCTTCATGTCCCGGGGATAGTCCTCGTTTTCCGGCTCTTCCTCGGCGTTCAGGTGATAGAGGTTACCGAAGAATTCATCAAACCCGTGAATGGTGGGCAGATGTTCGTTGCGGTCCCCCTGGTGGTTCTTGCCGAACTGTCCGGTGGCGTAGCCCTGCTCCTTGAGCACACTGGCCATGGTCACATCGGTTTTCTGCCATCCTTCCGCGGCACCGGGCAGACCCACCTTCGTCATCCCGGAACGCACGGGAACAGAACCGCTGATAAAGGCCGCACGGCCCGCGGTACAGCTCTGTTGAGCGTAGTAGTCGGTGAAGGCGACGCCTTCGTCGGCGATCCGGTCGATGTTGGGCGTTTTGTAGCCCATCATGCCCCGGTTGTTGTGGCTGATGTTCCAAGTGCCGATATCGTCACCCCAGATTACCAGGATATTGGGTTTGTCCGCAGCGAATACCGAGGCGCCGGTCACCAGCATCAAGCCGGCAGCCAATCGCTTGGTCATGCTTTTGAGATCCATTGGCCCCATAAAATCTCTCCTATTGTTTCAACGGTTCTTGTTATCTGATTTTCTTATTACACATGCGCCTGCAAAATACGCCCCTGTCAGGTCAACAGTGTGCAGGCATCTAATGAATCATAGACCCTGACGTGCCAGGTTCAATGATAGGGTCGGAATAGTATTGGTTGTTATTAACCCGCTGCTATTCCATATCAATCTGAGAGAACCCGGCGGCAACCGCAGACCAGGGTGTATCCGGGTCATAGGTAGGCACGGCCGACGCATAGGCCGCGCCGTCGGGGCCCAGGTCGGCTTCATAGAGCACGCCGTTGCGTGCAAGCAGAAACGACATAACCCCCGTGTCCCGATAAACCGCTGGCCAGGCAATCAGGGCGAAACCGTCGATCATGTCGTTGCCCTGGAGGTAGCTTAAGGCACCACCGGGGGCATGCGCCCCCTGGGCAGTCAGAATACGGTAGTAGTAGCCATGGTAATCCTTTCCGGGTTCGTGTCCCGCAAGCAGTAACCCGGTAGGGCTCTCCGGTTCGCCTTCCGCTGTCTCCCAGTACAACCCGTCCCGCTTCCCAGGGGTGCTGATAAACCGCTGTGCATACTCGAGGATACCGTCCCCATCACGGTCCTCGGCCGCATATTCCATCTGCGCGTCATGGTATGCCAGGGCCGCCTGCATGGCCGACAATTCATTCCGCCCGATACGCCGCACCTTGATCATTGACTGACCGGCCAGGGTATCGAAGCGCCAACCTTCAACCTCGCGTACGATTGGGATTGGCAGGGTCCATCCGTTGAAGCCCACGGCGAGCATCCGGGTTTTGTCATCACTCGCAACGAGGGCATGATAATCCGCCCAGCCGTTCAGGAACCGGTCCACCATGGGACGATCGACCTCGTCCACCGAAAGCACCGTCCCGTAGTCATCACCCAGAATATTCGCCATTTCCGTCTGATCAGCCCGGGCCATGGCGATTACCAACCGGTTGGAAGCCTGCTCTGGTGTATCAAAAAAACGCGGTTCCGAGTAAGCGGCCGGTATCATCAGCGCGCATCCTGTCACCGCCAGGATCAGGTTTCCCAGGAGATTCCGCTTCATCTGTCTACCCCCTTAACGCCTCAAACCACCAAACCCGCGACCACCCAGTCCCCCTCCGCCGAGCCCACCGCCCCCGAAGGACCGGCCACCGGCGGAACGGTTGCTCAGACTGCCCCGGCGATCGGCGGCGACACCGCCATTGCGGTTACCCAGACCGTTGAGCGCATGATTGCCCTGACCGACACGGTTTGAACCACTGCGGTTCGTCGCGGTGATCCCGCTTGCAGCCCGTTGCCGATCAATGCTGCTGACACGTTCGCGAACCTGCTGCCCCTGACTGCCCGTGAGTTGCCTGCGCTCCGCCCCGGGGTCTATGCCCTTGCGCTGCATGGCTGCCCGGGCTTGAGCGCGCTGGTCGTCTCGACCCCGAAAATCCTGGCGCTTGTCGGCACCATCCAGCTTCTGGCCATATTTTTCACGGCTGTTACGATCGGCATAAGGGGTTCCTTTGCGGTTGATCGCATTGTGTTTCCACGAGACGGAGTTGGCGTTGACGTTCAACTTCCGGTTGATATTGATCTTGTTGTACTTGTTGACGTTGATGTTGACATCATGATGGTGCCAATTGAATCCGCCCCAAATCGAGTTGGTGATCGAGATGCCGATGCCGAACCCGATACCGGTGACTAACCCGGCGGTAAACCCGTACCCGGGAGGGGGCGGCCAGTAGAATGGCGGATAAGCGGGCCACCACCAGGCACCGTAGATCACGGTCGGGTTATAGGTCGGGACGTAGATGACCTGGGGATTCGACGATTCGATGACAATGACGCTCGGGTCAGCCGACTCATCGACGGCCACCTTCTGCTGATCGGTGCTCTCCAGATTACCCGCTTCCTTGGCCTTCTTGCGCAGACCCTGCACGGTATCCATGGTCTCGTCCGGCTGCGCGAGAAAGGCATCCCCCATCCGTTTGACCCAGTCGGGCTTGTCGCCCATCATCGCCAGCACCTGGGGAAAGGCGACCAATGAGGCGACGCTGGGATCCCAGGGCTTGTCCTGCACGGCCTTGACCGCGTCGTCCCCCTTCTGCTTGGAATTCGCCTTCGACCATTGTACCGCCTCCGCGATCTGGTCCGGATAGGTCGAGGCCATGAGAATCTGCGACAGCAGGGCATCCGGATAGAGCGCCACCGGCGCCATGATTTGATCGAGTTCCGCCTGGCTGAATGCGGAGTCACTGTCATCCGCGGCATTCACCGCACAGGACATCAGCAACAGCGCCAGGCTGAACAATCCGTTCAGAGGATGGGTTCGCATGATCAGCTTACCTCGATACCGGCATCGGCAGGCCGAGACCTATTCTCGAAGTTGCGCCTGTCAGCCGGTGTCACTGCATTTGTTGTTATGGGTAACCGGTCTTGCGGAGAAGGCCTGATCACCCGCTATGTAGCGTAGTGCCCAAATACTGCAATACACGAGGATCGAATAAAACCCCTGTGATTGCAACCCCAAATGTTCCGGCAGAATGGCCGCAGTTGTTGAACAACCTCCGGCGGGATGCCCGTGGGCATTCGCATACCACTCATTTATAATCTTCTGATCTCCCTTAGCAACGTCAGGACAGCCTTTGAACCACCGCCCCAGAAAACGCTTCGGTCAGAATTTCCTGCACGACCCCGGCATCATTCAGCGTATCGTCAACACCATTGATCCCCACGAAGGTGACAATCTGGTTGAGATCGGACCCGGCCAAGGCGCCATCACCCTGGCGCTATTGCCCCGGGTCAAACGCATGCAGGTGGTGGAGATCGACCGGGATCTTGTCGGCCCGCTGGCACAGCGTTGCCAGGACCTGGGTGAACTCACGGTTCACAACGTGGATGCGTTGAAATTCGATTTCCGCCTGCTGGCGCAAACGGATCGTCCGTTGCGGGTGGTGGGCAACCTGCCCTACAACATCTCCACCCCGTTGCTGTTCCACCTGTTCGATTCGGCGGAGGTGATCCGGGATTTTCACCTGATGCTGCAGAAGGAGGTCGTGGACCGCATGGCCGCCGGTCCCGGCAGCAAGACCTATGGGCGCCTGTCGGTGATGCTGCAGGCCCGCGCCAAGGTCCAGTCACTGTTCCGCATCGGTCCCGGCGCCTTCTACCCGCCCCCCAAGGTCGATTCCGCTTTCGTGCGAGTGGTACCCAGCAAACAACTGCCTTACAAGATCGATGACTGGGCAGTGTTCAGCGCACTCGTCGCTCAGGCATTTTCACAACGACGAAAAACCCTACGAAACAGTCTTAGCAAATTTATGGCCGTTGACAGCATAGCCTCGCTTGGCATTGACCCAGGCATTCGACCAGAGCAGTTAACCGTCGCGCAGTTTGCTGAACTGGCTAACTGTAGTTCTTCAGATCAGAAAACGGCTGCCAAACTTGCCGGTTCACCCTGACCGGAAATCAACTCCACCACCCAGGACAATGCATCAACCCTTTCCTCGATTGGGTACAGCGCGCTTTTCTCTTGCGGGGCCGTATCCTGCTTTATGACAAAAGGATTATTTTGCTTCCACCATGCTTCTGTTTGCTTGGTGATCTCTTCAGGAACAGACTTCAACCAAAGAGAGTCCCCATCCAGATATTCGGCAAAAGCGGCTGCTTTCACCCGATCTTCGGCCACATTTGAATATGCGGCTTCGAAGGCGTAGGCCCATGCAAACTGTGGCTGAATCACCTGATAGCGCTTTGCCCAATCCAACGCAAGATCCAGGTAGCGTCTGTCTCCATATCTCGCGTACATCCATTCCGAGATCTCAGTTAACTGGTACCAACTGTATATTGGCCGCCACTTGGTATGCGGACGTTCGTTAAACGCATACTTGAGATGGTGAAAACTTTTATCATATTCACCAAAGTAGCCATATATTATGGCCAGTGAAAGATCCACATCAAACTTTGAATTGACTTCTACCGGCTCTTTACCCAGAGTATCCGCCAGCTTCCTCAGCATGGCATCCTCATGTACCTGAGTTGCCGCTTCCACGAAATATGGCAAGAAAACACTGACCACAGTTTTTTTAGCGGAAAGACTATCCTTGTCATACTTGTAGGTATACGAAAACAAAGGCGACAGCTTATCTATTTGCAAATACGATTCATAAGCCCTTTGGTAGTCTTCACGCTTAACTTGTGTATAGGCAAGCAGATTGTTCTTGTACATATTCGACTTTGGATCGATCAATGAATCATTGGATTTAGCACAACCTCCTGGAGTCGCCTTACAATCCATAGCATCCTTGCCTTTGCTTTCCACCATTAACTTCTGAAGCAATGTCGATCCACCGCGTATCACCGATTCCTCAACAACCGGGACATCAGGAAATCCATCATACTCAGAGTCAGAGGGCATCCTATCTGTAACTGTCTCTAGAAAAAGATACCTGATTGCCTGCGTTCGTTGATTATCCGTTAACGCATTATCATAATATTCTTTCGCCATGCGTGCGACATCAGAATATTTCTGCCCTTGTATTCGCCTGCCAATCAATTGCGCAGTCCATACTGGTGGCTCTTGATATCGCGTGACCAAAGCAGAAAATCCCGCATCCGCTTGAGCATGCTCCCCAATCAGGTGCAACATAACCAGAAAATCACGATAACCGTATCTGCTGTTGTACCGGGTACCCCGTTTGTAGGCGTTCTCAATCGCCACGGAAAAATCCCGCTCTACCATTGCTAGCCTCTGTTTAGACGCATAGTCATGGTTTGCACCTGTTGCCAGATTGGCGCAAATCCGATAAAAATACTTAAATTCATCGTACCTACCCAACCAAAACAGCAAGTTTCCCGCAGTATAAGCCTCACTGGACAAGGCAACCGCATTGTCCGATTTCATCGATTTGAAACCCGGATATTTCATGAAAGTTGATTTCGCTTCAGTATAATCGCTTTCCATAAGCTGAAGTCGCCCTAAAGCCAGATAAGCATCCCACCCCCCACCGGACGCATCAATTTCCTGTAACAGCACCTTAATGGCATCCTGGTACTTCCCCTTACTCTCCAGGCGTTTTGCCATGTACGGAACTTTGTCAGGATGCCCATCATAGTGTCCGGTTAAGTATTCAGATATTTTGTCATCCGACCATTTCTTACCAAACACAGTGAACTTGAACACTCCAAAATTCGAATTAACATATGGCAATGCAACGTATGAACCAGAAGACAAGGCATACTTTGAGAACACAACGTAGGATGTGGGAATATCAACATTCTCGAGCTTACTGAGACGAAGTCCATCAACCACTCCCTTTTTGTTGTATTCATAGTAGAACCTGTCCTGCAACAGAGCTGCTTTGATAGCATCCGTATCCAGCCCAACAGATTGCTCGTAGACTTTTCCAATTAGCTGAGAGGCCTTGTCGATATAGAAATCCCGTTCTTTACCCGGCCGTTTTTTCGCCAAGCCTTCACATGTTTCCGCATAGAGCCTAGAAAACCTTGGCAGGGTATCGACCACTGGCTCGATCTTTTGTGCATATTCGTAGGCAGAATCATAGGCGCCTTGGAGATTCACCAATTTATTCAGTTTTCGCAATAAATTCGCATAACCATTGAGAGAGTAGAGATTCCAGATATCCATGTCATCTATGGACAGCATTAATCCTTCACAACACCCACGTTCACCTTTACCATGACGCTCATGGATCATAATTTCCTGAAGGATTCGCCCACCACCGTCAGAAATATTCATGTCGCCACTGACCATGACTGACTCGAGAGATTTTTTAAACTGACTATCAAAATCCTCAAATAGACCACTGATTTCACTGAAATATGAGATATTATTCGGCGAGAACCATTCGTCAGAATCGCGCAACATATAGCCAATAAATTTTCTCCAAATCTCACCAAACTCATTCAAATCTTTTTCATTGTTGTCGTTTTTTTGATAAGCAATCCTCAATTCATTCAATTCATAAATAGAAAGTAACTTCATTATTGGATTATCAATATCCTGAATCGCGGATTTCAGTTCAGGATAATTACCATTCTGATAGGCCAATGCCGCTCTAGCTGAGGCCTCTTCCTCGTCACCAAGAAGCTGCATGCTTACAGGCTTACGATGGAGATGAAACCATGCTCGCGCAGAGAGTACCCTGTGAAATTTAACACTGTCAGAAACCTCGTTCAGAACAAGTAACGAACGTTGGAAATATCCATCCCGCTCATGTTCAAACATTTCAGGGATCATAAACCCCAATATTTGAAGATAAGCCGCCTGAGCCATTTTGGACTCATTCAACACATTTAAATCATTAAAGTCGCGTATAAAATTCTCAGATAAGGGATTGTTGTCCTTATTGTCACCTTGATGAGCAAGATCCAACTCCAACAACTCTTCAAGACAAGCCTGAGCAATCTCTTTCACCTGCAGTTCCAAAGGTGTCTCAAGCACCGGATTTTCGATCTTCCGATTAGTCTTTCGGATCACATCACCTTCTGGACCGGTCAACACCCAAGTCAGATCAATACTTTTTTTCTCTGTGATGTATTTATCACTGTCAAGGAAGAGAAATATGACCTGCGCATCCAGTCTCTTCGAAAGCTCGACAATCTGATCAACATTTATCACCCTTTTTGCTCTGAACAGGCTTGTAACAGCTTCGGGTGACATAACATTCGCATCCAGCCCCCGCATGAGTGCTTGTGCAACCCATTGAGCTGACAGAACACGCCCGATCCTGTCGAAGTAGGGACTGTTTTCCTGAACCGGAACAACAATGTATTGGATCTTATTCTCCGCCTTATCCGATACATATCGATCAATCGCTTGATATGCCTGCTCATTCAAATTGACATCGCGACTGGAGTAGCCTTGGATAGAATCCCCCATGAACTCTCGATAAACCTCGGCAATCGTCATATGCTGAGGCACATCCTCATGTCGAGTATCAACTCTTTGAGATTCCTCGGCATGCAATTCGGCCGAAATACCATACATGCATACGCAAATAAGAAGCACCCTTAGGAAATCCTGAGGTCTCATCAATCCATCCCCTTTTTTTACCAACTTTTCATCAATGAATTCATCCAATCCTGAAAACCCTACTCAAACAGTCTCAGTCGTATCCAAAAGGTGGCAGTTAAAACACAGTCCAAGAACATTCTCTAATGAGAATATCAAACGACCTGAGCCATCAATGGACCCACGAATTCGTGTTAACCTCGCTTTAATATAGCGATCCGCGAAGAAACGTAGCAGAATCCCTTGAAATAACAAAAAAACCACGAAATTATGCAATGACTGAGCTGTTCGGCACATCCAAACCGGATTGTGGCTTTAAGCTCAAACTCTCTACTCAAGAGGCAAGAACCAAAAACCTGAAGATCTTACATAAATCATGTAGCCTCCGCTTACACTCTGCGAACAGAGGTCGAATCTCTCAGCTCAATAGGGCACAATCACAATGGTATTCTAGTGTAGTGTCCTATGCTGCTTTAGGAAATCAGCGTCTTGGGAAATTTGGGGGCTTCTGATTTCCTAAAGCAGTATAGGACACTACACTAGCCCCGTAACAACACCGGCGTTTCATCCTCCAGGTAGGTGTAGCCTTTCAGACCCGCCTGGTAGAAACGTAAAAATGTGTTGGCCTCCCGGGCGGTGATGCGGCCCTTGCTGCGGGCTTCCTGGAGTTGGCGGCGCATCCGGTCGACCAGTACGGTTTCATGAAACTGGACGTACTCCAGTACCTCCGCCACGGATTCGCCCTCCACCACCTGCTCCAGTTCGTAGTGATCTCCGTCCATGCGAATGTGCACCGCATGGGTATCCCCGAACAGGTTATGCAGATCACCGAGGATCTCCTGATAGGCACCCACCAGGAAGATTCCCAGTAGGTAGGGCTCACCGGGCTGTTCGGTATGCAGGGGCAGGGTCTTGGAACGCCCGTCCTGAAGGGGAAAATTTTCGATCTTGCCATCGGAATCACAGGTGATGTCCACCAGAACTCCCTGACGTTCCGGTCGCTCGTTGAGCCGATGGATGGGCATGACCGGAAATACCTGGTTGATCGCCCAGCTGTCCGGCAAGGACTGGAACACGGAGAAGTTGCAGAAGTACCGGTCCGCGAGTTGCGCCGCCAGACCGGGCGCCAACTGTTCGATCTCCTCGTTGTCCAGACTCTTCATGACCCGCATCACCACCCGCCAGTAGAGATCGTCGGCGAGGGCCCGGTCCGACAGCGTGGCATGTCCCAGGGTAAACAGCTTGTTGATGTCGTCCCGGTAGGAACTCACGTCATGCAGGGCCTCCCGGGGGGAGAGTATCTCAAACTCCTCCAGGGTGTCCCACAACTGGCGTAGCTGTACCGGACTGTCCGGTTCCGGCTCCTGGGGCGGAGTCTCTCCGGCACGGCGTGAAATGCCGATCACATCGATGATCAACACCGCATGGTGCGCCACCAGGGCACGCCCGGATTCGGAGATCACATGGGGATGGGGCAGACCCTCCTCGTCGCAGATGTTCTTCAGTGCCCAGACCACGTCGTTGGCATACTCCTGCAGACTGTAGTCTACCGACAGCGTGCTGCCGGAAATCATGCCATCGTAATTCACACCCAGACCGCCACCTACGTCCATATATTCGATCGGCGCGCCCAGTTGACGGACCTGAACAAAAAAGCGGGCGGCTTCCTGCATGGCTTCTTTAATATGTCGGATTTGCGGTACCTGGCTGCCGATATGAAAATGCAACAGACGCAGCGACTCGAGTTTCCCGACCTCCTTGAGTTTATCGACCGCTTCAAGAATCTCACTGGCCGACAGGCCGAATTTGGAGTTATCCCCCCCCGAATCATCCCACAGGCCGTTGCTGGTGGTGATCATCCGGCAACGTAAACCGATCAGCGGCTCGACTTCGAGGCGGCGGGCCGCGTCCAGGATCAGATCGAGCTCATTGGGCTTTTCCACCACCACGAAGACTCGCTTGCCCATCTTCAGACCCATCAGTGCAAGATCAACGAACTCCTGATCCTTGTAGCCGTTACAGATGATCAGTCCGTCCACGTCTTCGAGCATGGCCAGGGTCGCATGGAGTTCGGGCTTGGATCCCGCCTCGAGTCCCCAGTGGTAGACACTGCCGAACTCCACCACCTCCTCGACGACCTGTTGCTGCTGGTTGACCTTGATGGGGTAGACGCCGAAATAATCCCCGTTGTATCCCGATTCCTGAATAGCGATGCGGAAGCGTTCGTGAATCTGCCCCATGCGGCGTCTCAGCATGTCGGAGAAACGCAGCAGCAGAGGCGGCCGCAGATCACCCTCGGTCAGCTCGTCGCAGAGTTTTTTCAAATCGATGCGCCGGGCCCCGTCGGCGATCACCTCCACATGCCCCTCGTTATTGACGCAAAAGTAGCCGCCTCCCCAGCACTCGACCTGGTAGAGGCGCTCGGACGCGCGTCGATCCCACTGTTGTTCACTCATCATCCACTCCGATTTGAGAGCCTTCCGGCGATCTCTGATCAAACCCCTGAGCCTTGCCCCAGTACGAAATACATTTCTGCATCAGTTTTGCCGCCAGCATGTCGGATACCCGATGGGCATCGGGCACAAGTTCCAGGATATCCACCCCGGCGAGTTGGATACCTCGATTGCCCGTGAGGGCCTCCAACACGTTCAATCCCTGGTGCCAGCTGAGACCGCCCGGCTGGGGTGTCCCCACACCCGGCACCTGCCCGGGATCGAAACCGTCCATATCGATCGTCAGCCAGACCGGTCCGGTCAATCCGGCCAGCTCGTTCAGCAGGGACGCCCACTGACCAGGCTGTTGCAGTTGGCGATCGAAGAACACACGAATCCCCGGATCCTCCGCCATGCGCCGGGCCTCATCGGCATGCAGCGACCGGATGCCGATCTGGATCAACTCATAACCACGCTCCCGGATCCGGTACATGGGACAGGCATGATTGTAGATTGAGTCCTGATAGCTGGGCCGGAGATCCGCATGGGCATCGATCTGCACCACCGTCCCACCCTCGGGCATGCGCGCAAACACCATTTCCGGGGTGATCGAATGTTCACCACCCAGGGCGATCAGCAGATTGCTACGGGGTAGCGCATCCACGGTGCGAAACAGACGTTCATGAAACAGCGCTTCCCGATCCGTGATCACATCCACCGCGGGAAGCACCGAAGACTTCAGGTAGCGACTGGGGCACCAGCGCCGGTCCTCCTCATAGAACTCGAGCTGTTCACTGGCGCTGAGGATCGCCTCCGGCCCCAGTCGGGTCCCCCCCTGGTAGGTCACCGTATGCTCATAGGGAACCGGCAATATCAGGATATCGGCCTGTTCAATCGGACAGTTGGGAAGCGAGAGATAGTGCATGCTCAGGTACTGCCTGGATATCGGGTCAAATTCGGGGCGGAGAGTATAACCTGAATCTGTGGGTTCATGGCGAGAGAAGAGTGTTAAGATATTGGTTTCCCAGTGGAATCAACAAATCTGAGCTTCACCCATCAGTTAAGCGGGCATTTTTCACCTGATTACCTACTATGCTCCGCCTTAGAGTGGTGGGTGTGAGCAATGGTTTGAAAAGTTTTGAGTTGTAAGTTTTGAGTTTTGAGTGGATGAGTTCGCTGCGCTCACGGGCTATAGGCTCCCCTTCACCCTTCGGTGGGTGTTGTAAAAGCATGCCGAGACTCATCTCAAACTGATTTTGGTTACAGATACAACCGATTTTGTGCTTTTTATCGAACGTTTTACCGGGGCAATTCATTCTTTCCGCCTTTTGCGACCCCTTCCTTCGCGGGAGAGGGGGCCTAAAAAAACCTGTGAGCGCAGCGAACTCATCCACTCAAAACTAAAAACTCAACACTCAAAACTACTATCGGCGACTGATCTACTAACCCTGCTGAAGCTGACGCAATTTCGCCCCTGCGGCGCGTGAGCGGATGAGTTCCCGGGCCTGATCGATGCCCTGGGGAATCTCCTCCACCCGTCCACTGAGATAGAGCCGCACCGCCCCGTTGTAGACGATGGCGTCCTGATGGGTGTCGTCACCCTCGAGCAACGCGTCCCGAATAATCTGCGCGGTAACCTCCGAGGATTCGCAGGGACGGGTTTCCCGGCAGGGGATTCCGAACGTCTCCGGATCCAGGGTGTACCGGGACAGGGCGCCATCCCGGTATTCGGCCACGGATATCGGCTGCAGAGGCAGTTCGTCGCAACCATCCACCCCCTGTACCGCCATGACCCGCTGCTGGCCCCGTTCACCCGCGGCCGTGGCGAAGCGTTCCAGAAACCCCACATGGGCGGCGCCGATCAGGGAAAATGCCGCCCCGGCCGGGTTCAGCATCACCTCGCAGGCGTGCAGGAACGAGCGATAGAACAGGGTCTGGCGAATCGGCTTGAGCCGCTCCACCCCATGCAGATAGCGGCTCGCATGAAGATGACCGAAACCCTTCTCCTCGATGTCCCGGGCGACCTGGTTCGGTTGCCGATAGGCCGGGATGCCCAAAGCCTCAAGAACACAGGCGGTCGTGACCCCGTACTTGGGTGGCAGACCGGTATTGGAGTGCATGACAACAGGCACCCCCGCCGCGCTGGTGACCAGGGCCGCCGCCAGCCCCAGATGCAGGGCGTTCTTGCGCCCGTCGTAGGGTCCGTTGCAGTTGAGCAGCCCTTCCACCTTGGGACTGATCAGGGTTGCACTCGCCTCCATGGCGTCGAGAAATCCCTTCATCTCTTCCACCCGGGCGCCCTTAAAGCGCATGGCGGTGAGAAAGGCACCGACCTGGGCCGGATGCGCCTCGGCGCTGATCAGAAAACCCAGCGCCTCGCGGGCCTCTTCCCGACTCATGTCCTTGGCGCCGTGACGGCCCTTGGCGGTGGCGATCAGGCGTTTCTGAAAAATCTCACCCGCCGGGCTGCTGGGATGATGCATAACCTATGACTCCTGGAAATCTCGTGTAGTGTCTCATACCGAATCGCTGAACACGAAAGGCACCCGGGTGTCCGCCCGGTAGCCCTCCACATCGACAACCGTATGATCCGCCACCTGCTGGCGCGCGGTGATCAGCGCCGCTTCGATGCGCCGGTCATGGATCCGGTAGCGGTCATCCAGGCCGATCTGCCGGATATCGTCACAGGGCTCCTGAAACAGGTGCCGGTAGAGCCCGGACATCATGTTGTAGCGGCTCGACATGAGCATGTTGGTGGCCTGCTTGATCTGCTCGACGGATTGCGCCTCATGACCGAGCAGGCTGGTGGCCAGCATTACCGAAATGGCATGCAGCACATCGTACTGCACATGGGCGATGAAGACGATGAGATGATGCTGGGTCAGGGGTACCTGGTTCCGCCAGGCCCAGCGGATCATGCCACCGAGCAGCAGACTGAAGAACTCCGGAACCCCCCACTCCATTCCCAGCCCCACAGAAGCCAGGGACTCCAGCAGGGTGAAGTCCGAGTGCCCGGCAAGCAGGCGCTGCACCAGGGCATTGTCCGCCACCTCATGGAGCATGGGCACATCCTGCTTCTCGAAAGGCACCCCCAGACCCTCGAAGATCTGGCGGTACATCACGATATGGGTGGAGGAACCCAGCAGGCTGGCCAGATCGGGATAGGACTCGATGCTGTGGGTACCGACACCGTATTCGTCCGCCAGGAGTTGCGCCAGAGTGATCTGCACCATTTCGGAGATGCGTTCATTGAGGCACCCGTAGGGCAGATCGATAAATCCGGAAAACCGCCCCTGGGCCAGGGCCACGCACTGGCGGGTGTTCTTCACCTGATTAAAATAGTTGAGGGCGAAACGCACCAGCTGCTCCTGGTTGAAACGCGCCTCGAAAATCCGCACGAAACAGGGGTGGCGCCAGACCGGATGGGACATCACATGTTCATGCAGATCGAGAAACAGGGCCTGCAGGGCACCGGGCTGAAAGATCCGCAAACCATTGAGGGGATTGTCGGGATCCTGCTCCGCAATGGCGTGCAATTCGGCGAACGCCCGGTGCAGGGGACTGCCCGGCTGCTCCAGCTCCCCGATGGTTTTGCTGAAATCCCGTACCTGGCTCTCGCGAAACGCCGCCAGCACCCCTTCCGCGCCCAACGACAGCAGATTGGGCAGGGGATGCACCCCGGGCAGCAGGGTCGCCTGTTGATCGGCGCCGACCTCCAGCAGATCGGAAAAACGTTGTGGCGTTTCGTGGTGCATAACCTCGGACATAATACCTCTCCAGGTTAACAGGCTGTTGGGTAAACGCTCCCTGCGGTGAAGAATCCGTGGATCAGGACAGTGGACGGACCGTGTTCGGCAACTGCTTGCGTATGACCTCCGCCAGGGCCTCGATCGCCTGTTTGCGCGGAAAGGTCTTGCGATAAACGAATTGAACACGGCGATAAGCATCCTTCAAACCGAGCTTGCGCGCAATGATGCCCGAATCGGTGGTCCAGGCGCCGCGCACCGCCAGGGCGGGCACCAGGGTACAGCCGAATCCGGCACCCACCAGTTGCAGCAGGGTCTCGAGACTCGCGGCGCGCAGATCGGCCATCTCATTGTCCAGCATCCCCTCCTTGACCCGGCAGACATCCATCACCTGATCGGTCAGACAGTGGCCGTCAGCGAGCAGCAGCAGATCGAGCCGGTTCAGATCCCGGCGACTGATCTCGTCCTTGTTGTAGAGCTCATGATCCCGGGGATGGGCCAGCCAGAACGGCTCTTCGAACAGAGGCATGACCTCCAGCTCCGGCTCCTTGACCGCGGTGGCGAGGATCGCCACATCGATCTGGTGATCCAGCAGACGCCGGGTGAGCATGTCGGTGATCTCCTCCGAGAGCACCAGCCGCATCTGCGGATACTGGGCCTTGAGGGGCATCAGGATCAGAGGAATCAGGTAGGGACTGACCGTGGGAATGGCCCCCACCCGCAGGGCGCCCGCAAGGGGATCCCGCTGGGCCTGGGCCAGTTGGCGGATCACATCCGCCTGTTCCAGGATCAATTTGGCATGCTTGACGATCTCCGAGCCGATCGGAGTGATCGAAACCGAACGGTTGGTTCGCTCGAAGATCACCACCCCCAACTCCTCCTCAAGCTTCTTGATCTGACCACTGAGTGTCGGCTGACTGACGAAACACTGGGCGGCGGCATGGCCGAAGTGTTCCGTTTCAGCAACGGCGATCAGGTATTTCAAATCCCGCAAATTCATTGTGGCTATCGATTTCAGCTATGATTCAAGAATAAATAATACCCCAATCATATCAGATCATGGCAATGACAGATCGCAATGGTTCGCAATTTCATTCACTAACAACCCCTTGGATCACCCCCTATCGGGTAGGGTTGTCGATATTGCGGGGTAATTCCGGTTCTTGAAGCCCTTCCCTTATCGTTCTATAAAGGGACAACGAAAAAACAGGGACAGACATACCACTTGAGGAGTAATGGCACTTAACTTAAGCCAGAAACCACCGTCATCCCGGCGCATGCCGGGATCGAGGCCGCCTGACGGTGCGAATTTCCTGGCTTCACGAACGGACGTTGCATCCACAGCGTATTTCGCACCATCAGGATTTGGGTGGCTGTCGCAACAGCGAAAAGGGTAACCCCGTATACTGAAGGCACACCTACCCCCGATTCACCCGCAGGACAAGACTTAACGCCATCATGCCGTCGCAGCAAAACCAGAACCATGCCGTCATGTTTGCCGACATCGTCGACAGTACGCACATGTACGAAAGTCTCGGGGATACCCTGGCAAAAAAACTCATCACCGAAATGGAGACAGCCATCTCTCAGGTCATCGAGGATTGCGGCGGCTTCGTGGTGGAGATCATCGGCGATGAAGTCATGAGCCGGTTCAACGATCCCAGTACCGCGGTACAGGCCGCATGCCGCATTCAGGAACGGGCGGAACTCTACGCTGAACAATCGGGCATGCCCATGGCGGCCCGTATCGGCCTGCACTATGGTCCGGCCATCCTGGAGGAGGGTCGCATGTATGGGGACACCATCAATATCGCCGCGCGGGTAGCGGACATCGCCAAGGCCCGCCAGATCATAACCACCGAACAGGTGATACTGGCCCTGCCCCCTGAGCAGCGCCAGATGGCCCGGCGTTTTGACAAGGTTCAGGTGAAGGGAAAGCTTGAAACCCTGGTCATCTACGATCTGCTGTGGCGCCGGGAGGATGTGACATTCATGCATACCGCCCCGATCACCCAGAACATGCGGCAAAAGACCCTGATCCTCGACTATGCCGGCAGAATCTACCGCCTGGCGCCGATACCCGGGATCACCCACATTGGCCGGGATGCGGGTAATGAACTGGTCGTCGGCGGCACCTCCGCGTCGCGTACCCACGCGACCCTGGAATACAATCGCGGCAAATTCATGTTCAAGGACATCAGCACCAATGGAACCTATATCGTTCCGCGGAATCAACAGTCACTCTACATACGCCGGGAAAGCATCCCGCTGCTGGGCCAGGGCATGATCGGCCTGGGAGAGCCGGTCACGGAGCAAAACCGCCATATCATCCACTATCATCTTCAGGAACACGACTGATAACCGCCCCGCCCCTTATGCCGCCCATCAAACCCCGATCCCCATTTCACGCGCAGCTCTGCCTGTGGTTCTGCTGGGTAACATGCCTCGGCCTGTTGTTAATCTCTACACCGACCCTGGCAGACAAAAAAACACCCAAAGCCGAGGTCAGCTTTGTCAATCAGGAGCAGATCGAAGTCGCCAGGAACGAAGTGGAGAGTAACGACAACCTGGATGAAAACCAAAAGACCAAAGCCCTCGACCTGCTCGACCAGGCGACCAACTGGATACGCCAGCGGACCACGATCCTGTCAGACCTGGACGACCTCAAGAGCAGAATCCATAACGCCCCGGCAGAGATCAAGAAACTCACGGCACAGGCAACATCCCGTGAGACCCCGAACGAAGCACTCGACCGGTTTATCAAGCAGTCCTCCCTGGAGCAACTCGAACGCCGGATCAGTCAGGAAAACCTCAATCTGGCCCGGGCCCGTTCCGAACAGAAACAACAGCTCGACAATCTGGCCCGTCTGCTGGCCGGAAGCCAGCAGATCAACACCGACATCGCGGACAACTCCCGGAATCTCGACAAACTGGGCAGCGAGAACGGGCACGACGGCAATGTTCCGGAACCCGTTCAAAAGGCCCAGAAACTGCTGCAAAACAGCAAGAAACAGCTCTACGAATCGAAAATCGAACTGCTCAAGCTGCGTCTCGCCAATCAAAGCCTGCTGACCAATCTCGCTCAGGCCCAGCGGGATGCCAGCACGGCCCGCATCGATGCCCTGCAGCAGTCACTCGGCCGTCTCAACACGGCAGCCGGCAACCTGCGCGAGGTCCAGGCCAAACAGGCCCGACAGGAGGCGGAAAGACTTGAGCAACAGACCCAAAGCCTGCCCAAACCGATCCAGGAGATTGCACAGAACAATGCCCGGACCCGCACCGAGCTGGAAAACCGGGTCATCGAGGAGAAACAGGTCGCGGACAAACTCTCCGCGACCCAAAACCAGTTGGAACAGATTCGCGGGGATTTTGAACACATCAAGAAACGCGTCGATTTCGTCGGTACCAGCAAGGCCATAGGGAAGATGCTCATCCGCCGGCGTCAGGCGCTGCCTTCGCTGCAAAGCTACAGTCGTTCCTCCGCCGAGCGCAGAAAAGAGATCAATCGGGCCACCGACCGGCAGATCGATATCGAGGAGAACTTGCTGAACTGGAGCCACCTGAGTGAACAGCTGGAACAACAGATTCCGCAACTGAGCAAGGGCATGCCCGCGCAACAAGCCGCGCACCTAAAGCAGACCGGCTACGATCTGATGGGCGCTCAGCGCGAGGCACTCAACGAACTGCAACAGGTCTATGGGCGCTATATCTCCCAGCTCACGGCCCTGGATCAGGCGGAACGCCAGCTGCTCGAGGTCTCCCAGTCCTATGTGGGTTTCATCAACGATCAGTTGATCTGGATTCCCAGTGGCGAGCCCTTTGACCTGCTTGATCTGCATCAGCTCAGTGCGAGCCTGCTCTGGCTGGTTTCCCCGGACACCTGGGGCGATACCCTGGTAGACCTCATACAGGCCATGAAAAACCGCCCCGACATCACCGTTGCCATCCTGTTGGTTACGATCGTCCTGGTCTGGAAACGACGCGCTATCAGGGCGCAGATCCCCCTGCTTACCCGGGCCACCCGTAAAATCCACACCGACTCGATTCGCCTGACCTTCTATGCCCTGTTACTGACCCTGGCAAAGGTGGGCCTGTTGCCCGGTCTGATGATCGGTCTGGGTCTTCTGCTGCAGGCGCTGCCTACACTGAGCCCCATCAGCGCCTACCTGACCACCGCACTGCTCACCGTGGGCACCACACTGCTGGGCGCCTTAACCCTCTACCAGGTGTGTCAACCGGACGGGATTGGTATACGCCATCTGAGGTGGAACAGCGCGATCTGCGCTTCCCTGGCCCACGAGCTGCGCTGGTTGATACCGATCGTTATCCCGTTGCGCGTTCTGGCCATCCTGACCTCGGGTGAAAGTCTCGGTCCCCAGTCTCAGCTGATCGACCGAATGAGTGTGATCGGCCTGCTGATCCTCACCCTGGTGTTTGTTTACCGGGTGCTCAACCGGCAAAGCCTGTTCTATCAGAGCTGGATGAAGAGCCGCGCCCAGGGTCTGCTGATTCAGACCCACTTCCTCTGGTTCCCGATCCTGCTGCTGATCGGTTCCGCCCTTCTGGTCGCCGGCATCATGGGTTACCTGACCCTGTCCCTGCGCCTTCTGGAGCGCTTCGAACTGACCTTCTGGTTCTTCCTCGGACTGTTCACTCTGAAAGAGCTTCTGCTGCGTTACCTGTTCATCGCGGAACGCCGCCTGCGCTACGAGAACGCCCTGCATCGTCGTGAAGAACTCCGTGCCCAGCGGGAACGGGAACAGGAGACGACGCAAACCGGCGACGATGAAGGTTCCGCCATCTCGGTGGAGATCCCGGAAATCGACTTCAACGCCCTGAGCGAACAGGCCAAGCGACTGGTGCGTTTCGGCTACCTGTTCGGTTCCGTGATCGGCACCTGGCTGATCTGGGCCGAACTGCTTCCGGCGCTGGATTTTTTCAGTAACGTACAACTCCCCTTTACCACTCACTACCTGGTGGATGGAATCGTCACCGAGGGCCGTCTCACCCTGAGTGAGCTGGCGATCGGATTGATGATCCTGGTGGTCACCGTACTCGCGGCCAAGAACCTCCCGGGCATCCTCGAGATCACCCTGTTGCAACGTCTGCCCCTGGAAACCGGCGCCCGCTATGCCCTCACCACCATGTTGCAGTACCTGATCGTTGGCATCGGCGTGATCATGGCGTTCAGCGCCATCGGCTTTCAGTGGTCCAGCATCCAATGGCTGGTGGCCGCGCTTGGGGTGGGACTCGGTTTCGGTCTGCAGGAGATCGTGGCGAATTTCATCAGCGGCATCATCCTGCTGTTCGAACGTCCCATCCGGGTAGGCGACGTAGTGACCCTCGACAACACCACCGGTGTGGTATCCCGAATCCGCATCCGCGCCACCACCATCACCAATTATGACAAACAGGAGATGCTGATTCCCAACAAGGAGTTCATCACCGGGCGGGTGGTCAACTGGACCCTGAGCGACAAGATCAACCGGGTAGTCATCACCGTCGGGGTGAGCTATGGTACGGATATCAAGCGTGCCATGGAGCTGTTGGTCGAGGTCGCGGAAGAGACCGACAATGTTTTGCAAGATCCCAAGCCCACCGCCTCCTTCGAGGCCTTTGGCGACAGCGCGTTGACCCTGTTGTTGCGCGCCTATCTCGGCAGCATGGACAACCGGATCGCGACCATTACCGCGCTGCATGAAGGGGTGTACCGGAAATTCGCCAAACACGGCATCCCGATACCCTTCCCGCAGCGGGATATCCATATCATCAACCCACGGGATAACAAGGACATCTAGTGTAGTGTCTCATCCTAGTGGGCGCTTACTTAAGCCAAAACCACCGTCATCCCGGGATCCAAATGCCTGGCGGTACAACCCCTGGATTCCGGCATGCGCCGGAATGACGAAATCCCAGTGGATCCCGGAATACGCCTGGATGACGGTGGTTATTTCAACGTTCCCACGCTCTGTGTGGGAACACCTACTCAGCCTGTTGTGACGATCAACCTTGCTGAGTGATCCGTACCTCGGTCTGCATTCCCACGCGGAGCGTGGGAACGAGAAAATACGGGCCAGATGGCAGGCCAGGCGAAACGTGAAGCATCACCCCTGTTGCTGCGCCCAATTCGTCGTCTGATCCTGGCGGGTCAGCAACAGTTCGAATTCGTAGGCAGGCAAGGGCTTGCTGAAGTGATAACCCTGTGCCGATTCACAACCCTGCTGACGCAGAAACACAAGCTGTTCCTCGGTCTCCACGCCTTCCGCCACAACACCCAGACCCAGTTGATGGGACATGGCGATAATCGCCGATGCAATGGTGACATCATCCTGATCATCCGGGATGTCCTTGACAAAGGAACGGTCCACCTTGAGCACATCGAGGGGAAAGCGCTTGAGATAACTCAGGGAGGAGTAACCGGTTCCAAAATCGTCCACGGAGATGGAGATGCCCATTTTCTTGAATTCATCCAGGGTGGCGATGGTTTCATTCACATTGCGCATGATGATGCTTTCGGTGATCTCAAACTCCAGATATTCCGCCTGTAATCCGCTCTCGGCGAGACACCGGGCCACCCGCGTGCTGAGATCTCGCTGGATGAATTGCATACTGCTCAGATTAATGGCAACTCGTATCGGGGCATAGCCGGCGTCTTGCCAGACCTTATTCTGACGACAGGCCTCTTGCAGGACCCATTCGCCCAGCTCGATGATCATCCCCGTCTCTTCGGCCAGGGGGATGAAATCACCCGGAGGGATCATACCCAACTCGGGCTGATGCCAACGCAGCAGAGCTTCGGCCGCCACCATCTCCCCGGTTTCGAGATCGATCTGTGGCTGATAGTAAAGCTCCATCTCATGACTGATCAGGGCCCTGCGCAATTTACCTTCCAGCTTCAAGCGGTTGGCCGCATAGGCATTCATCTGCTCGGTGTAGAACTGGAAGTTGTTCTTTCCCATGGCCTTGGCGTGGTACATCGCGGTATCCGCGTTCTTCAACAGTTCCTCAACATCCTGACCGTCTCTGGGGAATACCGCGATGCCGATACTCGGCGTGACATACACCTCGTGGCCATTGAGGTTGTATGAGCGGGCAATCGCACTCTGCACCCGCTTGGCGACGGTCGCCGCCGCCTCCGGGTTGTCGATCTCATCGAGCAACACGGTAAACTCATCCCCACCGAGCCGAGCGATGTTGCGACGGCTGGTGTCCGTACGGTAGAGCGCAACCGTATCGGTACCCCTCACCTGTTTTTCCAGACGCTGGGTAATATGCTTCAGAAGCATATCCCCGATATCATGACCCAAGGTATCGTTAATGCGTTTGAATTCATCCAGATCGAGATACAGGATCGCACCACTTCGCCCGTAGCGTATTGCCGACTGGATTGCTTTCGAGACCTGTTCCTTGAAGGCCTGGCGATTCGGCAGATCCGTCAAGGAGTCGCAGTAGGCCAGATAGTTGATCCGCTCATCCCAGCGTTTGCGCTCTGTGATATCCCGGACAAACACACTCAGCAGATTGGTATCACCGATCTGAGTACCGGATAACGCCAATTCCAGGGAAAAGCGCTCGCCGTTCTTGTGCTGCCCGGTTGCCTCCAGGCGTTTTCTGTAACGGGCGCCCTTGGCAAGATTGAACAGGGGTTCGAGTTGCGGATAGATTTCGTTAAACGATTCAGCGGAAAGCAACAAAGAGAACAGAGGACGATTCAGCACACTGAATTCATCGTAACCAAACAACTCCGTCGCCTGCTGATTCCAGCTCAGGATGTGTCCCTGATGGTCCGCGGTGATCACCGCATCGAAGGCCGCATCGATGACGTTTGACAGTCGCGCATCTTCCTCGGCGATCGCCGCCTTGGCAGCCTCTTCCTGAAGTTTTACGTAGCGTCGATTTCGATACACCGCAACGATCAGCATCAGTATCATCATCGAAATCAGCCAGCCGATGCCCACTCGCCAGACATCGATGAGCTCCAGGTCGATCTCACGCTGAATCGAGAGTGTGAAACTGAGACCGTGGATCTCCAGTGGCTGAACAAAGTCCAGCGTTTTGAGAACCATCGAATCGCCGTGCGGCCTGGCGCCCATTTTGACCAGCACATCACCCGAGTGGGGATAATTCTCCGGAGTCCCCTGATACAGCGCCAGGGAGAGCTGCTCCGGGGAAAACTGCAGTTCCTCGAAAAACTGCTGAAAATCGATCCACAATGCCTCAAATCCACTCAGCATCTTCCAGCGCTCATGGGGCAGAGTGGGAGGGTAGCGTCCCAGGTAGACCGGCTTGAGTATGAAGTACATGGGCTCATCAAAATGGGGAACCTCGATCCCCCCGAGGGCGATGGTCGAACCACTGCGTATCGACTTCTCAAGCACCTCGGCACCGGGGGACAGGCCGGCAAGATCGAAACCCAACAGGTTCGCGGAACGGGGCTGCATCGGTTCGATGAAACTCACCATCAAATGAAAACCCAGACCGCGCAACGAGGTGCCGTCATCCGTGACATGCCGATGGTCCAGGTGATAGCTGATGAAACCGGAATCGTGCATGCGCTGCTCAAAGACCGGCAGGTCACTTTCCGTGACCCGTTCCAGATACAGGATCGAATGGATGAAGGGATAGGCCTTGAGCATCTCCTGGGAAAACAGGGTCTGCTCGGCACTGCTGAGAAAATCACTGGAGTGGTGCTGCCCCACCAGAGCGGTGAGCACCGTGTCCAGGTTGGCCACGCGCTGAATCACATCCCGCTGAATCTCCATCGCCTTGGCGGTGAAATTCTGCTCCAGCGAATCGACTTCACGATTCAAGGAATAGATGCAGGAAAGTGCGGAGACGACCAGCACCAACAGCCCTAGAAACAGCTTGTGGGTGCCTGAAAACACCGATTTCCTGATACTGAAGTCCATTGTTAACGTAACTTTTTAGCCTTTCGGATCAAGGGGTCGGGTAAACGGATTCCGCTTTGATCCAATATGTCATCATTGATCCAGAATTCCCATTTTCGGTTTGACACCACAGGGATATCGGAGGGAGAGGAACCCTCAAGCACCGAGGTCACCACCTGGGCCGCCCACTCGCCCTGCTCTTCAGGAATCTTGGTAAACCCCAGGAGCGTGTAGGGCATCATCCATTCGTGATTGGTGAGGCTCAAACTCCGAGTTGCGCCGCGCACCGCTTCTGTCACCCGGTCTTCCTGCCAGTCATTGATCCCGGAATTGCTGCCAATGATCACAAAATCGTAGTTCTGCGCCTGACGATAGGCTTTCAGCCACTCCTCCATACTCGACACAAGCCGGTGTTCCAGCGTCACGCCCTCGATCACAGCGGCCTTTTCGAATCGGGAGAGGTTCTTTTCCTCTGTCAGGGTGTTTGCCCCAATGTACATGGCCTTTCGAGCCCTGTTCAATATGCTCTTGGCCTGATTGAACATCACGCCGATGGGCGCCACCTCCACCATTCCGGTGGTATTTTTATAAGGTAGACCATAGCCTTCCACCGTCCAGTTGATACCACAAAACACGAATGGAATGGCATGATCCTTGTAGAAGGGTTGTACGATGTATTTCATGGCATTGTCATCCGCGGTGATCACCACATCCGGCTGCCAGGCATCGATCAGCGCACGCGCCTCCTCAGCCGCCTGTTGGATCTCCGCAACCTGCTTGTGGCGCTTGGTATCCATATCGAACTGCTTCAACTCGCAGACGTCCTTGAGCCCCGTACGCAGTCCCCTTTCAACCCCATCAGACCACTCATACCCCTGGTGATAGGAGGAGATAAACAGGCATTTGGGTTGCGCGAAAAGCTGTAGCGGCCATACGATGAGCAGAATACCCCCTACCAGCCATCTCAAAGTACCGACTTGTCTCCGTGGCAAAGCCATAGGTCACGTTCCTTCTTATAGTGGTTTTCCAATTCTGTATGACTATATCGGCGAAAATTCCTTTTCTTTACAAAATTAAGCGAATTTTCTTCCTTCCTGGTGTGTCAACCTCCGCAAAACGGCCATTTAAAGCAGGAGCGGTTACGCGCTCCCAGTGCCGCAGAACCCGAAATCCGGACAAAAAAAAGCCGCATCCTTCCTCGGACGCGGCTCGCCCCCTAAAATCAGGTCTTCAGACCTGAAGTCGGGGATCGGATATCAGGCGGCCAGTGCCTTGCGCTTCTTGCTCATGAAGCCCAGCAGGAACATGCCGCTGCCCATGAGCAGCAGGGCGGGGGGAACGGGTACGGGCGAGACGTCGCCGTCTCTGACGGCCCAGATGTACTGCCAGTCATTGCCTTGTGATGGATCGTACAGGGTTTCACCGAAGTGGAAGTGCATGTACCAGACATAGTTTGGAACACCCTCTTCGTTCACCTGGAAATCGCTCCACATGCCCCGGTAGATGATGTTGTCACCAAACGGGTTGTAGAAATCCTCGGGGCTGTAGGTAGTGGACGGTAGATCATAGCTTCCCGGCTCCACACCGGAAGGCAACGGGTTGGCTTCAAACCCCAGATTCACATAGTACATGTAGGCCAGCTCGTTGTCGGAGCCATTCGCCGTTGCGCCGTAGATCGGCTGATCATTGTTATCAGCGATGGTTCTCCAATCGAGATTAGCCATGTGCGGCAGGCGCCAGTCCGAGTAGGTGGTGTTGCGGACGCTGTCGTAGTAGGAAAAATCACTCACGGCGGTCATTGCGTTTGTCCAGGACTGGGCCGCGAAAACAGTGGGATTCTGCAACCAGGTCACATCCAGAACATCGTCGTACACGAGGCCGCCCCCACGATCAAACAAAGCCGCCTGACAGTTCACGGATAGCAGCATTCCCAGACCGCCCAGTGTTGCAACAAATTTGGATTTTATTTTCACGGACAAACTCCCGATGTGAAGAACCTTTGGACAACCTAAAAGCAAATACCTTGCCAATAATATAAATAAACACGCAAAACAATGCGTTATAAAATTCCGAGCAATGCACATCCGGGTGCGATGTCAAAAAATCCGACATATGGCAGATGCAGCCCGAAATTAACAGTTTTCTTTTCCACAATCACCTCAGGACTTCTCAACTTGTTCAAATCACCCGCCCCATCCAGAATTCCTGCATGGAGATCCTGACTTACAGCCGTCGCCTGCTCGCCCCCTTTCAGGGGGTGCAACAGATCGTCAGTGTTCCCGGCGGTATCGCCGAGACCATGGATGGGCGACAGTGGAAACTGTTCGTCGCCGATGAGACCATCGTCAGCCATACCGGGCTCTCGGAGGTCGTCTACGGAAGCTGGGACGATCACCGGGGGCTGAGCCGCTCGAAGATCCGGGGCTCCCTCCCCTCACGGCTGATCGAGACCCTGGGAGAGGGGCTGGTCAGAACCCTGTCGGAGCAATCGGATGCAATCCCTTTCACACCCCGTGACCGTTTCGAATCCTGGCTGCTGGATGAGACCGGAGAACCCCTGGTGCTGCTCGAAAGCGCCCTCCCCGAGGATCCGCGCATCGAAAACAATCAACCGGCCTGGTACCCGGACAGTCGGGCGCACCGGTACTTCAACTCGCCTCACGGAAGCGCTCGGGAGGTGACCGAGCTGGTTCACCGCGCAGCGGGCAGACACCCACTCGCGATATGGGTCGAGAGGGATCATGCCGGCGGAGGACGGGACAAAGCGGGCACGTTTTATCCGCCGGAGCTTTTCCCGCCTCTGCTGTTACGCGAAGCCTGGCCCGATCCAAGCCAGCAGGCACTGATCCGGGCGTTTCTCGATTGGCAGTCACCCTGGCTGCTACAACTACCCTTGACACCCCCATTGCGACAACGCCTGGAATCCGCCGCCTGGGGCCGACCCCGGGAAACCAGTCGGGTCTATCGGCTGTTTCCCCGAGTCTATGACACATCGGGCCTGACCACCACCCGGGTCAAGGCGCGCCTGCTACAGGATCGACCCGCCCCGCAAAAGGTCAACGAGCCCTTTTATCCCTTTGTCAACGAGTAAGCTTGAGAACCCAAACAACCCGCGAACTACTCGCAAAGCTGCTCCAGGGCCGGGCGCATACGTTCGACCTCCCGCAATCCCTCGGAGATCCCATAATCCGCCTTGTCGAACTCCATCAATCCCAGTTTCCCCATGCGCGGGGAAAGAATCATGTCGGGAGGGTCTCCGGCCATCCGGCTGCGGGTGATGCGGTCCTGCATGATGTTGATGGAACTCGCCACGACTTCATAGAGACCCGGGGCCCCCCGGGACTCGCCGAACAGGCGCGCCATCAGATCATCCTTCTTGGCACCCAGTGTGTTCTTCAACTGAGCGGCGATTCGTCCCAGCCGGTCAGTGCCTTCATTGACCAGGATCTCGGGTTCGGAGTTCTGCCGGTTGTTGCCCTGGCGAAAATGCCGACCCAGGATGTCCCCATTGAGATTGACCGCGATAACGAGATCCGCACCCATGGCCCGGCACAGAGAAACGGGTACCGGGTTGGCCAATCCCCCATCCACCAGCCAGCGCCCCTGGCGTTGGATCGGGGTGAACAGCCCGGGCAGGCTGATGGAGGCCCGTACCGCCTCCATGACCGGCCCGGAACGAAACCAGACCTCGCGCCCGCTCTCCAGCTCCGTGGCCACGATCCCGAGCCGGTGTTTGAGTTGCTCGAAGAGCAGATCCTCTTCCTCGAAATCGTTGAGAAACTCGGTCAGTTTCTCGCCCTGAATCAACCCGCCCCCGGTGAGGCTGGGATCCAGGAAGCGGATGATCTCCCGCCAGGTGAGGGAGCGTACCCAGGACTCGAAGGCGTCCATCCGGTCGGCGGCATAGGCGGCGCCCACCAGAGCGCCGATGGAGCTGCCGCAGACGATCTCAGGCACTATGCCCATCCCGGCGAGCCCCTTGATGATCCCGATATGCGCCCAGCCACGGGCGGCACCGCTGCCCAGGGCCAGGCCGACCTTGATCTTGCGTTGCGGGGCGCGACTCATACTTCCGATTTGATGGGTTCGGCGGGCTCGCCAGGGGATTCGGCAAGATCCAATGCGTGCAGAATACGTTGCTTCAATTCAAGCGGTTGCCGCGCAATCAGTTCATCCGGCACACCGATCTTTTCAATCAGGCGTTTATGACTCTCAAATCCGTAGGACACCATAAAGGGATGCATACCCGTGGCGATTGCCGCCACATAGTCCCGCTTCTCGTCCCCCGAAGCGTAGGCTCGGGCGGGATTGACCTTGAAACTCTCACGCACCGCGCGAAATGCATCGGTCTTCTGCGCCTTTTGCGGCAGGTGCACCACGAAATCGAGACCGGAGACCTCCACACCGTTGCGCAAGTAGAGTTGCTGCAGGGTCCGTTCCGGCTCCAGGGTAATGTTGCGGGTAATGACCCCGACACGGATGCCCGGGTGAGCGATCAACTGATTCAGCAGCCCCCCCATACCCTCATACAATCGGGTCGATTCGCGATACACCTCCGTCAGTGTCTTGACCACGGCGAGTCGTTTTTCACCCTTGAGCTGTTTGCGCAGATTCTTCGGCAGTTCCTTGAACCCACCCAGATATTTGAAGATATTGCGCCGGTTCTGGAACCGTTCAATGTCCCCAATGGACATATCATGGAGGGAAAAGGTCTGCCGGATGGCGTCAAAGGCATCGATGGTCGTGCCATCCGCATCCATGATCACCAGACGATTGTCACTGTACATGTTACCGCTCTGTATACGTCATTCATTTGCTGTCCGTTGGCACCCGCTCGCGATCGATACCCGCCACCGCTTCAGGAACGTGGAATTCTCACCAGGCCCGCACCATAGTCCAGGACGATACCGTCCGGATCGATCCGAACGAGACGATACCCTTTCTCCTTCAGCCTGTCGCCCTCAACATACCGGTGCATGTTGATAAGCACGAATCGACGCTTGGGATCCTGATGGTAGACATGAATGCTGACCGACAGCTCGAGCAGGGCTTCGCGCTCCGCCTGGGGCAACTCCCACACCCAGGGTATCGCCGGGGCGGGGTGTGCCGGATTTGGTTGCCGGATTACCTCAGGTTTCGGCCGGGCACGGGGTTCCGGCGCAGCGTCGGGGAAAGGTTCCGCGACCGGGAGAGGCATATCTCCACGGGACAGGGACGATGCTTCCGGTGCTTCCATGTGGGGGGCGGTTGCGGGCTCGACAATAATCCCGGACCTTGTTTCAATCTCCGGTTCTGTCGCTGACGCGGGTTCCTCAACCCTCACCGAGGTAGCCGCTGTAGTGACGCGCGCCTTATCAAGCAGTGACTGGTGACTGGGTTGAGCTGTAGCGTGCAACCGGGACTGCAGGGTGGGTGGCGCCTGGGCCGATACCGGTTGCGAGACATCCGGGATGAAAGCCGCTTCTCCAGGGACTGGCGCGGCATTTTGGACCGGGGCCTCCGCATCCGGTACGGGGTTCGGCTTCGGCAGCAGTCCGTAGCCGATCAGCATCACCAGGACCAGCGCGACACCGAGCATGAACCACACCCCCCGACGGGCTTGCCTGGAGGGTAGGTTTCCAGCGTCCGTCGCCTGAGGCGGCAGCAGGTCCGAGCGCTCTTGGGAGGCCCGTTCAAGGGCATCAAGAATCGATGACATCTCGCCCCCTTGCAACCGCCAAGCGGCACACAGACCGGGTTAAAAACCCAGCCTCTCGACCTGTGGGCCTATTCACCGTACGGTTACTCATTGCGCTTAGCCACCAATACGGGACGGGGTGAACCCGTCACGGACTGATTGAGTTGAATCAGGGTCTGCCGGCCCACAATCCCATCGGCCAGCAGGGCATGTTGTCTTTGGAAGCGGATCACCCGCTGTTGCAGCGCCTCATCGAAAACCGCCTGACGGGGATCGTATTCGGTTTTCACCCCCTCCACCCGATCAAGCATGGAGATCAACCAGACCACATCCCCGCCACTCTGCCCGATCTGCAAAGGCTCATGCCGTAACTTCGGGGGACGCCAGAGCAGCAGATAGCTTCCGTTCCAGAGTCGCTCGATCTCCTCTCGGCTGAAATCCAACCGGCGCCCGTTGATATCGAGGGTCACCCGGTCATCCCCCAGCCCCGAGAGCATGACCTGATACCGCTGAGCGTCACCCACGAGCAGCTCCAGGATCGCAGGACGATTGTAGTATTCCAGGGTCTGCCAGCCACCTCGCCCATAGATGCAGTTCAAGCCAACCGATTCCGCATAGTCACAGGGCGTGCCGGTTATTGTCGCCTGCGGATAGACAACCTGCCAGTATCCGAACAGGGTGGTAAAGGCATCCTGCTGATCCTTGATCAGGGGTTCAAGATCCTGCCGATCCGGCGACTCGGGATCCGTGACGGCGGGGGGGTTCGCATCCTGCCCGGGCGGGACGGATTCTGCCGCCACCCCGGTCGCCGCCGAGCCCCCCGCCTGGGATCCTGACCCGGTGGGAGGCAGCCCCGAAGGAACCCCGGGCTCTGTCGCCGGATCGGCTCGGGGGGACACCGGTTTTTCCGGGTATGCCTCGGGAAAGGAATCGGCGGACAACGATGTCTGAGCAGCCAACTCGATACCACCGCCCGGGTCTTCCGGACCGACGGCAAACCGGGGCGAGAGCAGAACCAGAACACCACTCAGCACACCCCCCGCCAGTATCCACGGCCAACGCTGTTGGCCGGGCCTTACCAACGCTTCACCCGAGAGTTCCCGGGAAACCCGGGATACTATGAGACGGGTGACCTGCCGCTCCTGCCGGGCGAAAGCCGACAACATACTCCGGCTACAGAGGATGTTGATGAGGCGGGGAATACCGCCGCTGAGCCTGTGTATCCGGCGCAGGGCAGCCGGGGTGAACACCGGCTGGTCGAGACCCGCAATCTGCAGGCGGTGGCGGATGTAGGCCCGGGTTTCATCACGGGTCAGCGGGGTCAGGTGATATCGGGCGGTGATCCGTTGGGCCAACTGCCGGAGTTCGGGACGAACCAGCAGCTGCTTCAGTTCCGGCTGCCCGACCAGAATGATCTGCAGGAGTTTCTGGGTAGAGGTCTCCAGATTGGTCAGCAGGCGAATCTGCTCCAGGGCATCGATGCTCAGATTTTGCGCCTCATCGATGATCACCACCGTATGCCGTCCCTGGGCATGGCTCTCCAAAAGATAGGCATTGAGAAAATCGACGATCTCCTTGATGCTGTTGCAGGCCAGAGGATACAGGACCCTCAATTCATCACAGATCGTGGCGACCAACTCCAACGGGCTCATCCGGGGATTGTAGATATAGGCCACGTCCACCGCCCGGGGCAGTTGCTGCAGAAGTTTGCGGCACAGCAGGGTCTTGCCGGTGCCGACTTCACCGGTCAACTGGACGAACCCTCCGCCCTCGGTCACCCCGAACAGCAGATGCGCGAAGCCGTTGCGATGGCGTTCGCTCAGATAGAGGTACTTGGGATCCGGGGTGATGGAAAACGGATCCTCGGTAATTCCGAAAAAGTCATGAAACATGGTCAGACCGTCGGGTAAGTCCTGCGGGACAGGGCGCTACCCCGAATGACACTTACTTAAGATGATACGCTGGATTTTCGTCATTCCGGCGTATGCCGGAATATCCCACCGCCAGGCAGTCGGATCAGTCAGTGCCATGAGAAGCTACCCCGCCATTTCGCCCAGTATACACAATCCGTCAGATAGGACCGGGGCGCCAAAAAATGCGAAATGGCGCACATTTTAGCAATCCATCTGAACGGTTTTAAATATTTCCGGCTTACCGGTACGGATAGAGCCACTTTTAGACGGTCTCAAGTTTAAACATTGTCAACATTTGGCCGACTAACTGATTGAGTCACCTAATTTTAGACACCACCGCCTCCTCCAGGATTGCCCGTGAACCAAGACAGACCAAGGTTTACCCGAACCCTAAGGAACAAGTGACGGAATCGATAATCGAAACAACCTCAATATTTGCTTGTAATGCTTTGTTAATTTGCTAATTTTTAAGTGTTACATTTTGATTAATGTGAGAACAGACATGGCTTCCCCCTACAAATTATCCTGCTGCAAAGAATGCCCCCACCTCGTGGTAAGCGGAACCGCCTGCGATTGGCAGCCCCACGAATGCCCCATCCATAAGGAAAAGACACAACATCGCAAAGGCGCATCCACCAAGGCGTTCTTCCTCAGTAACCTGATGATCGCCGACGATTTCGACGCCGTCAGAAGCAGCAACTGAGTTCATCTCTGCCGGAGCAGCCGGAGGCGAGAGCCGTCCGCTCCGTGCAGATCGATTTGGGCGCAAACCCAGCCCAAGCGCATCGCGCCCGGCTGACCGCACGACGCAATCCAACCTGCACGGCACGCTTCTGAAACAACCCGCCCCGCGGGGGGGACCTGAATGTCTCAGAACCTACAAATGTCATGGATCCCACAGAATCCAGCCCATTAATATCTCCGCAACCCACTGAAAATCCTATAATCGTCACGTCTGGCATCTTGCTTGCATAACGATGTTTAGAGTTTTTTTGCATAGGGTTATGCAATCATTTTGCATATCGCTAACTAATGAACTCCCGGATAACCCCCCAAACACTCAGGATAACCAGACATGCCGCAACGCTCGCACTTCATCACCGCCGATCTTCATCTGAGTGGCGATCAGGGCGGAGACATCACCAGCAAGCGAATCCATCTGCTGGAACAGATCGATGCCCTGGGTTCGATCTCGGCCGCCGCCAAGCAGATCGGTATCAGCTACCGTTCCGCCTGGGACGCGGTGGACGAGTTAAACAACCTGTGGGACTCGCCCCTGGTGGCGAAGAATCCCGGCGGCCTACACGGTGGCGGCACGGAACTGACACCGGCAGGCCGCACACTCATCGAGAGCTTCCGGCTCATGCAGCGGGAATATCGCCAGTTCACCTCGGCACTGGCCCAGGACCTGGGAGACATAGAAAGAATGCAGCAACATATCAGGAGACTCAGTATGCGTACCAGCGCCAGAAACCAGTTCCAGGGTAAGGTGATCATGATCAGCAGCGGACCGGTCAATTCGGAAGTATCCCTGGCGATCAACGACACGGACCAGATCACCGCAATCGTCACCCGCGAGTCGGTGGAACAGCTAGGGCTGAGCCTGGGAAGCGAGGCCTATGCCCTGATCAAGGCCTCCTTCATCATTCTCGCACCGGCGCAAGACAACCTGATCACCAGCGCCCGTAACCGCCTCTGTGGCACCCTCAGAGAACTGCGCCACGGCGCGGTGAACAGTGAAGCGGTGATTGAGCTGGACGGGGGCAAGACCCTCACCGCGATCATCACCGAGGAGAGCGCCAAGGCCATGGGGCTTGATCAAGGCAGCCAGGTTTGCGCCTTGATCAAGTCGTCCCACGTCATCCTGGGCGTCAACTAATGAATAACACCACTCAAACCGAATCAATCACTTTATCCATACAAATGACGAGGAGTACTGTCATGAAAGTTAGAAACTTCCTATTCACCACATGCCTTTTGAGCCTGCCTCTGTTCACCTCATCCGCGGGAGCCGAGGAGGTGCGTATCGCCGTGGCGGCCAACTTCACTGACGCTACAAAGATCATCGCCCCGCTGTTTGAAAAAGCGACCGGTCACACCACCAAGATCAGCTACGGCTCCACCGGCAAGTTGTTTGCCCAGATCGAACACGGCGCGCCCTTCGAGGTGTTTCTCGCGGCGGATACCAAACGCCCAATCAAAGCGGAACAAGAGGGACTGGCGGTTCCAGGATCCCGTTTTGTCTATGCCAAAGGCAAATTGGTCATGTGGAGCGTCAAGCCCAATCTGTTCCAATCAGGGCAGGATTTCCTGACCAGCGGCACCTTCAAGCATGTTGCAATCGCAAACCCAAAGACCGCGCCATACGGTTATGGCGCGAAACAGGTCATGGAACACTTGGGAATATTTGAGTCCATCGAATCCAAACTCGTGAAAGGGGACTCTATTGCCCAGACCTTTCAGTTCGCCGCCACGGGAAATGCTGAAATCGGCTTTGTGGCACTCGCGCAAATCAAGGGTTGGAAAGGCGAGACAGGTAGTCTTTGGGAAATACCGGCGGAATACTACGACCCGATTGAGCAGGCTGCGGTACTGTTGAAAAAGGGAGAGACTAATCCCGCGGCCGAAGCCTATCTCAAATTTCTCAAAAGCGATGCCGCCCGAGAAGTGATTGAACAATTCGGTTACGGTCTTGACTGAGTACTTGCGGAGGAAGGTTGAGTTGAGCTGAGCTCAACCTTCCGTATAAACACCTTCAGGAATTATTGATGACTTTCGATTGGCAACCAGTCTGGTTAACCATAAAACTGGCGAGCACAACCACACTTGTACTCATGGTCGTAGGCACCCCCATAGCTTGGTGGCTTTCCCTCTCCAAAACCTGGTACAAACAGACCATCGCTGCGCTGGTGTCCCTGCCTCTTGTACTGCCACCGACAGTATTGGGTTTTTATCTTCTAATTCTGCTCGGTCCCTCGGGGCCCGTCGGAAAACTGACCCAAACACTGGGCATCGGCACCCTTCCGTTCACCTTCTCCGGACTGGTCATTGCCTCGGTTCTCTACTCTTTGCCTTTTGTCGTTCAACCCCTACAGAACGCCTTCGAGTCATTGGGTTCCCGACCGGGTGAAGTCGCAGCTACCCTACGTGCCTCTCCAATGGATCGTTTTCTGTCGGTAATCGTCCCATTGGCCCGGCCTGGCTTCCTTACGGCGACCGTACTCGCGTTTGCCCATACCGTCGGTGAATTTGGCGTCGTACTCATGATCGGCGGAAACATTCCGGGCGAAACCAAGGTACTCTCAGTAGCAATTTATGACCATGTGGAAACTATGGAATATGATCAGGCGCATCTGATGGCTGCGGGCATGCTGGCGTTCTCCTTCATCGTTTTGGTCATCCTCTATCTAGTCAACGGAAAACTCTCCCGGAGCCATCAGCCATGAGCGGTATCGAGGTCTCTATCAAGAGCCGACTCGGCCATTTTGACCTGGACGTGGCATTCTCGGCCCCAGCCCAGGGTGTAACCGCCCTGTTCGGTCGTTCCGGTTCCGGCAAGACCAGTGTGTTACGAGCCGTGGCCGGTCTGGTGCGGGCGCCTCAGGCCTACATCCGCATAAACGACCAAGTCTGGCAGGACGAGAACCGTTTCGTACCCACCCATCGACGCCCCCTGGGCTATGTGTTCCAGGAAGCCAGCCTGTTTCCTCATCTTTCGGTAAAACGCAACCTGGAATACGGCATGCGGCGGGTACCTAAAGAGCAGCAGCGGATCCCCTTCCACGATGTGGTGGAACTGCTCGGCATTGCCGCTCTGTTGACCCGTGCGACCCGCCGGCTCTCGGGTGGTGAGCGGCAGCGGGTCGCGATCGCCCGGGCGCTGCTCACCAGCCCGCAACTGCTGTTGATGGACGAACCCCTCTCGGCACTCGATCATGGTGCTAAACAGACCATCCTGCCCTACCTGGAGAGCCTTCACGACGAGTTCGGCATTCCCTCCCTGTATGTCTCCCACGACCCCAACGAGGTGGCCCGTCTGGCGGATCATATGGTCGTGCTGGACCAGGGCCGGGTCGTTGCCTCAGGTATGGCCGCCCCCCTGTTGACCCGGCTTGATCTGCCCTTGTCCGGCTATGACGACGCCTCGGCCCTATTGGAGGGGTATATCGCTTCCCATGATCACACCTACCATCTCACCTGGGTTTCCCTGCAAGGCAACCGGGTGGCGGTCTCCCGAGAGGACCTGCCCGTGGGACGGCACGCTCGGGTACAGATCCAGGCCCGGGACGTGAGTCTGTCGATGCACGCCCACGCCGACACCAGCATTCTGAATATCCTCCCTTGCCGGGTGATCGACACTCACGATATCAGCCATTCTCAGATGCTGGTACGCCTTGAATTGGAAGATGGCCAGACACTGTTATCACGCATCACCCGCCGTTCCGCCATGGGCCTGGGGATTCACGAGGGCATGGCGCTGTATGCCCAGGTGAAGAGTGTCGCGTTGCTATCATGACAGCCTGGCGCTTACTTCGCCATAACGTTCAAATCATCCATCTGAAAAACTACCGGCTCAGTTAGATTGGCACGATTCCACCAGCCCATAAAGTACCCTTGGTCGATATAATTAAAGCCATTAACATAGCCAATAACCTCGCTAGGTGGCTGGTGGGCCTCAACCCACCAGCCACCGGTCACGATATCAAGATCATCATCCGTGCTGATCAGCTTAACACCGTCACGCCATACCTCCATGCTGCCGTACTCATCAGGTGAAGGGGCAGCTTTGACGTAGATATACATATCGTGCCACTGGCCATCCTGAAATGCGACCGCAAGCTCTTCATTACCCTCGCTACGGTGAATATGCCCTCTGTTGCCGCCAGTGCTACCCTCATCGGTAATACCGGCAGCAATCGTTGGGATTTTTCCTGAATTTTGACTGTCATTAAACATTTCACTGTCAAACGTCAGGCCCTCATTATTGAGTCCATATTCTCCTGACCACACGAGTAACAATTTCTGGTTGTTACTCTCCACGGGATTACCATAGTTTGCCGGCGTATAAAGCCTGTATAAGAACGCGGCCTCAGTGACCTGGGGCAGATGAAAATCGCGTTGGCTCCAGGAATGTTCGCCTTGGGGGGTATAATTAAATTTTAATACATGGTTAGATGGCTCTGTTACATCCCCCTCACCAAAGTAAGAGTAGGCACTGCCTCTCGACGAACCTCCCCAAAAGTAGTCATTCTCACCATTTTCAAAATCGTCTTGAAATGTAAATGTTGGTGATGCTACCCGTTTGGCTCCCTGAGGAATCTGAAGATCACTTGTGTTATCAAAACTCGCACAAGGCATGGCGCCAATATCACCACCATCAGAGCCCGCACCACAAGCAGGCGAATCTGATGCGGGTTGAAAATTACCGTTTGCCGGATTGATAAGCTTCGGATCAGCCAATATAGAATGCACACCTTTCTCATAGGTGGTTCGCCAGTCAGCGAAGGTTATATACGTCCCATAGTACTTAAAGCAGATATAATCACTGCCGGTTCCGATCAGGTTGTAATCAAAGCTCGCCTTGTCAAACACTTTTTCCGTTTCTGCGGTATAGGTGTACGGGTTTTTACCGTCATCGACAAATTCCGCTTCTGCAAACAGGTTATTGTATGTAATGAAGTTGTCACTCTTCTCTTCAGCCAGAAACCCGCGAAAAGTGATTCCTGCACGATAAAAAGTATTATGGTGTATTTCAACATTGGCAATATAGCCAGGCTGCCAACCCATGGTTAGTTTATTTTCGAAGATATTGTACAAAACTTCCCCACCATCGTGACTCATTTGATTGGCCAGCAACAGTCCGGGAGCAGACTCTTGAGCATTCGGATAAAAATGAATATCGTAAAAATGGTTACCACGATATGTGTTTTTGTAGCCGTCATCCTTATCATTCAGCCCATAGCCATCAATGTCGTGTACGATATTATCTTCATACAGGGAGTTACCAACGTTGTACCAGACATTGGAACCACCGTGATAATACCCGGGCACGTCATCACCATTGATGCCAGAGCCTCGATCGAATAGATCGTGAAAAGAATTATTCTGGATAATATTGTAGTTGTATTTATTGATCCGATCGTCCGGATCATGATCACCGAAATAGAGAAACGATGGGTTTTCGTTATTTGAATTATCGTATAAATGGTGCATGTGGTTGCGTCGCAACACAATTTGCGACTGCAGCGAACCACTATCTGATTTACCGCCATCCACCTTGAAAGCTTTATTCCGGATATTGTGGATCTCGAAACCATCAATATAGGTTTGAGATCCGTAGATGTCCGTGCCATTTTCAAGATTGTAATCTACCACAACCGTCTCGCCAGGATAAGCCGCCAGCTTGTTAAGACCGTTTGGTTGAAAACGCCACGCCCCAGTGTAAGAGCCTCCGCGCACATAGAGAAAGTCATCACCGCCACCACTCGCAAGTGCTTTGTTAATCGTCACCCAGGGCTGATCAAAAGAGCCTGTCCCTGTATCATCATTACCCTCTTCTGAAACAAAGACAAAACCGGATTGTGTAACGGTTAGATTAAAATTCTGGGTTACTGTCTGATGCAGGGTATCCTCTACCTGAAGAGAAACATCGTATGATTGACCTTCAAGATCAACACCGGGCGTCCAAGTCACTGTGCCATTATCAGAAACCTGCATTCCGGCAGGCCCCAAGTCAAGCGTGTATTGGTAAGGAAAGCTTCCGCCAATAACACCAAGACGGATATTGTATTCAATTCCAGGGTAAGCCTTAGTTAAAGGCCAGCTGATAATTACAGGTTCTGGACTAATAACCGATGCCGCCTTGGTTTGATTTGAGTCTGAGCCTGTATTCGTATCACCGTTATCAGCATCCGTTTCACCGGTATCGGTGTCCGATCCGCCGGTATCAGTGTCCGATCCGCCGGTATCAGTGTCCGATCCGCCGGCATCAGCGTCCGATCCGCCGGCATCAGCGTCCGATCCTCCGGTATCAGCGTCCGATCCTCCGGTATCAGCGTCCGATCCTCCGGTATCAGCGTCCGATCCTCCTGTATCAGCGTCCGATCCGCCGGTGTCATTGTCCGATCCACCGGTATCGCTGTTCGATCCACCGTTATCAGTGTCCGCTTCACCGGTACCCGTTTCTGTTTGGTCATTACTAGATGAGTCAGAACCTAAATTCGATTCAGAACCACAGGCAACCAAAAAAAATAAAAGGAGTATTATAGTGATAGTACTGCTGAGGTTTTTCATTCGAAAAAGCATCATTATATTTCCTTCTTATTAACGCAAGGACCAGCAAAGTAGCGTCTTGAATCTAACTTAATCTGAGCACCGATGCCGACACTGAACTATTCAAAGACACATCCAGTCTAAGCAATTCAAAAAGATAGTTCAGTATCACCCATCCGCATTTCGATACCACTTGTCACTTACTGCCTTTCTTCCCTGACCAGTCATAACTTTCGGATTTGTATCAAGTAACTTGATACCTAAGGATAAACGGTTGCCTTTGAGCGATGAACGGTTTGCCGATACAAAGAGTTCAACACTAGAATGTTATTTGGGGATCGTGGGTTCGTAAAATAAGACCTTTTAGCAGCACAGGTGTCCAGACAGTCATACTTACGATGTCAGCGACGCCGCGGGCAATGCGTCAGCGGCCTGGGTATTACCAGATGCTGTTTTTGTGAAACATTTGTTCGTGTAGAAGGCGGATATTTGATATAGGCGCTTCGCAAGTAGAGCAGGAATTTATAGAATAATAATTCAAAATTGCACTGGCGGCACATAGAATATGTGCCGCCAGCATCAATGCCGGGGTTAAGGAAGATCCAAACTGTGCTTCACCGCCCCTTCTTCGTCCACAACTTCCAGGCGGGTATAGTCTCCTTTTGCCACCTTCAGGTAGAGACAGGGATAAGTCAGCATCTGTATCTGCACCGAATCCGCCTCAAGGGCAGCCCATTTCAGGGCGAATCTGGCTGTCTGGCCATCAATTACCAAACGCTCCGAGAGCAACTTCAGGCCATATCCGCCACTTGGTTGCCCCCCCATATCCACTCTGACTAACCAAAAAGAGTCACCCTCCTTCTCTTCTTCCTTTGGGTCCAGGGACTGGTTGCTTAAAACCATCCCTCCCCCATTGTTTTGAATCGAAGGACCTTTGACCAGGTGAATACCCGCAGACTCATTCTGACTGCAAACTGCGCTATCTTTCAAAACAGTGACTGAATTGGATACAGTATTACAGGCACTCATAACCAGACAGAGAGAACCAAGACCAAGCCACTTTAAAGGGTTAAATAGTTTCACACTGCCTCCCCTATTCATCCAGTCGCGGATAGACCATCAACGCCTCTGCACCCCCTGTAGAGAGAGAGCTCGGCGTCTGATACTCATAGGATGTGGAGAAATCCAAACCGGTGACACCACCGGAGCCTACAGTGATCACAACCGGTTGAGAAAGTGTCGAGTATGCACCGCAAGACTCACCTGCGTCACAGATCAGGTTGTCCATATCCATGTCCGAGCCTGCCACAACCAGGTAATTCCCCGAAGGTACATTGCTGAAACTGTAACTTGCGCTTCCTGTACTGGTATTCACAGCACTCTGCTGAATAGCCGTGCTGGTAGAGTTGTCTACAAGCAATACATAGTGACGACCGGCATTGCCTGTAATGGAAGTATCCATAACCTGCATGATGACCTCCACATTGACACTCGAAGTGCCAGCGGTCACCTGAATGGTTCCGCTATAGGTGGCAGGCGTCAGACCACTCCGGTCAACTGTGACCGTGTAGCTACCCATACCAGAAGCATCAACAGCGTTAGCTGCGATTGACAACCAAGTGATATTTTCAGTGATCTGCACTGTTCCAACCGTACCGCCAATCTCTTCAATATAGAGGGTCGAGGACAGGAGCGTATTTGCGAAGTTGAGATTTTGTGGATTCACACTCAAGGTAGGATCGGTCGGTGTGCCGCCACCACCAGCCCGTTGCACTGCTGCTTGCACCGCTTTATACGCATCGATCAGTCCATAACCGAAAATATCGTCCCTGCCTGAATTACCCAGGTCGTTCGTTATCTCTCCAGCCGAAAGCATAGCGTCAAATTCTGCTGGCGTCAGGCCTGGATAGACCGACTTCATCAGGGCCGCCACACCAGCCACATGAGGTGATGCCATGGAAGTACCATTGTAGAAGTTATAGCTGAACTCTATGTTGCCTGAAGAGTCGTCGGCCGCAGTACTCAGAACCCCATCAGGTCGGCCATCGCCATTCAGATCGGCTTGAACATCACCACCTGGCGCCGCCACATCGATTTCCGATCCATAATTGGAATATGGCGCCCTTTGACGATTCAGATCTACAGCGCTGACCGACACAACCCCAGAGTATGAAGCCGGGTAGGAGAGTTGTGAGGTGTTTTCATTACCTGCAGCAGCAACTATGATCACGCCGGCATTACGCGCCGCGGTAACCGCATTAAAGGTCGCCTGATCAAAACCGCCTCCACCGAGACTCATATTAATGATATCCGCTCTCTGTGCGGGCAGTGTGCCTGAGTCGTTGGACAGGCCGGCGGAAAAAAGGATGCCTTGTATAATATCGTATGACGTCCCACCGCCCTTACCTAATACACGGACCGGCATGACTTTCACACCCCAGGCCACCCCGGCCACACCATTGGAGTTGTTACTCGCCGCGGCAATCGTACCCGAAACATGCGAGCCATGAAATGAAGAAGTGCCGCCTTGAACCGCGTCACCTACATCATCTGGGTTATTGTCGATGCCGTCACCATCACCAGAGATTTCCGGACTTGAAATAAAGTCATATCCCGACACCAACTGGCCAGCAAGATCAGGGTGGTTCAACAATACCCCGGTATCGATGACCGAGACGATAACGCTGTTATCTCCAGTTGTGATATCCCAGGCTTGAGGCAGATTAATCTGCGGATAGTGCCACTGATAGTTGTAGTACTGGTCATTTGGCACTGCGCTGGGTTGGTAGAGATAGTTTGGTTGCACATAGACAACATCACTCCGGTTCGATAGGGATTTTATCGCCATCAACGTATCGAGCCTGCGTTGCTCATCGTCACTCAAGGGCACATTGACATCAGGTCGTGCAGCGCTCTTTATATACTGCTCATTAAGCTTTAGAAGCTGCACGCCGGTATCGTTTCCAGGGGTCGACTGAAAGTCGAATTGGGCAAGTGTCGGATCCTGAGACTTAGCCTGGAAACCACTATTATCGAACTTGACCAAAATCTCTCCCGGAACAAACTGATCCGACATCCGTAGCGCGCCTGGAGGTAGCATGGAAGAGGGAGTCAAGCCGACCGACAACAGATAGTTGGAAGCACCACTGTAAGCGAATACATCGACATAATACTGGCCATCACTCGGCACTACCAAAGATTCGAATTTAGATGTTCCGACCGAACGATCGACCAAGGTCCCATTTGTGTCATAGAGGTAGAGATCCAGATCTACACCCGTAGTGCCTATATCACCGATGTTGAGCAACAGGGTCTGCCCTGCTTTCATATCAACCAGATAGTAGTCGTCAATATCTCCGGCAGAGTAGGAGTTCCCCGGATCGCCAGCACCCGCCACATTGACATAGCCGCCGACATTCACCGGATTTGGCACAGATTGGGCTTGTTGGGCCGGGTGATTGGCAACAGGCGAGGTTTCAGTGTCGTTAACATCACTATCGGTAACCACATACGAAGGCACAACCAGTTGACCGCTGACGCTACCCGTTTGAGTTGAGTCACCGCCATTTTCGTCGCCTCCGCTACCGCCACCGCCACCACAGGCGCCGAGGATAGCGATAAAGCAGGCTACCAGTGCCATTTTTATCAGTTTTTCAGCCAACTTGAGCTTCTTCACACCATTCTCCCAAAAATCGATCGTTGTTCTTCATGCGAATGAGTCTAGAGGAACCGATTCCCGTTTCAATGGTTGAGTAATCACAAGTATTAGTGATTGCATCCAACATCGGAAAGTGATCAAGACCATGGAAAGCGATTAGCTTACATCCGGTGAGCGGCTGGATTTTGGTGTACTGCGAAGATTGTTTACCGGGTGACCGACACCCACGATATCAGCCATTCTCAGATGTTGGTACGCCTCGAGTTGGAGGATGGCCAGACCCTGTTATCCCGGATTACCCGCCGTTCCGCCATGGGTCTGGGAGTTCATGAGGGCATGGCGCTGCATGCCCAGGTGAAGAGTGTCGCCTTGTTGCACTGAAAGGCCGATCTGAAGATATCGGAATAGCGCTCCGTCAAACATTCCGGATCCCGGCATTCGCCGGGATGACGGTGATTATTGATTCAAGTAAGTGTCATTAGAGCTAATGCTGGCTTCCCTTTGAGATCCCATTTATCCCGAGCGGGAAACACAGCAAAAACCGATCACATCCCGGATTTGAGTTTCTCCCAATATCCGCTCATTAAAGCGGTGGATTTTTCCCCGATATCTTTCTGAAATTCCCCGGTGCGAACGATTTCGGCGGGGGGATAGATTACCGGATCGTTGGCGATGGATTCATCCAGCATGCCCCGGGCGGTCCGATTGGGGGAGGCATAGCCGATCTCTTCCACGGTCAACTTGGCGATCTCGGGCCGCAGCATATAGTCAATGAACTTATGGGCGTTCTCCACGTTCTGCGCACCGGAAGGAATCACGAAGCTGTCGACCCAGAAGGCCGCGCCCTCTTTCGGATAGACATAGACCAGATCTTCCATCTCCTCCTGGGCCATGGAAACCTCACCGCTCCAGATCATCCCCAGGTTCACATCCCCGGCCAGGAAGGGTTCCCGGGGCGCATCGGCGTTGAACAGCAGGACATTGGGCATCAGCTGGGTGAGTTTCTCGTAGGCCTGCTTGATCTCCTCCGAATTCTGGGTATTGGTGGAATAACCCAGCACCTTGAGGGCCATGTGGAAGACCTCGCGCACGTCATCGGTGAGCAGCAGTTGACCTTTCCATTTGGGATTCCACAGGTCGCTCCAGCGGGTGATGGTCTTGGGATCGATAGCGGTGGCATTGACTCCGATGCCAGTGCTCCCCCACAGATAGGGGATACTGTACTGGTTACCCGGATCGTAGGGTTTGTCCAGCATATCCGGATCCAGGTGTTTGTAGTTGCTCAGTTTCGACTTGTCGATCGGCTGCAGCAGACCTTCGTCACGCATCTTCGACACCAGGTAGGTGGAGGGCACCACCACGTCGTATCCTTTGCCTTTTTGCAGCTGCAGCTTGGCGTACATGGTCTCGTTGTTCTCGAAGGTGGCGTACTGCACCTCGATACCGGTCTCTTCGGTGAAGGCATCGACCACACCCTCAGGTATGTACTCCGCCCAGTTGTACACTACGACCTTGCCCGCGGCCTGGACCGCACCGGCAAAGACAATAAGACCAAAAAACAGGATCAGATGGCGTTTCATGTCTGCGGAATCCTTGTGTGGGTTAGCCAGCTGACGATTGTAACCAACACCAGGGAAAGTGCCAGCAGCAGGGTGGCCAGCACATTGACCTCCGGGGAGATCCCCACCTTGACCATGGAGTAGACCCGCACCGGCAGGATTTCATACTCCGGGCCGGTGACGAACGAACTGATGATCACATCGTCCAGGGACAGGGTGAAACTCAACAGCCAGCCGGAGAGGATGGCCGGGGTCACCAGGGGCAGAATCACCCAGCGGAAGGTCCGCCACTCCCCAGCGCCCAGATCCTGGGCCGCCTCCAGCAGATTCGGATCGAAGTCGCGAAATTGGGCGAACACGGTGATCACCACGAAGGGCAGACAAAAGGTGATGTGGGCAATCAGCAGCGACCAGAACCCCAGCTGAATCCCCAGGGCGATGAAGATCACCAGAAAGGTGATCGCCAGAACGATGTCCGGCGACATCATCACCACGAACAGCAGGCCGCTGGCCGCCCCCTTGAGGACGAAGCGGTAGCGATACAGCGCGAGCGCCATCAGGGTGCCGATCAGCGTGGCTACCGTGGCCGCCAGCAATGCGATGGTCAGGGAGTGGGTAAAGGCCTGCATCAGGGTCTCGTTTTCGAACAGCTTTTGATACCACTTAAGGGAAAAACCCATCCACTGGTGGCCATACTTGGAGGCGTTGAACGAATTGCCCACCAGCACCAGGATCGGCAGGTAGAGATAGGCGAACACCAGCCCGAGAATAGCCCACTTAAAGCGTCTCATCGTGCAGCCCTCCCCTGCGCTGGATGCGCCGGTTCGTCCAGTAATAGAGGTACAGCAGCAACGCCATGATCAGGATCAGCCCGACGCTGATGGCGGAACCGAAGGGCCAGTCCCGGGTAAGCAGGAACTGGTTCTTGATGACGTTGCCGACGAGCAGGTTTTTCGCCCCGCCCAGCAGATCACTGACGTAGAACATGCCCATTGCGGGGAGAAAAACGATCAGACAGCCCGCCACCACCCCCGGCAGAGTCAAGGGCAGCACCACATGGATGAAACGCTGCCAGCGGTTCGCCCCCAGGTCGTGAGCCGCCTCCAGCAGGTTCTTATCAAGCTTGTCGAAACTGGCGATCAGCGGTAGCACCAGGAACGGCAGCAGAATGTAGACCAGGCCGAAGATCACCGCGAACTCGGTATAGAGTAGCTGCACAGGACGCTCCACCAGACCGGTGGCGAGCAGCAAGGTATTCACCAGTCCCTTGTTGCCGAGGATCGATTTGATCGCGTAGGTACGGATCAGACTGTTGGTCCAGAAAGGCACCACCATCATAAAGAGCAGGAAATTGCGCCAGCCCGCAGACATCCGCGCCACAAGATAGGCAAAGGGATAACCCAGCAGCAGACAGATCAGGGTGGTCAATCCGGAGAGCCAGAGACTTTGCCAGAACACCCCGGCATAGATCGGCGCCCACAGACGCTGATAGCTCTCCAGAGTGAACGGATAGACCGCCAGGTGGCCGGTATCCGGGGTGAGCAGGCTGGTCAGCACCACCAGCAGGTGAGGCAACAGCACGAACAGCCCGAGCCAGCCCAGCGTCAACAGTATGGCGAGGCGTTTGAAGTTCATGGCTCGGCCGGAATCACATGCTCCCAGCCCGGCACCCAGTCGACCCACACCCGCTGGCCGATGGTGTAGTCGAAGTCGGGGTCATCCTCATTGAAAAACTCATGGGCGGTGAGCTGCCGACCATTATCCAGGGCGATCAGGGAATCCAGGGTCTGGCCGGTGTAGTTGCGTTCCAGCACCCGGCCGACAAACCCCTTGCGGTCACTCGGCGCATCCTCGATGTACTCGATCCGCAGATCCTCGGGACGCAACAGCACATGCACCCGGTCCCCCGCCGCGAAGCGGATATCCGAGCGGATCTCCTTGCGCACCCCCTGCATCTCCACGAGGTAGTTCAAATCTCCCAGATCCTCGGCGACCCGGGCATCGAAGACATTGATCTCACCGATGAACCGGGCGACGAACAGGTTGCGCGGCGACTCATAGACCTCCCGGGGGGTGCCGATCTGTTGGGGATTGCCGTTGTTCAACACCAGCAGCCGGTCGGACAGGGAGAGCGCCTCCTCCTGATCGTGGGTCACGTAAATGAAGGTGATGCCGAGCTGGCGCTGCAACTGTTTCAATTCGATGCGCATCTGCTGGCGCAGTTTCAGATCCAGGGCACTGAGGCTCTCGTCGAGCAGCAGCACCTTGGGCCGGTTGACCACCGCCCGGGCGATGGCCACCCGCTGCTTCTGTCCGCCGGAGAGCTGATGAGGCCTGCGCCCCGCGAACTCCCCGAGACGCACGATCTCCAGAACCTCTTTGACCCGGGCGCGGATCTCCTCCTTGCCCCGTCCGGCCATGCGCAGACCGAACGCCACATTGTCGAACACCGACATGTGCGGAAACAGGGCATAGCTCTGGAATACCGTATTCACCGGACGCCGTTCCGCGGGCAAGGCCGTCACATCACCCCCGCTGATGATGACCCGGCCGGCATCGGGTCGCTCAAAACCGGCGATCAGCCGCAGCAGCGTGGTCTTTCCGCACCCAGAAGGACCCAACAGGGTGAAAAATTCCCCATCGTTCACACTCAGATCGAAATCGGTGAGGATTTCCTGGGTATCGAAACCCTTGCTGATGTTGGAAAGTTCGAGAATCGAAGTATTGCTCAAGTGCCCCCCCTAACACACCACAGGATATCCCGGTTACCCGTGACAGTTTATTGAACACAGGTCTCCCCGTCACCCACATCCTGAAACGGACATCGATTTCAGAAACCCATCAACCAACACTAGGGTTATCCCGAGTATCAGGAAAACCTCTCGCAGCCTAGTATGTACGGCCAGGTTCTGTAGAGAACTGACACACATATCAATCAAATTCCAAGGAAAGTCATGAATATACGGAAATACACTCAACCCACAATATTCATCGTTGTCGCTATGATGCTGGCCCTGACCGGATGTGGTGGAGGCGGAGGCGGTGATGATGCCCCCCCTCCCAACAGTAACGCCGATGAAACCACCGACCCGGTTGAGGATACTGATACCGACATCAGCAGCCAGATCAGCTCCAGTATCTGGATGACCTCAATGTGCAGACAGGACAATGAGGGAACCTATTTTCACTCCCTTGTTCAATTCACATCGGATGGGCAAGTACTAATGGGCTGGCAGGACTTTCAGGACAGCAGTTGCAGTACTCGTGCAAGCACACAATTACTACCATCCGAAAACTCTGGGTCCTATTCGATCCTGGGTTCCGAAACACTCCAGGACGGAACTCCCGGCTACAAGATGCACGCCACCATCGACGGCATAACCAATGATGCTTACTTCGCCATCACCACGGAAAATAAATTGTGTTTTTCACCGAACCTGGTACTGCAAACGGTTGAAGGGTCATTCACAGCCAACCCAACGCCTACTTTGGACTATCAGAATTGCTTGAGCGTTCACAGCAGTGTGGACAATCCAAACCCGAACCCAACACCCGACCCCGATCCAGTTTCACAAGACACCACTCTCGAAGGCACTACATGGATGACATCCAATTGCATCCACTTCAGCGCAGGATACGGAAAAATCATTTACCAATTCGCAGGCGGTGAAATCACTTATGCCATACTGGATTATAATAGTGCGAGCTGCGATGGAGATGCTTCATCATTATCGAGTTTCACCAGCCTCGACCCTGCGATCTACTACTCTGGCCTGAGCAGCGCGACTCTGCCCGACGGCACACAAGGTTACAACCTGCGGTTGAGCAACGGCACGGACACAACAGACGGCTACTATACATACGGAGAACAAAGCCGCATGTGCACCTCCTATGCCTTTGATTTCGCCATTGTCGACGCTTCGAATGAGTCGCTGGATATCGACTACACAAACTGCCTGATCCGAGCACACCTTAACTGAAGTCCTGATTAACAAGGAACGGACGGGTTATTTGAGGCACTTGAACCCTCCTCTCCCAACAGGGCAGAGGAGGGAATGGCGTTTGTTTAAGCCGATGCCAAGGTTCTCGTCTTTCCGGCGCAAGCCTGAGAAGTGGTGCATGGTTGCACCGATTACGAACCCTTCCAAGTAACTTCGCATTACTTTCAGGTTGGAGCTCGCGCAGCAGGCAGGGGCACTAAAGATGGTATCCAGGAATATCGCACTGCCCAGCATTCTGGATCCCGGCATACGCCGGGATGACGGTGGTTTTTTCACTCGTTACCGCCCTCCGCGCGGGAACGAGAAATAGTTATCTGTAGAGGGTCTTCCTTGAGCCGGCTTCGACCAAGGTTCGTCTGTAAACCGACCTGAATCAGGCCATCTTGCATCCGAAGATCTTCTTCACCAAGACTTCCAAACCAACCACCACAAAGACGCCGAACTTTTTCAAGAATATCAGCGCCGCCGCATACAGACCCACTTTGGCGGCAACCAGTGCACCGATACCATAGGTAGAAACTTTGTCCAGATTCGGATTGAAATCCTCATAACGTGAGCCCTGATTGAATTCAGCCATGCCCAGGACAGTATCCAGATTGGTGTTGATCATCGCCTTCTGACTCATGCCAGCAATGAAGCTCAACACCAACACACCCTCGCGACCCAATGTCCGAACGTTGTAATTCAGCGTATGCGTCGGATCATCGCCAAAACGCAATTCATTGGCCCAGTGAAGCTTGTGTGCCTTTGTCGTATTAAGGCATGGATGCCCAGCTAATCAGTTCAATCGCTTTATCATTCATAACCCGCGATCCTCGCCAGCACCCACCAGAAAGCAAAGGCCTTTCGATTGGCGGTTATGTGCTGCGAGTTGTGTTCGCCATAGGTGCTGGTACCGCCTGGCGTCGAGCGATTCTCGAACCAGTCTATCCCCAATGTATGCGCGTTCTGCCAATCTTCGTAAAAATTACCCCCGTAGCTGGCAGAGTTGCCGTTATCACCCGCATCCTCATAATAAATATCGTCCATGGCATGAGTATCGATAGAGTAATAGTCAATACAGTAGTAATGATGGGTATTACAGTAATCAGTAATTAGCATCGCCTGTTCACGCGGATTACCCGCTCCGGTATTCGAACCGGCATTGGCATGCCCCGTCATAAAGACAAACGTAACCGGGGTAGTGCGGGTTTGACCGACACCGCTACCGATCTTGCTCCCACCGGAACCGTACTCGTCAATCAGTATCTGCATCGAGCTGAGATAGTCCGCCACAGAGTGGCCGGAGATATCACACCAAGACCATAGCATGACATTTATGGCTTCGTTTGCAGGATCATCGAGATAGTTGCTAACCTGATATCGCCAGCTCACCCAATCGGCATCCGCTTGGGACAGATCCTGGTAGGCCCCTCCGATTTCATTATCGTGAAAATCGAGCCGGTTGGCATCCGGGAGCGAATTAACGGTTACACCGAATTTTCCTTCATCGCCGGCTTTATAGTCCGGCAGCCCGAAAACACCATAGCTGACATGAGTCCCGTGAGAGGTGTGATTGTATGCGACATGCAAAGTGGTGCGAGCAGTATCGATATAACGGTCGGGTATTGCCCGCAATACCTCTTCCGTGGCCAAGTTATAATCAGCAATGTATAAGGAGGGTGTATCTACATTGCCATCATCACCATCATCAGTCACATCACCATCATCGGTCACGTCACCATCGTCAGTCGCATCACCATCATCGGTCACGTCACCATCGTCAGTCACATCGCTGCCATTATCAACACTGTTACTGTTACCGCCACCGCATGCGACAAGAAACAGCAATGTCACGACCAGGAACGGAACTTTTAAACCTTTAAAGTACATCATGTATCTCCATATAATTCTGACCGCGATCTACTATTATTAACCCAGATAAGACACACAGAGTGCGAACCAGAGAACACTATGACCATTGACGATACAAAAAGGCCTCAAAATCTTCTGTCGACATGGGTCTTGCAAGAAAAAAACCTTGTATGGCGTCACATTGTTCCTGCTTGAGAAACTCAAGCTGCTGCCTGGTTTCAACACCTTCCGCCAAAACAGTTAAATCCAACGCATGACCCAGGGCAATAATCGAGCGCGTGATTGCAGCATCATTTTGATTGTTCGGAATTTCGCGAATGAACGATCGATCGATTTTGAGTTTTTGAATGGGAAGGTGTTTTAACTGACTCATGGAGGAGTGGCCCGTTCCAAAATCATCCATTGCCAGACCGATACCCAAATCCCTGATATCGAATATCTGTTTCATCGCTTTGCCACCACTCTCCATAAGCAGACTTTCAGTAACTTCAAACTCGATCAAGCGCGAGGGAAAGCCGGTTGAGCGCAATATTCTCTCCAGCTTTCCGGCACAGTCATCCGCTAACTGATGGGGGGATAGATTAATGGCCAGCTGAAAATCCTTAAACCCCATATCACGCCAGATTTGCGCCTGACGGCAGGCAGTGGTTGTAATCCAGCAACCCAGCTCAATGATCAAGCCACTCTCTTCAGCGATCGGGATAAACTCAGCCGGAGGAATCCAACCCCGTTCAGGATGCCGCCATCTGGCTAATACTTCCACTCCAATCATGGTTCCTGTAGTAGCATCAAATTGCGGCTGATAGTTCAGCGACATCTGTTGCGTATTCAGCGCCTTTCTCAAATCGCTCTCAAGAGCCATTTTGGCTTTTACCGTGTCAGTCAGATCCTGAGTGTAAAAGGCAACCTGATTACGACCATTCCTTTTCGCTTTATACATTGCCACATCTGCATTTCGCAGCAACGAATCGCAGGTTTGACTATTGTCCGGGTAGAGGCTGATGCCGATGCTGACAGTAATACTGAATTCATGTCCATCGACAGCAATCGGACGCCTGAGACTATCCTGAATATGATCAGCAACATGTCTTAGCTCTGCCCGATCTTCAATATTCTCCACAAGCACGAGAAATTCATCACCGCCATGCCGGGCAATAACATCGTGTCTGCTCAAAGATTTGTACAACCGCCTAGCCACACACAGAAGCAGTTCATCACCGATCTGGTGACCTAATGAATCATTCACATTTTTAAAATTGTCCAAATCAAGAAATAGTAGACCCAAACGCTTCCCTTCACGCTCTGCAAGCTTCAAAGCCTCATCCAAGTGACCCTGAAAATAGTAGCGATTCGGCAGATCAGTCAGTGTGTCATGGTGCGCCAGATACCTCAGCTTTTCCTCTGCTTGTTTCAGCTTGCTGATGTTCGTCAATATTGACACATAGTTTGTAACCAAACCGTTCTCATCGTACACACACTTTGCACTGAGCCACTGCGTAACGACATCACCACTCTTTCTCTGATGACATACCTCACCACTCCAATGACCATGGGTCTCCAACTCAAACCAAAAATCTTCAGAAAACGCTTGCGGCTGATAAACAGACAAAAATTCCAATAAATTCTTTTGAATGACATCTTCATTCGCAAACCCGGTAATTTCCGTAAACGCTTGATTGACTTCTATGACACGTCTTTCCGCATCAGCGACAATGACGCCCTCATTGATATTGTCAAATGCAATACCCGCCAGCTGCAGACGCTGTTGCTGTGTCTCTCGTTCAATAATGATTGCAACCAGATGGGCTGCCGTGCTCAGTAAACTTTGGTAGAAATAATCGGGTTTTCGATTTTCAAAACTTGTCAGCGCAAATGAACCTATGACCGTCTCATTGGTTGCTCTGATCGGCATCGACCAACAGGAGCAGATATTGAATTGAGTGGCAAACTCCCGAAACTTGAACCATCGATAGTCCGAATGGGTGTTTTCCACATAGACCGGTTTCCCGGTAAAAACCGCGGTGCCGCAGGATCCGGATTTTGGTCCAGGCTCCAAACCGTTCAGATAGTGAACACCCTCCGCGGGTATGCTTGGCGCAGAGCGAACATTGAGATGTTTCCTTGATTCATCAAAAAGCATGATTGAGGCAACCGAATTTGGCAGCATCCTTTCACTCAAATAGCAGAGTTCCGCCAAAATCAATTCGATATTTACATTGTTGGCAATCATTTCAAGAATACTCAGCTGTATGCCGAGTAATTCTTCGACTTTTTCCGGATTCACACAGACAACATGGGACATCTCATCCGCTAACGCTACGCTATTCTTATCTTCCATCATGAACCATGACCACCGCTTTTGATCGCCAGTGCACCCAACCATTTGAGATCGCCCTCTACGCCAAATCGGCATGAACACTGCAATCTTTAGTGTCTTTGCAGAATCACTCCCCAATTAGCTTGCGAGGGTGAATGCCATCTACTCAGGCACCCCTCACCCACGATATATTTCTAACCCATGCTCAAAGTCCCCCCCCCTCCACTCACAATCACCAAATCTCAAAACCCTCACATAATCAAACAATTGCAGTCCCCATTCACGACACCCAGGCCGATTCAGTCAGTACCCTGGGATTGGGTCAGATCATGAGTTCTGTATTACGCGTGCGATTCAACGAGCAAATTTGGAGATTTAAAATCAGGCAGGAAGGTTTTAGGAAAATATTACCATATCCACGATCAACGATAACGAGACTGGGAATTGATATAGATCGTGAGTTACCTAATTATGGTTTGTTACAATAGGCGATCGAACATCAAACAGGAGCCTAATCCATGCCTACCTACGACTACCTCTGTGAAAGCAACGGCGTGCGCCTCGAGGTCATGCATAAGATGGATAAAACGGTGCAGACCTGGGGCGAGCTGTGCCGCCTCGCCGGCACCGAACCGGGGGACACTCCGGAGGATGCACCGGTGCGTAAACTCATCACCGCCGCCGCGGTGGTCAACAGCAACAGCCTGTCCAATCCTGAGCCCAGTTGCGCCTCGGGGGGATGTTGTTCCGGGGGGATGTGCGGTCTGTAACCCGGCATTAGCGCCCGAACATGCTTTACCTGATCGTTCTGGCACTGCTCCTCCTGCTGTTGCTCGGACCACAACTCTGGGTCAAACGGGTGTTGTCCCGGTACAACCGGGTCGCCGAGGAGAATTTCCCCGGTAACGGAGGGGAACTGGCCCGCCATCTGCTCGATCGTTACACCCTCAGTGGGGTCTCAGTGGAAGCCACCGAACAGGGAGACCACTACGACCCCCGGAGCAAAACCATCCGCCTGACTCAGGACAAATTCACTGGCCACACCCTCACCGCAATTACGACTGCCGCCCACGAAGTGGGACATGCCCTGCAGGACGCCTCTGATGAACGAATGTTCCGGGTACGCAACCGACTCGCTGCGTTCGCTGTCATGGCGCAGGAGGTAGGATCTTTCCTGTTGTTCACCGCACCGGTGCTGACCGTTGTGACCCGCACACCCTATGCGGGCGCCATCAGCGCCGTGGCCGCATTCCTGGTGCTCGGTTCAAACATCCTGGTCCAGGCGGTCACCCTGCCGGTGGAGTTCGACGCCAGTTTCAACAAGGCCCTGCCATTGCTCAAATCCGGCTATCTGACCGAACAACAGCAGGCGGGAGCGAAGCGGATACTCCGCGCCGCCGCCCTGACCTACCTGGCCGCATCCCTGGCGGGGCTGCTCAACTTCTGGCAATGGATCCGGGTGTTCCGGCATTGAACTCCCTACGGAGTTTCTACCGCCATTTGGTCGATCTGTTCGTTGATCTTGTATTGCAGATAGATGCAATAAAAAAGGAAGGTCATGACCGGACTGAGTCGATACTCCGGATTACCCCCGTCTCTGACCATTTCCACCAGCCGATTACGCACCGCGAATACCCACCATATAAATAAAGCCAGATAGACCAGTGTAGATAACAGAATAAATATCTCCTGGCTGGGAATCATATTTTCCGGCATATAGGATAGGACCGTATTGGGGACAAAGACGAGTATTGTTCCCCAAACCACCACTTCCGAAATCTGTCGGCGATGTACACCGTTGATAATTCGGCTGCGAGAATACAGCCAATAAACGGGATAGACACCAAAGGTGACCGCCGTCAGCAAAAAGACCCACCAGGCGGAAAAGCGTTTGAATAGATGCATGGGGTTCGATGTATTGACAACCTCAACATCTGACTTGGGTGGGCTATAGGGATTATCCATATATGCTCTCCAATTTCACCAGGTTAAATTCAGCGGATTGGATTCAATGACTGACCGTCACTTGCCCAGTGGGCCGTCTCTATGCAGTCAAGGCGAATCGTGTAGACACATCCGTCATCCGCTTCCGCCTGAAGATACTCCGCACCTTCACGCGTGAACACATCAACAGGCATTACCCTGGCCTCACGAATCAGATCCTCAACATCCCGCCAGCGCAGGTCGAGCTCGGCCTTCTTCATTACCGCATACTGGTAGTTTTCGTGCAAACCACAGGCAATAGGAGTGTAGGGACGATCTGTCATGGGATATCCGGGAATCTTGCTAACGCGCTCCTTTTTCGATTTCGTTGAAGTATACCTGAAGGCCCCCCTGCATCCCTTCAATACTTTCAACTCTTCATCTTCTTCAATCAAAGCCAGATAACTCGCCATTCCGACGCATGCCGGAATCCAGTTCATAACCTTCGGTATCGCTAGAAAATCGATAACCGGAAGGACGCGAAAGGTACTCCGTCCGAACCCATGGAGACACAACAACCCTCGTGGCAGGAACATCCTCAGACCTTGAATAAAATGAACATTCATTCTAAACTCCACTACCTCACAGCCTGGACTCAGGCCCGATCATCCGACAGCAACGACTATCACGCCCGAGAGCCAAGAGAAAACTGGATCCGAGATGACTGTCACCACCGAGATCACCCGGCAACTATCCCCGCAACTCCTTCGAGGCGCCAAGCTCGGACTCGAGAAGGAAGGGTTGCGGGTCACCCGGGACGGACGCATCTCCCAGTTGCGTCACCCCCTGGCCCTGGGTTCCGCCCTCTGCCACCCCCGCATCACCACCGACTTTTCCGAGGCACTGCTGGAATTGGTCACACCGCCCTGTGACAGTGCCGCCGAGGCCCTGACCGCACTTGCCGAAAGCGAATCCTTCATCCATCGGCAGTTGCACGGTGAATTAATCTGGTCCGCCAGCATGCCGTGCCGAATAGAATCCGATACCGAGATCCCCATCGCCTGCTACGGCCGCTCCGATACCGGTATGCGGAAACATGTCTACCGGCGCGGACTCGCCCACCGCTATGGCCGTATGATGCAGGCCATCGCCGGCGTCCATTTCAATGTTTCCTTCGCAGAGTCACTCTGGCCCGCCCTGCAGGCTTTGATGGGAGAGACCGGAGATCCGCAGACATTCGTTGCGGATCGTTATATGTCGACCCTGCGCAACGTCCAGCGCTACGACTGGCTGCTGCTCTACCTTTTTGGCGCTTCCCCCGCATCCCATATCGGCTTCAGCGGCGCACGCGGTAAGCTATCCCGCCTCGACCGGGAGAGCGCTTTCGCACCTGCCGCCACCTCTCTGCGCATGAGCGACATGGGTTACACCAATCGCTTACCCGCCGGACGGACGGTCTTCATCGACACGAATGCTCTGCCCGCCTACATCGACTCCCTGCGCAGTGCGGTGGAGACCCCTCATGCCCCCTATGAGGCGATCGGTATCCGGGTCGGCGGCGAATATCGCCAGCTCAACACCCATCTGTTGCAGATTGAGAACGAGTATTACACCAGCGTGCGGCCCAAGCAGGTACTGCATGACGGCGAAACACCCCTGACAGCGCTGCGGCGACGCGGCATCCGCTACCTGGAGTTGCGTTCCCTCGACATCAATCCCTTCGCCCCCAGCGGGATCGACCTGGATCAGCTGCATTTTCTGGAAGTTTTCATTCACTTCTGCCTGTTGAGCGAGAGCCACGTGCACAACCCGCAGCGGGCTCGCCGCTACCGTGACAACCTCAACCGTACCGCCTACGCCGGCCGCGACGCCGGACTGACCCTCGACCGGGACGGCATCCCAATCCCATTGCGCGTCTGGGCCAGGGAACTGTTCGATGGTATGCAAGGGGTTGCTGAATTACTGGACAAAAGCCACGAGTGCGCCGACTACAGCGCAGCGCTCGCCGCTCAGCGGCGCCTCATCCTACAACCGGAGTTGACCCTCTCGGCCCGTCTGCTGGCGGAGATGGAGACAACCCGAACTTCTTACACCGAAACGGTGTTACGCCTCTCCCAAGCGCACCAAACCTACCATCTTACGCAACCCGTGACCCCGGCCCGGCGGGAGTACTACGAGGCACTGACCCGACAGTCCCTGCGACAGCAGGCTCGGCTGGAACAAGCGGGGTGCCGCGAATTCCGTATCAAACCGGACGAGATGGACCGGAAAACCCACTGTAACCGAAACCGCACCCTACAGTGCGCCTGTTGCCGAGCCTGACACACCTTTCGACTGTCGTTTAGATCTGGACAAAATAGTATACGGCGTATATAAATATACGACGTATACTATTTTGGAGACAGCCCACCATGACAGGTCGCCGCGAGCGCAAACGCCAACAACTGGCCGACCATATCGCCGAAACCGCATGGGGCCTATTCGAGACACAGGGATTCGACCAGGTAACCATGGAAGCCGTAGCGGCCGCCGCGGATGTGGCCAAGGCCACACTCTATAAGCATTTTCCAGTCAAAGAGGCACTGCTGCAGCACCAGTTGCATCGCCAGCTCGATGCGGAGCGAGAGGCCATACTGTCCCGCCTGGAGCAACTTCCAACCACCCGGGAGCGCCTGCGCGCGTTCTTCACCATCACTGCCGAGTGGTCCGAGGGACACCGGGTCTATCTGCCCCATTATCTGCGGTTTCGCATGAGTTCAACCGATGCGGGAGAGCGCAGCGGAACCGGCCGCATCTTCGCCTGGATCATCGAAGCCGGCCTGAACAACCGTGACCTTCGCCAAACCCTGTCACCCGAGGAAGCCGCTCACTACCTCTCCTTTCTCTATCTGGGCGTTCTATTGCGCTGGCTCAACACCCCCGGATTGTCCCTGGCCGAAGAGTTCGAGCGCATGCTCAAAATCTACCTGGACGGAACGGAGAACAGAACATGAAACACCCGCTCCTGCTCGACTGCTGGGATGACATCTACCGGGCAGGCCCTGCCACGGCGGGGGGCAAAGGCTGGCAGTTGGCAAAACTCGCCCGCTACGGACTGCCGGTGCCGGATACCCTGGTCATACCCGCTGAAACCGAACGAGTCTGGCTCGCCGGCCTGAAAGTCCCGAGTCTTGAAGCTCTGGGATCGGACACGGAGCTTTACCGGTTTCGGCAACAACTGCTGGCACACCCACTGCCGACGACACTTATCGAAGCGCTGCACGACAAGCTCACAAGCCGGGGTTGGCAAAGGAGGGCACTGGCTGTCCGTTCCTCCGCCACCGCCGAAGACTCCCCAAGCGCCTCCTTCGCGGGAATCCATCAATCCTGCCTCAATCTTGTCGGGCCGGATGCGCTTGCGGAAGGCATACGCACCGTATGGGCCTCCCGCTGGACACCCCGTGCAATCGCCTATCGGAAGCGGCTCGGATTTGAGCAAAGTCCCTTTGCCATGGCCGTGGTAATCATGCCGTTGATCGCCGCGCAAGCCAGCGGTATCGCCTTCACACGGGATCCGCTCAGCGGCCGCGACGACCGTATCATCGTGCAAGCACACTGGGGATTGGGCGAAGCTCTGGTCGCCGGCGAGGCTTGCGGCGATGAAATCGTGCTGGGCGAAAACCCCTTCGACGACACTTTGGATCTGCTCCGCATCACCCCGGGGGATAAGTCGGTCATGCGCGTTCCGGTTACCGGAGGCACCCGAAAACAAGCGACTCCGGAGGGTATCGCGCAAACCCCGGTGCTCGACGAATCCCAGGCATTGCAACTCGGAGAACTGCTCAGAGACGCCGCCATCGCCCTGGATTTCAGCCGACCCGCTTTTGATCTGGAATGGGTCTGGGACAGCGAACGGTTCTGGCTGGTACAGGCGCGCCCGATCACCGCCCTGAAGCACAACACCTATCCGGCCCTGGGGGAGCAACCCGAGATCTGGTCCCGGGGCAATACCTGTGAAGTAACCCCCTACCCGCTGTCCGTGTACGACTGGTTCTCTTCGCGACGCCTGATCAATCTGATGCTGGAACAGCCGCTGGTCTCAAGCACCTATCCGGTCCAACCAGGCATCCAGCGGGCCGGTCTGTTCGAAGGACATCTCTACCTCAACCTCTCGATCATGCAATGGGAGCTCCACGACGCCTTCGGCCTGCCCCCCAAAACCATCAATGCCTTGATCGGCGGACAGCAACCCGAAATCGCCGTACCTCGCGCCAGTCTCAAGCAAAGATTCAACCGCCTGCGTCGTCTCATGGGTGTGATGAGGCACTCCAAACGGGCCAAAAAATCGGCTCATGAGATACTGCGAAGCGCACACGAAACCGCCCGACAAGGACGGGAGGCAACACTTCCTCTTGAAGAGGCTGCGATTCTATCCCGATTGACCGAACAGGTACGCCAGACCCGACAGATGAAATCCCTGTTCTACTTGCAGACATCGAGCGGGGGAAGCCTGTCGTTTCTCGCGGACCTGATCGAGCACCGCCTTCCCGGGGAAGGTCACACGCTGACCGCTGCACTGCTGGCCGGTGGCGAACCCAGCGTCACGGCCCGCCAATCCTATGAACTCGCCAAGCTCGCGCAAATCGCCCGGGAAGACCCATTGGCCCACGCCTGGATCGTCGAACCTTCCGCTCGCGATGATTGGCGTACCGCCCTGCCCGAAACGAACCCTTTCCGCATCGCCTTCACCAAGTTTCTGGCGCGTTACGGGCATCGCGGCGTGTATGAAACCTATTTTCGCCATCCCCGCTGGCGGGAATCACCGGACTATCTGTTCGACACCATCCGCGGTCTCATGAACCGGGACCTGGAAAACCTCCGGCAACATCAGACCGCATCAGCAAACCAGGCGCTTGCCACCCTCCGCAAACGGCTTCCGTTCTGGCTCCTGCCGATCGTGAACAGGCTGATCCGGGACGCCCATGCGGAAACCAACCACCGTGAGGCGGCCCGCAGCGCACTGGTGGCCTTGATGGAACCTCAAAGGCGTCTGCTGATGCAAATGAGTGTCAACTGGCGCAACCGGGGACTGATCGATGATGCCGATGCGATTTTCGAACTGTCGCTACCGGAACTCCGCCAGATCATTGAGGGGGCGGTAGGCGCCGAAGGCGTCTGTAATCGTCTGAGCGACCGACGAACGCAGCTCAAACGCTGGCATGAGCGTGATGCAAAGGCGGTATTACTGGAACAGACCGGTCAGCCCGAACCCACATTCGATGAAAACCATGCGATCGCCCATGAGGGTGCGTGGATTGCTGGCATGGCCGTGGGAACCGGCCACGCAAGAGGCCGCGCACGAATACTTCAGTCACCCGAAGAGGGGGTTCGACTGGAACCCGGAGAGGTGCTTGTGGCACCCTCCACCGATCCCTCCTGGACCCCTCTGTTTCTGAAGGCGGGGGGGCTGATCATGGAGACTGGCGGCTATCTTTCCCATGGCGCCATCGTGGCGCGGGAGTTCGGCATACCGGCTGTTGTCCACCTCCCGGGGATTCTCAAGCAGCTCAAAACCGGAGACGAGGTCGAAGTGGACGGCCGAATGGGTCGTATCAGACGGGTAAAAGGCAAACCCTGATGACTCGTGTATGCCGAATGGTACAGAATCGGTGGTGAGATAGACTAAGGTGCCGGATTGGTAAAGCGCCGATGCAGCGTTTCGATCGCATCCAGAATATCCCCGGACAACGGCCTTTCCCAGGCATCAAGATCCTCCTTCAACTGCGCCATCCCTGTCGCCCCGATAATAGTGCTGGCCACGAACCAACGCCGGTAGACAAACGAAAGTGCCAATTGCGCCGGACTCAGGCCATGCTGTCGTGCCAGTTCCGCATAGGCACTTACCGCGGGTTCAACATTGGGCTTCTGGTAACGTTGCGTAAACCCTTTAAACAAAGTAGCTCGACCACGTTTGTCACCATCGGCCAAATACTTTCCGCTCAGGTATCCGAAAGCCAGAGGAGAATAGGCCAGAAGACCGATACCTTCGCGATACCCCACTTCGGAAAGTCCGTACTCATAGATTCGGTTCAGCAGATTGTAAGCGTTCTGAATAGAAACGACGCGCGGCAAGCCGTGCTGCTGTGCCAGATGCAGAAAACGCATCACCCCCCAGGGGGTTTCATTGGATAGGCCGACATAGCGGATCTTGCCCTCTTGAACCAACTCAGCCAGGGTCTGCAGCTGATCGCGGATGGAAACCGCATCGGTTTCCTGACCGGGATCGAACTGGTCACCGCCGAACATCGGCACGTTGCGCTCGGGCCAATGCAGCTGATACAGATCGATATAGTCTGTCTGCAGACGTGCCAGGGATCCTTCGATCGCAGCGCGAATATTTTCCCGGTCAAATGCGACAGGGCCGCCGCGGATCCACCCCATGGCGCGCCGGGGGCCTGTCACCTTGGTGGCCAGAACAACATCCTCGCGGGGTTGCCGCTTGAGCCAGCGCCCAACGATGCTTTCGGTACGATGAACGGTATCCGCCCTAGGCGGAACCGGGTACATCTCCGCCGTATCGACAAAGTTGACGCCTCGCGCAAGCGCATAGTCGAGCTGCTCATGGGCCTCGGATTCGCTATTCTGCTCACCAAATGTCATGGTCCCCAGACAGACTGCCGAGACCTTCAGTTCACTTTCGCCGAGTTGACGGATTTCCATTGTTGATACGCACTCCCAAGGTTGTTGGCAAACAGGACTATCCGCTCAAGTTACTGGGTATCATTGTTCCGTATCGAGCACCCAGGTAGCTAAAAGCTCTCGTTCCCAGGCTCTGCGTGGGAATGCAGATTCAGAGTTCAGCATACAATCCGAATAAGATGAGAGCCTCGTTAGCTTCCCAAAAACATCGTGTAATTACCCACTCCGTCTTGCCCTGATTCAAACTCCAAGCCCTCAAAATATTTATGATCATAATCCTCAAATAAATGCTGAATGGCATTATGCAAATTATAAAGAACCTCCAGAGCAGTTAAGCCCCCTGACTTTGACTCAATGCGAACAAATTTTTTGATACTCATCCACCCGTCATTGGTTTCTTCAGAAAAACCAAACCTTACGATTAGCACGGGTATTCCAAGTGGTTGGCGTAAGCTCGCATTCAACGGATTATCAATCTCATCATTATATTCTTCCAATGCTTCGCGAAACTCTTCCATATTAACATAGCGCTTATTTTCAAAGCTCCATGCAACTTGTTCCATTATCCATTCCGGATACTGAACTCCATCTGCGCACATGGCATTGCTCACAAGGCTACTTGAGACCAACAACATCAATATCAGAGCCTCACTCATTGCCGTGAGTCTTTGCCCAGGGTTGTTCACTTTTTTAGCCATACTTGTAAAGGGCATAGTAACCTGGAAGCGAAAAGATAAATCCAATTACCACACTGATATAGTACACATTGTCAGGCATTCCTTCCCTCATGTTTACAGATGACAAAGATTCGTAGGCCATCCCAGCAATCAAATAAAATATTAAAAACAGCAGCAACCACAAGCAAACACCCTGGACGGCGACCGGGCAATCTAAGCCTCATCGCAGTGACTGCGCGTTGCAATGGGCACCTTCTTGCCGGTTCAGATCGAATACTCAAGACCTCATCTTGCTCCAAAGGATAGAATGAATGTTCATTGCGATCAAGGGGACCGGATGATATCACGGCGTTGCTAACACCGATTGACCGGCCTTGTTTGACAAAACAGGACTTAATCGTATTTTCTCAAGATCCTATGTAGCAAACGCCCCGCATGGGGTGGTACGGCTTGAGGTTGCCGACACCAAGTACTCGCCGATTCACAACATCGACAATGGCTTCGACAACCTCTCTGTTATGTACGCATTCAAGAAAAGACAGCCGTCTTTACTCCACCCGCCTGACTCATACCATCTCCTGTTATTCATCCGGTGACCAAGCATAGCGCTCGGCACACTCTGACCATATCTCAGATATCTCATTCAGAGACCCACCTCCGAAAGCATTGCTTAGCATATTATTGATCTCGACAATTTCAAGCACGATGGACATGAAGCATAATGAGAATAACCACTACCAACCTTAACAAGCACCTACCAGACACAGCCATTTGGGCGAACCAGAAACTTTAATCTGGACACCAAAACCCGAGTTAGAATACCTAAGTTCAACTATCAATATAACGTTGTTTTTTCAACTTGGCTTATGCACCCAATCAAGAAACAATTATTGAACATTTATTAATCAATACAGATCATCAGAAATAACTATATTTTTCCAGCCAAACAACTTAGTCTATATCCCATTCGGCGTTTCAAATTGCCGCCAGCCCAAGCACCACCAAGTAACTTACACAACTCACAGGAAACAGTAGATTTAATTTAAACGGATGAACCATAAGGATATTGAGTTCGGCGCTGTTCACGCTGAACATTTAGAAACCAGGGAATATCGGCTTTCTACAATCGCACAAAGGAAACAAGGGAGAAGGATATGCGTAAACAATTATGGATCAGCGGAAATATACTATTGACTTCCTTAGCATGCGAAGTCAATGCGGCACATATCAATCTTGATGGCGTAGGGCAAGTTGCACTCCTTCCTTACTACAACGTCAACAATAGTTTTATTACCAACATAAATGTCACCAATACCACCAACCTATACAAAGCTGTCAAGCTAAGATTTCACGAGTCCCACATCTCAGCGGACGTCTTCAATTTCAACATCTATCTATCACCATACGACATCTGGAATGGCACAATCAGCCTTAACACGGAAACCAACGTACCGAAAATCATCTCGGAGGACGAGACGTGCACCATTCCAAGCAATGCCCTGTTTAAGACCGGTATCGACTTTCGCAATACCTATACAACCACCACGAATGAGGACCTGTCCGAAGGTTATGTCGAAATAATCGAGATGGGCGTCATCGCCGACGGTACCGGCCCCGCGAGCGACAACGATGCCGAGGCTGAGATAGACGCATCGGGCAGTGCCGACGGGTTGATAAACCTCGCTTCAGGTGACCGTTCCATTCCAGCCGGCATTACGCACGGAGCAAACGGCGTACCCACTGATTGTTCTGTCGTATCGAACGCTTGGAGCGCGGGGTTTGCCAATAACACCAACATCAACGGATTCGAGCCTGGAGCATTAGGCACGGAAGGTATCGCTGTCGATGCCGGGGGTTTCGCGGCCCCTTATGCTGACAGCAATAATGCAGGTTTGGTTGAACCGACAGGAGGTATCAATGCAGTAGCCTACGTAATCAACACGGGCACGGGCATGGCATTCCTCGAACAAGGTATACATATCGATAACTACTCGACGGTTGCGCAGCACTACCCTGTGAGCAACTCACCTTTTTGCTCATCCTATTACCTTTTGCCATCTCTGGCATCGGGCGACGTGACAACCGCAAGCATGTTAGATACCACAGGTAGCGGCGTAAAAAGCGCAACAATGACACTAACCGAATACGATACAGGAGCCGTTAACAACATCGCCCCAAATCCATCAATCCCCATGGGTTCCAATCCCTTCCCCATCGCGACAATTCTAAGTTCCGACGCCGTCACAATACAGTACTTTATTGAATCCGCGATCAGCGCCAATACAGACTTCGTGCTAACCTTTCCCATGCGCTTGCATGGCATCTACAACGGAGCAACATTGGTAAACCAACTCAATACCAATTTTCCGGCATGTAGCGGCACTTTGAATGATGCCACTGACGACGGTGCAACAGTTCCCCTGCCGATTTTTAATACCACAGCCAACGACTATCCCAACGACGGCAACTCTCACATCTGCAACAATGCCGGCTTCGTAACCAATCAACTGCCCGACACCAGAATCTCACTTACCTATTACGACTATAATGAACAATCTTCCCAAGTGATTCCGGATTGCTATGAGTTTACCCCACCTTTTCCACCCAGCCAGTGTAACCCGATCGCTCTGGATCGCGGCGTCAATGTTATCACCGTCAATCGTTCCCTAGGAGGAAGTACCTCCGTACTGGGTACGCCTGCCGGGAACATCTTCACCTGGACTCTTTCAACACCGTTTGAAGCAGGTTGGGTCACCATCAATATGGACCAAAGCTATGATTACAACACTGATGCCAGCATTGCAGCGCTTACACAGCAAACTGGCGGTATCAATCTCGACGCCGCAAATGTGTGGACAGGAGTGCCGGTAATAGGATTTTCCGTTAGCTCGATGGCGGTGGGACCCTCACAGTCTGGCGAAGCCGTTGAGTTTATACGTAAACCAAGGCGCTAAGTCGAAATCACGAAACCTTGATCTGAAAACAACCGGATTCCGCGGTACTTTTGTTGAATCATATTTAGCTGTCCGATGAGGAACAATCGGTTATTTCTCCCGCAGTCTTAGGCGGCAGCCCAAATAGAACCTTTCCCGCGAAGCTGTAATCGCGAGACAATCAGGCATTCCTCCACTCACTGGAATACCCGATAACGCCTGGTTCAAAGTTGGCTGCCGCCCTCTGATGGACACGTCACAGCATGCCTTTGCCATCCTACGACAGAATGGCCTTTTGGTTTGGCCTCAGTGAACACGGGATGAGCAAACACACGATTACCGAGTGTATTTATTCTGATAGCTGGTTAGTATGGGTAGGAATCGATCTTCGAGGCTGTCGAACATTAAGCGATAGGAATGGATGGAAAACCGGCTGACCACCAAACGCCGATGCGGTCACCCAGGAAATCGGATTGAGTGAAACGGTGAAATGGGCGGAACCGCTATTGGCAGGACAGACCAGTGGACGCATCGTGGTGGATGTAAATAGGTGAACAGAATAGTACGACCAACGGCATTCCCTGTTCCTCACCCATAAAACACATGAGCGCAGCGAACACATCAACTAAAAACTAATCACTCAAAACTAAAAAAGCAGTTTCCGCACCAGCTCCAACACATGCTGCGGCGGCAAACCATAGGGCACCACGGCGGCCAGTTGCCCCCGGGTATCGATAACATAGAGATTGGCGGAGTGGTCCAGGCTGTAGCGACCGCCTCCCAGATCCTGTCGTTGATATTGAACCCGATACTGCCGAGCCACCTGTGCCAAGGCGCTGGGAGTACCGGTCAAACCAAGCAGATTCGGGTTGAAATAACGGGTGTAGTCCTGCAGTACCGCAGGGGTATCCCGTTGCGGATCGAGAGAGACGAAGAGCCCCTGCACCCGCGCCGCATCCTCACCAAGCCCGTCAAGTACCGCAGCCAGATTCGAAAGCTCCGTGGGACAGATATCGGGACAATAGGTGTAGCCGAAAAACAGCAACACCAGCTTGCCCCGCAACTGCGCCAGTTCGAAGGAGTTGCCGTACTGGTCGGTGAGGACGAAATCTCCGCCCAGCGCCTGTGCCCTCTCCGGACTCAGGAAAGCCAGGATCAATAAAATCAGCAAGACCTGCCTTTTTATCACCCTGCTCATTCAATGTATCTCCCCAACCGTCCCATGCGTCGGGGCCCCCGCGCCGGGATCCCCCACCGGAGCCGCGAAGGCGTCCGCCACCAGGGTATCCACGTTGCTCCCGGTCAGTGATTCGAGAAATACGACCAGTTCGCGTTTCTCCGTTGCGCTGAGATGCAGCGGGTGAACCAGGGGATCGAGCAATTCGTTGGGCACGCCGCCGGCATCGTAGAAATCGACCACCTCACCCAGGGTCGAGAAGACACCGTTATGCATGTAGGGGGCCGTCAATCCCAGATTACGCAGGCTGGGTGTCTTGTACTTCCAGCGGTCGCTGGGATCCTGAGTCACCTCGTAAAGGCCCAGGTCGGCGGGCAAGGGGACACCCACCTGCTCGATCATCGTCCGATCGACCTGCAGAATGACCCCTGGGGCCACCTGCACCGGTTGTTTATCGGGTTGCTTTCCCATCGACGCTTGGTAACCCAGACCCGTGTTATGCAGGCGGTTGTCGCTGAACAGGGCCGACGATTGACCGATGCGATGACAGGCCACACAGCCCGCCTTGCCGGTGAAGAGCTCAAAGCCCCGCTTCGCCTCGGCCGGCAGGGCCTGATCTTCTCCCCCGTAGTACCAGCGATCGAAGGGTGAGTCCCCGGATAACAGGGTGCGCTCATAACTCGCCAGGGCCATCCCCAGGGTCTCCATGCTGACCCCTCGGCCCTGGAAGGCGGCCTCGAAGCGCTCCTGATAGCCCTCGATCCGCCGGATCTTCTCCAGCACCCTGCCCACGGAGGGATTGCCCATCTCGTTGTGCGCCAGCAGCGGCCCCCAGACCTGCTGCTCGAGGGTTTGCTCCCGTGCATCGTGAAACAGCCGTTCGGCATAGGCCACGTTATAGATGGTGGGTGAATTGCGCCGCACGGTTCGCCCTTCGATGCCCACCGCCATAGCCAACTCATTGTTGGTAAAACCCTGCTCCGGGATATGGCACATGGCGCAGGAAACGGTGTCGTTGAGGGAGAGGCGGCGATCGTAGAAAAGACGACGTCCCAGTTCGATCTTCTCCCGGGTCAGGGGGTTGTCGGCAGGTACCGGCAGTTTGGGCAGACCCAACGGCGGGTGTTCGGCTATGTCGAGCAGATCGGCCCCCCGCCCGTCGCGCAGCTCCAACGCCCGGGACCGGGTGCGATAGTCCCCGCGCTCGTAACCCCGCTTGTCGTCACCGGGTTGTGACAGACGCCCCGTCGTGGATGGAGGAATCCTCTCCGAATGGGATTCAGGTTCCGGCGACTCTTCCGCCATGAGAGTCTTCACATCGTTGATAATCAGATCCGGGTGCAGAAAATCGACGCTGTAGATATTGCGGATGCGCTTCTCGGGATCAATGAGAAACACCCGCAATACATGGGAAAAGCCCGGGGTTTGCCCGTCGCCTGTGGACGGATCCGGCAGCACGTTCTGATGGTAGGCGGCGAGGATCGGCCTAAGTTCGGTCTGGGAAGCGGTGGTGAGAAACCCCCAGGTCCCGGCCTTGCCCGCATAGCGGAAGTTGTTGCCATAGAGGGCCATCACCTCGGGAGTATCGTTCTGCGGATCGAAGCTGAGACTCAGCAGTCCCAACATTCCGGCCAGGGCCGGGTCGTGTTCCATCGCCGCTTTGATCTGATAGAAAACGTGGGTGGCCAGAGGACATCCGTTCTGGTCACTGCAGCGACTGTAGACAAAGGCCAGCAGGGCGTACCGGTCGCCGAACAATTCGTAGAGACGCCGGGTATTACCCTTGGCATCAAGCACCTCGCCATCGGCCGCCTGACCGAGTGGCGGGAGCTTATAGCTGCCAACCGGCGGCAGGGTGTAACCCAGATTGCCATAGCCGGGCGCAGTGAGGCTAACGATGTCGGCAGCCTGCACCGGGGAAACTGCTAGCAAAGCCGTCAGTAGCCATCGAAACAGCCTGAGTTTGAACATGAACACCTCAGAGGAAAAACACCCTACACTGACTCAAGCCAAAAATACGCCGGAATGACGAAAAGCTGGAGCATCGACTCGTTCCCACGCTCTGCGTGGGAATGCAGACCTGGGATTAGGCGAACGATTCCAGATGAGTCATTACCTCTCGGCTTAGGTCGGCATTCCCACGCAGAGCGTGGGAACGATCACCGATTGAAAGGCCCTCCCCAATGTCTTCGCCGGTCTAATTCACCACGAAGAATCGATTCGCAAGTTCAGCAAATGCCATCCTTCCGGCATGGCCGATCAGGGCTTGTAGGCCGACGTCAGATCCGCGAGTTTCACATCCCGCTCATCCGGTCGCGTCATGCCATAGAGAGAGTAGGCGCCGAAGCGCATCTGATGGGCCCGCCCCAGTTTCTCCTTGTTGAAGTCGATGGCGAACTGTTCCACCAGCTTGTCGCCGTCCCACACATAGCTCTTGAAGAACTGCTCGTTGTCATCGCCCTTTTTGTCCCAATTGGCCAGCAGGGAGGAGGTGTAGTAGATGCGCTGACTGTCCCAGCTCGAGGAGGCCATATTGACTTGACGGCCGATCACCTTCTCATAGACCTGCTTAGGCGCGTGGGGATCACGCATATCGAACAGCCGGGTCTTGCCATCCATGAAGGTGTTGACCCACAGGCGGCTGTCGTCGGAACTGATGGAGATATCCACTGGCAGCGGAACCTTAGAGGGCTCGCCGATATCAGCCACCGCCTCGGATTGCCATTCACCCCGGGCATCCTCGTAGATCAGCCAGATCTTCGAGGTCAACGCGGTGGTGGTCAGACACCAGTTGTGGTCGGGTTGCCAGGCACAGCGGATCTCCAGCGGCGCCCCAGGTACATCGAAGACCTTCTTTGGCTGCTTGCTGTGCAGATCCCAAAGCACCACCGTGTTACCGAAACGCTTCATCGCCTGCGGATCCTGCAGCATCTTGCCGAAATCCATCATGTAGTTGGACCAGCCGGTGAACGACGAGGTAAGCATGATATTGCGACGCGGCAGTACCCGCACATCGTAGTTGTAGCCATCGGCGTAGTTGCCGCTCTTGTGCGCGCCCCGCAGGTTTTCATCGGTGGGCATCCAGTGGGTGGCCACATAGCTCCCCTCATTGGTGTACTCCACCAGGGCCGAGCGGCCGCCGTGATCCTTATTGTTGGACAATCCGGTGATCATGATGCGTCCCGGCAGGGCGTAAGTGGTGTGGGGACCGACCACGCCGCCGCTGTTCTCCACGAAGTCAGTGACGACCTTGTGCAGCCTGGGCTTGGCGGGATCGGTATGCACATCGAAGATGAACAATTTGTTGGTATCCAGTCCGCCGGCCCAGAGGTAGTTGCGGTCATCGGTGAAACCGGAGTGGTGAGCCTCGTTGCGCCCCCCGACCGAAAGGCTATTCACCACCTTGCCGTAGTTGGCTGATTTGGGATTGACGTCAACGGTCACCAGCTTGTCCTGCCCATCCCCCAGCCCCTCGACACCCAGGGTCCAGACATAGACGAAATCCTCCTGACCGACGATCTTGGCCATGTAGGGGGACTGACAGGTTTCGTCAGCAATAAGAGGGACGACCGCACCAAAGGTCAGTGCGGACGCCAGAGCTAGGGTTGGCCGTTTCATGAAGCGTCTCATGGGTTGTTCCTCCTAGGATCGTATGTCGTTTCGTTATGAGCTCCCCATCCCATTGAGGTAATAGACCAGATCTCTTCGGTCAGCTTGCCGAGCGGATCGCTGACACCAACTGCCCCGAGATGCATCTGAAAAATTGCGGCAATCCCGAAACAACCAGGCACATCAGCAGCAAACCACATTGTCAGCCGTTCTCTGGAATCAATCGCCGGACCCGTATTTGAAAAAGTAGAACGAATGTTCATTCTTGTCAATTTTGTCTATTCTACACTTGAGATCTCAAGTTTCAGGATCCCTTTTGCACGATTCCCTGCGTCCGCGACTGGACGCGAAATACGGTTGGCATACGATCCATTGGCGCAAATTTGCTGTGATTGGCGTACATTTGCAGACAGATAAAACGAATTCGCAATGCCCCCGTAAACTTAGGTTAAGACGTACCGAACAGGAAATCGAATGCCGTACCTGAAGAAATGCACGCCCACCAACGAGCCCGTCGACTGCCGAATCCTGGACGCAGCCCTGGATCTGTTCGTGGAACGGGGATTTCACAACGTCTCTATTCACGATATACAGAAACGGGCCAACGTGAGCATCGGATCCATCTATAACCATTTCGGCGGTAAGGAGGGGGTCGCCAAGGCGCTCTATTACCACCTCATGAAGGAGTTCGAAGAGATGATCGAGGATGTGATCGCGGAGGACCTGAGCGCCCGGGAACGCTGCAACAAGATCATCCTGCAACTGTTCGAATACACCGAGACCCGGCGCAATATTGTTTCGTACATGCTGCACGCCAAGCACCGGGAATTTCTCCCCGACGAACCGCCCATCTGTAGCTCGACCCCCTTCAAGGCGATGCGCAACATCGTCCAGGAGGGCATGGATGCGGGCGAAATCCGCCGGGGGGAAGCTTGGGTTCTTGCCGCAAGTGTGTTCGGCGGCGCGATCCGGATGATTCACCTGCGCCTGGACGGGGTAATCGATAAGCCTCTGACGCGGTACTACGAGGAACTGATCGACTGCACCTGGCAAGGGCTGCAGCCCAACAATTCACCCGGGCACGAACAGAAAGCCGTGTAACCCGAGTGCTTCAATCAGCGGCAGCGCTCAATTTTCGGTACGCCTCCGAGGCCGCGGAGGCGCACAGGTGATTCATTCCCTGGACCGCGTTCGCCGAAGTATCGCTTGCGGAGAAGGTCTGGCCTTTGTAATCGATCATCAGACCCAGTCGATCCTTACCCGCCATGAAACCCAGCATCACCCGGGTCCCCGGATTGCGTTGCCGGAAATCGACGATGGAGACCTCCGCCACTTCGCTTTTTGAGATCTGCTGGCCGTGTTTGCGGGCTTCTTCCGCATAGGCCTGTTGGATAAGGGGAATGACCTTGGGATTTTGGGTGCAATTTCCGCAATCCCAGCTGATTATTAGCTTCGGAACCTGAGAACCCCGGGCAACAACATCCTGCACGGTCAGGGCCGCCAGAGACAGGCCGAAGACTAAGGATAGAATCTGTATGAAAGGTCGTTTCATTTTTTGTAACTCCTGTAACTAGGGCGTCCTTGATCTCATTGCGCCGCCCATATGAGCACAAGTCTCATTCCAAATATGTGACACAGGGAGCAATCTGAAAACCCCGATGTTGAGCGCCCCGAGCTGCCTGGATAGTTTAGGGGATCTCCTGAACTTTGTAATAATTACTCGTTAAGGATAACACCATGAAATACCCAACGATAATTTCCGCCCTGCTCGCCACCAGTTTCCTGCAACCCCTTCTAGCCGATGAGTTCCGGGTTCTGGATCTCGGCTCCAACACCCGATCCATCGAACATCCCTGGATCCGGGTAATCGAGGATCAGAGTGAGTGGCAAGAGGTTTACTACCATCAGATTCACGACTGCCCCTACATGGACTTTCTGGTACCCGTTGATGAGAACGACCCCTGCTATCAACCGGAGCCCGAGGTTGATTTTGAGACCTCCCAGGTCATCGTGGGTGGTCTGGGTGTCAAACCAAGCACAGCTCATCAGATACTGGTTTCACAAGTGGACAGTTCCGGGGAACAGCATCAAGTCACCGTGCTCGATTACGAAGGATGCGTCGGTTTGACGGTATTGCACTATCCGATAGCGGCGCTGGTGATCGAGAACACCGGAAAACCGGTTCAAGTACAGGTCGAACCGGCCACGGCGATCTGCGATTAGATCCCCTGACGCCATGTACCGGAAAGGGCAAATTGGACAATCATCGTTGCCCCGGTTTGCTATCGCACCACCAGACATTCTGGATCCCGGCATACGCCGGGATGACCACGTTTATTGAATCTAGTGTAGCGTCCTATACTAGTTAAGCCCTATTTCTGTTTCGCCTTGGTTGATCCGCTCGCCACCCGATCCGGCTCGCTGACCGCAACACCCAGGTCCCGGGCGGTCTTGGCCATCAACAGGGCGATCAGGTCCGTTGCGTTGGATGAACTCCCATCCCCTGAACCGCTGACCACCACCTCGGGCACCAACCGCTTGTCGCGGATCGCCGCGGCGAAGGCCTCGGAGACCTGCACATAGGCCTCGAGGCGTTTTTCCAGGGCATTGTCCGCCTGCATCAACAGACGCCGCCGGTCACCCTCCGCCTGGGCCAGGGTCTGGATGCGCTTGGCCTCCAGTTTGGCGGTCTCCAGCTCCACCTGCTTGCGCTCGAATTCGATTTCCGCCTCCCGCTTGCGGGTATTGGCCTCGGTGACCTTTTTCACCTGCTCCTGTTCCGCCTCCTTGGCCTTGGTCTCACCGGCGATCACCCGTTCGATCTGCTGCTTCTCCAGCTCGATCTTCTTCTCCGCCTTTTCCGCCTCGCCCTGGGCGATAATGCGTTTCTTGCGCTCCTCCTCCTTGCGCGCGTTCTGCCGTTCGATGGCGACCTGGGCGGCCGCTTCACGCTGCTCCTTCAGCTTGTCTTTGAAGGCGGGATCGGGATCCACGTCCTGCACGTTGGCCTGCACCAGCACCAGGCCGAACTTCTTCAGCGGATGATCCTGGGCGTCCTTGCGCATCTCCTGGCCCGTACTGTCGCGCCGGATGCGCACCCGTACCTGCACCGTCTGGTCCTGCTGGATAGTGCGGCTCTCCGCCTGGGTGATCGTCTGGGGACCGTGGGCTGAGCGCTCCTCCTCGATATCGAGCAGGTAGATGCCGTTGCGGATCTGGTCGAGCACCGCGTTCTCGAAGTCGCCGCCCTTGCCGCCGATATACTCCTGGGCGGAGTACATCCGACCCGAGTTGCGCATCGCCTCCTGCATGATCGGAATCAGCGACGAGTTGATCAGGTTCTCCTGGGAGCGGTAGGCCACCGCCATGGGCAGAAACTGCGTCTCGCTCTCCGGCATCTGGAAGCGGGCCGTCATGCGCATGTTGGCCGTCACCGAATCGTGAAAGCGGATCTCCTGCACCGGCGCCGCACCGGAGAAATCGTCCGACTGCCCGCCGAAAGAGACCGTAAGGTATTTCTTGAAGGGGATCGCCTCACCGAAGAAGCGGGGATGGAAACCGGGCTGCAGCACGGCCTTCTGGGTACCCCAGGGGTACTGCACCAGGTAACTCATGCCCGGACTGGCGTAGAAGATCAGACTCTGGGCGCCGCCAAGCGCCAGACCAAAGATCATCAGTCCGAGCAGCGCCGAGGCGCCGATGAAGACCCCCTGTTCCCGCTGCTTGCGAATGGCGTTGTAGATAAAACCGAAGATCGCCAGACTGATCATGATCAGGCCGGCGATGGTGATGAACTGCATCAGCATGACTGACTCCTTTCAAAGGTGGTGGCTTCGACCGCTGCAGCGGTCTTCTCCTTGTCGTCTGATTACCCCATATCTTGATCAGCCAGGCAAAAAAATGGCGCCGA
>JBNKJP010000043.1:0-46615 GCA_050291245.1 Candidatus Thiodiazotropha sp. | reverse complement strand
GAATACATTGCCATGTTTTATAACAGCAAGCGTCTGCATTCGTACCTGGGTTATATGAGCCCACAAGATTTTGAAAGAAAACTACTGGAAGTCGAGAAAGCGGCTTAACGGGGTGTCACAAAAAGCTTGACCACGTCACATCGGGTTTTAGAGTTTCCTGATAAGTTCGTTCACCTCGCGCATAGGGGGATTATGTCATATCGACCTAGGTTTCCTCGCCAATATTGGGTAACCCGGTGATATAATCGCTTCACGACAAATTCGAAAAGTTTGTATGCGACGTATTGACCTATTTATTACGGCTACAGACATGTTTTTCCTCACCACATATCCTGGCGGTATCAATTTTTTTGTTTGAGGTTTACATAGACTTGGGTAAGAAATATCACTGAAGGAAATGTTCTATTCAAGGTACGACTCTCATGATTTTTCACCACCGGGCTATTCTTGTAGTACACCATATCTCCTGCCGTAACGGCTGTCGTGGGCACTGCCAGCCATACCGGCTCGTCATCCCGTGAAATTTCAATATAGGTGTATCCTTTCGTTTCAACGACACTAACCACCTCGGCTTGATCCAGAGAATCGATATCCGGCGGTGTCTGATCAGACATTTGTATAAATGCCTTGTGATCCACAGGCGGATGATTGGCGGGCGTATCCGCTTCAACTGCTGTTGCGAGTAGAGCGAAAAGAATGGAAATATGTATTTTCTTCATAATAAATTCCTCATAAGGTAATAAAAACCGTCCAATAATTTTTTATTGTTACCCCAAGTATTCTACCCCATTTCTTCCGAGTTCCGAGAATCTCATATAATCTTCATCTTTTAACGTCAAGGAAATTCCACACAACTTAACGCTCCCTATTTTTATAACCAACTGATAAGAATAACGTTAATCAAGAAGCATGTTACCAACCGGTTACATGTAAGTTTTCTTCGAGATTGTTTATCTCTATCCCTCATACCGTAGCACCAACCGCATTCAACAACACCCCCGATATTCCTAGCCAAAGACTATATTCTATTGTTAAAAGCCGTAAGAAAGGATGATTATGCAAAAATTTTCACATACGAATATATTCGGTGACGTTACAACTCATTCCGATAGAATATTTATTGCAAAAGAAGTTACAAAACAGCATCAAGTGTGCAGCCGCGTTCAGTCGGACCTGGTGACTCCGTTTTCGAGGATCATGCTATCAAAGAATCCGCTTAACTTTTGCTGATAGCAACACAGGTATTTGTTTTAACGTAGATCTCCCAGGGCAGCATACTGCAAAGATTTCTTATCTCTAGATCACGATCCTTTTCCGTACGGTAGGCCGAACTGGCAATTACGCCGATACTCATGCCCTCTCGCACATAGGTTTTGATGATATCGTTGTCGACGAAGGTTAATACCACATTGAGATACAGACCAGCCCAGGCGAATGTGATCTGCATGTAGTTCGCAGTTGGACACCCTATTCATGGTGAACCTCGCTCACATTTAGCTAATTTCTACAATAACTAGTGACAGGCATGATTAGCAGGCATGATTAGCAGATCGTGGAGAAATCGAAGGTAAAATGGGACTGTCCCAAGAAAGATATGTCAATTGGATTAGGGCGGCAGGATATCCAAAATCTCCCGCGATCGATAAGAATGTCGGTGACTGTGCAATCGATGAAAGCAGGCCGTTCGGATGACCCCACCATCCTGTAACTGTACCAGACACCGGCGAGTCAGTTTTTCGAACGTTTAGGGTATACTTACAGCAAATTTGCGGTTTGGGGATAGTCATGCACATTCAACGTCAGGGGCAATGGGTCTTTGCGATCGGGCTGGTCATAGTGTTGACCAGCGTTCTCGCCGGCAGCCTCATTCAGGACGAACTTAAGAGCCTGGGAGACCGGGCCTATCTAGCCAGTCACGGCGCGACAGGCTGGCTGGCCTTTCTGTCTTTCGCCTTCGGTTTTCCGCTGGGCATGGCGGTCTGTGCCACCGGCATGTTCATGGCCAGTGAACCCACTGCCGGCAAACGCCTGCTGTTTGGACTCACCGCACTGCTTGTCGCCTTGTCGGCAATACTGGTGCCAGGAATCGCCGGGCGGGCACCCAGCGCGGTTTTTTTCGGTACCGGCGGTTACATCATCCTGGTTCTGGTGCTGGCAACCCTCTGGCTGTGGGGCAGGCATCGGGCCAGCCTACCGCCTGAGGCACGCCTCGGTGCGGACCTGCAGGGCGCCGGCTACCTGTGCTTCGCCATTGTCGCCTGGAACCTGTGCGGCCTCGGCGGCATGCCCTCGTTTGCTCTGGATCCGGAAAAAATGCTCGCCACGGGCAGCCGCGGCTTTGCCATCGGACAGACGAAATCGATCATGGTGGCGCTGGTAGCGGGCTGGATACTCACGGCGGCGGGTTTTCGCATGTCGCTGAAGACCTCCCAGTAACCCGCTCGGAGCAGGTGATATGCAGTACAACCCGTTCCGTATCAACAACGACGGCAGACCGGGGCCCCTGTTGCGGATGTTCCAAACAGTCCTGCTGGCGATGCTGCTGTCGGCCTGCAGTCGCATCCAGCTCGCCTACAACAATCTGGACTGGCTGTTGCCGCATTACCTTGGCTCTTACATGCCGCTGTCCGACCACCAGGACAGCCTGCTGGAAGCGCGCGTCGAGAATTTCCTGCACTGGCATTGCAGCACCCAGCTCGCCGGCTATGCGCAATTGTTGCGCGAAGTCGATAGACGCTTCCGAAGCGACGACCTGACCCGGACCGAACTGGAAACCTTCAACGATCGTGTCCAACAGGCCTGGGCGGGCATCCTGCAGCAGGGCAGCCCGGCGATCGGCGATATTCTGCTCACCGCGGATGAAGCCCAGATCAGGGAACTCTTCGAGGGCTTTGAAAAAAGCAATAGCGAATGGCTGGAGGAGTTCGAAGCCACCAGTGACGAGGCGTTGCGCGAAGACTATCGGGAACGCATGGACACGGAATTGGAGCGCTGGTTCGGTGAGCTGAACGAGCGACAGGAACAGTTACTGGTCGCCTGGAGCAGGCAGTTCCAGCCACTGGGCCTCCAGGGCCTGGAAGTGCGGCAGCGCTGGCAGTCACGCCTGCAGGAGATCGTGAACACCCGCGATGACCCCGAGGCTTTCCAGCGTGAACTCGCTGAATTGTTGACCAACCCGGGCACACTACGCCCCCCCCTTTACCAACAACGCCTCGATCATAATCGCGACGTGACGATCGACATGCTCTATGGGATTGTCCAACAGCTCAGCGATGCGCAAAAGCACCACCTGCAACGGCAGGTCAAAACCGTGGCCGGCGATTTTGACAGCCTGGCATGCAGCAGCAAAACTGTAACTTCTTGATTTTTTTGTAATTACTTAGCGAAAACAGGTGGGCTCATCTACCCCCGCATCGGTAAACCCCTTGGCTCCGAGACGGCAGTCCGGATAGCCGGAGTAATCCACGGCGTTCATACCATTGAAGATATCCTGGGCATTGAGCAGCTCCGCCCACCCCAGGGCGAGAGATAGAAACACGGTAAGGAAATGCCGTTCTTCTCTGACCCTATTTCTTCAATCAGAACAACTAAATTACGCCTTAATCGTATTAACAGTACTCGTCCAATCAGGCACATGGACAACCCAATTTGGAATGTGGCAAGTTTGCTCGCCAAACAGATACAGGTTCTCCACAATCCCTCTCATTGGCTCCAGCACATCGAGACGGTCATCAATGAAGTGGGTAATGCATAACTGTTTGCAGATACCGGCTTTTTGATGCCTCTCCAGGCAAAATCGAAGGTTGCTTTTTTTTAGTCCCGTCTCGCCATAAAAGTCCCAGTGTTTTAGCCAAGCTTTGGTCTTGTGCTGTACCGAAGGACCACATTTCGACACGATCCATGCATTTCCAGAGAAATACTCTACTAGTTCGGCAACAGACTCGAAAGCGTTACTGCTTGGGGGGGTAGCCATAGCCTTCTTGAAGGTGTTACCCAGGAATGAGGTATCAGCTTTACCGTTTATGATCGGTCCCATGATGACCTTTCCAAAATCTATTCCTAATCGCATTTCGGATTCTCCTCAATGGGTAGGGCACTAAAATCGTATCATCATGTAGGCCGTTGCAAGCTGAAACTGCTGACTGCCAATCGAGATGAGACCCTGCAACACCTCCGCTCTGGATCGGCTCACATCGGAGTGACCGTTATGTCGGAGTTACCCGATGACCTTTGGGGAAGCGTCATACGCAGGATAAAGCCTGTATTGGTTGTACATGAAACGCACGAGTTGGCAACACAAAAACGTATTGCTATTGATAAACTCAGAGAGCTAGATCTGATAGCACCTCCGGAACCAAGCGACCTAAGGGCTACGCTCACTGCTCTGTGTCGGGAGTTTGGATTTACCCCCAAGATTGCCGTGGAGGCATCTGGCTGGGAGTTAATGACCCACTTTGTTTCACTGCAATTAGGAGCCGCTGTTGTAAATAGCTGCTGTAGATTGAGAAAAGGACTGATCGGCATCCCGATAACAGAGATGCCGAGTACTGATTACTATCTTGTTCACCGTAGAGAGCAATACGTTTTTGATGAGTTACAGCTTTTAAAACGAGAAATCATTCGAGAAGTGAATAATGAAGAGATTTTTTAACCTTGGCACTCGATGATAATGAGCGGCTGAAGATCAGTCGCTTTATGAGCTTTGTATTGAGGCACAAACCTGAGGCAATTGGGTTGGTGCTGGACAGAGATGGTTGGATCGATTTATCCGAGTTTGTATCGAAACTGTCCAGCAGGTTTCCCGAGATAGAAGTTGATGCAGTCGTGCAGATTGTCGAAACTGATGTAAAGGGACGCTATTCCATTACAAACAATATGATTCGCGCCAACCAAGGCCATTCGATTGATGTTTGCGCGGTCGAACTTATCCCATTGAAACCTCCACGATATCTCTATCACGGTACGACTTTGAGCCACTGGGAGATGATTAAAAACTCTAAGGCGATAAAGAGAATGAGTCGACATCATGTTCATCTCAGCGTTGACCTTGATACAGCGAAAACGGTTGCTTCGAGAAGACAGGGTCAAAGCGTGATCCTGCGAATAAAGGCCTCGGAAATGGCCTCAAATGGCATTGAATTCTACCGCTCTGAGAACGGTGTCTGGCATGTTGACGAAGTTATATTGGATTATGTGGAAGTGGTTGATTAGCCTTGCTGTGTGATCCGCACATGTCTGCGTTCCCACGCGGAGCGTGGGAACGAGGTAGGAACCGGGTGACTACTTAGCGATACCGGGTGGGGTCATCTACCCCCGCATCGATAAACCCCTTGGCTCTGAGACGGCAGGAATCGCACACCCCACAGGCTCGTCCCTCAGAATCCGCCTGATAACAGGATACGGTCATCCCGTAGTCCAACCCCAGGCTGATGCCCTGGCGGATGATCTGCGCCTTGCTCAGATCGATCAGCGGGGTATGGATCCGAAACCCATGCCCCTCGACCCCGGCCTTGGTGGCAAGGGTCGCCAACTGTTCGAAACCGCGGATAAACTCAGGACGGCAATCCGGATAGCCGGAGTAATCCACGGCATTCACACCGATGAAGATATCCCGGGCATCGAGCACCTCCGCCCACCCCAGGGCGAGGGCGAGAAACACGGTATTGCGCGCGGGCACATAGGTTACAGGTATCCCCTCCCCCATCTGCTCCGGCACCTGGATCTTGGGATCGGTGAGCGCGGAACCGCCAAACGCATCCAGGCCGATACTGATCACCTTGTGATCCACCGCGCCCAGGGCACCGGCAACCCGCGCGGCGGCATTGAGTTCCGCCACATGGCGCTGCCCATAGGCCATGCTCAGGGCATGGCAGGCATAACCCTGGTTTCGGGCAATCGCCAACACGGTTGCGGAATCCAATCCCCCGGAAAGGAGGACCACTGCCGGCCGCTCAGACATCGGCCACCCGGTGTTTTCGGCTTTCAATTTGTGCCATATTCAAAATCATCTTTGTTCATCAGGCCCGCTATCGTCCGGGCTGCTCGCCCCACAGCCACTTGTGAAGCTGCATCTGAAAACGGACATCTAACCGGTCCTCGAGTATCCACTCCGCCAGCCGGACAGGTTCGAGATCACCGTGCACGGGTGAAAACAGGACCTCGCATTGTTGTGCCAGACGATGGGTCACCAGCATCTCACGGCTCCATTCGTAGTCCTTTCGGTCGGCGATCACAAATTTGATCTGGTCCCCGGCTCGCAGGCATTCCAGATTGGCCAGGTGGTTTTTCCCGACCTCCCCCGATCCCGGGGTTTTGAGATCAATGACCCGCTCGACCCGGAGATCCACCGAGCCTACATCCAAAGCACCGCTGGTTTCCAAGGAGACCTGGTAGCCTGCGTCGCACAAACGGCTGAGGAGTTCGCCACAGGCGGTCTGGGCCAGGGGTTCGCCACCGGTGACGCAGACCCGAGAGGCGCGGAATTCAGCCACCTGTTCGAGGATCTCATCTAGGGTCCGGTGTTCACCGCCGCTGAAGGCATAAGCGGTATCGCAATACCGGCAGCGCAACGGACAACCGGTCAGACGTACGAACACCGTGGGCAGACCCGCGGATCGGGCCTCCCCCTGCAGTGACAGGAAGATTTCGCTAATGCGTAAACGGGACAAGGCGGCGATCCGATCAGGGCGCGAAAGGCAACGCGCGACTAATGACCCTCTTTGGAAATCCGCTGCAACCGCTTATCCGCCAACCGGGCCTCCGTGGTATCCGGGTAGTTCATCTGCAGTTCCTTGAGGATCGTCTTTGCCTCGTCCCATCGCTGCTTCTCATAGTGGATGTACCCCATTTTCAGCAGCGCGCCGGGGACCTTCGGGCTTTGGGGGTAACGCTCACGCACCTTGCTGAACTCGTTCAACGCGGTATCGAAATCCCGGTTCACATAGCTCGCCTCCGCCAGCCAGTACTGGGCATTGTCCTCATAGACGCCCCCGGGATACTGTTTGAGAAAACCACTGAACGCCTTGATCGACTCAGGATACCGGCCCTGCTTGAGCAGGTTGAACGCATCCTGGTAGGCAAACTCCTCCTTTTTCGGATCCGGCGGGGTCACGCTGGAAGAGGCGGGGGCACTGGCTACCGAAGGAGTGGATGTAGTCGGTGGTGGTGATACAGGGGGAGATTGCGTGGGAATCACGGCGGGTACCGATACGGGCGCCCCGGCAGCCGTGGGAGCACCTTGGAAACGGGACAACCGCTGATCGACATCCAGATACAGATCCCGCTGTCGGCGACTCATCGCATCCATGGTGTGTTTCTGCATCTCCACATCACCGCGCAATTGCTGAACCTCCCGTTGCAACTGCTGAATCTGCAACACCAGATCCGCAAGGCTCTGGTTTTGCAACATTCGCTCCAGACGCTGCAGGCGCTGCTCCATACTGGCCCCGGAATCCGCGGCCCGTGCCGGGGTGATGGCCGTCAAGCCCAGCAACAGACCCAGTGCAACGGGTTTAAGGCGTGTGTTCATCACGGAATCCCCACTCAATAGATCAGTTCAACGCGACGATTCAACGCCATCGCCTCTTCGGTATGTTCGAAAGCAGCGGGACGCTCTTCACCGTAGGAGACTACAACCATTTGATTCTGCGAAACCCCTTGGGCCAGCAATAGGTCACGCACGGAGTTGGCCCGATTCTCACCCAGACCCAGGTTGTATTCCCGGGTACCCTTCTCATCCGCATGGCCTTCCAGACGCACCACGGCCTGAGGATTGGCAGCCAGATAGTCGGCATGGGCCTGGATCACGTCCAGGTAGTCGGTACGTACAGTGCTCTGATCGAAATCGAAATAGATGACCCGGGTAGCAAGCAGACTGTTGGGATTCTCCAAGGGATCTCCCGTCCAGGCCTCACCCTGACTCGCAGCGGAGGTGGTGGCGCTATCCCCGTAACTGCCACTGCCAGCGCCGGTGGACTGTTCCGAAACCTCTGCCCCCTCGCCTTCCAGGGTGGACGGAGTGGAAGAACAGGCCATCATGAGGAACAGAGACATCGCTACGGGTATCACGAGCAGCAGCGCTTTTTTCATGGACATTCTCCTAAAATACAAAGACACAATGAGTTATTTCTTGAAAGGTGACCAGTCCGGTTCGCGCACATCGCCCTCCTGCAGGGCCAGTCGCTGTTTGACACGTCCGTCCACTGAAACCGCGGCGAGCACCCCCCGGTTTCCAACCTTGGTGCCGTAGATGATCATGCTGCCATTCGGAGCGAAACTGGGAGACTCGTCCAGGTTACCGTCTGTCAGCACCTGCATCACCCCGGACTCAAGATCCAAAACGGCTATTCGGTAACTGCCCTCCTCCCGGGTCACCAGGGTCAGGAGCCTGCCGTCCGGGGAATAGGAAGCCCGGGCATTGTAACTGTTCTGGTAGGTCACCCGCTGAGGGGTTCCGCCGAACGCGGAGACTTGGTAGATCTGGGGCCTGCCGCCCCGGTCCGAGGTGAACACCAGGGTTCGGCCGTCCGGTGACCAGGCCGCTTCGGTGTCGATGGCGTAGTGGCGGGTAATCTGAGTGAGCTTACGACTCACCAGGTCGTAGACGTAGATGTCCGGATTCCCTCCCTTGGAGAGGGTCATGGCGAGTTTCCGTCCATCCGGAGACCAGGCCGGGGCGCCGTTGATGCCTTTGAAATTGGTGACCTTGTCACGCTTTCCGGTGTACACACCCTGAACATAGATAGCGGACTGCCCCCCCTCGAAGGAGACATAGGCGATCTTCTGCCCATCCGGCGACCAGGCCGGGGACATCAGGGGTTCGTCGGTACTGACGATGGATTCCGGGTGATAGCCGTCCGCGTCCGCCACATAGAGCGACACCTTGTTCTCACCCCCGGGCTGGCGAGTGGAGGAGACGTAGGCAACCCGGGTGGCGAAGGCGCCGGGTACCCCCAGCAACTCTTCGTAAATGAGGTCGGCGATGCGGTGCGCGGTGTTGCGCAGATTCGGCGCAGTGGTGGGAATGTTGTAGCCGATCAACTGGGATTCACGAAACACATCGAGGAGCAGAAACTGAATCTGATACCCCCCCGCCCCATTGGAGCGTATCCGGCCCACTACCAGGTTTTCCGCGCCCAGAGCCCGCCAGTCCTTGAAATCGACCGTTTCGAGAGTGCTGGGGCGCGCTATCATGTCCGCCACCGGTATCGGCTTGAATCGACCGCTGCGCTGCAGATCGGCGCTGATCACGGCCGCCACGTCCTCCGGCAGGCGACCGCCACCCTCCAGCACGAACGGGACGATGGCGATCGGCATGGCCCCTTCGACACCCTCGGTGATCTCGATCGTCAGTTCAGCCCGGACCGCGGTTTGCCAAACCAATAACGCAAACAGAATATGGATGATTTTTTTCATAATTACAGTTGATTATTTATTCGGCTTGAAGTTTAACTTTAATACACGAAAGGACTCAAACAGGGCGCCACTGGGCACCGGTAAGGGCGCGGATTTGTACACTGCAGTCTCCACCGATCGATCAAAGGCGTCGTTGCCGCTGCTCCTGATGATGCTCACCCCACCCGGGATGACATCACCGCCGGGAATCAAACGTACCTGGACCACGCAGGAGAGTCCCTCTGAACTGGCCGCCGGCTTGAGCCAGCTGCGCTCGATCTGCTGCTTGATCACCGCGACATAACGATCAATCTCCCGACTGTTCTGCTCCGCGGCAATCTGCGCCTGTAACGCGCGCTCCCGTTCCGCCTGGGCCTCCGCCTCGGCGCGCCGGCGCTGCTCATCCGCCCGACGTTTGGCTTCCGCTTGCGCCTTGCGCTTGGCCTCGGCCTCGGCTTTGCGCTTGGCTTCCGCATCCGCCTTACGCTTTTTCTCGGCCTCGGCCTTGCGTTTGGCCTCTGCCTCGGCCAGGCGTTTCTTCTCGGCCTGGCGTTTTGCTTCGGCTTGCGCCTTGCGTTTCTGTTCCGCCGCCTGTTTCTCCTTGCGGGCCTTCTGCTCCGCCAGGCGTTTCTGTTCCTGTTTCTGTTTCTCGATCTTCTGGCGCTGAAGTTCAGCCTCCCGCTTGAGGCGTTTCTGCGCCTCCGCCTGCTGCTTTTCCGCCGCTGTCGGCGGCAGCTTGTCCGCCTCGACCGTATGCGCCTGGACCACATTGGTCTTGGGTGTCACGGGCTTTTCAGGTGTCGCCCAATCGACGCCGAAGATCAGAAAAAACAGGATCCCCAGATGCAGCAGCACGGCGAAGACCACGGCGTAGGGATTGCGTTTCAGTACTCCCCACATATCAGGATTCCGGGGTTTCGGTGACCAGCCCGACACTGGGCGCACCGCCTTGCTGCAACAGCACCATGGCCTGGATCACCCGGCCATAGGGCACACCCCGGTCACCCCGCACCATCACCGGGGTTTTCGGTTTGTACTTCAACACGGTACGCACACGGTTCACCAGGGTATCCGCATCCACCGGGCTGTTTTTCCCCTCACCCACATCGATGAACATATCGCCGTTGCGGTCCACGGTCACCACCAGGGGCTCGTCCATTTCACTGGGCAGAGGCTGCGCATCGGCCTGGGGCAGTTCCACCTGAACACCCTGGGTCAGCAGGGGCGCGGTAATCATGAAAATCACCAACAGCACCAGCATCACGTCGATATAGGGCACCACATTGATGTCGGACATCGGGCGGCGGCGATTCTTGTTACGGCTCATGTGCGCGGTGCCCAATCAGTTGACGGCCTGACGTTGCAGAATCGTGGCAAATTCCTCCACGAAGTCGTCATACCGGTTATTGAGACGTTCCACGTCGTTGGAATAACGGTTATAGGCAATCACCGCGGGAATCGCGGCGAACAGGCCGATGGCGGTGGCGATCAGGGCCTCCGCGATGCCCGGGGCAACCAGGGCCAGGGTCGCCTGTTTGACATTACCGAGGGAGGTGAATGAGTTCATGATACCCCAGACCGTACCGAACAGACCTACATAGGGGCTGGTGGAGCCGATGGTGGCCAGAGTGGAGAGATGATGTTCCAGCCGGTCCACCTCCCGGTTAAGGGAGACCCGCATGGAGCGCTGAGCACCCTGTACCATGGCCATGGGATCCTTGTGTCCCTTGCTGCGCAAGCGTGCGAATTCACGGAACCCGGCGCGGAACACCGCGGCCATTCCGGACTCCTCGTCACTCTCCCGCTCGATCTGGCGATAGAGTTCGGCGAGGTCGCCCCCGGACCAGAACCGGCTCTCGAAGGCATCCGCATCCCGAATCGCCTTTTTCAGCACCCGCAACCGATCAAAGATCATGCTCCAGGAACTGATCGATGCGAACATGAGCAGGCCGATGACCCCCTTCACCACGGGACTGGCGTTAAGGATAAGATGGGTAATGGAGAGGTCAGTCGACATCCGCGATCTCCAACAATATTTTTTCAGGAATGGGTGTAGGACGCATGGTTTTCATGTCCACGCAGGCGATCTTTATCTCACCTTTACATAACAGCTGCGCATCTTCCACGCGCACCACTTCCTGATAAAAAGTCAGGCTGGCACGCCCTTTCCGGGACAGGCTTGCGGACACATCGAGTGCATCATTGAAACGAGCCGGGTGATGGTAGCCCACATTCACCTGCCGAACTGCGAAGATGATCCCGTCTTGCTGCAACAATTGATCCTGCTCGAAACCCAGACTGCGCAGCCATTCGGTGCGTGCCCGCTCCATGAATTTCAGATAGTTTGCGTAGTAAACCACACCACCGGAATCGGTGTCTTCGTAATAGACCCGAACCGGCCAGGTAAAATGCGGTTGACTGCTGTTCATTTCCATTGATTCTGTGATAGCGCCTGAGTTCCCGTAATCCGTGTCATGTTCTGTTTCCAGGGGTCATGGATTGAACAGATCCCCGGCTGAAGGTTCCTGTAGGGGGGCGAGACCGAAATGCAGATAGGCTGCCTGGGTGGCGACCCGCCCCCGGGGGGTGCGCATAAGAAAGCCCTGCTGGATCAGGTAGGGTTCGAGCACATCCTCGATGGTCCCCTTCTCCTCGCCGATGGCCGCCGCCAGGTTGTCCACCCCGACCGGCCCGCCGTCGAACTTCTCGATCACCGCCAACAGCAGGCGCCGGTCCATGCTGTCGAACCCGTTGCCATCCACGTTCAGCATCTTCAGGGCCCGGTCGGCCAATTCCGCCGAGATGTGGCCATCCCCCTTGACCTGGGCGTAGTCCCGTACCCGTCGCAACAGACGGTTGGCGATGCGCGGGGTGCCCCGGGAACGCCGGGCCACCTCATCCGCACCGGCAGGATCAATGCCGATGTTGAGGATGCCGGCTGAGCGGCTGACGATCCGCGCCAGATCCTCGGGGGAGTAGAACTCCAGGCGCTGCACGATACCAAACCGGTCACGCAGGGGCGAGGTCAGTAACCCGGCCCGGGTGGTGGCGCCCACCAGGGTAAAGGGCGGCAGATCGAGTTTGATCGAGCGGGCCGCGGGGCCCTCGCCGATCATGATATCGAGTTGGTAATCCTCCATTGCCGGATAGAGCACCTCCTCGACCACCGGGCTGAGACGATGGATCTCGTCGACAAACAGCACGTCATGAGGTTCCAGGTTGGTCAGCAACGCCGCGAGATCCCCCGGTTTCTCCAGCACCGGACCCGATGTCTGGCGCAGATTGACCCCCATCTCATTAGCGATGATATGCGCCAGGGTGGTCTTGCCCAGGCCCGGGGGGCCGAAGATCAATACATGATCAAGCGCCTCGCCCCGGCCCCGGGCCGCCGGAATGAAGATCTCCATCTGCTCCCGAACCACCGCCTGTCCGACATAGTCGCACAGACGCTTGGGGCGGATCGCCCGGTCCACCGCCTCGTCTTCACCGCTGGCCTCAGCGTTGATCAGTCTGGGTTCTTCAATCACTGCCTGTCCGTCACTTCTTTACCGTCCCCTGCAGGGCCGCGCGTATCAGAGCCTCGCTGTCCATACCCTCCGTCTCCACCGCCTTAACCATGCGCTGGGCCTCCTGGGATTTGTAACCCAGCGCCTCCAGGGCGGCAAGGGCATCCGAGGAGGCGGAAGGTGCCGGAGCCGGAACCCCACTGGCGGGCCTGAGCACGACACCGGCGCTATCACCCAGCTTTGCCAGCCGGTCACGCATCTCGATGATCAGGCGTTCCGCGGTTTTTCGCCCGATACCCGGCAATCGCACCAGGGTGGTGACATCCTCGGTTTCCACGCAACGGGTGAATTCCTCGGCGCTCATGCCCGAGAGGATCGCCAGAGCCATCTTCGCCCCCACTCCGCTGACCTTGAGCAGACTGCGAAACAGACTGCGTTCGGTTTCGCTGCCGAAGGCGTACAGCACATGGGCGTCTTCGCGCACGATCAGATGGGTGAGCAGGCTCACGCTCTGTCCCACATCGGGAAGGTTGAAAAAGGTCGACAAAGGCGCTTCCAGCTCATAACCCACACCCTGGACGTCCAGTAAAAGGTGGGGCGCCTGTTTTACCGCGATCTCTCCGCGCAGGCGACCGATCATCGCACACCCCGCTTGAGACCACCCCAGGAGACCCCGCTCAGAGAACGGGTATGGGCGTGACTCAGGGCCACCGCCAGGGCATCGGCGGCGTCCGCCTGGGGACGCTGACTCAGACCCAGGAGCATCTGAACCATGTGTTGAACCTGGGACTTTTCCGCCCGTCCGGTACCCACGATCGCCTGTTTGATGCTGCGCGGTGCGTACTCGGCCACCGCCAGACCGAGATTCACCCCGGCACAGATCGCCGCGCCCCGGGCCTGTCCCAGCTTGAGCGCGGACGAGGGATTCTTGGAGACGAAGACCTGTTCGATCGCCATGACTTCCGGTTGATGCTCGGTAATGATCGCGCTGAGACGGGCATAGATCTGGCCCAGTCTGGGCGGTAGCGCTTCTCCCTCCAGACGCACGACCCCATGGGCCAGATGACGGGATTTTACGCCATCCGACTCGATGACCCCATAGCCGGTAGCTCGGGATCCGGGATCAACACCGATTATTCTTATCATTCAGCCCACGGCATCGAGAATCTCATCGGAAATCTCGGCATTGGTGTAGACATCCTGAACATCATCCAGATCCTCCAGCATGTCTACCATGCGCAGCAGTTTCTCCGCATCGTCCGCCTCCAGAACCGCCTGGGTGGACGCCACGTAAGTCACTTCGTCATTGGCGGGCTCCAGACCGGCCTTGAGCAGTTCATCCTTGACCTGGGTGAAATCATCCGGGCTGGTCATCACATCGATGGAACCATCCTCCTGGCTGATCACATCCTCGGCACCCGCTTCCAGGGCCAACTCCATGACCTGCTCCTCGTCTGTTCCCGGGGCGAAACTGATGATCCCCTGCTTGGTGAACAGATAGCTGACCGAGCCGTCGGTACCCAGATTGCCCCCCAGCTTGCTGAACGCATGACGGACTTCCGATGCGGTACGGTTGCGGTTGTCGGTCATGCAGTCGACCATCACCGCCGTACCGCCGGGGCCATAACCTTCGTAGCGGATTTCATCGTAATTTTCACCGTCGGTATCACCGGAACCCCGCTTGATCGCGCGTTCGATGGTATCCTTCGGCATGTTGGCGCCGAGGCCCTTGTCCACGGCCAGACGCAGACGGGGATTCGCGTTGATGTCACCGCCTCCCATCCTGGCCGCCACGGTGATCTCGCGGATCAACTTGGTCCAGATCTTTCCACGCTTCTTGTCGACTGCGGCTTTTTTATGCTTGATATTGGCCCACTTACTGTGTCCTGCCATACAAACCTCTCAAAACGGACTATGCAAAAACCCAGGCATTTTATCATTCACCCATGCACACAGAAACTCGGGATTTTTTACTCGGTTTCATGCACACTTTGCGGCAGCGTAAAACGAGGCGCGTGGCCGAAGCGTTTAGCCCGACTCCCGCGGTCTTAATCACCCCAAAATAGGAAACACGAGTAGCGAAATGACCCGAACGGTCCAGGAGTGGATATCTCTGCTCACCGGGGAGCCCCTGCCGGTGATGCGCCGCACCTTGACACAGGTACGGGATCTGCTCGATCAGAGCAGTGTCAATCACACCCGCCTTTCCGAGGTGATCGCCCGGGATCCCGGGTTCAGTCTGAACATTATCCGAAGACTCATCAGCCTGCCCACCCCACCCAGGGAGGAGATCTCCCGGATCTCCCTGGCGATTCCCTTGCTGGGCATGGATCGGGTCGAACAGGCCGCCCGTTCCCTGCCCTGCCTGGAAGACCGCCTCCAGGGCCCACCCCGTCGAGGGCTCATCAACGGCTATAGCCAGGCAATTCACGCCGCGCGCTACGCACAAAGCATCGCCGAGTGGCGGCGCGCGCCGGAGAGCAAGGATCTGTATACCGCAGCGCTGTTGCACAACCTGGCAGAAATGGCCCTGTGGTGCGCGGATCCGGACACCATGTCGAACATCCACCGGCGTATCCTCAACGGGGACGATCGCGAGAATGTCGCCCGGGAAATGCTCGGCGCCACCTTTGAGGAACTCAGTGTCCAGCTGAGCCTCACCTGGCACCTGCCCGCGTCCATCGAACGAGCCCAGGGCCTCTCCAACAGTTACCTGCCCGCCCCCCTGACTGTCATGCTGGCATCCGCCATCGCCCGGGAATCCAGCCTCGGCTGGGACCGTCCCGAGACCCTGGAAAGCCTGGAATTACTGGCGGAGTTCCTGGAGATACCGGTACCCCGATCAATTGCCCTGATCCATCGACTGGCGGCCGAAACGGCTCGGGACCTGAGTATCCTGTCGCTGCCGCTACCCGCCTTTCATCTGCTGCATCTCTCCTCAAAGCCCTCGCAACCCCCATCCGCAGTCGAAGCGACACAACCGGCTACTAAAATCCCGGAGGCCCGGTCTGCGCCACGAAACCGACCTGCACCCACTCCGGCACCCCCCGCTTCCCCACGCAGCAATCCGTTGCAGGATCTGATCCACGGCGCCTTGCACCGGATGGAGAATGATCTGGGGTTGAGCCGCGCCATGTTCGCTATGCTGACCCCGGACAAGACCGCACTCAAGGCTCGTCTGGTGGTCGAATCGGAACATCAACTGTCCCTGAAGAGTTTCGTGGTGAACATCAACAAACCCAATTTGTTCAGCCTATTGATGAAGAAACCTCAGGCCGTTTCCCTGAACAAAGACAATGCAGGGAAATACCTGCCGATGATCTCCCAATCCGCGCAGGAGCAGATCAACACCTCGGGTTTCGTGTCCATGTCGATCTTTATAAAGAATAAACCGGTGGGTCTGTTCTATGCCGACAACGGCCTCAGCGGCCCGGGAGTCACCCGTCATCAGTTCGAAAATTTCAAGGTGATCTGCCAGGGCATTATGAAAAACATCGCCTAGCGCCTGTTTTGACGTAGTTGCTCGAACACACTGAACTCCCAAGGCCGCAACGCCAACATCAGACTGCTACCCTGACGTTTCGACAGGGGTAACCCGGCATCCTCGTCGTGCAGCCGGTAAAACTCCCGGGTCACCTTCTTTAACTGACGCAGCAGTGCGATGCGCGAATTTTCCGACAACACACCGTTGATGAAGATGAGCGCCTCGTCCTTCTCCTGAAACTTGGCCGCGAGGAACTCCGGCTGGGCATGCTGCTGGAAGAACTTCTGGATCGGTCCGTTGGGACGCCAGGTGAATTGCTTGTCGACCGACAGTTTGAAACGGTTGAAGGGCAGCAGATCGATAATATGCAGGCGATCCAGCTTGGCCAGAAGCTGGATGAGTTCCGTCTCCATGAGGCTGTACTCGGCCAGTATTTCATCAAACCGCCAATGGTTGAACGCACAGATCGCGACCAGCAATAACTTGGTATTGCCCACCATCTCGCGCTCCTGATCCTCACTCAACATGCTGATGCGTTCGCGCCCTTCGAGCATCTTCTGCATCAGATCGGAGAGTTCCAGATCGACCAATTCACAAACCTTCTCCAGCCTTGAAACCGAAAAGCTCTTTTCCGCGAACAGGCGTTTGACACTGTTCTCCGAGAGTTCCAGCGCAACCGCCACCTCCCGGTAGGTCAGACCCTTTGCGCGCAATTCGTGTTTCAGGGTTTCGAGTAGTGCGGCCACCTGACTCATAAATACCTCCCACCCTCAAAAGCACCAATATACGATACTTGCAGACCAAAATAACAATGCTTTTTGACTATTAGTTTAACTATTCAAGACTCAAGGCTAGTGTTCCCCTATCTCCACCCCGGAGATTACAAGCACAATCTCAAAGGGAGTCTTGTTATGAACAGTCTCATGAAATCGCTGCGATACTGGGTCATCGGTGTTGCACTGGTCACCGGTCAAGGCGCATACGCCGCCGGCCTGATGACCCCCAAATCCGGGAACCTGCCCAATCTGGAAATCCGCCAGCACCATGTTGAGGTCACCATCGAGGATGGTTATGCGGTCACCGCCGTGGAACAGGTTTTCCACAACCCGAACGACGCCGAACTCGAGGCCATCTACTCCTTTCCCGTACCGGAAAAGGCCTCCGTCGGGGAGTTCACCTACTGGATCGACGGCAAACCGGTAACCGGAGAGGTTCTGGAGAAACAACGGGCACGGGAGGTCTACCAGAAGGAGCGGGGTCAAGGCCGGGAGGTTGCCCTGACCGAACAGGACAGTTACCGCACCTTCGACAGTCATATCTATCCAGTCAGGCCCCAGCAGGATGTCAGAATTCGTCTCGTATACATCCAGCCCGCCCATGTGGACAGCGGTATCGGCCGCTATGTCTACCCGCTGGAAGAGGGGGGCGTAGACGAGGAGCGGCTCGCCTTCTGGAGCTACAATGACGCGGTGACGGAAGCCTTCAGCTTCGATCTCAAACTACGTTCCTCCTACCCGATCGATGAGATGCGCCTGCCCCAGCATCCCCAAGCCGTAGCCAGTGCCCTTTCACCTCAGGAGTGGACGGTCTCACTGAGCAATGGCCAGGCTATCGAGGAAGAGGGCGCGTCCCAAACCCCATCCACGGTTATCCGGAAACTCGACAAGGACATCATGGTCTACTGGCGGCACCAGCAGGGACTGCCGGGCAGTGTCGACATGGTGACCCACAAGGAACCCGGCAAGGATCGCGGCACCTTCATGCTGACAGTGACACCGGGGGATGACCTTACCGCCATCAATGAAGGGCGTGACTGGGTGTTCGTCCTGGACCTCTCCGGTTCCATGCAGGGCAAGTATCAGAGCCTGGTGGAAGGGGTGCGAAAAGGTCTCTCCTCGCTCTCGGACCGAGACCGGTTCAAGGTCGTGCTGTTCAACGACCGCGCCCGGGATCTTAGCTCCGGATACCTGCAGGCCAGCGCCGAAAACACCCAGCAGATGATCGACACACTCGAGCAGACCCAACCTTCGGGCAGCACTAACCTCTACGCAGGTCTTGAGCTGGGTATCAAAGGGCTCGATTCCGACCGCTCCAGTGCCCTGGTACTGGTCACCGACGGAGTTGCCAACGTGGGCCATACGGAGAAGCGGCAGTTTCTCGCCCTGCTGGAACGCTATGATGTCAGGCTGTTTACCTTGGTCATGGGCAACAGCGCCAACCGTCCGCTCTTGGAAGGCATGGTCAAAGTCTCCAACGGCTTCGCCATCAACGTATCCAACAGCGACGACATCGTCGGCCAGCTAATGCTGGCCACCAGCAAGCTCACTCATGAAGCGCTGCATGACATCGATGTGAAGATCAGCGGCGTGAAGATCAAGGACCTGACCCCGGAGCGGATCGGTTCACTCTACCGAGGCCAGCAGTTGATCCTGTTCGGTCACTACTGGGGGGATGGCACGGCGGATGTGCGTATCCGTGGCAAGGTATCCGGTCAGCCAACCGAATACAGCACCCGGTTTGAATTTCCGAACCAGAGCACACGTAACCCGGAAATCGAACGTCTGTGGGCCTTTGCCACCATCGAAGATCTGCAAAACCGGATCGATTACCTGGGAGAAGACGCCGACAGCCGACAGGCCATCATCGACCTGGCCAAGGAGTACAGCCTGGTCACCGACTACACCTCGATGACCGTGCTGCGCGAGGAACAGTATCAGCACTATGGTATCGACCGGCGTAATCAGGCCCGCGTCGCGATGGAACACAACGCCCGGCAACAGCGCAGTGCCGCTCCGGTGGTCGACAACCGGGTGGATCAACAACAGCCCATGTATAGCAAACCTCGCGCCTACCCCTCATCCGGGCACAGCGGTGGTGGCGCGCTCGGCCCCTGGCTGCTGCTTCTGCTGTTTCCTCTGTGGAAGGCAGGTAAGGCTCAGCGCAAGCTTTGATCCCATTCTCACCGTCACCGGCCAGGCAGGCGCCTGGCCGTATCCGGAGACACATCATGAAGCTGCCCCAAATAACCCTCGTACTGATCCTCCTGACAACGGGTCTGATGCTGCTACCCCAATCTCACGAGTGGCTCTATTTCGAACACGACCCGGTGCTCGGCGGATCCTGGTGGCGCCTGCTCAGCGGCCATCTCGTCCATACCGACTGGGAACACTGGTTCTGGAACACCGCGGCGCTCGCCGTGCTTGGTGGATACCTGGAACAGAAATCGAGCACCCTGTTCGTCGCCGGGCTGCTTGCCGGAGTAGCGAGTGTCGACATCCTGCTGTTGTCGGATCTGACCCAGGTCAGCCGCTACTGCGGACTTTCCGGTGTACTCAACACCCTTCTGGTGCTCGCACTCTACCGTTATTGGAAACAAACCCGCTCCGGCTGGGTAATCGTGGCCGGGTTGATCTGTCTGTCCAAATTGACCCTGGAGTTGCTGACCGGAACCTCTCTGCTGACCCATATCGCATGGCCCCCTTTTCCTCCCGCACATCTTGCGGGAACTCTGGCCGGAGCGGTATTCATCATATCGCAAAAGTATAAGGACAATCGGCGCAGCATCCCGGCATAGCCAAACAAACCCAGGGGTAAGATGAAATTCTCTGCAACCATCGTCATCCCCGCGCATGTCGGGATCCAGCATGATTGACACAACAGATTCGCACTTTTGATCTTCAAATAGGCCCCTATCCTCTACCCGCTTGTTTCGCAAATCTTCCGCCTATCGGTGAAAGAAAGAGTGCGATATAGTGATTGGGTGATTAACCCGGAGGCCATGGTGTGGCACGAACGGAAATAAAAACCAAGATCAGGATGAATAAAGATCGATTTCTTCCATTTTCTCCCGTTCTCGAATTATTGATGGTTGTATTGATTCTTGAGATTCTGTTTCTGCTTGCGTTGCCAAATTATCAGACCGCCATGTTCAAGGCGACCTTTTCCGAAATCATGACCATTCAGAAGATTGGACGCATCGAAGTCCAGGAATATTACGCCGTTACCGGGAAGTGGCCATCAAGTAAAAGGACAGATATCCCGGTGTATGATGATTCACGATATGGCCAGGAGATTAATCATGGCGTATCAACCTATATCCTGCCGGATCACATGCGCAGAAAACTTTCCGGCGATCGTATATCGTTCTATCCAAAAGTACAGGGAGACGATGGCATGGTCTTTCACTGGTACTGCGGACATGCGGACGCTGCAAAGTCACCCGACATCGTCTCATATAATAAAACAAATATTTCTGAACACTATTTATTGCACATATGTAAAGAAACCCACTATTAACCGGGAAAATCATGACAAAACCAAGCAGATTGGATCAATATTGGATACTAGGGGATTCTTTTACTGAGCTGGCCTGTTTTATGGAAAGCGGACTTTCCGCCAAGCAATCCTTGGACTTGTTGTATCGGAACGCACGCTCAGGAAAAACCAAACGATTGCTCGAAAAATTGGCTCGCCAAATGGAACAGAATCCCATATTCGCCGACGCTCTGAAAGCGGCCATACCCAGGATACCCGAGGCTATTGTTACAGTCATCGAACACTATGAACGTGATGGACGGTTAGGTCTCGGACTAAGAAAAGTCGGCGAATACATGACAGATACCAAAAGTCTCAGTGATCTGTACATTCCTTATGGTTCTCTGGTGTATTCGGCACTTCTTGGGTTAGTGGCTCTGATTGTCCTGACGATCATGATGATCTTTGTCGTACCTCAATACGAATCCCTGTATCAAGAGTTTGGAACACCGCTGCCTGCCATAACCCAGAGTATCATTCACTATTCACATCAATTTATATCCTACTGGTGGATGGCAATAATCATGGTAATTGCGCTTATCTATGTTGCAAGACATTTCCATTTCAACACAAGGATCCCGGGTTTGTTTATACATGCAATCAGTCGACTTCCACCGGGGCTCGCCCATAAGGCGCGAATGCGCCATGATGTGCGTTTATTGCTTACCTTGCGTCTTTTGAACCACCTTCCTCAACCTTGGGAGCCCGTTCTTACTCTCCTTGAATCATTGACACACTCAGGGTATGTTCGCAATCTTCTATTTCAGGCCAGGAACAAATGGACGCACAGTAAAGACCTTTTGCCCGCGCTGACGGATACAGCGCTGTTTTCAGAAAAGGCGATAGCTCTGGCCGGGCAATGTAATGTTGCCAGGGTATCGGACGAACTATTACAAGAACTGGCTGTTCAGTATCACAGCAAGTTGCCATCGGGGGCTTTTGGTCCGAGCTGGATCAAACCCCTTCTGACGCTACTGATGGCATTGCTGATTGGTTATATCGTCGTTGCAATGTATCTCCCGCTCTTTCAAATAGGCTCGATGATTTGATTCGGATTCCCTGATGACAAAAGGATTCGTATTTCTGGAGTTGTTGTACGTGGTTGCCATAATCGGCATTTTGTCCGCCATTGCCCTTCCGGCATATCAGGACTATATCTATCGCCTCAATGTCACTGAAGGTTTGGCGGTTATTCAGCCTGTGCAACAATATATCGAGGAGTATTATGCCCACACTGGTCAGTTTCCTGATACACCCGAAAACAAAGACAGTACCTTGCCAAACCGTTTCGCAACAAAAAGGCTAATAGGTGTGAATATCGTTCAGGGAGCCATTCGGATTCGCTATCGGGAATCCGCTGTCGGCAAACAATCTCCCGCCTATTTAACCTTGCGGCCAGTAGTCGACATGACACAGCACTCCCGTCCCATAAGATGGTTATGTGGTAACAAGCAGGAAGTATCGCCCGATCTTGTTGTGATTGGAGAGAATATGACAGACCTAGATAATCGCCACCTTCCTCCGGAGTGCAGAAATTGAGGCCAGGATTCGTAAGATACCGACAACAGGGATTCACACTTCTGGAGTTGGTGAGCGTCGTTGCCATTATTGGGATTCTGGCAGCCACGGCCATCCCGCCCTATCAGCACTATGTACAACGAGAGAAACTCTCGGAAGCCTTTCTGTTGACAGACACAGCCCGAGAAGCGGTTATGGATTTCTATACCCATACCGGCAGGATGCCCCGAGACAACGCCGAGGCCGGGCTGATCGAGGCCGATAAGCTCACGGGCAACTATGTCACTTCGATTCAGGTCGAAGAGGGTGCGATTCACATCACCTCTAACCTCGGAGAGGGTCCGGAAATATTGACGCTCAGACCTGAGTTGCAGGACACACAAACCATGGCGCCTCTACTTGGCTGGAGTTGCGGATATGCCAAACCCGTGGAAGGCATGCAACTCGTAGGACAAAACCGGACCACGATCGATCCTGTACTGTTACCCGTCATTTGCAGGGATTCAATCCAATGATTCGAGATGATCTATCATGAAAAAACAACAACATGCATTTACCCTGATTGAAATGATGATTGTAGTGGCGATGATCGGCATCATGGCCACCATGGCGCTACCCACCTATCATGACCGGATCATCAGAACTCAGATCGAAGAGGCACTCGCCTTATCGGATATTGCAAAGCACGCCATATCCGATTACTTCGAACAAACCGGGCAATTTCCGCGTAACAACCTCCAGGCCATGATCCCGCCTCCCGAGAAACTGATCGGGAATTTTGTCAAGGAAATTCATATTCAGGATGGTGCGATTCATGTGACCCTGGGACACCGGGTCAATGCCCATGTGAATGACAAGGTGATCACACTGCGTCCCGCCAGAGTTGACGGCAGTCCGCAAAGCCCCATTTCGTGGCTTTGCGGGTACGCCCAACCAGTCAGTGGCATGACGGGTTTGGGCAGCAATAAGACGTCGGTCCCGGAAAACTACCTGCCTTTTCCCTGCAGGCATTGGCGATCCTGACTTTACCGGTCTGGTGAGTATATTGAGCATGACCGCTTTGAATTATCGCCTGAAAAAGTGGCAATAACGGTAAAGCAACCACTAATCCAGCGTATTTTGGGACATCTATTCTTTTACGATCCTTATTCCTGTTCAGGAATTCCCTCACACACCTCAGGGAGTTTTCCAATCCTGGACAGTACGGCTTTCATGTACCATAAGTACTATAGGAGGCCCAGGATTTTCAGGGTGCATTTACTTCGTATTACCCCAGTGGGTTAAGAGTGGGAATTAATCGCTCCCATGAGACGACTTCACGCGCTATCAGTACCGCCATTCATTCATCAGGTAGCCATCTGCGCGCTCCTACTGATGTTTGTTACAAACGGAATTGCAGAGGGCGTAAATAGGGACCAGGCACATATCCCGGCCACGGCTTGTTCGGGCACACCGGTCAGCGTGTATGCCTGTAGCGAGCTTGATCGTCGCCTGCTTTGCGAGGCTGCTGATGAGGCGTTCGGATTCTTTAGTAGTTTCGGGCTCTCCCGCCAACAGCCATTGGATATCAAACTGTGCAGCGAAACAATGATGGTCGGTAGTGGCAGAGCGATTGGACGATATGACCACAACAGTGATGAAGTAAGACTGCTCTCGTTCGAGACCTACCGGCGACAGATAAATGATGACCCTCCCTTCGGCGCGCCGGTGAGTGAAGATCTCTACCGGAGTTTCGGTGTCCACGAAATCGCTCACGCCATTGCCGACAAGAACTTCAGTATCTCCCAAGTACCCAGGCTGTCCCAGGAATACATTGCGGCAGTCGTCCAGGTATCAACGATGGATCCTGAACTGCGCTCCAGTATACTGAGACACTATCAGCTTGAAGCGTTCGATACCACGGCATCCATGTCGATCCTCTATTTCCAGCTCAACCCCAGTGCATTTGCCATCAAGGCCTACCTCCATTTTATGGCCCTGGATGATCAAGGAGCCTTTCTCAGAAACTTGTTCTCTGGGGAAACGCTGCTGGGTGATGATGATGATTGGTTGGCTTGTGAGTCGAGCAGGAACATGTAAGTCAGCAATTGCGCTTTGTAGCCTTCGTGGTAAAAATTGAGTGTCAACTCGCATCCGTTTATCCGTAGCCTTCAACTGAGTTTATTTACCACGCGACTGACACATTCATGATGAGGCTGCCAACTCGACTTATATCAATATTGAACACCAAAACTTGAGTTAAAATGGTATACAGGCGCATGCGTCGCAACCACCCGACACCACGCTGCCCGCACTATCTGCTACCGAGCCGATACTGATATCAGCGCAGCCGGAGGGTACACATGAAAGTGCATCCGTAGCGCAACAGAGTGCATCGGAGGTAGAGCCCTTATCCGATTTCTTCTGTTTCCCGGAAGCATCATCCCCAGCCTTAAGTTCACTCAAATAACGAGCTGATTCCTTGCAAAGTTCGAATCGCTGAATGATCGACTTCCAAGCCCCCAATCCATTATGAATAATCTCCTGTTTCACGAATTCAGAACACGACATTTCGCCGGTCATCTTTCGATACGCACAGCAGAAACCCTTGTGTGGGGATATATAGCGCTGGTATCCACTGATCGCAATTACCGCTGGATGCCATCGTCCCATATTCACCGCCCTGTCTCCTGTCCAATTCAATATTGGGTTTGTCTTAATAGCGCTTCCTTAAGGAGTTAGTAAGGATGACCATCCAAAAGGAAATTAGCCGCAAATGGACGCACAATTTGATGACCTGGTTGGTCTACCATTTGGCGTTCAATTGGCAAAGTATTACACTATGAAGCCTGATCCGCACAATAGGAACCTTCATCAAGGATTTAGATTCTTCCAGCCATGTTCAAATACTTACCACGCCGCTCACCACTGATCGTACTTTCCGTTCTGCTCTTGTCCTTTTCAATAATATCCCAAGGCGCAGAGAACCTCTTTAACACGCAAACCTGTGATTCTCCGCCTGAAATCCGTTATTCGGAGGACACCATGCAGCGCAAACTGGCGCGGCATCAAATTCTCACCGAAGAGGCCCTGAGCCTGCGCGCCAAATCCCTGACCTTTCTCGAACATCTCAAGGAGAAACAACGGGACAAAGAGCCGCTACTGGGTTCTGATATCCGTTTACTCAGCGAGGGTGCGGCGGAACTGGTCAAACTCCGAAAACAGCTCTGGGATGTAGCCACCGCGCACGAATGCTGGCTGGACGCACCAATACCCGAGGATCCCCGTCAGGCCCGGATACAGGCGGTGGGAATCAGCATGTCTCTGGCGGCGGCCTTGACGTTGTATGACAACTATCTCACCGCCGTGGCGCTGTACCGGGACAACGCTTTTCTGCGTAATCACATCAATGAGGGTGATTCCGGTTTCCAAGTGCCCAGGGACGAGTTGCGACGGGTGGCTACCTCCTATGCCTCGGAAATCAATCGCTCCCGGGTACGCCGGGGACTGGTCTGGTATGAGGCCCACGCCACCGAGCTGGCCCAATCCGAGGATGACGCGGAACGCTATCTCGCGAATCTGGTGGATCAAAGCCCCTCCTATACCATGGTGCGACGCTTTCACCCCCTGCATTATGCCGGCCGTGTGCTCGACCTGATCGGCACGGTCTCCGCGGATACCCTGCACGAACTGAAAAACGAGGGGGTGAACTTCTCCAGCATGCTGTTCGGCAACATGGTTGGCCTGGTGGAGTCACGCCGGGGCAAGCTGGATAACCGACCCATCCTGCTCGAACGGGTCGGCGCCTCTCTTCAGGCGGGGGATGTATTGCTGGAGAAGACGCCTTTTCGACTGACCGATTCGTTCATACCCGGTCATTGGGGGCATGCCGCAGTGTGGATCGGTACCGAGACGGAACTGCGTGACCTGGGCTTGTGGGAGCATCCGCTGGTGATAGCGCATCAGCGAGAGATCCGACATGGACGCGGGGTGGTCGAGGCCCTGCGCTCCGGAGTGGAAATGAATACCCTGGAACATTTCATGAATGTGGACGACCTGGCGGTTTTGCGACATCGATCACAAGACCGGACCGCCCGTCGTGAGGTGATCCTGCAGACCCTGCGACAGGTGGGCAAGGCCTACGATTTCAATTTCGACACTCAGAGCGCCAACCGGATCGTCTGTTCGGAGCTGGTCTACCACGCCTATGGGGAGGTATCCTGGCCCACCAAGCGCACTCTGGGACGGGTGGTGGTGAGTCCCGACAATATTGCCCAGAAGGCCACCGGAGACGGCCCTTTCACGGTGGCGATGCTGTTTCATGACGGTATTGAAGTCACACAGGCGACTCAGGCCCGACTGAGCGAGTTGATCGAACCCAGGGTGGTGATGCTGGCTCATGGTGGAGATGCGGCGTCCATCGCTCCCTAGTGTAGTGTCCTATACTAGTGTATCCCGGTGCATGCCGGGATCCGGAAAGCCTGACGGAGCAACATTCCTGAATTCCGACCTTAAGGGCCTCGTTCCCACGCAGAGCGCGGGAACAATAAAAAATGACGCCCGTATATTTTGACCTAAATCATTGCTTAATATGATCCGATTGCTAGGGTACCTTGTCCATTTATGAATCACACCCCAAGAGGAAATCGTGCCTCAGCAAATCAGCTACCAGATCGACAACAATCTCTACTTGAGCATTACTGACCGTTGTACCCTGGAATGCGCCTTCTGCCCGAAAACCCTGGGTGACATGACGGTCAAGGGCTATGACCTCAGCTTCGATCACCGTCCCACGGCGGAAGAAGTCATCGCCTCCATCGATGACCCGACCCGCTACGACGAGGTGGTGTTCTGCGGTTATGGGGAGCCGACGATGCGACTGAATGTTTTGCTGGAGGTCGCCCGCCATATCAAGAAACTGGGCGGACAGGTCCGGGTCAACACCGACGGCCTGTCCAATCTGGTCCACAAGCACGATACCCTGCCGGAACTCGGCGAGTGTGTCGACGCCCTCTCGGTCTCCCTGAACGGACAGAATGCGGAGGTCTACGACCGTCATTGCCGTCCCAATCTGCCCGGATCCTATGAGGCGATGCTGGATTTCCTCGCCCAAGCCCCTAAGTTCATCGCGGATGTCACCGCTACCGCCATCGATGGCCTCGAGGGGGTGGATATTCCGGCCTGTGAGAGCATCGCGAAGCGCCTGGGGGTGAAATTCCGTCGCCGCGTGCTGAACCGGGTGGGTTGATATTAATCCGGTACCCCAATAGGCTATGTTCAGCCGGTGTCTGTCCGCCTATAGCAAGGCATCAAAACGCCGCTGTAGCACTCCTACTGTAAGTTTTGATAACGCAGTCTGTAGGCGGACAGACACAGACACCGGCCTGTTAAATAAATCAATCTGTTGGGGGCTTCAAGAATGCCTTTGCTCTGTATTATGACGCTTGCCAAGGGATCGCCCTTACCTGCGAGTCATACCTTGATCAAAGGCATTCTTGAAGCCCTGAACATAGCCTATTGAGGTACCGGGTTAATAACGATGACGACGCTGGCGGAACAGGTCCCTACCTTCGGGCAATATCTGCTCAACCGCTATGGAGAGCGGGTACACAAGATCGCCCTGGACAGTGCATTTACCTGCCCCAACCGGGATGGCACCAAGGGACAGGGGGGCTGCACCTTCTGCAACAATGTCACCTTCAGCCCCAACGGTCGGCAACCGAAACCGGTTCAGGCGCAGATCGAGTCCGGGCGTCAGGTGATCCGCAAACGCACCGGGGCCCTGAAATATCTGGCCTATTTCCAGGCCTACACCAACACCTACGATCGTATCGAACGGCTCGAGCAGCTCTACTCGGAGGCCCTGGCCGAACCCGATGTGATCGGATTATCCATCGGCACCCGGCCGGATTGCGTGCCTGACCCGGTATTGGACCTGCTGGCCGGTTACCAGGACGAGGGACACGAGGTATGGCTGGAACTGGGTCTGCAGTCCGCTTTCGACAAGACCCTGGAGCGGATCAATCGCGGGCACGGCCTTGCGGAATACCAGGATGCCATCGCCCGGGCGAGAGGTCGCGGGTTGAAGGTCTGTACCCATCTGATCGCGGGGCTGCCCGGAGAGACGGCTCACCACTGCTCGGAGAGCCTCTCCCGGGTGCTGGAACTGGGAACCGATGGCCTGAAACTGCACCCGCTGCACGTGGTGAAAGGTACCCGCCTGGCCAACACCTGGCGCAGCGGCGACTACCACCCCCTGAGCCTGCGAGAGTATATTCGGATCGCGGCGAATCTGGTGGAGCAAACCCCCGATCATATCGTCTGGCACCGACTGACCGGCACCGCCTCGCCCTCTCTGTTGCTGGCGCCTCTGTGGTGCGCAGAAAAATGGCGGGTGCTCAATGGAATCACCCGGGAGTTGCAACAACGCAGGAGCCCATCCCGGTATGTTGCGTAAATCATGAGTATGCCCATGGAACTGGTATGTCCGGCAGGCAACCTGCCCTCCCTCAAGGCCGCGGTCGATCAAGGCGCGGACGCGGTCTATTTCGGTCTGCAGAATGACACCAATGCACGTCATTTCCCGGGCCTGAATTTCAACCTGAAGCGGGCTAAAGAGGGAATCCTGTATGCCCGCAGCCGGGGAAAGCGGGTATTCATGGCCCTCAACACCTATCCCCAACCACACAACTGGCATCGCTGGCAGGAGGCGGTAGACACCGCCGCGGCGCTTTCCGTGGATGCATTGATCTGCGCCGATATCGGTATTCTCGACTACGCCCACCGCACCCATCCGCAACTGCCCCTGCACCTCTCGGTGCAGGCCTCAAGCACCAACTACGAGGCGCTGAGCTTCTATGCCGAGGCCTTCGGTATCCGCCGTGCGGTACTGCCCCGGGTACTCTCCCTGAGCCAGGTAGAGCAAGTAGTTGAACGATCGCCGGTTGAGATCGAGATCTTCGGTTTCGGCAGCCTCTGTGTCATGGTGGAGGGTCGCTGTATCCTCTCTTCCTACGTCACCGGGGAGTCCCCCAATACCCATGGAGCCTGTTCACCCGCGCCCTACGTAGCGTATCGGGAAACCCCCGAGGGACTGGAATCCCGCCTCAACGGCTTGCTCACCGACCGCTACGGGCGTGACGAGCAGGCGGGATACCCGACCATCTGCAAGGGACGCTTCCAGGTCGGCGAGCATACCTACTACGCCATCGAGGAGCCAACCTCGCTGAACACCCTGGAACTCCTGCCGCAGCTCCAGCGCGCCGGCGTCAAGGCGATCAAGATCGAGGGACGCCAGCGTTCCCCGGCCTACGTCGCACAGGTCACCCGGGTGTGGCGCGCCGCCCTGGATGCGTGCCAGCGGGACCCGGACAACTACCAGGCCCAAGCCACTTGGAACCGGTCCCTCGACCAGGTCTCCGAAGGCGCCAGCACCACGCTGGGCCCCTACTATCGCCCCTGGCAGTGAGCGCATCCATGCACCCGATACCGAAACTCTCCCTCGGTCCGATCCTCTTCTACTGGTCCCGGGATGATCTGTTCGAGTTCTACGAACAGGCGGCGCGGATGCCGGTGGATATCATCTACCTGGGTGAGACCGTCTGTTCCAAACGCCGCAGCCTGAAGACCCAGGACTGGATCGATCTGGCGACCCGCCTGAGCCGGGATACCGATAAGCAGATCGTGCTCTCCACCCTGGCGCTGCTGGAGGCCGAGTCCGACCTGATGACCCTGCGCAGGCTGTGCGACAACGGACAATTTCTGATCGAGGCCAACGATATCGGTGCGATACAGATCCTGAGCAAAAAGGGGCTGCCCTTCACCAGCGGCCCAAGCGTCAACATCTACAACCCCAAAACCCTGGAATTTCTCGCCAGCCGGGGCCTGATCCGCTGGGTCATGCCCCTGGAACTCGGTCAGCAGACCCTGGCGCAGATGCAGCAGCAGAGACCCGCCGGGGTTGAGACCGAGATCTTCTGTTACGGCCGTATGCCCCTAACCCTGTCGGCACGCTGTTTTACCGCCCGTTCCTACAACCTGCCTAAGGATGACTGCGAATACAAATGCATTGACCATCCCGACGGCCGGCTGATCTCCACCCAGGATGGGGAAGCCTTTCTCGCCCTCAACGGCATTCAGACCGTATCGGCCAAGACCTGCAACCTGTTGCCGGAGATGAACTCACTGATCGACCTGCGCGTCGATGTATTGAGGATCAGCCCGCAATCACGCTTTACCGACCGGGTCGTCGATGCCTTTGATGACGCCCGATCCGGACAGAAACCCGCGGACATTCAATCTTATATGCCGCTGGGCGCCTGTAATGGCTACTGGAGCGAGACAAGCGGACAGGCACTGACCCGACCTCCTGATCCCGAAATAGTCATTTAATTCACACTCAGGGCCAGCCATTAACAGTAGAATTCCTCGAACCGGCAACCGAACCGCGCCATCGGGCTGAGGCACATACCACCAATGATCCGCCCGGTGCCACCCGGACATTCCTGCCTCACGGGCAGTGAAGAAGGGATGCCCGAATCAGGGTGCTCAGCGAACGACGGCGTGATGTGCTTGGTATGATTCGACTGAAATCCATGCTCGATGCCCAGGTTTTGTTCATGCTAAAACGAAAACACCACGGACTCATTACACCGACACTCATCGTCACCACGGCCCTTTGCGCCGTCTCGGAACTCTATGCGGATAGTGCGCCTCTCAACCTTTCAGAAAACTACTATTATGACGACCTTCCGGTTGTACTTTCGGTTTCGAGACTTTCCCAATCCCAGCAGGACACACCCAGCGCGATCACCGTGATCGATCGTAAAATGATCGAGGCCAGCGCCGCATTGAATATCCCGGACCTGTTGCGACTGGTCCCCGGATTCGTGGTGGGTTTCTATTCCGGTACCCGGGCAACCGTGACCTACCACGGGCATGCCGATGAGTATGCCAGAGACATGCAGGTGCTGATCGATGGCCGATCCATCTATGATCCGGTCTATGGCGGTATACCCTGGACCGAAATCTCCCTCAGCATGGACGAGATCCTGCGTATCGAAGTAATCCGCGGCCCCAACGCCGCCGCCTATGGCTCGAACTCCTACGCGGGAGTCATCAACATTGTGACCAACCGCCCGGAAGATATGCCGGGAACCCGGATTTCAGCCACCATCGGCTATCAACAGACCCGCTATGTGGAGGCGGCTCACTCCGCGCGACAAGGCAACCTGGATTTCCGCATCTCCACCAGTTACCGGGAGGATGGGGGCTTTGACAATCGCGACGATACGACTGAAGTCAAATGGCTCAAGTGGGACAGCGACTACCATATCGACGAAAACAACAGTGTTCGAACTACCTTTGGCGTGGTATCCGGCGATTACCTGGAAGGACACAACACCATGCTCCAGAACAACCGCCAGCTCGATACCGACTACAACTACCAGTCTATCGAGTGGAGCCACCTGCTCAATCCGAACAACACGGTCCGGGTGCACTTCTATCATAACTACTACGCAATCGAAGACACCACCTACCTTCCCACCCTATCGGAACAGATCATGGCCGACAGCCGCCTGCAGGATATACCGGAATCGATGCGCCTGGACGCCTTTGCCATGTCGATCTCCGATGGACGTTATGATTTCAGCTCACTGCTCGATGCGTTGCATCTCCGGGATGAACCCTTTGCATTCTCCTGGATCGGGTTAAAATCCCATCGATACGACCTGGAGGTTGAAAACACCCTGGAACCCATGGACGAACTGCGACTTGCCTGGGGAATCGGGGCGCGTCAGGATCGCGGCGAAAGCACCTGGCTGTTTCAGTCTGAAGATGCCATTTCCCGGGACCTGTTCCGTCTGTTTCTCAATGGCGAATGGTATGCCACGCAACAGACCGTGGTGAATATGGGCGCCATGCTGGAAAAGTTTGAAGGCAAGAAAAGGGTCATCTCCCCACGCCTTGGTGTCAATTATCACTTGAACACCACCGATACGATCCGGGTGAGTGGCTCCAGGGCTTATCGGATGCCGACAATCTACGAGGACAAGGTCAATCTGGCGCTTTACCTGGGCTCTGACGAGGATCCCCTGAAGACCTGGGCCTATTCCGGCGAGGACCTGGATCCGCAACGCATCGACCGGGTGGAACTGGGCTATTTCGGCCAGTTCATCGACCTGGGTCTCAACTACGATGTGTGTCTGTTCCACGAACGCTACACGAACATCATCGATAGTTACCGAAATTTCGATTACCTGGATTCGGACCGGGGCATCACCGATCCGGTTGATCAGGCAATCCTTTACGCTTGGCTTGATTCGATTCAAAGGGGTGCGTTCACATACACAAATTTCGGCGTCGTTGAAATCGACGGAATTGAGTTCGAGCTGGATTACCGAGCGACCCAGCGGGATCTGCTGTACTTCGGATTCAGTTACCTGAATGTCCACGGAAACGAGATCAAGCGGATCAAGGAGGGTGTTACCAGCTACCGCGACAATGCCGAAGTAAAAATACCCAAACGCACCTTCAGTCTACTGGCCAGTCACCGATTCGACGAAGATGTCACGCTCAGTGCCGCCTACTACTTCACCGATGAACTGGAATGGCCGGGTGAAGGGGATGCGGTCCCCAACTACAGTCGTTTCGATGTCAAAGTAAACAAGCACATCCACCTCAATCAATCAAAGCTCGACCTGTCACTGATCTATCAGAATCTGCACAACAAAAACTACGATTTCTACCACGACAACAAAAATAACGGTCACAACGTCTGGGAACCCAGGGCGTACGTGCAAGCAAGGCTAGCCTTTTAATAAAGAACCGATCGGAATGTTGAAATTTCGCAGACAACCACGCCAAACCCGCTCAGGGTGGGGGTATGTTTGTCTCCCGACCTGTGCACGCCGCCGGTGCGGTGCAACTGCAAGAGTCTTTCAACATCTCGTTGTTTTTTCTGTTTTATGGTTAGTGGTTGCCTGCCCCCTCGCCAAGGAAACCTCGAACAATGTTCTGATCCTGCTCAGTGACAACGATGATGTATACCTGGATGTGGCAACAACCATCACCAACACAACCATAAAATATTGCCGTAACCACGAACTCAAATGTCAAAACAGCAACTTTGATATCGTTCAGATCTCTACCTATAAAGCACAACCCCAAAGGGATCACGGGCTGATCATCTCGTTGGGAATTCAGGCCGCTGTTTTCAGTCAGGAACACTTCCCCGAGACGCCAACCCTTTCCGCGCTGATCCCAAAGAGCCACACATCGATCGAGAACTCCACAAAAGATAACCCTCAACAGCACTTTCTGTTTCTCGATCAGCCCATCAAAAACAGCCTACTCTTGATCAAGGCGCTGTCGGAGCATTTCAGAAACATCGGTGTCCTGGTGGATCCGCGGAATACGCAGATGCAAACCCGGTTGAACGACCTGGCCCACACCCTGAACCTGAGCATTCACATGGAACAGGTGACATCAACGGAGGCTATCGGCGCATCATTGAGCCGTATTCTCGACGATATCGACATATTTCTCGCCTTACCGGACAGCAATATCCATAATAAAACCACAGTCTCGTATATTCTGCTCTCGACTTATCGGAAGCGAATACCATTGATCGGCTTCTCCTCGGCCTATGTCAAGGCCGGTGCGCTCGCAGCGGTCTATTCATCACCCCAGGACATCGCCGATCAAGTCAGGGATAATGTTGTGGATTTTTTCAAAGGTGAGAAACTACCCAAATACCAGCAAATGGATGGGTATTTTTCGGTCCTGTTCAATACCGATGTCGCCCGTTCACTGGGCTTCCCCATCAAATCGGAAACCCGGCTCAAGGATAGCATGATGGAATTGGCGCCAAAATGATTCTGAGAAAACTGAGATCGCTCAAGTTCCAGGCACTCATGATCGGACTGCTGCCAGCCTCGGTCCTCGCCTTGCTGCTCACAATCTATCTGATCAGCACCCAGATCGAACGCCTCAATGAGCTGTTCGACGAACGGGGTGAATCCATCGCAAGCCAGTCTGCCGCGATCAGCGTATACGGGATATTCACCCGGGATAAATCAATCCTGGAAATGAGCCTCAGACCGATCTTCCTGCAGCAGGATGTACACAGTATCAAGGTATTCGACGCCACAGGCAGCCTGCTCTCGCATATGGTCAAAAACGACATCGAAAGCAGCGCCAATCTTACCGAATTCAGCGCCCCGTCCATCTACCTGGTCGAGGATATCGAGATCAGCGACTACCCGGATCAATCACTCGACTCAACCAACAACAATCCAGAAAGCCTGGGCCATGTCATCCTGACTCTGAGCAAAACCCGGTTGAACGAAAACAAGATCAGCATCATCACCAACACAACCATCATGCTGGTGTTCGGCCTGATCACAACCGCCTTCTTCTCACTGGCGATCAGCCGTACGATGATCAATCCCATCACACGCCTTACCCAGGCGGTGGCGCGTATGCGCGAGGGTGATCTCTCAGTGCGTGTTCCGGAAGTATCCAAAGGTGAAATTCGCAGCCTGGAAGAAGGCTTCAATGCCATGACCAACCGAATACTCCATTCCCACGAGACCATGCAGCAGCAGATCAATCAGGCCACCTCGGAACTCACCGAAACCCTGGAAGCCATCGAGATTCAGAACGTCGAACTCGATCTGGCGAAAAAACGGGCGCTTTCGGCCAGCAAGGCAAAATCGGAATTCCTGGCCAATATGAGTCATGAAATTCGGACTCCGATGAACGGTGTCCTGGGTTTTACGAATCTACTGCTTAAAACCGATCTGTCGCAACAACAACGTGATCTGGTGAACACAATTTCCAAATCGGCGATCAACCTCTTGGACATCATCAACGAGATCCTCGATTACTCGAAGCTCGAATATGGCAAGCTTGAACCTGAAACAGCACCGTTCAATGTCCGGGAGTGTTTTGAAGACCCCACTATTCTGCTGTCACCCTCGGCCCACGATAAAGGACTCGAACTGGTACTGCTGGTCTATTCCGATGTTCCGAAGACACTGATCGGCGATGAACCCCGGATCCGTCAGATACTGGTCAATCTGATCAGTAACGCCATCAAGTTCACCCACGAAGGGGATGTGGTGATACGCGTGATGATCGACTCCGAAACAGATAATCAATGCGTCTTGAAATTTACCGTAACCGACACGGGAATCGGTATCGATAACAAGGCTCAAAACATGCTGTTCGAGTCCTTTCAGCAAGCCGACTCCTCCACCAGCCGCATGTACGGAGGCACCGGACTTGGGCTGAGTATCTGCAAAAAACTGGCCCAATCGATGAACGGGGATATCGAGTTGTTCAGCAGCCTGGGCAAGGGCGCGAATTTCATCATCTCCATCCCACTGATCAAACCACCCCAAATCGACAGTTCCGAAGTAACTCTGGCGCAGTATCACAAACGCGCTGTGTTGATCGACAACCACAGGCTGTCATACCTTGCGCTGAAACATGCCCTGGAAGACTTTGGTATCGAAGTCATCGAAGGTCACTTCCCCTATGAACCCCATAGCGATATCGACCTGATTGTGCTCGGCTTCACTCATCAGGAAGTCGACTCCGGCACCGCTGAGTTCGAAGTCCAACGCATCAAGGGACAAACCTTAACCCCGTTACTAACCTTCATCAGTACGTCCGAACGTAGCGTCATTGAACAGTTTCAATCACTCAGTCAGGACATCTACATGCCCAAGCCGGTCGGTACCGGAAAGCTCGATGATGTGTTGCGTACCCTGTTCGCCATTCAGACCAGACAAAGTGACTTTCTCGGTTCACCGGAGCAAATCGATACCCATCTGCAGCTCGATAACTACAACATCCTCGTGGTTGATGACAATGACATCAACCTGAAACTGATCAGCACGCTGATGCGCAGTAAAGGCGCCTCCGTCAGCGAAGCGAATGATGGCGTCAGCGCGATATCCATGGCGCAGCAGAACCCCTACGACCTCATCCTGATGGATATCCACATGCCCAAGATGAAAGGTACCGAAGCCGCGGAAATCATCCGTCGCAATGAAGATGATCAACACCACACACCGATCATCGCGCTGACCGCGGATGTCGTACCCAGTACCCGTAACCAGATCCGTGAGGCGGGCATGGATGGTTATCTGCTCAAACCCATCGATGAACCGCAGATGTGGGCAGTCATCAATGCGATCTTCCGCAAAAAATACAGCGAAGATCTTTTCCCACCCCTGCTGGACAGACGCAGCAAACCCAAATTGGTCAGTAACGACCTGCCTGTCCGAGATCTGAACAAGCTACTCGCCATAACCGGAGGCGACCATAAACTGGCCGAAGAGATGTTTCAGCAGTTGTGCAAGGAACTCCCTCAGCAGCTCATTCAGATCAAAAACCATATCGACATGGCGGATCGTGAAAGCCTTAAGGATCTGGTCCATAAGATACATGGTTCCACCTCGAGTTGCGGGGTTCCTGCGCTGGACTACCGGATCCAGGAGTTCGAGTCTGTCTGTTTGCGTGCGGATCTGCATGAATTGAATGAGCGGTACATTCTGCTGGAACGAGAAGTCGAACGCCTGATCAAGAATGAGGTTGGCAATGCCGTCTGATCTGCCCATCGGAATCTTCGACTCAGGTATCGGCGGGCTTTCGGTACTCGGACACATCCGCCAACTACTGCCCCGGGAACAACTGATCTACGTCTCTGACCGGGCGCATCTGCCCTACGGCACCAAACAGGAAGCATTTGTCGTCGGGCGTGCACAACACATTACCCGTTTTCTCTTACAACGTCAGGTCAAGGCCATCGTGATTGCCTGCAACACCGCCACGGCAGCCGCGGTCAAACATCTGCGCGGGGCCTATGACCTGCCCATCATCGGCATGGAACCCGGAGTCAAACCCGCCATTCAAGCCAGTACCCGGGGACGAATCGGGGTACTGGCCACCCAGGGCACCCTGAGCAGCGGAAAATTCCAATCCCTGCTGCATGAGCATGCCCGGGAATCCGAGGTCGTCATCTGTCCCTGTGAGGGCTGGGTCGAAGCCATTGAGTTCAAGGGGCCGGAGCATCACGAAACCCTGAAACTCGTGCATCAACAACTACTGCCGGTGCTCGAAACCGGGGTGGACACCCTGGTCCTGGGCTGTACTCACTACCCCTTCCTGAAACCCAGTATCGAAAAATCCGCCGGGTCAACGGTAAGAATCATCGACACAGGACCCGCCGTGGCGCGTCAGTTGTTTCGGAGGCTCGAGGAACTGGATCTATTGAATCGGGGTGATCAACCGGGTGATGAGGAGTTCTGGTGCAGCGCGCCACCCGAACAGACCCGGACATTGATTGAACGTCTGAGGGGGCGGACAACCCGTGTTCAGGCCTTGCCGGAAGCGTACTGAGAAACCCGTTCGTAGAGTCTGAGGAGCCGTTCCACCAGACGGTAGATCTCTTTGGGTATCGGCAGCTCCGAAGGATCCACAGAGGCCAGCATGTTCTTCAGGTGGACACCCAGTCCGGTGTCCCCATCCATCGTCAGATAGCGCTGAAAAAACAGGGTATCCGGATCCTCCCGTCCGGCAATCAGCAACAGGTAATCATAGACACTGCCGTTGACACTCAGGTCGGCCGGCCGTTTACCCGCCTCTTCGAGCCGCCCCTGTTTTAAGGTCAGGGCGTACTGCAGTCCCGCATCCCGGACTCGGATATGCACCACCCGACCTTCCAGAAAGTCGAGCTCACCCTCAGCAATCTGGATCTGGAATACCCGGTTCAACAGCTTGCTCAAGATCACACCGTGGAGCTTGCCGGGCAGTATGCGCAACGGCAAAGACAGGGGCTCGGGAATCAGGGGGCGTTTGGTAACGGCATGCATGGGGAGCGCCTCTCAGTATCAACGGAATGTTACGGGTTTATGCCATGGTGCTGACCGGTTCGGAAACGGTATCATAGCAAGTGTCCCTCCGAACGTGAAAGTCGTCTAACCATGTCCCTATCAAGCGAATCACCGTTTCTCCCTCAAAACCGTGATGCCTATCTCCACTGGCGTGACAAGAAATTACATGACTACCCGGTTTCACTGGATGACCTGGTGGTGGAAATCGGCGATCCCCGACACATCACCCGGGCGGAACATGAGCGGATTCAGCAATTGTGCGGGAAATCCAACATGGCCATCTGGGCCGGGTTATCCGGGCATGACGCGGACAAGCAGATCATCCGTCAACTGGGATTGGGTTTCGGGTTAAAAAACCTGGACCACAACATGTGCGCCGACGACGACGCCATCACCTCTCTGACCGTCCAGTCCGATGCCCTGCGCAAGGGCTACATCCCCTACTCCGACCGACCGATCACCTGGCATACGGACGGTTACTACAACGACCTGCAACATCAGATACACGGACTGCTACTGCATTGCGTGCAACCCGCCGAGCACGGCGGTGCGAATGACCTGTTGGATCACGAGATCGTGTTCCTGAGGATCAGGGACGAAAATCCGGATTATATCCGAGCTCTGATGCACCCCCGGGCAATGACCATTCCCGCCAACATATCAGATGGCAAGGAACTGCGACCCGAGCGCAGCGGCCCGGTCTTTTCGCTCCACGCCGACGGCCACCTGCATATGCGTTACACCGATCGCAGCCGCAGCATTGAATGGCGGAACGACCCGCTGCTCAACGAAGCGGTGGCATTTCTGAAGAACCTCCTGCATACCCCTTCCGAGTGGCATTTTCACGGCAAGCTTCAGGCGGGGCAGGGCCTGATCTGCAACAATGTGCTGCACACCCGCTCGGGTTTTCAGGATGGTGTTCTGCCACGTCTAATCTATCGGGCACGCTATTTCGATCGAATTCTTACGGATTGATGTCAGGGATAAACCGAGCCGAGCAACCATCCATATCCCTGGTGTCCGCCACGTTTTGACAAACGCCTCTCAACGGCGCGTATTACCATAAAAGTCGTTCCCATAAACAGACAGGTAACCATCATGACACCGATATCAACAAGTGCCATGTATAAAAAAAAGATCATAAACTGATGCTTTATCACAACACCCAATGCCGAAATCGCAAGCAAACAAAAGGCAATCCAAACCTGCCCGGCAACAATGCATGAATAAAGTTTGCTTAATGTTGTCATTCTCATCTCCTCCTGGACAAGATGTCCTTATTCGTACCAACCTTTTTTAAAGTCCAACCCTTCCTATATTTTTTCTTTGATTTATATAGCCGGATCCTTGGCTGCGCGAAGACTGACAGAACATGAGTTGATTATCAATATGATCGGAATGGGAATTTATTGCCAATGATTAATTAATGCTTATGATTCGAACACCATGTTTTTTCAGTAACTGAACCCTGCCGTTGCATAAAGGCCATTTCAAATTGTCATTCCACCTTATAAATCACAGGGTGAAATCAAATTATCATGATGTTCCTGATATTCACCCTGAGCGAGATCAAAGAATCCAAGAAATCATTCGTGGTGAAAAAAAACAGCTAAACGAAACAGGGCCGTCCGTAGCCTGGATGGGGCGCAGAGAAATCCGGGATGTCTTTCTACCACGACGTTCCCGGATTCGACTGCTCCATCCGGGCTATGAGGATCGAACGCTTACTGTGTGTTAGAGAAAGCCCCGCTCGCGCAGCAACTGTTCGGTCACCCCGGAGGCCTCGGGTTGCGCCGCCCGGTCACCGAGCATCAGACGTTCCAGATAACGGGCGATCAGGTCCACTTCCAGATTGACTTCGGAACCTACCTGGTAACCGTCCATGATGGTTTCCTGCAGGGTATGCGGGACCAGGTTCAATTCAAACCGGGCCCCGTTGACGCCGTTGACGGTGAGACTGACACCATCCACGCAGATCGAACCTTTGTGCGCGATGTAGCGGGCCAGTTCTCCGGGCGCCTCGATCTCGAAACGGATTGAGCGCGCGTCGGCCCGCCGCTCAATCAGCCGTCCGATCCCATCCACATGCCCGCTCACCAGGTGTCCGCCAAGGCGGGTATTGAGGGTCAGCGCCTTTTCCAGGTTCAGGGGGGCTCCGGGTTTCAGTTTCCCCAGGGTCGTGAGATCCAGGGTTTCTCTTGAGACATCGGCCTGGAACCCCTGCGCGTTCAGGCTGATTACCGTGAGACAGACCCCATTGGTGGCGATACTGTCACCCAGTGCCACATCGCTCAGATCCAGGTCACGACTGTCCACGCTCAGACGGTAATCCCCTCCCCGCGCCTCGCTCTGCTGCAATCGGCCGATGGCCTGGATGATGCCTGTGAACATGAATACTCCAGTACGGTTTCAAGGACCGGGAACAGCCGTCAAACGGATATCCGGTCCAATCTGTCGGATATCGGTGATGCGCAGAGGGATACGCTGATCCATGCGCTGGATCTCCGGCAGGTGAAACAGCCCCCGGGCGCTGTCGCCCATGATGTGAGGCGCCTGGTAGATGACCAATTCATCGATCAGACCCTGTTCCAGCAGGGCCCCGGCCAGGGTGGCGCCACACTCCACCAGCAGATCGTTGATCTCCTGGCTAGCGAGATAGTGCATCACTTCCCGCAGATCCAAACGTCCCCGGTCACCGGGCAACATCTCCACCTGGGCGCCGGCTGCCTCGAGCGCCGCACTATGGGCGGGATTTTCGTCCTGACAGATGATCAAGGTGAGCCCCGGCAGGCTGAGCATCTTCGACTCCAGGGGCGTATCCAGCCCCGGATCCAAAACCACCCGTACCGGTCGGGGCAGCGGCAGGTCCGCATCGATCCCGAGTATCCCGTGGTCCAGCCTCACGGTGAGCGAGGGATCGTCGGACAGCAAGGTTCCCACACCGGTTAGAATCGCACCACTGAGCGCCCGCAGCCGCTGTACGTCTTTGCGCGCCTCGGCTGAGGTGATCCACTGGCTCTCACCACTCGCCATCGCGGTCCGCCCGTCCAGACTCATGGCCAGCTTGCAGCGAACATAGGGAAGTCCCTGGGACATGCGTTTGATATAACCGGGATTGAGGGCCTCGGCCTGGGAACTCATAACCCCTTCGAGCACCTCAATACCGGCTGCGCGCAGGCGTTCGAAGCCCTGACCCGCGACCTTTGGATTGGGATCGCGCATCGCCGCCACCACCCGGCTGACACCGGCTTCGATCAGGCCCTCGGTACAAGGCGGAGTGCGACCCTGGTGGCTGCAGGGTTCCAGGCTGACATAGGCGGTGGCCCCCCGGGCGCGTTCCCTTGCTTCCGCCAGGGCATTGCGCTCCGCGTGGGGTTCCCCGGCACGCCGGTGATAGCCCTCTCCGACCACATGCCCGTCCCGCACCAGCACGCAACCGACCCGAGGGTTGGGTTGAGTGGTGTAGCGTCCCCGGGCCGCGAGTTGTATCGCCTGGGCCATGTAGCGGTGATCCTGTTCGTGATTCAAGATTTCTCCTCCTCATCACCCAGCAGATCCAACTGGCGCCGACGCGCTTCCGGGCTGGGTTGCTGTTCCAACCGCTCGATCTCCTCCCGGAAGGCGTTTACATCTTCGAATTTACGGTACACGGAGGCGAATCGGACATAGGCCACCTGGTCCAGGCGCTTCAACTCCTCCATCACCATCTCACCGATATCCAGGGAGGGAATTTCCCGTTCCCCACCGGCCATGAGTTTGCGGGTGATGTGATTGATGGCCGCATCCACATGCTCGGCGCTCACCGGGCGCTTCTCCAAGGCCCGGGCCATGCCGGCACGCAGTTTGCGGCCGTCGAAATGGGCGCGGCTGCCATCCTGCTTAACCACCCAGGGCAGATTCAGTTCCGCGGTCTCGTAGGTGGTGAAGCGCTCCTTGCACACCGTACACTCCCGGCGACGGCGAATCTGATCACCCTCGCCCGCCAGGCGTGAGTCAATGACCTTGGTATCCTGAGCTCCGCAGAAGGGACAGCGCATGACGTTGTCAGTTTTGAGTTTTGAGTTTTAAGTTTTGAGTTGCGCCCACAATCCCGTAATGCATATTCATTGTGGTTCTACGCTTGCTGCTGGATAACTCAAAACTCATCACTCACAACTCATCAGTCTCCGTATACGGGGTATTTGGCGCAGATATCCAGCACCTTCGCCTTGACCGCGTCGATCACCGCCTGCTCACCCCGGCTGTCGATCACGTCGCACATCCAGCCGGCCAGCTCGACACACTCCGCTTCATTGAACCCACGAGTGGTGACCGCGGGAGTTCCTACACGGATGCCCGAGGTCACGAAGGGGGATTGGGGGTCATTCGGCACCGCGTTCTTGTTGACCGTGATGTTGGCGGCGCCCAGCCAGGCGTCCACGTCCTTGCCGGTCAGACCGGCCTCGATGAAACTCACCAGGAACAGGTGATCATCCGTACCCTTGGACACTACATCGTAACCCCGCTCCATGAACACCCGGGCCATGGCGCGGGCATTGTCGAGCACCTGCTGCTGATAGACCTTGTACTCCGGCTCCATGGCCTCTTTAAATGCTACCGCCTTGGCGGCGATCACGTGCATCAGGGGGCCGCCCTGGGTACCCGGGAAGACCAGTGAGTTGAGTTTCTTTTCGACCTCGGGATTGGCCTTGGCCAGGATCAATCCCCCACGGGGACCGCGCAGGGTCTTGTGGGTGGTGGTGGTGGTGACATCGGCAATCTGCACCGGACTGGGATAGAGCCCCGCGGCGACCAGACCGGCCACATGAGCCATGTCCACGAACAGGTAGGCGCCTACCTGATCGGCAATATCGCGGAAACGCTGCCAGTCCACCACCCGGGAGTAGGCGGAGAAACCGGCCACGATCATTTTCGGGTTGTGCTCTTTGGCCAGGCGCTCGACTTCGTCGTAGTCGATCTCGCCGGTTTGCGGATTCAGACCGTACTGTACGGCATTGTAGATCTTGCCGGAGAAGTTGGGTTTCGCCCCATGGGTCAGATGTCCCCCATGGGCCAGACTCATCCCCAGTACCGTATCGCCAGGTTGGCAAAGGGCCATGTAGACCGCCGCATTGGCCTGGGAGCCGGAATGGGGCTGGACATTGGCGTAATCCGCATGAAACAGGGCCTTGGCCCGGTCGATGGCCAGCTGCTCGGCGACGTCCACATGTTCACAGCCGCCGTAATAGCGCTTGCCCGGATAGCCCTCGGCGTATTTGTTGGTCATCACACCGCCCTGAGCCTGCATCACACGGGGGCTGGTGTAGTTTTCCGATGCAATCAGCTCAATGTGCTCCTCTTGACGGCGTTCTTCCGCCTGGATGGCCTGCCACAGCTCATCGTCATATCCCTGAATCTGCATACTCTTGTGAAACATTACGCCCTCTCCGGCTGATGAAACAGGGGGCGAAATATAGCAAAAATTCCGGGTGGCGTCCTGTCAAATGCGGTTGTTTTATAGGGATAGCAAGCCGCTTCACCGGGGGAAGACTTCCGCCAGAGAACAGACCCAGGAATGGGGTTCGGAGCGACCGGGCAAAATGTCACGTATCGCGGATCCAACCCCGTGACACTTGGGAATTAACGGGCGGGGAGCCCCCCACCCGACTTACATCAGGATTTACTGAGCAACCCCGTGGCTTTGACCAGGTCCAGAATCTCATCCCGCCAACCCAGAATGTAGATCGCGGCAACCACGACGAAGACCAGCATGAGGAGCAGGAACACGGAAATGAACCCGCCGATTTCAAGACGACGTTTCATCCGGACATCGTCGGTCATGACGCGCGACACCTGCCCCAACACCGGAAACTCCAGTTCCGTTCGCAGGGTCTTGGGGTCGAAGTAGACCGGCTTGATCTGGGAGAGCAGAAAGGCCACCCCGCCACCCAGTCCGAGAGCCATTACCAGTACCGCCACACTGAACAGCAGACGCTTGGGACCGACGGGCAACAGAGGAATACTGGGTGGTTCGACGACCCGGAATTTCAGATTGTCCCCTGCTTCATCCGCCTGTTCGGACATGCGGGCGGATTCTAGACGTTGCACCAGTTCCTGGTAGTTCTGTTTGTTGATGTTGTAGTCCCGGTTCAAACGGGTCAGTTCCGCCTCGACTTTTGGCAGTGTGTCGAGTTTCTTTTTCAGTTCATCAACCCTTTCCTGGTACTCCTGAGCGCGCAGACGGATGGTTCGCAGTTCCACTTCGGCTTGACGGTAAGCCAGTTTGAGCTGCTCCAAGGCGGAAGTCCCACCAGAAGACGACCGGTCGCCTCCACTGGGCGGCGTATAGGAGGGGGGTGCATCCGCCGCCTGTTTTTTGAGTTCCTCGATTTTGGATTTGAGTTCCTGCACATCCGGATGATTTTCCGTATATTTCAGGAGAAGCTCGTCGAGTCGGGTTTGCATGGCCAGCAGGCGTTGGGCCATGGGCGAGTTGGATACGTCTGAGAGTCCCAGGCGCTCCTGGCGGCGTTGTTCCTCCTCCAGGGTGGTCGTGTACTGACGCTTGAGTTCGTCCCGACGTATGGTCGCCTCTTTGAGTTCCAACTGAACCGTCTCCAGTTCGTTTCGAGCCGATTCAAGGCGGTTGAAAATACCTCCGCTCTCCCGGGGCAGGGTATCCACGTTCTTGCGTTTGAAATCCGTAAGTCGGTTTTCCGCCGTCACCAGGCGGTTTTCGTATTCCACGATCTGTTGCTGCAGAAACTGTTGCGCGGTATCGGATTCGATCCGGGTATCTCCCAGGGCGCTCTCGACAAAGATATCCAGCAGGACCTTGACCACCCGCTGCGCCATGTAGCGATCGGTGTAGACAAAACGGATGATGTAGAAATTCTCGGTTACTTTGCTGCCGGGTATCGGCCGGCGGTTGACCTCGATCACGATGGTCTCGCGCAACCAGTTGATGAGCCTCTCTTCTTCCTCCCGATTTTCCGCCTTGTGATCCAGATCGGTCATCATGAGCAGTTTTTTCAGGTTCTCATGGCTCAACAGGGTTCTTGTCATGAGATGCAGACGCTGGTTCATGTCGTTCTGCACCGCCAGCCCCTGAAGAAGCGGACGCAATACGCTGTCGGTATCGACATAGACCTTGGCCTCGGACTGGTACTGATCGGGCATGACAAAGACCACGGCCCATCCCATGACGGCGAAGATCCAGGAAAACGCAATCGCCAGCCAACGAAAACGCCAGGCTGACCTTATGTAACTCTTGATGCGAAAAATGATGTCGTTCATCTGTATGTATCTGTGCGGTCCCGATTCTTTGACTGTCCCTGGCCGAAATTCCCGTCAATTAGGGCTTCTCGGCCTTTGACACGGAGCACCCCCATGGCCATTTTAATAAAACAACATCTCAAGTTAATTTCATATGATATTGTTTTTAAAATGCTTTCCAGGATTTCCCGGAAACCACATGAAGCCGACCGATTGAGATTTCCAGGATACCCAAACAATCCAAAGGCAGGATCTGTTGAGCAGGCCGGGCCAAGTTCAGCAGCATTCTAATGGAGAACGGTCCGCCAAAGTAGTCAATATTAACGATCCGGAGCGGATTTCCCCATTCAGGGCGTCCGATCCGCGGCTGCCGGTCGCTCATCCGGAAATTCGTTCTATCCTTGAGGGTAGCACCACTGAACCGGTTGGCCGCATAATCCGCCCTGCCACCCCGAGAGGACAATCCGAGCATGAAGAATCATTCAAAGTGCATCGATGGTGTCTACTACCCGGAGTTTCATCCCGGCTGGGGGGGCTGTGCCGAGGAGCTGTTCCACTACACCTCCCGTTACATCGCCTGCACCGAGGCGTTTCTGCGCAATCTGGCGGATCAGCGGCAATTCAACCTCAACGGGTATCGGGCCAGCCTGCTCAATGACGCGCAGCGGCGCCTTTTGGCCGCGATTCTAGCCACCCCCCCCGATCAGATCGCCGCCCGGGCCATCACCCAACTCGTAAGATCCGTGATCTCGGGTGAGAAACAGATCAGTGAAACCCTGCTGGATCAATTTCGGGACCAGTTGAATGTCATTCCGGAAGGGGTGCCCCTGGTCTATGCCGACCGGCCCCAACGCGCCAATCCCCCGGACGTCGCCCCCCTGGACCCCTTTCTGAATCTGACCGATCGCCTGAGCCTGGCAGTAGCCGTGCACGACCATCATGTGGAAGTTCAGCTTAAACTGCTGGCACAGCACCTGGACTCCGCGAACCTGTCCTTACGCAACGCCCTTCAGGAGGCGATTCTCAAGCTCCATTTCGCCGGTTATCTTCTCAAGAATCATCCGGGCCTGACCCACAAAACCGCCCGGGAACTCGATGATCAGGATCCCGGCATTCGCCGGGATGACGGTGGTGTTTGAGTTAAACATAAATCCGTAAGTTCATGATGGGACACTACACTAGTGTAGTGTCCTATACTTCTTTCGGAAATCAGCGTGCCGAGAAGCCGTCCTCTGCAAGGCGTCCTGCGCAGGGAATGGCGC
>JBNKJP010000042.1:0-2507 GCA_050291245.1 Candidatus Thiodiazotropha sp. | reverse complement strand
GGAATGCTTTCTTGCGGATTCTCGCTCAGACTCTCTAAAATAACCGATAGCCGTCGGTTTAAACGTTTGTCGTTTAGTTGGCTTTCCCTCATTTCATCTGCTACCCAGTTAGTCATAAATAACTCCCTTTAAAATACTGGGCATTCAGTTTAGTTTATTTCTCTATCCAATTGAAATATATGATTAAGTTGTGTGTAATGATGAGCGCAGAGCGTGGGAACGAGATACTCCCCGACCTTCTCCAGCAAGGGGGGGCGGACCTCCCCTCAGACCTCAGGCCGTTTTTGGTAGATCTCGTCAAACAGCGCTTCCAGACGGGCATGGGTACCCCGAATCCCCTGAATCACATCCCGGGCCCAGTCGAAATAGGCCTGGCGCCGCTCCAGCTCCCAGCCGACCGGAGGGCTGCGGTGGATATCCCGTAGATTGGCGATCTTATCGGCCAGCTTAACCAGCCGCGCCTTGTCGGAGAGTTGGGGGGCGTGATGAATCTGCATCATCTTGCGTTCGAGCTTGTTCAGGGATTTATCATCCGTAACTTCCATCACCAGCCCCGCAATGACCAGGCCGAACTCGGTCTCGATCTCTTCAAAACGGGTTTGCGTATCCTCGATCGTATCATGCAGAAGCGCGGTCGCCAGGGTTTCAGCATCCTCGATACCGGCCTCGTTGACGAGTATGTTTAACAATTCGATGGGGTGATTGACATAGGGGGTGGCCTCGGCATCCTTGCGGCGCTGGTCGCGATGCTTTCGGGCTGAAAAGGCCAAGGCCTTGATCGTCAGAGACAAGCTGTTGTTATTCATGAATCAATTGTGAACCCTTTGAACTCCGGAAAATCCAGGAATGACAATAACCCGGACAGAATGATGATGACTGGCACATCCTCTGTCCCTGACGAGCGTTTGTCAACGCAGCTTGTTCGGTTTGGCGGAGATCTTCCCTGGAGGCTGACAAGCCGGAATCGATGAATTCCCCCTGATTACCAACCGTTATTACTGGCTGGCCTTTTCTCCAGGACCTGGTATGTTTTGCGGTTTTTTCACAGGGTTCTTCCATGTCCGATTCCATCGCCCGGCTCAAGGTGCTCAGTGCCGGAATAGTCAGCCTGATCCTGACCCTTGGGATCGCACGTTTTGCCTACACCCCGCTGCTGCCTCTGATGCAGCAGCAGGCTGGATTGGGTATTGCGGAGGGTGGTTGGCTCGCATCGATCAACTACGCGGGTTATCTGTGCGGGGCCATCATCGCCTCACAGATCGGGGATCTGGTCCTGAAAGATCGGCTGTACCGTCTCGGACTGGTGCTCGCAGTGCTCTCCACACTGGTCATGGGCATGTCCGACCAGCTTTGGGTATGGGCGATATCACGGTTTATCGCGGGTTTGACCAGTGCCGCCGGTTTGCTGTTAGGATCCGGCCTGATCCTCAACTGGCTGATCCGTCACGATCAGCGCAGCGAACTCGGCATTCACTTTGCCGGCGTGGGCGCCGGGATCTTCGTATGCGCAGCCCTGGTGGAACTCATGACCGGCTGGTTCGACTGGCATGAACAGTGGTGGATCCTGAGTCTCGCCGGGGTCGCCCTGCTCCTTCCCGCCTGGCTCTGGTTACCACCGCCGGATTCCTCCAACACCACCCGCAGCGGCGTGAGTATGCATGACAACCCGCCCGGACAGGAGTTTTTGCGGGTTTTCATCCTGATCTATTTCTGTGCCGGTTTCGGATATGTGGTCAGCACCACGTTCATCGTTGCAATCGTCGACCAAACCCCCGGGCTCTCAGGCAGCGGCACCTGGACCTTCCTGCTGCTGGGACTCGGCGCCACTCCGGCCTGTATCATTTGGGATCTGATCGCACGACGGGTCGGCGATCTGAATGCCCTCACACTGGCATTCGCGCTCCAGGTCGTAGGCATCCTGTTGCCGGCGCTCATCCCTAACCTGATCATGACCCTGATTGGCGCCCTGCTGTTCGGCGCGACCTTCATCGGTATCGTCAGTCTGGTATTAACCATGGCCGGACGCTACTACCCGACCCGCCCGGCCAAAATGATGGGCAGGATGACCATCTCATACGGTATCGCACAGATCGTTGCCCCTGCGGTGACCGGTCTGATCGCCGGTCACAGCGGCAACTATGAAGCAGGCCTTTATCTGGCAGCCGGAGTGTTGTTTGTCGGAACGCTTTTGATGCTGCGACTCAGGAGAATTGCGAGATTAGAGGTTTCTTCGAAGTTGCAGGATTCCGGGGATAACTGACCAGAAGTAGGCATGTTCAGCCGTGTGCGCGGGTCTGCGATAGGGTATCAATAGACACAGTCGGGGCAAACCCGGGATCCGCTCGGATGAGCGGATCCCGGTGTAACTCAGAACTCCATTCTCACGCCCAGGCTGACGTTGCTGCTGCTCCAGCGACTGTTGGCGAACAGGGTGCCGAAGTCGATAAAGCCCACCAAGCCGTTCTGAAACTGGGCCGAGCTGCCTACACGCAACCGCATGTAGTCCC
>JBNKJP010000041.1:0-6957 GCA_050291245.1 Candidatus Thiodiazotropha sp. | reverse complement strand
AATGGCTATTCCCTTTCCAAGGGCTGCAACGCAGCAATCGTGGCTTGAGTGGCTTCCCGCAGGGCGAGGTAAGGGATTTAAACATCAGCTAATGACAGACCTCGTCTAAATGTATGATTTATATAGGACACTACACTAGATCAATGATCATAGGGCATGAACCGTAGCAAGCAACTCGCGTATCTCCGCCAGGATGATCTCGGCCTGAGTACCATGAGGATAGGTCCTAACCAGGTGACCTTTCGTGTCAATCAGGTAACTGTCCGCCGAGTGATCCACCGGATAATCCTTCATGCCCGCTTGCTTGACGATTCGATAGGCGGCTCCATAGTGCTTAGTCACATCCGCCAGTTCGGCATCCGTACCGGTCAGACCGATGAGACTGGGGTGGAAGTAGTTCGTATAGGTTTTCAAACGTTCCACTGTGTCGCGTGCCGGATCCACACTGATGAAAAGAGGTTGTACCTGCGTCCTTTCTTCCGCCGTGAGACTGTCCATGATGGCACTGAACATGGACAGGTTCGTGGGACAGATGTCCGGACACCAGGTATATCCGAAATAGAGCAGCACCACCTTACCACGAAAGTCCGACAGACTGACCGGCCCCCGGTCTGAACTCAAGGTGAAATCCCCACCCCGGGGCCTTTCCGATAGAGGACTCGCGAGATCCCTATCTGTTTGAGGCTGCCACCCGATCACCAGCCAGATCAGAAGACCCAGCAGAGCCAGCGCAGTGACGATGAATCCCCTTTTTTGCATTCAGATCTCGACCAGATCGCCCTTCTCTTCCAGCCACTTCTTGCGATCCGATGAGCGCTTCTTCGCCAGCATCATATCCATGACCTGATGGGTGTGCTCTTCGGTTTCAAGGGTCAACTGGATCAGACGCCGGGTATCCGGGTGAATGGTAGTCTCCCGCAGTTGCATCGGGTTCATCTCGCCCAGTCCCTTGAAACGCTGCACATTGATCTTGCCTTTGAGTTTTTCCGCCTCGATGCGATCGAGGATGCCCTGCTTCTCCGAATCATCCAGGGCATAGAACACCTGCTTGCCGACATCGATCCGGTACAGGGGCGGATTAGCAATATACACATGGCCTTGTGCAACCAGGGGCTTGAAGTGGCGCAGAAACAGGGCGCACAACAGGGTGGCGATATGCAGCCCATCCGAGTCCGCGTCGGCGAGGATGCAGATCTTGCCGAAGCGCAGCCCCGAAAGATCGTTGCTGCCCGGCTCCACCCCGATGGCCACCGAGATGTCATGCACCTCCTGGGAGGCCAGCACATCCAGGGAGTCCACCTCCCAGGTATTCAGAATCTTGCCTCGCAACGGCATGATCGCCTGATATTCCCGATCCCGGGCCTGTTTGGCGGATCCGCCGGCGGAGTCGCCCTCCACCAGAAACAGCTCACTGCGGGTGGGATCAACATTACTGCAGTCGGCCAGCTTGCCAGGCAGAGCCGGCCCCTGAGTCACCTTCTTGCGCGCCACCTTGCGGCCGGCGCGCATCCGCCCTTGGGCCGAGGTGATCGCCATTTCGGCAATCCGTTCACCCACATCGGTGTGTTGATTCAAAAACAGACTGAACGAATCCTTCACCACCCCGGAGACAAACGCGGCGCACTCCCGTGAGGAGAGCCGCTCCTTGGTCTGGCCGGAGAATTGGGGATCCTGAAGCTTTACCGAAAGCACGTACGAGACCCGGTTCCAGACATCCTCCGGAGTCAGTTTCACCCCGCGAGGCAGGAGATTACGAAACTCGCAGAACTCCCGCACCGCATCGGTCAAGCCGGTACGCAGGCCATTCACGTGGGTGCCCCCCTGAGGGGTGGGGATCAGATTGACATAGCTTTCCAGTACGGGCTCGCCACCTTCGGGCTGCCACACCACCGCCCAGGCCGCGGCCTCCGTATTGCCGCTCATTTCGCCGACAAAGGCTCCCTCGGGGATATATTCCGCCCCTTGCAGCGCATCCAGCAGGTAATCCCTCAGCCCGTCTTCGTAGTACCAGGCCTCCCGCTCACCACTCTTTTCATCATGAAACGACACCTTGAGCCCAGGGCAGAGTACCGCCTTGGCGCGCAGCACATGACGCAGTTGACGGATGGAGAACCGGGCACTGTCGAAGTACTTCTCATTGGGCCAGAAACGCACCCGGGTACCGGTATTGTTGCGCCCGACCTTGCCCACCACTTCCAGATCGGAAACCTTCTCACCGTCGGCAAAGGCGATGTTGCACTCCTCCCCACCCCGCTTGACCCAGACCTCCAGGTGCCGGGACAGGGCGTTCACCACCGAGACACCCACCCCATGCAGCCCCCCCGAGAACTGGTAGTTCTTGTTGGAGAACTTGCCCCCCGCATGCAGCTTGGTGAGAATCACCTCGACGCCGGGCACGCCCAATTTGGGATGGATATCCACCGGCATGCCACGCCCATCGTCCACCACCTCCAGAGAACCGTCCTTGTATAAGGTCACCTCGATGGATTTGGCGTAACCGGCCACCGCCTCGTCCACGCTGTTGTCGATCACCTCCTGGGCCAGATGATTTGGCCGGGAGGTGTCGGTGTACATGCCCGGGCGCTTGCGTACGGGTTCCAGGCCACTGAGAACTTCGATATCGGATGCGTCGTAACTGCCGCTCATGCTGGATCGTCATACCTGTCATATAAAGAATAACGCGGGGAGTTTACACATCTGGGATTGGGCTGGCGAGTCCGAGCCGGTCCGAATGATGATTTCATCCAGGCAAGCCCGCTGCCTCCGGCAGACAGACCATTGATTCCTAGTGGAAAGGTAGGTTAGTGTTAACCGTTGGGATTGCCCGATACGGGCCTGTCCCGGTGATTCCAGCTTGCCTTCCAGGGTTGCCCAGCCGCATCCGGGACAAGCGGATCGATGCACAGACACTGGCTTGGATGATAGCAAAAACGTGCCCAGAAAACCGAAAACACCGGCCTTTGAAGAGGCCCTGAAAGAGCTGGAAAGCTTGGTTGAAATCCTGGAACAGGGCGACCTCCCTCTCGAAGACTCCCTGAAATCCTTTGAACGCGGCGTCGCTCTGACCCGAATCTGTCAGGATGCCCTCAAGGCAGCGGAGCAAAAAGTCCAGATCCTCAACGGAGAAACCCCGACAGACGAGTTGGAATCCTTCACCGATGACCGTGAATGAACCCCTGGAAAACTACATCCTGATGTGTAAACAGCGGGTCGAGCAGGCGCTGAATCAGCGTCTGCCCAGCCCCGGCACCCTCCCCGGCCGTTTGCATGAGGCGATGCGTTACGCCTGCCTGGAGGGGGGGAAAAGGATTCGTCCGCTGCTGGTCTATGCCACCGGAGAGGCACTGGGCGTAAACCAGGACATCCTGGACGCACCGGCCTGCGCCATCGAACTCATACATGTCTACTCCCTGGTGCACGACGATCTGCCGGCGATGGACGATGACGACCTGCGTCGCAACCGTCCGACCTGCCATCGCGCCTACGACGAGGCCACCGCCATTCTGGTGGGTGATGCCTTGCAGACCCTGGCCTTCCAGGTCATCTGCTGCGACAACAAGATGCCGGCCGAGCCCACGCTTCGCATGGCCATGGTGGAAACCCTGGCCCGGGCCAGCGGTTCACGGGGCATGGCCGGGGGGCAGGCCCTGGACCTGGAGGCGGTGGGCCGGGAACTGAACCTGGCGGAACTGGAAAACCTGCACATCCACAAAACCGGCGCCTTGATCCGCGCCGCGGTCCGACTGGGGGCACAACTCAGTACCACGGCCGATGCCGCCAGCCTCGGTCAGCTCGATCACTATGCCAAATGTATCGGTCTGGCCTTTCAGATTCAGGACGATATCCTGGATGTGGAAGGCGACACCGAGACCCTGGGCAAGACGCAGGGCAAGGACAAGGCCCAGGCAAAACCCACGTACCCATCGATCCTGGGGCTCTCAGAAGCCAAGGAGAAGGCCGCGGAGTTGGTTCGGGAAGCCCTGCACAGCCTGGAAGACTTTGACACGGGCGCAGATCCCTTGAGATGGATCGCCGGCTATATCACCGCACGGACCCACTAGTGTGGATCTGAATATTCGTGGATAGGCACCGGCGACAACCCAGGGGTTTGACTCATCCCCCAGGTTCTTGGGATAATTTCCTGTTCATCCCGAACGAAATCACCAAGGTTTTACAATATCCTGCTAAAAGACGGATTTACTGACAAAAACCGGACGAAATGTCCGTTGTCACGACTAACCAGCACGGATAACCTTGCACAACGACCCCGATAGTGAAGTTCGTCCCGCGATATGGGGCAGGAAACACCAACATGCTCGATAAAACACCGCTGACCGGTTCCCAAATCGCAGATGTCCAGAACAGTGCGGATACCCGGCAGATCGCCATTAACAAGGTAGGCATCAAAGACATCCGTCACCCGATGCGTATCAAAGACCGCAGCCAGGTTGAACAGCACACCATTGCCAGTTTCAACATGTATGTGAACCTGCCGCACAATTTCAAGGGCACACACATGTCCCGGTTCGTGGAGATTCTCAACAGCCACGACACCGAGATTACCGTGGAGTCCTTCAGGGATATGCTGGCGGAGATGACCGACCGACTGGAAGCCGAGTCGGGTCACATCGAGATGAATTTCCCCTTCTTCATCAAAAAGACCGCCCCCGTATCCGGCGTGCAGAGCCTGCTCGACTACAACGTCACCCTGATCGGTGAGATCCACGACGGCAAGCCCGAGATCGATATCAAGGTGGTGGTCCCGGTTACCAGCCTCTGCCCCTGCTCGAAAAAGATCTCCGACCGCGGCGCGCACAACCAGCGTTCCCACGTCACCGTGCAGGCCCGCACCAAGGGTTTCATCTGGATCGAAGAGATTATCGACATGGTCGAAAAGCAGGCCTCCTGCGAACTCTTCGGCCTGCTCAAACGTCCGGATGAAAAATTCGTCACCGAACGGGCCTATGACAATCCCAAGTTCGTGGAAGACATGGTGCGTGACATCGCCGTGCAGCTGAACCAGGAGCCACGCATCAGCGCCTACACAGTGGAATCGGAGAATTTCGAATCGATTCACAACCACTCGGCCTATGCCCTGATCGAACGTAACAAGCTGATCGACCCGATCTGACGCCCCAGGCACGCCGGTCCACGGGGATGGCGTGCCGCAACTCCCGAACGGCATAAAGCGCTCGCAAGGATGACTCTCAATACTCGTCGTAAGCACGAGAAAATCACACTTCTTGACCGTTTGTCCCTCGGATTGCTGAATCTCATCGTCGGCCTGCCCACGGGATTTCTGCTATGGCTGGTGCTGAACGGTTTCCCCTGGACTACCTCAGCCTGGCTGCCCGCCTCCGCCATCTTCTGGTTTACCGCTGTTATGGTTGTGCTTGGGATACTCATGCAGGAGGTGCTGTTTCTGGGCATCTACAGCCGATGCTGGAATTTCCTGGTGTTCTGGTTCAAGGGTGGATCTTAACTCTGAGAAAGATCAACAATTCGCACCCGTGCCGTATCTCGTTGAAACAGACAGTTCGCCAGAAAATATTTGCTATTACCTATTATTATATTTTATTTATACGATTGTACCTATTGTCATCTCAAAGCTATAACTATCTCCAAAGGTTAATACAACCAACCCATACCGAAGGAGATAAGTCATGTCAGAAAGCAAATGCCCCTTCCACCCTACCTCAGGCAGTGGAACAACCAACCGGGATTGGTGGCCCAACCAGTTAAACCTGGACATCCTGCGTCAGCACACATCCAAGTCGAACCCGATGGGCGAGGATTTCGACTATGCCGAGGCATTCGAGAGCCTGGATCTGGAAGCGGTGAAAAACGACCTGCGCGGGGTGATGATCGATTCCCAGGAGTGGTGGCCGGCGGACTTCGGTCATTACGGCCCCCTGTTCATCCGCATGGCCTGGCACAGTGCCGGCACCTACCGTACCGGTGACGGCCGTGGCGGCGCAGGCACCGGCAACCAGCGTTTCGCACCGATCAACTCCTGGCCGGACAATGTCAACCTGGACAAGGCACGCCGGTTGATCTGGCCGGTCAAGCAGAAGTATGGTCGCAAGATCTCCTGGGCCGACCTGATCATCCTGGCCGGCAATGTAGCCCTCGAATCCATGGGTTTCAAAACCTTTGGTTTCGCCGGTGGACGTATAGATATCTGGGAACCCGAGAAAGACATCTACTGGGGTATGGAGCAGAACTGGCTGGAGGACAAACGTTACTCCGGTGAACACGAGGATCTGGAGACCCCCCTGGCGGCGGTGCAGATGGGGCTGATTTACGTCAACCCGGAAGGCCCCAACGGTGATCCGGACCCGCTGGCCGCGGCCAGGGATATCCGCGACACCTTCGCCCGCATGGCGATGAATGACGAAGAGACCGTAGCCCTGATCGCAGGCGGTCACACCTTCGGCAAGACCCATGGCGCGGGCGATGCTGCACAGGTCGGCCCCGAACCCGAGGCTGCCGGTATCCTGGAACAGGGATTCGGCTGGAAATCCAGTCACGGCAGCGGCAAGGCCGGAGACAGCATCAGCAGTGGCCTGGAGGTCACCTGGACCACCACGCCGACCCAGTGGAGTAACAACTTCTTCGAGAACCTGTTCGGCTACGATTGGGCATTGAGCAAGAGTCCGGCGGGAGCTCACCAGTGGGTCGCCAAGGATGCGGGTGATGTGGTGCCGGATGCCCATGACAGCGGCAAACAGCATCGGCCTACCATGCTGACCACCGACCTGTCGTTGCGCTTCGATCCGGCCTACGAAAAGATTTCCCGGCGCTTTTACGAGCATCCTGAAGTGGTCTAATTGTTTTGTACACCCCAGTTAAGCATAATTTGACTTAGCTGAGGTGAGAAAATGACAGAGAAAAGAAAGCAATATTCGAGAGAATTCAAGTTAGACGCGATCAGCCTGGTTCAGGATCAGGGTTTTA
>JBNKJP010000040.1:0-50414 GCA_050291245.1 Candidatus Thiodiazotropha sp. | reverse complement strand
CGACTACGCCAGCGACCTGCCGGACGACGTGAGCGCCGCCGACGCCGGTCTGGAGATCCCCCCCGGCTGCCTGGCGGTCGCCTCCTCGGTGACCGGCAGCGTCTGGGAACTGGCGGTGAAGCCGGGCGACAAGGTGGCGGTGGGCGACCCGCTGGTGGTGATGGAGGCGATGAAGATGGAGATCACCATCGCCGCCGACGAGGCGGGGACGGTACGGGAGGTACTGGCCGCCCAGGGCAGCCCGGTCTCGGCCGGACAGGCGGTCATCATCCTGGAACGGGAGGCGTCATGAGTATCAATACCCGTCAAAGCTTCGCCATCGAGGCCCTGCTCGAGGGCTATCGGGCCGGGCACTTCACGCCGGCCGAGGTGATCAACGCCGTTCTGGCCCGCATCGAAGCGGCCGGCGATAACCCGATCTGGATCAGCCGCCTCGACCGGGAAGCCCTGGATGTCTATCTCACCGCCCTGGAGGACGCCTCGCCGGCCACTCATCCCCTCTACGGCATCCCTTTCGCTATCAAAGACAACATCGATCTGGCCGGCCTGCCGACCACCGCAGCCTGTCCCGACTACGCCTACGAACCGGCTGAGAACGCCTTCGTGGTGCAACGCTTGATCGATGCCGGAGCCATCCCCATCGGCAAGACCAACCTGGACCAGTTTGCCACCGGTCTGGTGGGGGTGCGCTCCCCCTACGGGGTCTGTCGCAACAGTTTTAATGAGGAGTACATCGCCGGCGGCTCCAGCTCAGGATCAGCCGTGGCGGTGGCCCTGGGCCAGGTCAGTTTCTCACTCGGCACCGACACCGCCGGCTCCGGCCGGGTGCCGGCCGCGTTCAACAATCTGCTGGGGCTGAAGCCGACCCGGGGACGGCTCTCCACCCGGGGTGTGGTACCGGCCTGCCGTACCCTGGATGCGGTCTCCATCTTCGCTCTCGACAGCCGGGATGCGGCACGGGTGTTCCAAGTGGCGGCGGTCTACGACCCGGCAGACGACTATGCCCGGCCGCCACAACCCCCATTGCTGGGACAGGGCATCGCCGCAACGGGATTCCGCTTCGGCGTACCGGGGGAGGCGCAACTGGCGTTCTTCGGTGACGCCGACAGCGAAGGACTCTACCGCAAAGCGATCGATCGGTTGAGCCAACTGGGAGGTGAGCCGGTCGAGATCGATTTCACCCCCTTTCTGGAGGCAGCCCGGCTGCTCTACGAAGGGCCCTGGGTGGCTGAGCGCTATCTGGCCGCCGAAACCCTCATCAGGGACAAGCCGGAGGCCCTGCTGGAAGTAACCCGCACCATCATCGGTGGCGGTGCCAAAGGCACCGCCGCCGAGGCCTTCGCCGCCCAGTACCGTCTGGCCGAACTGCGGCGGGTCAGTGAACGGGTCTGGAATGAGGTGGCCTTCGTGGTCACACCCACCGCCGGAACGATCTACACCATCGACCAGGTGGCGGCGGATCCGATCCGCCTCAACAGCAACCTGGGCACCTACACCAATTTCATGAACCTGCTCGACCTGGCGGCGGTGGCGGTACCGGCCGGTTTCCGCGACGACGGGCTGCCCAACGGGGTCACCCTGTTCGCCCCGGCCTTCACCGATCAGGCCCTGTTGGGAGTCGCCTCGCGGCTGCAACCCCGGCTGGTCGATACCCGGGGTGCCACCGGCCAACCGTTGGCGGTATCACCGCTGAAGGCACCGGTCTGTCCCGGCTACCTGCCGGTCGCCGTGTGCGGTGCTCACATGGAGGGATTGCCGCTGAATGTCCAGTTGACGGAGCGGGGCGGGCGCCTGTTGCAGAAGACCACCACCTCGGCGAACTACCGGCTCTACCTGCTGCCGGGGGGGCCGCCTTACCGGCCCGGTCTGGTGCGTTGCGACGACGGAAACAGGCTCGAACTGGAGGTATGGGAACTGCCCGTGGTCAACCTGGGCGACTTCCTGGACCAGATCCCCGCGCCCCTCGGCCTCGGCCGAGTGGAGCTGGCCGACGGCAGCCGGGTGAGCGGTTTTCTCTGCGAGTCCTACATCCTGAACGAGTCCCGGGACATCACCCGTTTCGGCGGCTGGCGCCGCTTCTGGGCGGAGGGAGGTCCCGATGCGCCGGCTGCGTGACCGGCAACGGGAGCACTTCGCGCCCCTCTCCCAATGGACGCAACCGGGCCGGTACCGATGAACCGACCGGTGCTCTCGCTGATGGCATCCTCCCTGCTCTGGGGCTGCGCCTGGCTGCCACTGAAGACCCTGGGCGATGGGGGCATCGACGCGCTGCTCCTGGCCTTCAGCACCTTCACCCTGTTGACGCTGGCGACCCTGCCGTTCGCCCTGGGCCGCCTGCGGCCGGCAACAGATGGGGTTCCGCTGCTGTTGATCGCGCTACTCGGCGGTGGGGCCAACCTGGCCTTCACCCTGGCCATGGTCTACGGCGAAGTGGTGCGCGCCATGGCACTGTTCTACCTGCTGCCCCTGTGGGGTGTCCTCGGCGGCCGGCTGATCCTGGGCGAAAGGATCGACGGTCTGCGCTGGCTCGGGGTTGTCCTGGCTTTGGCGGGTGCCTGGCTGGTGCTGGGTGGCGTCGATATCCTACATACCCTGCCGTCCGGTTTCGAACTCTTCGGCCTGCTCGCCGGACTCCTCCTGGCCATGAACAATCTGGTGTTTCGCGGCGTGCAGCGCCTGGCCCTGTCGGCCAAGCTCGCGGCCATGTTTGTGGGCTGCGCGGGCCTGGCTGGGGCGGCACTGCTGACGACAAATGCCCATTGGCCGGTTACCGCCGCTCCAACGGCCTGGGGCGGCGTGGTGCTGTACGCCTTCGTCTGGTTGTTACCGGCCAATCTGGGAGCGCAATACGGGGTTACTCACCTGGAGGCGGGACGCGCCTCGGTGATTCTGATCCTGGAACTGGTGGCCGCGGTGGTCTCAGCCACCCTGATCGGAGGCGAGCGACTGCTGCCGTTAGAATGGCTGGGTGCCGGGTTGATCCTCACCGCTGCCCTGATCGAAGCCGTGCGGCCTCTCCCCGCGACCGGGCCCCTGCAGCGTCCGGTGTGAGGGCCCGTCTCCACCCCGATCGCGGCACACCCGGCACGCAGCGGTTTTTCGATTTACGTTTAATTTCTTTGCTATTCGACACAGGGTCCCTTTGCTACGCTCAATGGGAAGCGCGGCGCAGAAAGCGTGAATGCCCCATGCTGTTGATCCCGTTGATAGCAATCCATCGATAAACCAAGCCTCATACCAAGCCATGCCAGACACTCCATCCTCACCGCCCACATCCCGTAGCGCCCTGCATGAGCTTCTGTTGGAGATGAAGCAACGTGACGAGTTGCTTCAGAAATACATCGAAGTCCGCAGTAAGGTGCACAACCGCTGGACAATTCTGATCGGCATTATCGCCATCATTGGCGGCATCTGGATGGTGGAACTCATCAACAGCATGATGGACGACATGGCGTTGATGAGCAGCAAAATGGTCTCGATGGAAACCTACATGCACAGCATGCAACAGGATATGGGCGCCATGAAAACCTCCATGGGAAGCATGGAGGGCGCCATACTGCCCATGCGCACCTATATGCAGACCATGTCCACGGACATGAGCGCGATGCGCGGGGATATCGCTTCGGTACCGCAGATGCAGAGCGACGTTGCCCTGATGAGCCAAAGCGTCGGCCGGATGCAATACGATACCGGAGCCATGCGTTACGGGGTCACCCACATGTCCAATGACATGGGCAGCATGAGCAATCCGTTCCGCGCCATGAATTCAGTCACCCCCTGGTAGCATCCCAACCCTGCTTGAAGGCCGTATCCAGTTTCGAAAGCTGTTCATCCAGCAGCGCCAGTTTGCGCAATCCTTCCGAAGCTGCCTGCTGACCGGATTCGATCGCCTGTTTGAGCGCGTCGCGCTGGGCGACCACGTCCATGATCTGCTGTTTGAGCCCTTCGAGAGCATCGGTTGCGGGGTGTGTCTGTGACTGGGTCATGGGTGAAAGGCCACTTGTTGGGCAGTTGTTTGGGTTGGTTTCATGTCTGCATCCGCTCGGTCATAGAACAAGTTCCCCGAGCTCAGTGTGGTGTTTACTTAAGGCGGTGCCCTGAAATTTCGTCATTCCGGCCAGTCCCTATTATCGCAATGTCGAAGCTTGTGGTCGACCCGGTTTTCCGCCAGTTTCAGCAATGCCCGCCGCTTTTTCCTTCTCATCCCAGACTTCCTTGATCGCCAGGATTTCATCAATGATCTGTATAAACGCGGCCACCAGATCCGGGTCGAAATGGCTGCCGGCATTCTCCCGCAGAGTCGCCAGGGCATCCGCCACCGGCCAGGGCTCTTTGTAGGGCCGGCGCATGGTCAGGGCATCGAACACGTCGGCTATGGCTACAATGCGCGCGCACTCCGGTATCGCTTTACCCGCAAGCCCCTCGGGATAGCCGCCACCGTCCCAGCGCTCATGATGGTGCAGCGCCACCCGGGCCGCCATCTGGAACAGGGGGCTGCTGCTCTTGCTGAGAATCCGGTAACCGATGATCGAATGGGTCTTCATGATCGCCCACTCCTCCTCCGTAAGCCTGCGCGGCGCTTTGAGAATTTTATCGGAGATGCCGATCTTTCCCGTATCGTGCATCGGAGCGGCCAATTCCAGAATCCTCGCCTCTTCAACCGGCCAGTTCGCGGCCCGGGCCAACGCCGCCGAATAGGCGGCCATGCGCCAGATGTGCACCCCGGTATCGGTGTCGTTGTAGTGGCCGGCCTCACCGAGCATGTAGATTGCCGCCCGTTGCGCCGCCTCGAGTTCCCGGGTGCGTTCGATCACCTGCAGGCGACAGACCCTTTGTTGATCCGACAAGGCCAGGTGGGTTTTCACCCGGGCCCTGACCACCGAGGGATGTACCGGTTTGGCGATATAATCCACGGCGCCCACATCGAACCCAGCCTGTTCGTCCTCCGAATCGGTCTTGGCGGTGACGAAAATCACCGGTATCTGCACGGTCTGCGGATCCGATTTCAGATGCCGGCATACCTCGTAACCGTCCATTTCCGGCATCATCACATCCAATAGGATCAGGTCGGGTTTGCGCTTTTTCACCAGTTTCAGGGCAATGGCACCACTGGTCGCAGCCAGCACGGTATACTGACCGATCAGGATGCCTTTCATGACCGCGATATTTTCCGGGGTGTCATCCACCACCAGGATCACCTGCTTGTGCTGATCACGCCCCGGAAGCCCCGGGATAGAATCTGTTACAGGATCCTGCCTATTGACGTTCATCCTTGCCCGGCCCCATCGACCTCATCGAGCAGACCGATCGCCTTTTCGAAGTCATACTGATCCACCGCCTTCGCGATCAGTCTCAGGGCTGCGCTGAGGGCCTTGTCTTGTGTTTGGTTTTGCAATTTATGCAATACATCCTCTGCCTCGGTATCGAACGCTTCCAGACGTGCGCGCAGTTCCAAGATCAATGAACGTGTCGGCTCATCAAGGCCGCCACCGGAATGATCCTGGGACAGGGCCGGAAGGTTCAGCGATTCGATCTCGGCGATCAGCTCCTGCAGGGCCCGATCCAAAGTCTCGAAGTCGAGTTCCGCCTGGGGATCCTTTTGCATCGCTGCTTCGGCTTCGATCAGCAATCGCCTGAACCGATCGGCGTGCAGGGTACCGGCGATCCCCTTAAGGGTGTGCAGTTGACGTAGCACCTCACCGGTCTCTCCCGCTGCATGCGCCCGGCGGGTATCGCGTATCGTCTGTTTCTGGTTTTCCGCAAACCTTCCAAGCAAGCGGTAGAAATCACGGACATCGCCACCCAATTCGCGCAACCCCCGGCCCAGATCAAAATGTCGGGTTGACGGATATTCCCCAGCGCGCGCGCCCCCGATAACGGGCGTATTGTCCCCCAGAATGGGGCTTTTTTTGGGGGGCAGCCACTTGACCAGGGTATCGAGCAGGGTCTGTACATGAATCGGCTTCGCGATATGGTCATTCATCCCAGAGTCCAGGGCCTCGCGGATATCCTCATTCATGACATTCGCGGTCATGGCGATCACCGGGAGTTCGGCATATCTGTCTTGAGCGCGAATCGCACGGGTCGTCTCATAACCGTCCATCACCGGCATCTGACAGTCCATCAGGACTCCGTCGTAGGTCGCGGATTCGAGCATTTGCAACGCCTGCCGGCCATGCTCCGCCACATCCACGGAAACCCCCTGATGCTTCAGCAGACTCACCACCACTTCCTGATTGAACAGATTGTCCTCGACAACCAACAGGTGCTGACCTTGCAAAAGGGCCCGATACTCCGCCTTGACCTTCGACTGACTGGCGGAGTGTTTTTCACCGACGGCGGTCGCGGCCGCACGAATCAGGTTTTCGATCAAAACCGGTTTCCCCAACACACTGGAAACTCGCACATCAAGTTCCGTCAATCGCTGTTCCAGGTTGTCCACCCCATGGGCGGTGGTCATGATCACCGGCGCCAGAGGTTTGTCCAAACCTTCAGCCATACGCTTGATCAGCTCAACCCCGTCCGCATCCCCGATGCGCCAATCGATGATGAGAAAATCGTAGGGATTGCCATAAGAGAGTTTTTCCTCCGCATCCTGTACATTGCTCACACTCTCCACGAGAATCGACTGAGTCTCCAGAATGGTCTGAAAAATCAGCCGCGCGCTGGTGCTGTCATCCACGATCAGACAGCGGCAACCGTGTAACGCCGCCACATCCCAGGCCGCAATCGGAAGCTCATCCTGGCTGCGGATCTCGAAGGGCAGATAGACATGGAAGGTACTCCCCTTACCCAACTGGCTTTGCAAACGGATGCTGCCCCCCATCAGTTCCACCAGCCGGCGGCTGATAGAGAGTCCCAGACCGGTCCCCCCGTATCTGCGCGTGGTCGAGGCATCCGCCTGGTTGAAAGAATCGAACAATCTTCGCTGATTGTCCTCACTGATGCCGATACCCGTGTCCATGACCGAGAAATGCAGAACCACCTTGGATTCGCTACGTTCCGCCACCTCGACCGATACGATCACCTCACCCTTTTGGGTGAACTTCAGCGCGTTATTGCCGAGATTCAGCAAGATTTGTCCCAGACGCATCGAGTCCCCGGTCAGATAGCCCGGCGCATCGCCCTGGATGTTGAACAACAGCTCGATGCCCCGCTCTTCAGCGGTATAACTCAGCACGTTGGCGATATCATCGAAAACGGCTTGCAAGCGAAAATGGGTCGATTCGATTTCCAACTTACCCGCCTCGATCTTGGACAGATCGAGAATATCGTTAATCAATCCCAGAAGAGACTCCGCGGACCGGTTGGCCTTGGTGATGAAGTTTTGCTGTTCAGGCGTCAGCTCGGTCTGCAGCGCCAGATGCGTCATCCCGATGATGGCATTCATCGGGGTACGGATTTCATGGCTCATGTTTGCGAGGAACTGACTTTTGGCGCGATTGGCCGCCTCGGCCTGCTCTTTCGCCTGCTGCAGAACCCGCTCCTGTTCCTTGCGTCCCGAGATATCCTGAAACACCGCGACGTGTCCATCGAATTCCCCATCCTTGAAGATGGGTGTGGCACTCAGAGCTACCGGAAACGACTTACCCGACTTGGTGAAGAACAGCTCATCCTCGGAGTTGAAATCGTGCGTCTGCATCACGCTTATCTGAATCGGGCAATCATCGGATGAGATCTGATCGCCCTGTCCGTTGTGGTGGTGAATCAGGTCATGGATGTTCTCACCGAGCATTTCGAATTGACTGAAACCGAGCAGTTGCAACGCCTTGGGGTTGACGAAGGTACATTCGCCCTCCTTGTTGAGCGCGTATACACCCTCCCCCATGGTGTTGGCCAGGCTTTGCAGGAACCGGTTACTCTCGATGATCGACTCCTCCATGCTCTTGCGTTCGGTGATGTCCGTACGAATCGAAATGTACTGAAAGGGTACCCCCTGCTCATCGAGCATGGGTACGATGGTTGCCGCCACCCAATAATACTTACCATGCTTGCTGCGGTTCTTCAGCTCCCCATGCCATACCCGGCCCGAAGACAGGGTCGCCCACATCTCCTGGTACATGGCGGAATCATGATGGCCCGACTTGATCAGCCGGTGATTCTGTCCAATCAATTCCTTTTGACTATACCCGCTGATTTCACAGAATTTATCGTTTGCATAGATAATGTTTCCATCCACATCCGTGGCCGAGACGATCGCGTGTTGATCCACGGCGAACTTCTGCAACTCCAGATCCCGGGTCAAGGACGCAAGCCGTTCATTGGCGTGCTGCACCTGGCGTGAAATCCAGATCCCCAGCACCATACTGACCAGGATGACGATCAGCGACAGTTCGATCCGCAGCATGCGATAGGCATTCTGCTGATATTCAATATCCTTCTCCAGCGCCCCCAGACGCTTCTGGCTCTTGAACAGCAACCGGTTGGCGTTTTCCATGGCGCGCAGAAACAGCTGCGGCAGGGTTCGCAGATATTTTTTCACCGATTCGGCTTGCGCCACCTGATCCTCGGTCGTGGCCCAGTTCAGTTCCGCACCTTGCAGCAAACCGCGCAGATGTTCGCTCTCCTGCTCCATCTGCAGAAGTTTCGGTGACAGATCGATTTGTTCCAGCACATAGCTGTCCGCCGTCGCCTTGTGATAGGTGATCACCCGGCGCATCGATTCCTGACTCTCGATATTCAACGGCGTCACCCGCACATAAGTGCCACCCTGTTGGAGCAGATTCAAAAGACTGCGCAACTCGTCTACGAATTTCTGGATCTTTTTTCGAATCCGGTCCTGTCCCCGTTCGTTGGTCACCGTCGCCATCTGATAGAAACCCGCCTCGACCTCTTTGAGATCGAGCACGATCATCTCTCCGATCATCAGCCGGGAACGTTCATTGTCCACTTGAGAATTGAGATTACCGATGAGCGATTCGAACAGGGCATTGAGACCGATCAACAACACAAAACCCGTCATGAACAGGGTAAGCAGCAGGTAAATCTTGCTGGAGGAAAGACCTTTCGTCCTGATCCGCCCATCCTTGTTCTTGAAATCAGTTACCATCAGTAGCGTTTCCGGTTATTCAAAAACCGTATTTGCGGAATATGGCCTGGCCCTCGGCGGAAGCCGCAAAGTCCATAAAATAACGACTTAATGCAGGATACCTGGAAAACACCAGCTGATTGATCAGCAGCTGTTTTGGAGTAGCCAGTTTTGCATCCAGATCGATCACTTCCATAGCTTCCCGGTTTTCATCGAAGAATGCGGTGGCCCGCCAGTTGAGAATCAGATCGGCTTCCTGTTCCCGCACAGCCCGGTTCAGATTACGCGAGTCGGTAGTCAGGTAGACGGTGTTGTCCAGTACCTGATCGTAGATCCCGGCCGCTTCCAGGACCCGTTTACTCTCGCGTCCGACACTGCCGCTTTGGGCGTTGCCGATGACCACCGCGATATCCTTGCGCAACAGCTCACGCAGGTCATTCTTGACTCTGCGGGGATTTCCCTTGCGCACCATCATCGCCAGTTGGTTGTACCCGACCTCGACAGAGTCACCCAGCAACCCCTCATCGAGGTGACGCTTTCGATAGGAGGCGGATCCGGGTAGATACAGATCCCCCTTGCGGCTCAAGGCCAGGCTTCGATAAAGATCCTCCGAGCCACCCTGGGTAATCAGGATTTTGATGTTTTTTTGCTTCTCCACAATGGCCGCAATCTCCTTGATCGGATGCGCCATGGTGATTCCGCAATAGATCAGCAGTTGGGGTTGACGGGACTCCTTGGCAGGCTCCGCATCACAACCGGCGAGCAGCAAGATCAGCCAAACCCATACCCAATGTCTCATGCCTCTGCCCCTCATCGAGTGCCCGATGCGATGCCAGATAGGTGATGCGTCAACGGCATCTCACTGAAAGATCACCACAACACTTGCCTGGGTTCGCCAAACGCACCCCATATATACTGATAAAATTCGGCAAAATCAGGGGAAACTTGATGCCCGCTCCCGGGCGGGAAACCTCGGTCCGAGACTCGCCGAATCGACAGAGTATCCGAAAATCCCCCTCGGACTCGAATCCAAGTTCTTCCGAATGTAAGTATAGAGCGCCCTGACGATGAACAAGTCCCGGGGCATCAGCCCGTCGACCCACAAGGTGCAGAACCCAACCTCTCGGGCTAACCGGTGAATAACTTGACCCTGGGGCTGCCTCTGGTAATGTCAGAGTCCGTATTCACTGACGAATATTCCCATGAAGTACAAAGACCTGCGAGATTTCATCCGGCAACTCGAATCACGGGGGGAGTTGAAGCGCATTGGCGTCGAAGTGGATCCGAACCTGGAGATCACCGAGATCTGCGACCGCACCCTCAGGCAAGGTGGACCCGCGCTGCTGTTCGAGCAGGTCAAGGGCTCTCGCTACCCGTTGCTCGGCAACCTCTTCGGCACCCCGGAACGGGTTGCCATGGGCATGGGCGAGGAGCGTGTTGAGGCCCTGCGCGAGGTGGGCCGCCTGCTGGCCTTTCTGAAAGAGCCCGATCCCCCCAAGGGGATGAAGGACGCCTGGGAGAAGCTGCCGGTGTTCCGCAAGGTGCTCGACATGGCCCCCAAGGAGCTGCGCAACGCCCCCTGCCAGGCGATCACCCAGGAGGGCGACGCGGTCGACCTGACCCAGCTGCCGATCCAGACCTGCTGGCCCGAGGATGCCGCCCCTCTGATCACCTGGGGCCTGGTGGTGACCCAAGGTCCCGCCAAGGCGCGCCAGAACCTGGGGATCTATCGCATGCAGCTGCTGGGACCCAACCGGGTTATCATGCGCTGGCTGGCCCATCGGGGCGGGGCCCTGGATTTCCGTGACTGGCAAGCCGCCCATCCGGGTGAACCCTTCCCGGTGGCGGTGGCCCTGGGGGCCGATCCGGCCACCATCCTCGGCGCGGTCACTCCGGTACCCGACACCCTCTCTGAATACGCCTTCGCCGGCCTGCTGCGGGGCAGTCGCACCGAGGTGGTCAAGTGCCGGGGCTCCGATCTGCAGGTGCCCGCCTCCGCGGAGTTCGTACTGGAAGGTCACATCCACCCCGGCGACACCGCACCGGAAGGACCCTATGGCGACCACACCGGCTACTACAACGAAGTGGACGACTTCCCGGTCTTCACCATCGATCGCATCACCCACCGTGAGGATCCGATCTACCACAGTACCTACACCGGACGGCCACCGGACGAACCGGCGATTCTGGGAGTGGCGCTGAACGAGGTCTTCGTGCCGATCCTGCAGAAGCAGTTTCCGGAGATCGTCGACTTCTACCTGCCCCCGGAGGGCTGCTCCTACCGTATGGCGGTGGTGAGCATGAACAAGCAATACCCGGGGCACGCCAAACGGGTCATGATGGGGGTCTGGTCCTTCCTGCGCCAGTTCATGTACACCAAGTTCGTCATCGTGGTGGACGACGATGTGAACACCCGGGACTGGAACGACGTGATCTGGGCCATGACCACCCGCATGGACCCGGCCCGGGACACCACACTGGTGGAGAACACCCCCATCGACTATCTCGATTTCGCCTCGCCGGTCTCGGGCCTCGGCTCCAAGATCGGCTTTGACGCCACCAACAAATGGCCCGGCGAAACCCAGCGGGAATGGGGCCGTCCGATCCGCATGACCGATTCGGTCAAGCAGCGGGTCGATCAGATTTGGGATCAGCTCGGGATCGACTAAACTACTAAGAATTATCCGGTTATCGATCCAAGATCCCGGGGTAAATGAGAGATGGGCCGTTAAAATAACTTGGGGACGCGGCCCTGCGGAGTAACCAGAGGACAGGACAAGAAGAATGCGTACGATCATGCTGATGAATGCCAAGGGGGGCTGCGGTAAAACCACCATCGCCACCAATCTCGCCACCTATTTCGCCGACGATGGCAAGCGGGTTGCCCTTGCCGACTTCGATCCTCAGAAATCGACCCTGGACTGGCTGGAAGCGCGGCGCGACTACGAAGGCATCCCGGAAATCGAGGGCATCGACGCCCTGGGCGAACCGGTGAAGCCGAAACCCGGCACTCAGGTGCTGATCATGGATGCCCCGGCTGGTGTTCACGGTAAAGAGATCAACGGGATGCTGCAGAAGGTCGACACCCTGGTCCTGCCGGTCTTGCCCTCCCCCATCGACATGCGTGCCTGCAGCCGCTATCTCGAAGAGCTGCTCTCAAGCGGCCGGGTCTCCCGGCACCAGACCAAGATCGGCATCGTCGCCAATCGGGTCCGGGAGAACACCCGCATCTACCACGACCTGGAAAGCTACCTGGGGCACCTCAAGATTCCCTTCATCACCCACCTGAAAGAGAGCCAGAACTACATCCGCTCGGCGGAAAAGGGCCTGGCGCTGTTTGAGCTGGCCCCGTCCCAGGTCTACAACGACGTGATCTTGTGGGATCCCTTGATTCGCTGGCTGGCGGTCTGATCGGCATGACACTCGTTCCTACGCTCTGCGTGGGAACGATTAGAAAGTAATCGATGATAAGTACAATCCATCGATGGGCTGTTTCACTATTCGCCATCTCCGGCGCATTCTTTCTTTGCGGTATCGGGGGCGCAGGTATTGCTCACTTACTTGGCCTCTGGGAAACGCCCATATCGGGGTTCTGTGCGGCTTTTGGCGTAGTCTCCATGGCATACCTTTCCGCCCCCGGCTGGAACAAGCGATTTGCCGTCGCTGTATTTTTCCTGGGTGCTGTGTGCGCCTGGTTTTTCATCGGAAGCTCCTGGTATCCGGAATCCCATCCCACGAAGGATTATCAGATCACCGATATGCCTTACATCGTTACTTTGGCAGGCGGGCTTGTACCACTTATGGTCATTTTTTTCCCACCAAACCGACGCCTTTTCTTTTAGTGAGCTGCTTCATACTCGTTACTCAAGACAGGCAGGCAATCCCTGGGACAACTCGGGGTAGGCCAGGTTCACCCCCAGCTCCTCCAGCATTCTGCGGTTACTCAGGCGACGGGACTCCCCCAGGTAGGAGAGCATCCCCGGTGACAGCTCCCGTCTCGCCTGATCCAAACTGATCACCGGCGGACGAGGTATCTTGAGAAAATCCGCCACCCGGTTGAAATAGCGCGTCATACTTTCCGGCTGTCCGTCACAGACGTTGTACACCGCCCCCGCTGGCCCTCGCTCCATGGCCGCCCGAGCTACCCGGACCAGATCGAAGGAATGGATGTGATTGGTGATCGGCGCATCGGCCTCTGCGACCATCGGTAATCCCTTGCGCAGCCGCTCCACCGGCAACTTGCCCGGCCCGTAGATTCCCGCGACCCGCAGGATCACCAGTGGGCGTCCGGTTTCCGCGCTCCAGGCCTGCCACTGCCGCTCCGCATCCAGCCGCCGCCGGGCCCGGTCCACCCCGGGCGCCGGTTCCCGGGTTTCGTCCACCCAGGCCCCCTGGCAATCCCCGTAGACCCCGGTAGTGCTCAGATAGACCACCTTGCGCGGCTGACCGGTTTCGGCAATCACCCGGATCAATCTCCCCACCCGGGTGTCTGCCGTCCCTTTTGCCGGCGGTGGGGCGAAATAGAACAGGGACTCATCCGCCAGAATCGGGGGACTGACAAGATCATGGTCCAGGTCACAGACCCTGGCCTCAAAACCCGCCCGCATCAGTTTCTGGCAGCTGCTTTCGGAGCGTACCCAACCACTTATCACGCCCCCCTCAGCTCGATACACCTGCGCCAATCGGCGACCGATATCGCCACATCCTACGATCGTGACACCCATAACCCAAGGGACTCCCGGTTTTCTTCCCGTTAAAAATCAGCGAGAATCTTGTCCAATAATAATGAAATCGCCGCGTTTCAGATCAAGCAGACCTGTTCGTACAGACCGTGAGACACGGCCACAAACAGTTTACCAATCCATCAGTTGCAGGACAGCCCATGAGTCACAAAGTGCAGGTAGAACCGAGCGGTCATCAGTTCGCCGTAGATGAGGACGAGACCATTCTCGAAGCCGCGATCCGGCAAGGTATCAATCTGCCCTACGGATGTCGCAACGGTTTTTGCGGGGATTGCCGGGCCACACTGCTGGAGGGTTCGGTACACTACCCCAAGGGCATACCACCGGTCATGGCGGAGCACGAACCCCAGGCCTGCTACACCTGTCAGGCAAGGCCGGGTTCGGACATCACCCTGGGCATCGCCGAGGTCGCTCGGGCCCAGGATATCCAGACCCGAATCATGCCCTGCAAGGTCGACCGCATCGAGCGCCTCAATGAGGACGTGATCCGTCTCTACCTGAAACTTCCCGATGGCGAGCGCCTGCAGTTTCTGGCGGGGCAGTACCTCAACTTCGTGCTTCAGGACGGCAGCCGACGGGCCTTCTCCATCGCCAATGCCCCCCACGATGACGCTTTCATCGAGTTGCACATCCGCCATGTTAACGGCGGCACCTTCACCGATCTGCTCTTCAACGGCATGCAGGAAAAGACCATTCTGCGCATTGAGGCGCCCCTGGGCAGTTATTACCTGCGCGAGGATTCGGACAAACCGATCATTCTGATGGGGGGCGGTACCGGTTTCGCCCCGTTGAAGGGAATCATCGAGCATGCCTTTCAGATCGGCGTGAACCGCCCCATGCATCTCTACTGGGGGGTGCGTTCCCGGGTCGATCTCTATCTCCCGGAACTGCCCGAACGCTGGGCCAGTGATAATCCCAACTTCCGCTATATTCCCGTACTCTCGCAACCCGACGCGGATTGGCGGGGAGAGACGGGCTGGGTACACGATACCGTGGTGGCCCATCACCCGGACCTGAGTAACTACGAGGTCTATATGAGTGGCCCGCCGCCCATGATCCAGGCCGGCAAGGAGGCCTTCCTGGCCCATGGCCTGTCCGGTGAGGCGCTCTACTCCGACTCGTTTGAGTATGGCGCCGCAGCTGCTTCGATAAAGTCCTGATCTGCTGAAAACTGTTGAGATTGTCATTCGATCGAACCAGCAGATCGGGCGGGGCTCTACCAGGCACACGTGCTCGCAAAATGCCTCCCCCCTGTTTCATCTTTGTTGCTTGATATCTAAGCTATATCAGGTGGTTGTGTTCATCAATGGAGTCAGACAGCATTGTCTGTCCCATAGATATGAACTGACAACGGCGTAAATCCCAACGGGTTGTTACCATCTAATGTCCGAGCTACGATCCCAAATAACGTCTTCTACCTCCACCCGATTGAGCGGATCCGATGGGTCGAATGTAAAACTGCTTTCTTCATTGTCGAGATCAGCCAGGCGTGTGTTACTTCCACCCAGTTATAGCTGTGGTTGTCAGTTGCGGTTGCCCGATCCGAAAGGTCCCTGTTTGTAACAACACTTCGTTTGCGTCTGCCAATTTAACAGCCGTAAGGGAGTAGGCGGTGGATATCGGGAATCGGGCCGGTGTTACGGTCAACTCCAGAGGACAACCGATGGGGGCCATCCGGGGAACTGAGCTGGTCTGCGCCAAACTCGATGATCGGTTCTATTCTGATAATTTGAATCGCTTTGCTGGTCCTTCCTTGACTATCATCCGCCGCCCAATAGAGTAAGTGAGTGCCGGACGCTAGATTGAGTACGCCATCGCTGGGAGGTGGCGTCTCAACTCCGTTTATGCGTAACCTGCTGCTGGGTCGTTGATGTTGGCTATTGCACCTGTAGTCCCGACCGGTAGAGAGTGGATGCTTTCCTGATTGCCCATACCATCGACGAAACTCGCTGTGACATAGATTTGATGATCGATATCATCATCAGTTATCAGATAACTGTCTTGAGTTGCATAGGGGATGGGTTCGACCTCGCGATACCATTGAAATACGTTTCTGATCCTATAAAAATATGGAAGACCGGAGAGCTTCCTCTACATCCGCTTATTGTAATGGTAAAAGGTGCTGCATTGGTTATCGTTTCAAAGTTGACCGTCATCTCATCCGGCCAGGTCACAGAGACATGTAGGAGCAGCATGGGTAGTATCGAGAGAGTGATTTCCGCTCTGAGCAAGATGGTGCTATATCATAATCCATATTAGCCATCATTGAACAATATGGCTGCCCAGGAAAGTCCATATTGCTTCGGCTTTCAGATAACGCGCCAGTGGATGACAAATAGAAATTCAATATCGTTCCTTACCACCAGACGCCAGCAGTAGAATGCATGCGAATTAGAGACTAACTGAACAACCATCGTTTGATTGGTACGGTTACCAGTATTGATAAGCTTGTATCATGTGATATGTGGAATATCGGTAATAACATAGAATAAGATCAATTTTAATAGGATCTTATATGTGCTAAGGTATCATTGAATATTCTTTGATTAGTGGATTAGAGTTGTGAATGGACGATCATTGTAGATTTATATCACTTAGCATTTTAGCTGGTCTCTTATTATTTCTGCCTTCCTTCTGCGTTGCAGCAAGTAAGCTATTTATTATCTCCTCTCCAGAACTTTCTAGAGTATATGTCAACAGTGAATTTGTTGGTGTGTTTAGCAGCGAACACGAAAAGGCTCTTGAAATCAATCTGTCACCAGGCATCCATACTGTTGAGGCAATCAAGGTAACCGACGAAAATAAATTATTATATTTTCGAGATAGCATTAATATAGAGCAAGAACAATGGAATACGATATACATTGAGCTAACTAAACATCCAGAATCTAATTATATAGATCTTAATAAGGATAATCCTGAAGACTTTATTACCGCCCTACCCCAAACAAAACAAAAAGGAAGAATAACAAAAACAACCCAGTCGTTTGAGAAACAGCCTCCTATTGAACTCTTACCTTTAACTGACTCCCAAGTTCACAGATGGCCAAATGCGCTTGATGAATTCGCTATACCTTACCTGAGAGAAAAAAATATCAGACATAGTAACGAACTGAAGACCAGGATTCCTAACATTAAAATAGATCCTAATGTACTTCCTGAGATGGTAAAGATACCAGCTGGTGAATTTTGTCAATACACTGAATCTGAATGTGAGCCTAAACCAATAAAGTCCTTTTACCTCGCAAGTAAAGAAGTCACTATTGGACTATGGTTGAAATGCAGCCTTTCCGGGTATTGTAAAAAAACACCGAACTCAGATACCGCAACTGATAAGGATCAAGCAATGTATGGAATTTCCATGACTGATGCAAGAGAGTTTATCAGATGGCTGAAATCCACAACTAAAAAGCCTGTACGATTACCAACTGATCTAGAATGGCTATATGCTGCTTATGCGGCAAGAGAGACAGTTTTTCCCTGGGGTGATATTGCAAACTCCAGCATGTCCCACTGCAATACCAACCAAGGACCCGAACCGCCTGATCATCCAGGTGTGGTTGGTCAGTTTCCTCCAAATGACTTTGGTCTATATGATATTGTCGGAAATGTTGCGGAATTGACTTCTAACTACAGCTTGAGGGGTGGCTCATGGTTAATCGATTGTGACAAAGCGACCATAGATTATGCCGAACGCGTAAAGAGATACGATACTCGTCGAATCACTTCTGGTTTGCGCATAGCGATGAGCAGTGATCCATCATCTATTGAAAGCAGTTACTTTTGTGTCGACGAGAGAGGCATAGGTCGCTTTTTGGACGTAAATAATAAACATTTTGGATCCTGTTTTACAATAGAATTTTTAGAGAAATACATTAAACAAAGGGGGCTTAAATGAAAAATATATTAATGAATCGAAACGCCCTCGTACTATTGATTACAACTTTAGTATTCAGTCAACTATCATGTACCGCTCATGATTTATTTAAAGAGGTTGGCTGGTATAAAAGAAATGAAAATTATGCAACTATCTCTTCGATTGTAAATTACAATGGGGGCATTGCTTATCGAGCCAGAAAGGAGTGTCTATTTGAAAACTCTAATTCAGTACTTTCTATACTTACAATGCAACTATTTCGACAGGCGATACTGCCAGTCAACTCTATCTTATGTAGTTATCACATAATTGTTAACGGTATAGTTACAGCAACTGGTAAAAATCTACAGGGGCCCTATCTATTTGGTGATCAAATAGCATACATTGGCAACAATATTAATCACGCAAGGGAACTAATTCTTGGTTCAAAATCCATAATAAACGGCTATTCAATAGAAGTAAAAACCGAAGGTGAAATAGGCATTATTACTGTAGATAATCAAGACTATGTTATCTATAACAAACAGCTGTATGGCCCCTATACCGAGATCAACAATGCAGCCATTCTGGATGATAAGTTATTTTTCTCTGTTAAGACAAATAGTGAAGATTCAGATAAGAACCTTTTCTTTTATGATGGCAATCTCCTAGGAGAAGAGTATCAGATTGCAGATCCTCATGAGTACACAATTCACCGAGGTGAAATTGCATTTACTACAGTAAGTAACGGCAAATATTATGTTATCCATCAGAATCAAACATATGGCCCCTTTGATAAAGTGTCTTCGCTGACATCAACATCACAAGGACTGGCTTGGATCGGCATGGATGGTGACGATTATTTTGTAGTAGTCGACGGCAAGAAGTGGAGAAGTTATGACTCCATCATTCACAGCAAAATATATACAAAAGGAGATAAAATAATCTATGGTGCAATATCGACTATAAAAAGAAATCGAGTGATGAAACCAAAATACTATTTTGCAATTAATAATAAGGCAATAGAATATGGCAACATCAATCAAATACAAAGGGCCATAGATAAACATTTTGATCCTTACTTGGATAACCTATATAGACAAGATAACCCTGCAAAAGTATTCGACAATATGCTTGAGATAGCGGGAAAAGAGTATCGTTTACGTAAAAATGAGACACTTCAAAGCAATCACATTATTCTACCCGACAGCAATCTTCCAGATGGTGAACAATTTTATATTCTACAAGTTGGAGATGATTATTACTGGAGCACTAACTATAACAACCGCACTACTTTCCACCTGAACGGGAATGTAATCGGTCAATACGACACGATAGGTAGTATCAAAATCATCAATGGTAGATTTGTTTTTTCAGCAATACGAGACCGCAAAGCCGGCTTAGTGATTAATGGTCATGAAATGATTGACTATGAGCTACCAGAATTTCAATCTACGTTGTATAGCGGAAATAATCTCTACGAACCGTTGAATTTTAACGGCCGTATTGTATTCAAAGCCTATGAGAATGGGGCCTACTTTATCATAGAGGAACAGGGCATAAAACCAGCAACTCATTCAGATAAGATCATAAGAGTTGTACTTTCTAGTAAACTCTAAAAAGAGTACTTTTCAAATCGGCGTGAACCGTCCCGTGCATCTCTACTGGGGGGCGCGTTCCCGGGTCGATCTCTATCTCCCGGAACTGCCCGAACGCTGGGCCAGTGATAATCCCAACTTCCACTATATTCCCGTGCTGTCGCAACCCGACGCGGAATGGCGGGGAGAGACGGGCTTGGTACACGAGACCGTGGTGACCCATCACCCTGACCTGAGTAACCACGAGATCTATATGAGTGACCTACCACCCATGATCCAGGCCGGCATGGATGTCTTTCTGGCGCGGCTCCTTCACCTGATTCCAGAAACGATAATCTTCTACGATCTTCGCATTGTTTAGCTTAAAAAAAGATACATCGCTAATGCCAGATATCGACAAAAGCCTATTACATTCCAAATCTTTTGTCATGCAGGCAATAGAGTATTATCCCGATGTGATTGATTATGCTTACTATGCACGCTCTGATATCGTAGATATTAAAGAGGTGATGTTAAAAGCAGTAAGCAGCCGCAGCTATCTATTTGAGCTTGCAAGTGATCGGCTTAAAAAAGATAAAGATGTGATATCGCTATACAAAAACTTATTCATTATGGAATAATTCCGGAGATAGCACGAGAGCCTGTAAAATAAACTGTTAAATCACCTCAAGCATATTTAATTATCTTACATATTTTTTCATCATTTCACTAAAGAATAGCAAGAATTGCACAAACGTTGCCTGGGGCGATCCCACCTGCGCGGGAGTCACCAGTTAATCAGAGCTTCCCTAGATCGAAAAAAGAAAAGAAAGAGAAGAAAAGGGTCAAGTCTTACCTTTTGCCCTCTCCCTATTAACAATATTACATCAAGTCTACTGACCGTTTGATTCCGTCGCGCTCACATCCCGCTTACAAATGCGGTTTCGACCGTTTTCCTTGGCGTCGTAAAGAGCCATATCAGCGACGGCAAAAAGCTCTCTGTTTCCAACCGGATTGTCAGCTTTGATTTGTACAATACCAGCGCTAATTGTAACCGAGCCGCCTGTAGGACTGGCCGGATGCGGCAGGGCAAGCTCTTCAACCGAGCGCCTTAATGTTTCTGCGAGCGCTTCGCCTTCCTCAATACTATTTGTCACCGCGACAACAATAAATTCTTCGCCGCCATAGCGCGCAATGAATTGACGACTCTCATCTGTCCGGCGGGCCAGAGCGAATGCGATTTTTTTCAGGCACTGATCTCCGGCCAAGTGTCCTGCGGTATCATTGAAACTTTTGAAATTATCCACGTCAATCATGATGACGTTCAGCCAGCCTTCAACATTGTTGGCACGCTTGCGGATTTCCGGAATGGCCGAGTAAAGACGGCGGCGATTTTTAAGTCCCGTCAATTCATCTGTTTCTGAAAGGTCGATGAGCGTATTGGTCAGTTCGGTCAACTGCTGTGTCTTGATGTCATCACGCAGAATCATCAGGAATCGATTGCGATTCTGTCTGACGCGTTCGAATCCGATAATAATGCAGGCAAGAACCGTGAGGAATTGAAAGAATAGTGGTCCGGCCAGCAGTGACACGTCGTCGAGCAAGAAATACAAACCGCCGAAATTGATCGCAAATCCACCTATCATGAGCAGGGTATTTTCATAGAATGTGTATGGAATGAGGGTGGAGACGAAAATACACGCGAAGCTCAGTGCCATTTGGTAGCGCCCGGCTTCCACATCGCTTGCGAATGAGGCGAGTGTAATTAGCGCCGCTATCATGACTAAAAATGGCGCGGTCTTGGCGAGGAGACGTATGACACGGGGCCCGCGCTTCAGAAAAATCAGTGATAGCAAATATGCGGGCACAACAAAGACAAGTCGCGCAACCAGCCCTTGTTGCAAAATACCGGCAATCGAGTCAATAAACAAAAGCAACACGTTGGCAAAAGCCAGGAAACTGTGCCACAGAAAAAAGCCTTGTACCCGCTTATTTTCAAAATCGGAGCGCCATTTGCTCTCCAGGTTTGGCGATAGAGTAATCTGTTGAATCGGTCGGTCAAGATCCTGTTCAACTCTAGACAGTATCATGTCCGTTTCAAAGGTCTTATGCGACATATTCAAGGGGAGATATGAATTTGTTTTCAGCGAAAGCTGTCTGCGGTAACGCAGCAGTATTCAACAGCTAGCGCCGGTTTGGCATAGTTATCCATAATCGACAATCTCCAGTTTCTTCTCTTCGTATTTTGGATCCAATGCAAGCATGGTACCCCAGTTTTCTACCGGGTCAAGGCGTCAGCCAACTTGATCTCTTCTAGCTTGCCCCCTGCGGTGCTTAACAGCATTCGCCAATACTCGCAGCAGCGGTTCACTTTCCTCCCAAGTGATACAGGCGTTTGAATTGAGTCTCAGTACTGCTCTCAGCACTCTACGGATCGTTTGATCACGGACATCCGCCCCCAAAGGGACGCCACGAGGCACCATCCATGCCGCTCTACGGTAGCCATCAATTGGCTCGGAGTTGCCTAAAATTGTAAAGATTCTTATTCGATCGTACTAGCAGTCTGGGCTGATCGCCACTCAGGAACAGGTGTTCGCCAAATGCCTCCCCCTTGTTACGTCCTGCCGGTACAAGGAGTTTATTCAATTGCCATTGCGAATTATTACGCTCATAAAACAGCACCATACCGCTGTTTAAATAGTGCTCGTCTTCGCCCCTATATGAAGGGTTACCAATCGCTAGATAGTTGCCCTGCATTGAGATGGATGCCCCATAACCTCCGATACTATCGCCAGCTAGCAGGTGGCTCTGCTGCCACTGGTTATTGCGAAGAGTAAACAGGTAGACTTCCCCGCGACCTCTCTCGCCACCATAAGGATTACCCGCCAGAAGCGTGTCCCCATTCATTGCTAAAGCGGATCCAAAGAAACTAAAGCCTTCTCTTCTGCCTTTCCTGCGCTGATAATCGTCTGGCCTCAGTGTCTGAACTCGTTTCCACACACCATCGGTATAGCGATAGACAAAGAGCTTCTCTGTCGATGCGACAACGGCCCAATCTCCGTTCATTACCAGCCCTTTACACCGGGCTCCGATGCGCTGAGCAAGCGCCCAGCCATTCTCTTTCCGTAGGTAGCTATAGAGACCATCCTTGTAGTCACAGACCAGTGCTCGCCCATTGTCAATCGCCGTAGCAAGCCCAAAACGGCGATTTTCCACGGCGTCTTCAGGTACCAAGGTAGCGGAATGAGACCAGGCAAGCCCATCTAACTGATAAACCTCAACATAGCCGGCCCCCAAGACCTTAGTGGCTTTCTTGAACGCCTTATTCAGGCTCTGCTTCTCAAAATCATTAAACTCAGGAAAATCTTTATCGAAGCGTTTGAGAAGCGCTCTTCCAGGTTGAAATAACGGTATACCCGATACGCTTAAATAGCCCTTTTTGAATAGCGCTTCCTTTACCACACTGACTTTTCGATTAGCGGCAAATGATTGAGGAAAATATGAGTCCAGAAGTGGTCCGATCGTTGATCTCGTTGGAAAGCCCTTAATGGCGGATCGTTGATCTGACGAAAAGGTATAACCTTCATTGAATAGAAATTCCACTGATATTTCTCTCCCATCCAGCTCATCTTTGTTGAGCGGAGAAACTTCAAGCAGATCGACCCGCTCTGCCTCCGAGGCAATCCCGGCTCGGTCCGCGGATAGGATGGTTGACCCATTAACGTCCGGCTCTTTGTCTTGCCACTCCCGCTCTCCGGTAAAACGGCCGCCATTACCAAAAGCGAACAATTCCGGGTTTTGACTATTTCTGTTTCCAGGATGGGACTTTCTTCCGGTATAGAGTGTCCACTTAACCGGTTGTTCACCAAATCTGACATAGCGACGCAATGGTTCATAGTTGATGTAGACCTTTGTATTCTCAGTGTTTGAATACTTTAACCAGCCATTCTTATTGAAGCCCTGAGTCTCATAAAATCCATCAACGCCAGGATATGTGAAATGATTGACACGAAAAGTCGATTTCCCATAATCCCGCATCAACCTGCTAGAGGCATCTTGCTCACCCACTAAAAAATACATATAGGCGAAATCGATCGCATTGTCCTCTGAAAGGGTGTAATAGTCGCTAAAGTAGTCAATATAACGCCTGGCCAGATCATACATGTCTTCCTCCACAAGCACGTTGAAGAGGTGTGCGGCATGATTCATAAACTCATCAGGCTGATAAGGAACCACGTCTCCCGCAGCGACTTTTTCGATCATTTCACTCTGCAGACCTAATATGAATGAATTGCGTACGTATGAGTGAATCAGTAGATAAGGATAGACATCAGGATATTGAGCACGGGTTTCCGCCAGCCTTTTCCTCAACATTCCTGCGGCCCGTTCACTCTGTTGAGCCAATCTTCCAATTGCATCTATGGTTTTGGTATATTCCAACGGACGGCGAAGACCTAACTTTTGTTTACTCAGGCGCGCGCACTCCAAATCGATCTGATCCGCATAGGCATCCACCAGGAGATCGATCTCATTATCTGAATCGGATCGTCCAATCTTCTTCTGAAGTTCAGCCAGCTTCCGACCATGCTTCGTTTCGAAATAAGCTTCTCTCTGCAAGGTATACTCGAACATTTCTGTCAGATCAGCTTCCGCAACCCGATCGACAATATCCGCCGCAAGAAAAAGCAATCGATCATGCTCTTCGACCTCCTTGGTCACGTTGAAATAGATGCCTCCTCTCCCCTGAAGGTTCGCTCCACCGGCATGATCGACTACCCAGTTGAGGATGGTTTTACCAGCACCACAACGCCCGATCTCCTGACGGCATAAGGCATGACCAAGCAAGACCTTCGCTTTCAGGTAGGTTGTGTCGAGAAAAGCGCTTGATGAAAGTGCATCCACTGTAACTTTGAGATTTGATGCCCTCCTTTCCAAAGAACCCTTTACAATCTCTTCACCAAACTCGACTGTTGGCAAGTCAGTCGCGTCATTGATATAGAGACCACTCGTCGCGCGGGCCATATCCAATTGAAGGACCGCCTCGGTATTGTGCCTGTCACTATGGACAAGCTGAATCCAATCTCTTCTCTTTTTCAGGTCTCGGGGATGAAACGAACGTGGCTTGAGATAGTTAACCTGATCACCAGGACGATAGTTCAAATCACGCAGTTTCTCAAAAACCTGAACAGCAATCTCGTGCTCAACACCGGTCAATGTCTGCTGGTATGGCTGATTGAATACCTGATCAGAAACAAACCCACTATTAAACACAAAGTGTTCTCCGCTTCGTTTAATATACTTCTTATTTAAAAGATCCTGGACAATTCCATCAGCATTTTCGACGCCCGTGATCGAGTGTAAATCCTCAGCACTGAAGTAGGGTGGATGTTTGTATTTTTGATTAAGAAGGATTTGGTAGGCCGCGGATGCAATGGATTCATCCTGGCTTCGTACTGACTCATTGAGCAACTTATTGGCCGTCACTTGATCTCCATCACCTTTCAACAACATGGCAAGAGCCAATTTTGATTGTTGATTATAGGGATTCAATACCAGTGATTGCTCAATGTACGCCCTTGCTTGTTCTAGCTTATCCTTTTTGTAGTTTGATGAAAAACTCCTGTAGTCATTTACATCAGGAGGCTCTATACCCGCGAGAATTCTTTTCGAGTGAAGTAGACCACGAACACGCAGAGCGTCAAGAAAACACTGTCTTGACTCATTTTTATTCTGTTTCGTAATCTGACGTCCAAAATCCGGCAGATAGTTTTCGATTTCCCGGATAACCCCTCTAAATACGGCATCCCAATCTTCCCCATCAATTATCCTCAGCTCTCGTCCATATTTGATCGTATCCAGATAAAGATAGAGTGTAATAGGATTTCCAGCTTGACTGTGATCGATTCTATAGTTTCCATAAACCAGATATCTGGCGTTCTGCCTGAGGGACTGCTGATCTTCATCCGTATATTGAAGAAGTCTGAGATATTCTTCAAACAATAATGGAAAGGTTTGAGTCCTCAACAATACGCTATATCCTTTTTCTCGAACATAGCGAGCGATGAGACGCTCGGTTATATCCCGTCCCTGATTGATTTGTGCATCATCGGTTGATATGTTAACAAAATGACCGAATGCAATGATTTTCTTTCTTTCGGCGCCCTCCACCTGCGGCGAAATCTTTAGAGCATTTTGCACAAATACCCCGGCCTCTTGGATAACTGATTCGAGGGTCTCCAGCGTAAAGTGAAACGGGAACGCATCCATCACTTCGCCACTACTGTTCCTCACCAGTTTCAGACTAAACACGTCCCCGCTTTCCGTAGCGAATAGTGAGCCAACCAGGGTATAGTCAGAAAGCGTCAGCTTTGTTAGCTCACTCCCGCCACGATCACTTGCCAACATGAGAGATTTCTCATCAAACAACGCTGAAACGATCGTACGATCAAGAAGTTCGAAATGATCATTTTTTCCAAGTGATGCCATCAACATCGAGCTGACTAATTCAGCCATCTCCGAACCATTCGATTTTTTCTCACCGTATTGCGCAGAACTCAATGTATAGAGCGCGATTCTTGGTATAGCCGGGACCGGCCTTTGAGGCATGGTTATTTGTGCTTGACTCTGTAGCTGCTCTGATTTTGGACTACTCAACAATGGCTCTTGAACAGGCACTTGCACAACGGCATTAGAAGCAACTGGCGTATCAACCGATTGTTGGGGTTTGCTTGATGAAAAAACAGGCCCAATGTAGTAAACAAAGGCCGATTCGATTCTCTCCCCGATATCAACGCCTCGTATATGGAACGCTAACGCGATAACGGTACTTATTAGAATATAAAATCCCACCGAATGGGAAAACGATGATTTTCCGAAATTTCTCCTCTTCCTGAGCCAATCAATAATCACAATTTTTTTACTTGGCATTCATCACAGCAATTCTCGGTAATATTCGCTCAGCAATCATTGCCGAGGCTCTTTGCAGTGCTTTTTTGCTCGCAATGATTTCGCTTAAATCCACCTCGATAACGGCCTGCCTGTCTACAGCCAATATCCTCTTGGTTGCTTGATCGATCGCCTTGACTTCAAGTCGCGCCTTGACACCCACTAACTCACCTTTTCGGGTTGCGAATTCTGAAAAGCCTTCGCCAGTAATCAAGACTTTCGCACTTCTAGCCATATCCGAATGATAGTCGATTACCTCAAATCCAGATTCTGTGCTGAATAAGATCATCTCGGTTTCCGCAGCCGGATCAGCGCTTGCCCGGTTTATATGATGTTCTTTGATTCGAATCGTCAAACTCGGTTTATCGACCGATGATAGTTTCTGTTTCAGAACTGATATGCGATCCTTCTTATCAACCGGCTTTGCAACCAATAAACCGATATTACTGTTGATTGTATCCACAATCTTGGCTGAGAGCTCATCGGTAAGGTTAACGATGCTATCCTGACGACTGCCCTTGACTGTCGCCCCTAACACCCGGCTCGTCTCCACACTGATCATCTTTGCGACCAGAATCAGTCTATCCTCTAACTCAAAGATGGTACCGGTAACGATTATCCTGGCCCCTGTGAGCATTCCGATCTGATTCGCCTGCTCTGCATTCACCATTCCTGACAAGTTGAGCACCAACTCATCTTGAATCTTATTCATCTCGTTCCGGTCGACAAGGGCGATATCAGGTTCGACAGACAGGTTTGCAAAAATCATATCACTGACTTTTTCACCCATACCTGCCAAATGGTCGCTTTTTTCAACAAAATGAAAAATTGCAAGCGGATGTACGGTATCAACCTGACCTGACGAAGCAGCTTCCGCAGATGGCATTAGGAATGAGAATATGACAATACAGACTCCTAAAAACTTCATAATCTTGCTAATCCTTTATTTATTCGAAAATTCATTAACTGGCTGACCTGCGATATAGGCCAGAAGATGCGCAAACATCAACTGAGGAACCGGCCCATTCCGGATATGTTTCTCAAATGGAAACATTGAGACGATAAACCTTCCACCTGAGCGATTGTAAAAGATATCGACCCATGACCAGCCATCTTGAGCAGATTCGACGACTTGCACCATTACTGCCTGATACAGCGGCTCTATTCTCAAGCCGGATGTTTTCACTGAAGCAATGGAATTCCATGCCAAACCGTCTGCAAACCTGGAGAATATCCTCTGGTCGGAAAATGCGATACTCGATGGCAGGCCCACGTTTTCGCCTGTCGCCCCAGGGAGTGGAAATGAACCCGAAACCGGTTGAAGAATCAAAATCCTATCTCCCTTCTCTGCCTGCTTGACCAATAAATCCAGCAGACCTGTTTGACGTTTAAAAGTCAATCCGATTCCGACAACCAACAGCCCTTTGACATGCGAATCACTCAGTTCTGATTTTGAAACGGCTGTATAGGGTATTTTAAGATTGTCAAAGATCTCACTTGTATGGCCATTCGGGTCATAGAGTCGGATATTGAGCTTCTTCAAGCGCGGCAGCTCAGACAAGAGTGGATCAGGGCCATATAGCTTCAGCTTGAATTTCTGCCTGATCCTTTCATCCGATTGTTCTCCACCTGTCAAGTCGAGAAACAAATCAGCATCAAGTTTTATCCCGGGCTTTAGAGGGGGCGGATGCAACGGAAGATTGAGTGACACTGTGTCATGGCCCAAAAATCGAACATCCTGCTCACCCCTGGAGAGAATCCGTCCCTTAAGATTCAGCGTCCAACTCAAGTGTAGATATTGATTCTGCTTGCTTTTGAGCCTGATCTCGTAAGGTGTGACTTTTCCTGCAAATATGCCTTCCCACCCAGTCATGGTTTCGAGAGACAGAGCATGCGCTATTGGTGGAAATACCGAAACCAATACCAATACCTGAAATATCGTAAAGTAGCGCATTTCTCACCTATTATTACATCTGAACGATTTGAAAGGCAGGAATCCAACCTACCCAGTCTACACCTGTAACCGCTTCACCACACCTGCACCTACTGTAGATCCAGAATCAATTAAGGTGCCTGGCGATACGTCAAATGGATGTACATCCGGAATGTTGCTTGGGATTTCGAACGGATTAATCGCTACGACACAATAGAGTGGTCAGATAGAACTGCCTCTCAAACTTTGAAAAGTGTGTCTTTGGCTGAATACTTTTCGTCCATGGATACCCTGCTTGCGCAGTGAGTAAACCAGGCACAGCAGACTGTCGCGCTTATGGATCCCGGCATATACCGGGACGACTGAAGTATTTTGTTTGATTTAATACCTAAATGTATCAGACTCAAGGAGTCATTCGACTCTCAGGATCGGAGGTTCTGGTGGCGCGACGCTGCTTGTGCCAATCAGGGAAAAATACTTAGGGCCTATTCGTTTATCATCGACGATAACATCATCAATATAGTAGGCGGACTGCATGGTATCTCCCCAGGAATAGGTATTGCTGTTATTCCCGCCAAAAAATATCTGATTCCAACTTCTTCCCTGTGCGACGGCTGGTGTCGGCCAGGTTTTATTATCCATGACCTTGGTTGCGTGTCCTTCGGAGTCATAGACCCAGATATCCCAATCCGTTGTCGTCGCATGTTGCGTGACATGGTATTCGAGCCCAAACCAGTCACCCAGATAGTCATCCAGATTCATGTTCCCATCAGAGGCCCATTTGTCATTTTGATCCCCATCATCACCCTCAACATGGATGGTAATACCCGGCGCGTTTCCATAGTTATATTGTTTGACGTGGGACAAAATACTCCAATAATCACTGTAGGTGTTTCTATTCGGGCACATCGCTGAGGGACAGTCGATATTGAATGTGGTGAATTTCCAGGATGAGTACCAGGCGTATTTTTCACCGGGCGTATACACCCCCGTGGCACCCGCCTGGCACGACCCTCCAACACAGGAGGTTGGAAATTCGTTTTTGGGGATATTCACCATAAAAAACAGGTAGAACTCATCGTAGCCGTCGCCCATGAAAAATCCCAATCGGCTGGGACCGGCGGCGGTATCTCCTATATCGATGGCGACAGACTTGCTCCCTCTCCACACCCGATTATCACCGAAGGTGCCAATCCAATTATCCGGTGGGATTCGGCTATCCCCCCACATGGAGTAGTACCCCCAGGCGGAATCCGAACCATCCAGGAGTTTTGGCATTTTGCTAACATCATCCGTATTGCCGATTCTGCCTTCGGTGCGAACCCAATCCTGCAGGCCATCAAATGTTTCGACAAAATCAAAATCCCAGTCAATATTCAATGTCGACGATTGGTTGCCAAAGGTAGGTGCTGCGACAGCGGTGGAAAAACCAGCCGTTAAGAGATACAAAAAAACCGCAATGGAATAGTTTGCTTTTAAGTCCCTGAAAAATAATTTCATATCACTTCGCCTTATGTCCTCTTCCAACTGGCAACGAACCGAATCGCACACTTCACAATCCAATACATCAACACTCGCAGATATGTAATATTCAAGCAATTATCCCGCTGAAAAGTGTGATGCACTGCTCGGGCAAGAGGGAAAGAAAGTGATTATCCGTACTAAAATAGCAGGGGGGTCTTCGCCGCTTCAATCGGTTCCCTGCAAATCAGGTATTGCGGTTTTGTTGTTCCTATCGGATATCACCACACAGTTGCGTCCCCTGCGTTTGGCTTCGTAGAGCGCATCGTCCGCTCGCCGCAACAGATCCACCACATCTTCGTCGTCCTCCAGAATGCTGCTCACACCGATACTCACGGTCGTCGAAATGCGGATATCCTCAAAAACATAGGGCCGGGTCCCGACCCATTGACAGATACGCACTCCCAGCTGATGGGCCCCCTCCAGTGTGGTTTCGGGTAACAGAAACACGAACTCCTCCCCCCCGAAACGGGCCACAAAATCTTGCCCGCGTATCGCTTCCTGGCAGATGTTGACCACATGTTTCAACACCTCATCGCCGACATCATGGCCATGGGTATCATTAATCTGCTTGAAGTGATCCAGATCAAGCATCATGAAGGAAAATTCACGCTCGAAGCGCCGCGCCCGCCGGAATTCCCGTCTCGCAACGACCTCGAACTCCCTTCGATTGGCCAGTCCTGTCAGAGAGTCGGTGTTGGCGAACTGCTGCAGGCGGCGGTAGGCCTGTTTTTTCTGCACCGAATTGCGTGCGAAGAAAAGGCTGATGATCGCGGCGATGCCAAACAGCAACAGGTAGGTCACAGAGGCGATCAGAAAACGCTTGGAGGTGAGTTCCTTGATGTCGTCACGGGAGATATGGGAAAGAAAAATCCAGTAGCGTCGATCGGACTCCCGTGGTACGGAGGATTCAACCGAATCCAGATTTTCCAGGGCACCCTGGCGGTCAGGGTTGACCGGGTAGGTCTTGTGAAACACAAACACCCCGTCGTCCGATATAAAGGAACCCTTGTCGGCCGAGGCCATCGCTGCCCAGACCTTGGGCCAGCGTTTGGCGAAGGTGTCGTCTCGGCCGTACATGAAGCCCCAGCGTTGCTCGACGGGCACTCCCAGCAGCCAGTAGCCGTCACTGTTGAGCATCACCGTCTGACCTTGCTGACCTTTGAAGATCTCCTCGATCCGCGCCAGGTAATCGTCTAGGGTATAGTTGATCACCATTACACCCCGTTTCACTCCATAGCCGTCCACCACCGGGGTGGCGAAGCGGATGGTCGGGCGGATCGGCTGTTCGATCATGCCGTTCTCCACATTGAGATCCAGGGGCGAAATGTAGATCTCCCCCTGCTTGAGCTTCACCGAGTCCTGAAAGTAGTAGCGTCTACTTTTGTCCTGCAGCGCTCTGCGGGGCACGATCTCCTGCCCCTCGAGCAGATTGTTGACCCGAATCTCCTCCTTACCCTCCAGATTGATCAGACGCAGTTGCTGATACTTGGGTTTGCGCCGGGCAAACAGGGAAAACTCCCGGGCGACGTGAATCCAGTTTTCCAGACTCTTGTCATGCAGGTAGGCTTTGAGAACCTCTCCCTCGGCCAGGACGAACAGATCCGACAGGCTCTGCACGAACACCAACGAAGTCAGATCGTTGGCGCTGCGCATCGCGGTCTCTTCCCGAATCAGGGTCGCCTGCAGTTCATACTTTTCCGTTTGACTGGAAAAGGCGAAGAAGACACCGGCCAACAGAATGGAAACCGGAACAAACAGCCATAGGAAGCTGACGATCATCTCTCGCTGTACCGAAAAACGCCCTTCAGCAAAGGGTTCCGGTTCATCCAGACTATTAGGATCGTAATTATTGGCGCTCATAGTCCCGGTTGCTCCAATCACCGGTCGAACGCTTGTCCTCGTCGGGCAACATACGTGAGATGTAATCCGCCACCGATTGCAAATCCTGTTCGTTGAGTAACCGGATCACTGACTCCATTCTGAGGTTCGCATTCCTGCGTTTGCCGGTTTTAATCCACGCCATCTGTCGCAACAGGTAGGGGTAGTGCTGGCCCTGAATCCGCGGATAGACCCGATCCGCATCCCCTTCGCCCCGCTCACCGTGGCACTCCCGGCAGTACGCCACATACAACCGTTCGCCGCGCAACAGATCATCACCCGATCCTTTGCTGGTTGCCCGGGTCATCCCGAGGTTTTCAATGTAGCTCGCGACATCGGCAATCGCCTGGGTACCCCCCAGTTCCTCGGGCAGGGTGAAGGGATACATCGAGGGATTGTCCCGGTTTCCGGAGCGGATATCCGTCAGCTGTTTGATCAATACGCTACGGTGTTGTCCCGCTATCTGGGGATAGGCCCCATTCGGCGTGCCCCAGCCCTCCGGCATATGGCAGATCGAGCACGCCTGATAGACCGCGCGCCCGTTAGCCCTGTCCGGGACCCGTTGCAAGACCGACTCGCTCTCCGAGTCAAGCCTATCCCAGGCATACCCCACCGCACACCAACCGGAAAGGAATAGTACCCACAACATTGAACCGACAATTTGGAGCAAGGGCTACACCGGAGAACACTTATTTCAGTGTGAATACCTCCGTGTAGATAAAAAAATACTCCTATCCCCATTAAGGAGTGTATCGCGCAACCTTTACAGGTCTAATCGAAATGTCGGCCAAAGCCCCGGAGAATTTAATTTCTGGAAATCCCGGTATAGCGCGCGTCATACAGGCGAAATCCACGAGTTATCAAGGGGCCGCCCCGAATAGCACTTTCTTTAAGCTAAAAACACCACCGTCATCCCGGCGTATGCCGGGATCCAGAAGGCAGGACGGTGCGATATCCCTGAAGTCGATCAAGGTTAGGGGCCATCGAGAGGATAGGTGGCGGATCCCACCGACAAATCCATCGGAGTCAGCGTCACGGTCGCTGTTGACCCATCGGCATAATGCACCGTGATCAACACCGACGACATACCGGACTGAAGCACTTCCCCGGTCGGCACCTCGAAGCTGTTCTCGGGATTCGTGGCAAAGGGCAGAAAACCCGTTGCCGTGCCACCCACCTCACGCCATTCGATGGCGCTGACGGCCCCGCGTCCGTTGCGTACATGGACACGGGACCACCAGGCGTTGCTTCCCTGCAGCACAAACAGGCTCGGCGGTCCGTCGGAGACCTCGGAGTGTCCGTCACAGGAGACGAAGCGCCACTCACCCGTATAACGTCCGCTGCCGTCCAGCATTACGCTCCCGGGCGCGGCGCCACCGAGATCGATACCGCAGTGATCGTCCGGGCACTTATCCATGATGCGAACCACCACGCTACGCGGCCCCTGGGAGGTCAATACGGTGACCTCCGCGCACTGGCCACAGATCGCTCCCCCCTGCCACTGCCCCGCCGCATCCCCCGGAAGCAGGTTCACGTTGATCGCCGCGTAGTAGTTCACAGCGGTTACACCATAGTTACAGGCGCCCCCGCTGCTGGGTGAGGTACTGTACATGGTCACGTTCCCCAGCCCGCCATCGTTGAGCAGGGTGGGGACCACCGGGGTTGCCGCGTTGCATGTCCCCGGGCAGCTGTCCGGCAGGCCGCTGTCGCCCCCCGAGAAGTTGGCGGTCAGACTCTTATTGCCATCCATGGTGATGCTGAGAGGATTTGCGGTACCGGTCGCGGCACCGCTCCAGCCGCTGAAGCTCGCGTCCGGACCGGGCGTGGCCGTGATGCTGAGGGTGCTACCGGCGGTGTAGGTATGGGTACCCGCCGACGGGGAGATCGTCCCGTTGCCGCTGACCGCCAGGGTCAGAGTGTAGTCCACCGCCTGGTTGCTGACGCTGATAGCGCTGTGCCCGGTGAAGCCGCCATCCTGGGTGGTTACCGTGATGGTGGTGTCACCAACCGATACGCCGCTCACCACGCCACTGGCGCTGACCGTGGCGATGCCGCTGTTAGCAGAGCTCCAGACAACACCCGGATTCGTCGCGTTGCTCGGCGACAAGGTGGCATTAAGTGTGATCGTGCCCCCCACCTGGAGGGCAGCGCTGGAGGGCGCGAGTGTCACCCCGGTGACCGGAATCGTCTGAGTGTCACCGCCGCTGCCGTTCACTTCCAGATGCGACCAGGGGTAATCGCCCCTGTAGTAGATATAGTAGAGGCCATCGATTCGGGCCGGCATCTGGTTAGACCAGGTGTTGCTGTAGTCGACACCGTTGATCTCGACTTGCTGCATGTTCCACGAGTTGACGTTGCTGATCTCCCCCGAGGTGACACGGCAGAACTCCCCCGCGCCGTCGATCACCAGCGGCAGAGTCGCCGGGCTGGGCGAAGCGCAGGGCGTGGGCACGCTCCCACCGCCGCTCTGGGTTATCGTCACCGCGCTGCCGGCGCTGAAACCACCATCCTCGGTGGTCGCGGTTACCGTCACGCTGCCTGCCTGCAGACCGCTCACCACACCGCCGCTATTGACCGTGGCCAGGCTGCTGTCGCTCGATGCCCAGGTCACCCTCGGGTTGGTCGCATTGCTTGGGGTAACGCTTGCGTTGAGGGTGGCGCTGGCGCCAGTTTCCAGTGAAAGACTGGCCGGAGTAACCGCCACACCGGTCACCGGCACGGGATCGTTCGGGATTGTACCGGCACCCACATGGGTGCCGTTCGAGCCCAGATTCACCTCATGATCGAGCCCGATGAAGCGGCCGTTCGCATCCTTCCACAGGGTGGCTTCGACCAGGCTGTATTTGGCGGCGTCCAGGGTCTGCCAATCGTCCAGCAGGATACCGCCGGTATCGCCGGAGTTGGGGTTGACGCACCAGAAGGTGTGGTTCAACCCGTGCTCGCTGATGGTCTCCGCCAGGGCGCCCATCCAGCGCTCGTTGTCTGCGCCGTCCATACGGCCGCCCCACTCGCCCACCAGCAGCGGCGCCTGGCCCTGCTTGGCGATATAGAGCCAGTTCGGATCCCAGCAGTCGGCGGTCAATGTCTCCTTGGTAAAACCGCTCTGGAACCAGGGCTGGGCATAGACGCCGGGACCGTAGTCGTGGGGGGAGTAGACCAATTGGCTCTGGCGGTTGCCCAAAGTGACCGGATAGGATCCGGCCCGGCGCAGATTGCCCCCCCACCAGTTGAAGTCGTAATGGGCACTGTCGCTCTCGGCATAGGTATAGCCCGCCTTGGGCGTAGCCTCGACCCCCTCGACGACCACCAACAGACGGGGATTCACGTCCAGGACCAGATTGGCGAGCTTTTCGGCTTCGGCCTTCCAGTTGTTGGGATCGGTGGAGGCGTCCCACTTCGCCATCTCACCGCTGCCGGGCGAACCGTGGGGTTCGTTGAAGAGATCCACGGCGATCAGGGTATCGTCGTTGGCGTAACGTTGCGCCAGCCACTGCCAGTCGGCTTCCAGGTCGCTGGCCGGATAGCCGTCTGTATACCAGGTATTCAACATCTGCGTATTGACCACCCGGTGCATATCGAGCATGACCTTTAGCCCGATCTGCTTGCAATAGGCGATCGAGGCGTCGAGGATCTGCAGGCTGCTCAAGCCCTCGAGGGCCGGGTTGGCGGAGTAGTTGACACTGGCGGGGGTCCCGCCGCTGCCGTTGCGCCACTGATTGACCAGTTGCACGCTCAGGGGGATGCGCAGGAGGTTGAAACCCAGATCGGCGGTCTGGTCGAGCACATCCTCCATCTTCACGTTCCACAGGCCGTGGAAAACCTGACTCTCGGTCTCGAAGCCGAACCAGGCGATACCGGTTAACCTGACCGGATTGCCCGCACTGTCGTAGAGCGTACTGCCGCTGGCGCTCAGATAGTCATCGGCGGGGCTGGCGGCGAAGGCCCCGGCCCCCACCCAGGTCAGCAGTAGAATGAGCAGTGCGATGACAGAAAACGATGCCCGGACTCGGGCCTTACCTTGTGCTTTCATGGTATCCGTCCCTCTTCCTTCTTTTACAACTCGAAAGAGTATAGACAAAGCACGACTTTTTATTTGTCTAGGGATTCACCCGTTCGGCATAGATCAAACCACGGACAAGGTTGCCGAAATGAATAAACGCTATTCAATAACCACCTTACCCAGTGCTATCCGCTCCAGGGTCTGTTCAAACTGATGACGATCCGCCTTTCGCTTGGCCTGCGAGCGACGGGCAAGGTGTTGCAGACGCCTTCTCGACCGAATGGTACTCAATTTAAGGCGATGTCCTGGATTATCGTCATTCCGGCGAATGCCGGAGAAGTGGTGCAGGGATGCACCGTTTACGGACCGAAGGATGGCATCCAAGCATACCGCGCTTTCAGGCATTCCGGATCCCGGCATTCGCCGGGATGACGGTGGTTCAGCTCGTTCCCACGCTCTGCGTGGGAATGCAGACCGGGGTACGGATCACTCAGCAAGGCTGATTGTCACAACAGGCTTAGTAGACATTCCCACGCAGAGCGTGGGAACAACAGCACCGGACGCCCTGAAAGAGTCCCGCATTGGCTGGGCGGAAACGCAATGATCGCTTCACGATACGCGGACTATTTGTTTTTGTTTTCAACCGGGACAGTCTCTGCCTTGGAAGAACGTCGCGCTTTCCGTCCGCCGAGTTCGATCTTGATCGCTTTCCAGTAGACGCCGCCTTTGGAAAAAGCCGCCCAGCCCCACTTCAACCAGGCCAGCAGGGAGAACGCCAACCACAACGCCCAGACCAGCATCAGTCCGCGATAGACGAGTAACGGAACCGAAATGACACTGACCTGGGGATAGGTTTCCGCCACCCGATCCTGGTACCAGTTGAGTTCATAAGCAAACGACCCATTGCCTTCGATCTGCATGGACGGATAGCCCAGCAGCCCTTGCTGCACGGACCAGATCAGGATGCCGATAAAGATCAGGGTCAATATCACCCCCCCAACCTGAACGAGATTGAACCTTTTCGGATGGATGGCCGCATCGAGCTTTGTGCGGTAGTGCAAAAGCAGAAACCAGGCGATCACAGCGATTCCCGAAAGTATGGAAACCTGGGTCAAGCCGATACCGAGCAGGAACCAGGACAGGGTTGAAAGCGGCAGGAACGACGAGGTGGCGCGCCCCAGTATGATCGCGGCCAGCCCTACCACGAACAACAGACTCCAGAACAGAATCGCCGGTCCCATGCGCGGACCGTCCACCCACAACGACCAGCGGTCCTCGGGCAACGCGACCCTAATGTTGGCGTTGACACTGTCGGCCCCCAGGGAGAGTGCCGGGCTCTTCCAGCGCATGGCGGTGCCCGTCGGCTGGCGCCAGACGAGGGTAAAATTCTGGGTTCCCGGAACCACCGGCAGTGAGAGCTTGCCCTGTTCCGGGCGAATCGTCACCCGGTTACCGTTGATTTCCACCGACTGGATCTGGGCATCCTCCGGCAGACGAATATCGTGTTTGCCCCCCCGGCTCGCCCGCAGGCTCAGGCTCAACTCACCCTGAGTCACCCGTTGCCCCGGCTGAATCGAAACATGACTTTGGTCGATGGTAACGCTGCTGCCCTCCACCGCTTCGGGACGCACCACGGTCAGGGCAACCCGTTCCCCCGGCCAGGGTTGCCAGGTCGGTACCCATCGCCCCCCCGCCGCCTGACGCTGGACCGGCGGAATGCCCTCGGTCGTGATATGCCAGATCGGCCCGACGTTGACACGCCACTCCTCGACCCACTGATCGGTTTCGGCGGCGATCAGTTCGAGTTGTTCGCCGATCTCCAGATTCGAGCGCCAACTCACGCGCTTCTCCTGGGCGGGCAGAGCGACCACAATCTGCCCTTGCTTGACCTGGACCGTTTCGCTGATGACCGACTCACCCGCCATCAACGGCAGGTGAAGGGTCACCGGAGACCCGCTTGGGGTCTGGCGCACGACGCGGGTGGTCATCGACCAGCTGTTGCCCAATTGAAGCACCCGCTCGACTCGAAAGAAGGCCGGCAGGGTATTGCTCGCCGAGAAGTTCTCATCCTCCCCCGGCGCCTCCCCCCGTTGCTGGCGCGTCAGGTTGAGTTGCGCACCGGGCACCTGATTCTTACCGACCCCTTCGACACTCCAGCCTTCGGCCTCGACCTCAACCCGATGAGGCCTGAGGGGCAAGGGGATCTCTGCTTCGGTCGTGGGGGGCAGACCGACGGCGATCCGCACCTGGACAATACCCTTGGGCACCTGGAGCCATAACTGGTTATCCTGGCGCACCAGTTTCGTTGGGGCCTTGTTGTTCAGCGTCACGCTCAAAGGCGTGCTCCGGGTGACGTCCACCGGAAGGGGAATACCCACCGGCTCATCCGCATGAACCCATAGCGTCGCCCGGTAGGCGCGACGGTCGATCTGAAGTTTCATCGTCTGGATAGCGGCGCACTCCGGCAGACACTCCGGGGGCAGGGTCAGTCGCGTCTCCAACTCATTGAGCAGTGCCTGATCGGGCAGCATCTGATCGGACATTCCGGCCATCAATTTACCGGAAACAGCGGACAACAGAGGCAGGGCCAGTATCGCCACCATCAGCTGATCGAACCTGGGCAGGCGCAGCCCCGGATGCTTGTCCCGGTCGAGCAGACGCCAGGCCATGAGCAGCACCAAACCGATGGCGATAAAGCGCAGGCTGGATGTCAGCAACGGACTGAGCACATAGAGGCGCAGGGTCTGCCCGCCGGCAACCGGCCCGTTCCAGATCAAATCCACCCGGTTCCACTCCCAAGCGGGCAGTCCCGGACCGGTCTGAACAACCGCGTTGGGATCCACCTCATCAAGCACCCGATAGGACGGACTCTGCAACTTGCCGACGCTCATCGAATCGCTCTCCGGTTTGGCCAGACGCCGGGCTGAAAGCGGGCTCGGCGGCGCGGCAGCCGGCGCGGATTCACTGAGAACCTGCGGCTCTAGAAGGGCGTAACTCGGTGTCATGGCATAGCGTTCCAACTGAGGGTGCAGTCCGAGCCGCGCCTGCGTGATAAGGAAAGGCAGCGCTACCAGAATCAGGGCCAGATAACCACTCAGGCGCAGTCCGCGCACCCACTTTTGCAGCCTGCCCGCAGGGGCCACCCGTCCCAGAGCGATGGTCACCAGCAGGTAGAGCCAAACCCATTGCGGCGCCAAAGGCTCCTGCCAGGTCAGGACCAAACCCATAAGGATCGGAATCGCCCAGGGCCAACCCCACAGGCGGCTCGCGGCCAGAGTGGCGATGAGCACCAGAAACAGATCATAGAGCGTCCACTGCTGGACCCAGGACTGGGGCACGTTATCCACACCGCCCACCGCCAACAGCCGCCATCCCGGAGGCAGATGCAGGATGCTGCGCAGTTGCTGGAACTCCGCCTCCCAACCGCTGACGGGCAGTTCGAACCCGGCCTGCCCCACCCGGATATCCGCGACCAGATCCAGGTTACCGTGGCGCACCTCCACTCCGGCCAGCTCCGATCCGGGCAGATGGGTAATCAACTGGGGAACCCCATTCAGGGTAACCCGTCCCAACTGCAGAGCCGGGTCGACGGAGAGTCTCCAGCGGCTGTTCAGGCTGCCGGTCATGTGATCCTGCAAGGTATATCCCCGGGCATCGAAATCGAGCCAGATGTTCCGCTCGAGACTCAACCGGTCGGCATCGGCCTGGGCGTTGGCCCGGCGCACCTCTTTGATGCTGAACAGATCCTCCGGCTGCATCAAATAGGCCGGCAGACTCGACCAGGCATCCGGCAGATCAACCTGACGCGGATCGATCTGGGCAGGACCGCTCACCTCGACCACCCTGAGCCGGTGTTCGGCGCGAAACGCCCAGATCTCTTCGCCGGGCCAGGGCGCCCCCTGAACCACCCGCCCCAGTTGCGCCACCGGTGCCACATGCCGTGAGAAGACCTTCACCTGCCAGCTACCGGGCCGGGCCTGGATACGCAGATCCCCATTGGGTTCGAGTCTGGCGGGGAGCGCAGACTCGATTCGGGTTGGAATGAACCCCTCAAGCAGGGGTTTACCCAGAACCAGCTCCCGCTGCGCACCGGAGATCCGGACATCCATCAGGGCCTCATCGGTGAACGGATGGCCATCATCGAGCAAGCGGAACAGTCGCAGACTGACGCTGTCCTCGGGTTGCCGCCGGGCACTCTCGTCGCCCTGGGTCTTGAGCCACAAATTACCCTGCCTGAGCACCGGATGGGTCACGGCTTTGCCGTTCAGACGCAGTTGTACGATTCCGATCTGCGGCGGAACCGCCAGGGTATCGGGCAACCGGTCCCAGCGGAAATCCCCACTCAGGGTATGATCCCCCGGGGCGAGGCGCACAGCGGGCTCCTCCTGATGGTCGAGCAGCGTCGCCGGGGAACCATCCAACTGCAGGTCTTCGGGTCAGTGATCGCGGTTTCCGGGCAAAGGCACCAGACTCTCGGCAAACGCACTGACCTGATAGACGAAATGCCCCGAAGCCGGATTGAGGTCAAGACTCAACTGATCGGACCAGACGCAGTGCCGGCTCGAACCGGTATTGAGAAACGGGCAGTTCAAATCCTGATGAGGCCAACTGACCCAGGCCTGCCAGGGCCGCAGCGGCTCAGGTATCTCGTGAGACTGAATCGGTCCGGCGGCACCGAGTCGCAAGGCAAACAGCGTCAGGATAAGAAACAGAGGATAGCGCAACGATTCGATCTTCATGGTCAGCATCCCGCAAAGTTCCGATGAATGGTCGGCACAGGGTCATACCCGAATGGCACTTACTTAAGACGCTACTCTCGGTTTTCGTCATTCCGGCGTGTGCCGGAGAAGTGGTACAGGGGTGCACCGTCTACGGACCTAAGGATGGCATCCAGGGACATCGCACCTTGCAACCTTCTGGATCCCGGCATACGCCGGGATGACGATGACTTTTTAGCTTAAGTAAGCGCCACAAGAATCATACCCCAGGACTGGCTATCTGAACGATTAACCCGCCCCCCTGACAGGCAGGCTCAGCCTAAACTTGCCTGCCTGCAGCAACGTATCAAAGGGTGGCGGTTAATATCTATACCACTTCCCGGCGGCCTGCGTCTCCACTTTAAATCCTTGGGCGATTGAGACTCAGTGTGATGGCGGTGGCAAAGAGGATGCCGTAACCCAGCGAGATGGCCATGGAAATCACAACTGGGAGATCCCGGACCTTCGCGCCGGATATTTGTCAAATAACCTGATATCAAAAGAGTGAGCGGTCATCTCTAAGGGACAAACGGTTATCGGGTACAAATAATTAAACACTATACTAATATAGTTAAAATACAGCGCTCAAACCTGAGTGGTTTTGTCACTCTTTGGTGCCTGTTTACAAGTTAACTCTGAGTTTTTGTATGCGTCTGATCCTGCTGCTTTCCCTACTGGGAGCCTTCTACTGCGTTACGCCGACGCAAGCATCACCGATCAATCCGACCCCGCTCATCATCAGCTGGCCCTTGACCAAGGCGTATCCGGGGATCGAATACAATATTCGCCTCGGTGTCATCGGGGGCAGTGATCCGTACCGGTTTTCCCTCGACAATGGACCGGCCGGCATGCAGATCTCTTCCAACGGTACGCTCACCTGGATACCGGACGCCAGCCTGGAGGGCCAATCCTTCGACATCACCCTGCAGGTGAAGGATTCGCTGGGTCAGCGGGTAACTCAGAGCTTCTCCCTGAGCGTGACTCAAGCGGGTTTCTACTTCGTCGCGGCAGGGGGGGACGATGTCACTGGCACCGGCTCCATCACCCAGCCGTGGGCGACCATCAACAAGGCTCTGGCCAGCGGCAGCACCAGCGACTTCCTCTATGTACGGGGCGGTACCTATACCGAGGCCTGGCAGTTCCAGGCGGGCAGAATCAACAAGCTCGCCGCCTACCCGGGCGAAGCCGTGGTAGCCGATTTCGACCTGCAAAACGGTCCCTACATCCACGATTCGAAAACCTATGTGGATGGCTTCGAAATCCGCAATATCAGATTCAAGGCGTTTCAGGTGGATGGTAACGGTTTCTCCCGGCTGGTGTTCCGTCGCAACCACATGCATCACCTGTACGATCCTTACGACGTAGGAGAGAATCCCTCGTTCATTTTCTTCTGGAACATCGACGCGGACAAACCGGACCAGAAAGAGTACCAATACAATATCTTCCAGGAGAATGTATTTCACGACCTGTTCGACCGGGGTTCGGGCATCAACGGGGACGACAGCGGGCAGTTTCATGGGGGCTCTTGCGTCTGGTACAACGTCGCCTACTCACTATACGAAGACAATGAGGCCTACAATATTGACGGTAACGGACTGAGTGACAAGGACGACGGCTATCGAAACACCTACCGGGGCAATCATTTTCACGATAACCACTATTTTGATACAGCCCCCCCTTCCGGCCTGGTGCTGATGAGCCAAATAACCGAGGACGGCGCGGAGGTGAGCCGCAACATTTTCGAGGACAGGCTGGTTGTCGGCTGGCAGCCCGGTTACATTGCCAATGTGGAAGTGCACCACAACACCTTCTACCGCACCGGCGTCACCTTTCGTTGGGTCCTGTCAGAAGCACGCAGCCTCAACTTCATCACCCGGGACAACCTCTTTGTGGACCTCTCCTCCTATGCTTACGAGTCCCAACCGGGCGCCGGAAACAAGTTGCTCAGCAATGAGGGGAGTTTTGACTACAATCTGATCGACACCGCCTATGCCTGGGTTTTCGGCTACAACCCAAGCAATTTATCCTTTTCAGACTGGCAGAGCCTGCATGGCAAGGATACGCACTCGATTCTCGACGACCCGCAGCTCGTCAATCCGGCCCAGGGCGACTTCCGGCCCACAGCCGGCTCACCGGTGTGTGGCGCCGCCTCGGACGGCGGCGACATCGGTGCCCTGGCATGCCATGTGGATGTCATGGCGCACCCATTGGCGCCAACCGGTCTGAGCATACAGTAATGCTGCGTGCGTCGCGCCGAATGGCGCTTAATCTTTAAGTCAAAAAACCACCGTTTGTCATCCCGGCGGATGCCGGGATCCAGAATGCCTGATGGCGCGCTATTCCTGGATTCCGACATACACCGGAATGACGAAAACCTATGGCAGGATCGTTAACTCGGATTAAATCAGTTCTGAACTCCGAAACTTGAGTTATTAACCTAGTGGCCCTGTCTCCACCTTTAAGGCATTTGGCGATTAGGGTTCAGTGTGAAACTGGCGTGGGCATATCCGCCACCGGCTCCTCAGCTTCCCGCCCCCGCCGCCGGGCGATGTCATCCATAATCACATACAGGCTCGGCACCAGTACCAGGGTGATGGCGGTGGCGAAGAGGATTCCGTAACCCAGTGAGATGGCCATGGGAATCATGAAACGAGCCTGCCGGGAGGTCTCGAAGATCATCGGTGCGAGGCCGCCGAAGGTGGTCACCGTGGTCAGCAGGATCGGCCGAAAGCGACGCACCCCGGCTGCGACCATGGCCTCGAAGGCCGACAGTCCCTCCCGGCGGCGGTTGTTGGCATAGTCGATCATCACCAGGGCGTCGTTGACCACCACACCACCCAGGGCGATCATGCCCATCACACTGATCATGCTCAGGTTGTAGCCCATCAGCAGATGCCCGAGGATCGCCCCCACCGCGCCGAAGGGAATCGCGCTCATGACGATCATCGGCTGAATATAGCTGCGGAACGGCACCGCCAGCAGGGCATAGATCACGATCAACGCACCACTGACACTGATGATGAAACTGTCCACCGCATCGCGCATACTCGCCTGGCGGCCTTCGAAACTGTAACTCAGTCCGGGATAGTCTTTGAGCAGGGCCGGCAATAGCTCGGTTTTCACCTCCCCCAATACCCGCGCGGTCTCGCTGATCGGTTCCACATTGGCGGTTACCGTGACGGTCCGCCGTCCGTTGCGCCGTTCGATCTGGGTAAAGGCCCGCCCCGGCTTGAACTCCGCCACCTGAGCCAGGGGCACATAGCCCCCGACCGGGGTGCGAATCAACATCTGCTCCAGATCGAAGAGACGGGTGCGCTCCTGCTCCGGCAGACGCACCAGCACCTTCACCTCGTCATTGCCCCGCTGCTGGCGCAAAGCCTCGGCGCCATAGAAAGCGGAGCGGATCTGGGTACCGATCTCGTGACTGGTCAGGCCCAGGCTGCGGGCGGTCTGGGTAAGGCGAAAGTCGAGCTGTTTCTTACCCGGGGTGTAGCCGTCGTCGATGTCCTTGATGTTGGCGAACGGCTCCAGCCGCTGCGCCAGGTCACTGCTGGCCCGGTCGAGCATGTCGCTGTTGCGGTGACTCAGCTCCACGCTGATCGAGGCGCCGCTGCCGGGGCCGCCCCGGTCCGACTCATAGCGGCTCGATTCGGTCCCCGGGATGGTGCCGACCGCCCTGCGCCACAGCTTGACCAACTCGGCAGTGCTGATCGGGCGGATACCCGGGGGCTGCAGGTAGACACTCACCCGCAAAGTATTATCGTTGATGCTGGCGAAGGCCCCCTTGCTGAGCCGTTCTCCCCCCTGCTCCGCCACCACTTTATCGAGGGCGGCGAGCAGTCGATCCCGCACCGCTTCGACCCGTTCAATGGGGGTGCCCACCGGCAGGGTCACGGTGGTGTCCGCTCTGTCCGACTCCGTCTTGGGCATGAGGATGAAACCCATACGCCCACTCATCGGGATCGCCATCACCACCGCGAGTATCGCCAGGGCGCAGGTGACCGTGAGATAGCGGTGCCGCACTGCTCGCTCCAGGAAGGGCCCGTAGACATCCTCGACAAAATGGCGAAAGGCGAGACTGAAGCGCTGCTGACGCTGATGCAGGACCTCGCCCAAGCGGCTGTTGCGTTTGTCCCGCACATGGGCCAGATGGGCCGGCAGGATGAACAGGGCCTCCACCCAGGAGATGATGAACACACTGCTCACCACCAGGGGAATCACCGCCCAGATCTTGCCGAAGGGACCCGGGATAAGCAGCATCGGAAGAAAGGCGACGATGTTGGTCAGGATACTGAAGCTGATGGGGATAGCGATATCCCGGGCGCCGCGGATCGAGGCCTCCAGAAAGCCCATGCCCCGCTGCCGGTACTCGTAGATGTTCTCACCGGCGATAATCGCGTCATCCACCACGATACCCAGGGCGATGATAAAGGCGAACAGGGAGACCATGTTGACGGAGACATCCATCCCCGGCAGAAACAACAACCCGCCGAGAAACGAGGTGGGAATACCCACCGTCACCCAGAACGCCAGCTTGAATTCGAGAAACAGGCTGAGGAACACCAGCACCAGCAGCAGCCCCATGAAACCGTTTTTCAACAGCAGGCGCAGGCGTTCCAGGTAGATCTCCGAACGGTCCCGCAGGATGGTCGCCTGAATCTGTGGCGGCAGACCGGCCACGATCTCCGGCAACACCTGATTCACCGCGTCCGAGACACCCAGGGGCGTCTCCTCCCCCACCCGGGAGACCTCGACCCCGATCGCCCGCTTGCCCTCGAAGGTGGCGATGCGGTTACTGTCCGCGAATCCTTCCGAAACCCGGGCGATATCCCCAAGCCGCAGCAGCACACCGCCCTCCCCATGGATCACCGGCAGGGCGGCGAACTCTCGCGCCCACTGGCGCCGCTCATTGACCCGCAGCAGAATCTCCCCACCCCGGGTATCGACGCTGCCCCCGGCCCGGTCCACCGCCATTGCCTTGACCGCCTGGGCCACCTCGTTCAGGGTCAGATCGTGGGCACGCAACACCGCCTCGGGGATCTCGATATGGATCTCCTGATCCCGGGCCCCCTCCAGGTCGACCTGGGTGATGCCGGGATGTTGCAGCAGGCTTTCCCGCACCCGCTGAGCGGCGCGGTTGAGGGCCTGTTCATCCACGTCCCCATAAACCTGGATCTCCACCACTCCGTGCTTGTGCACATCCAGGGAGATACGGGGGCGTTCGGTCTCTTCGGGCAGAGTGGTGATGCGCGCCACTGCCTGCTGAACATCCTGGTAGAGCTTCTGCGCATCCGCACTGGCGAGCAGTTCCAAAGCAACCTTGGCACTGCCTTCCGAGGCGGTGGAGCTGATCTCGTCGATCCCCTCCAGGCTGCGCACCGCCTCCTCGACCGCCAGCACCACCCCCTGCTCCACCTCTTCCGGGGTGGCGCCGGGATAGGCGATGCTCACCGTGATGCGGTCCATGTCGAAGGCGGGAAACACCTCTTGCTGGATCTTGGTGGTGGTGTACAGACCGCCGAAGATCAGCACCAGCATGAACAGATTGGCGGTTACCGAATTGCGGGTCATCCAGGCGATGGGGCCCTTTTGCCAGTGACTGCTCACGCTCAAGCCCCCCGGCGCTCGGGACGAGAATCGGACGCGGCATCCTTACCTTTGCCAGAACCTTCCCTAGGTTTCTCATCAGTCGGCTTCTCATCGGCCAGCCTCAGGGGCATCCCCTCCACCGCCACCGACAATTCACTGGTGACGATACGGTCCCCCGGCAGCAGACCGCCGCGGGCGTAGACCTGATTAACCCCACGGTAGATCACCTCGGGTTGACGGATCGCCAGTTTGCCCTCGGTGTCCATCACCCACAGGGCATCCCCATCCCGCAACCAGGCCCGCTCCAGGGGCAGCACATCCTGCAATTCGCGACCGACGATCTCACCCCGCACGAAGGCGCCGATCAAAAGCCTGTCCTGTCCGGGATCATGCAAAGCCAGAGGGTCCGGCACCGCCACCAGCAATCGCGCCATGCGGCCCTTCTCGTCCAAGTCGCCCCGCAGGCGGATCACCTGCCCTTCCCGGTAGCTGCCTTCACCCCACACCTTGTCCTGAAAGAGCTTTACCGTCGAACCGCTGCTGTCCGGGCCCGGCAGATTGATCCAACGCAGGCTCGCCGCCGGAACCGCCAGCTCCACCCAGAAGCTGTCGGTACCGACCAGGGTCGCCAGATTACCGCCCACCGACACCCGGGCACCCCGAACCACCTGGCGTTCCATCACCAAGGCATTGAACGGAGCTGAAATCCGGGTGCGCAGCAGATCCAGCTCCGCCGCCGCGAGGGCCGCCTCCGCCGCGGCCACGGACGCCCGGGCCGTGTCCTGCTGGGGCTCGCGCAGCATCAGACTGCGCTGCGCCTTGGAGGGGTTCGAAGTCTGCTTGAGCAGGGCGAACTCCTGTTTCGCCACCGCGCCCTTGCCCGCCTCCAGGGCCAGATCCGCCTGGGTCTTCACCAGATCGGCCTTGCGCTGACGCACCGCCAGCTCATAATCCGCCGCTTCGATCCGCACCAGCTGAGCCCCTTGGTCCACATAGGCCCCGGGCTCCAGGTTCTCGCTGATCTGCTGCACCGCTCCCGCCACCTGGGCCTGCAAATCGATCTGACGCGCAGGGGCCACCGTACCCCAGGCCTCCAGAGCGAGTTGAACGGTGCCGGGCTGGATCGTCACCACCTCGACCAGACGTGCTTCACGGGTCGGTTTCCCCCGCTTCGCATGGCTTGAGGTGTTCATTAAATAGGTCACCGCAACGCCCGCCACAAGCGCCACCGCCAACGGCGGGATCGCGCGCCGGAAAAAACCCATCAGGGTGGAAGACTGGGGGGTATTGCTCATTGGGGTTCATCCTCGGAATTCATGGACCAGCCGCCGGCCAGGGCCGTGACCAGTGCGATGCGGTCGCTGATCAGCTCCCGCCGGGCGCTCACCTGCTGGCGCTCCAGAGACTGGCGCGAACGCATCGCATCCAGCACCGACAAATAGTCAGCATCGCCCTGGAAATAGCGCTGCCCCTCCTGGGTCGCCACCGTCTTAAGGGCCTCCAGCTGGGCATCAATGGTCGCCAGATAGCGGCGCTGACCGGCCTCCGCCACCAGGGCGTCCTCTACCTCGCCCAGGGCCTCCAACAGAGTCTGGGCATAATCGTTCAGAGACTCCCGCACCACCGCCTCGGTGCGCGCCACCTCGGCACGCCGCTGGCCCCCGTCGAACAGCGGGGCGGTCAACTGGGCCACAAGGTTGCCGAGCCAGCCATCGAACACGCCCCCTGTGGCGCCGGGGGTGATCAGCGCGGCGCTCAGATCGAGTCGCGGATAGCGGTTGGCCACCGCGGCGGCGGCCCGAGCGTCCGAGGCCTGCAGACGCAACAAAGCAGCCTGCAGATCGGGTCGGCGACCGAGCAGCTCGGAGGGCAGACCGGTTGCGGGCAAAGGCAGCAACTCGGGCAGTTCCGCATCCCCCGGTAATGTCCGGCTGCCCGGCGCCGAGCCCAGCAGGATCAGCAGCTGATGTTCCAGGGTCTTGAGGCGGGTCTCCGCCTGGGCCATCTCCCCTTCGGTCTGGGCCAGCAGCTGGCGCTGGCGGTAGACATCGCTGGCGTACACCTGGCCGGTGCGGAAACGCCCCTCGATCAGTTCAAGCAGTTGGCGGTTGATATCGAGCTGTCGGCCGACCAGAGCGATCTGCGCCCGCTGCTCCACCAGCTGATACCAGGTATCCGCCAGGGTCGCGCTCAGACTCAGCGCGGCGGTGCGCAGATCGGCCTGCGAAGCCTGGGCATCCAGTGCCGCCGCGTCCGCGCCGGCCTTCACCCGGCCCCACAGATCCAACTCGTAACCCGCATAGAGTCCCAGCTGACGACTGGTATCGGCCTGGGTATCACTGCCATCCGAGCGGGTCAGGTTACCCTTGAGATCCAGGGTTGGCAGACGGGCCGCACCCTCGCGCCGGGCCACGGCCTCCGCCTGGCGCAGCCTTGCCCAGGCGGCACGGAGGGAAAAATTGTGGGCCAGCGCCTGTTCGATCAAACGATCCAGGCTCGGATCGGCCAGATCCAGCCACCAGCGTTCCGGCACCACCCGCTCGCCCCCAGACTGGGAGAAGCGCTCCGGAGCCGCAACCGGAGGCGTCTCCCGGGTAGGCACGGCACTGCATCCCGACAACAGCGAGACCAGCAGAATCAGGAGTAGCGCGCGGGAAAGATCCTTGTGAAGCGGTAACGACAAAAAATACACCATGGGTAAATACAAGCCGGGCCCTATTATCGCGGGGGAAACCTGAAAGGAAAATGAATATCGTGTAACACCCTGTGTCAGCCCGTGAAAATTGAAATATGTTGACACAAAGCAGACTGGGTGGAACCGAGATAGTTCCTTATGCGGCTGTTTTGTCGTGGTTTTTATTGCGCTCTTTCCTGGCAGCTCAACAGGATGTCAAGAATCCTGGCGGTGGGATTAATGATTGATGTTTGATGGGCTTGATTGACCCATAAACTATGCTGACAAGGGGGGCTTGGATTGTGTGTGGCTTAACTTGAGGCAATGTTCCAGGTTTTCGTCATTCCGGCGAATGCCGGAATCCAGAATGCTTACAGGGTGCAACAACCCAAGGCTCCATCCTTTGTCCCGTAATAGTAAGATAGATCCAAACCCGAAGGCAGTGATACCTTTCAAGGCATTCACACGCCAGAATACACGGACTCCAAAGGGCTAATAACCCCTCGGGCGCCCCGACCCAGAACATGGGTGTAGATCTGTGTCGTGCGGATATCCTGTCCCCGTTCCAACAGATGAGTTGCGAATGAGTGCAATGTATGGCAACTGGCCTTCTTATTGATACCCGCTGCGCGTACCGCCCATTTAACGGATTTTCGCACCGAGCTTTCATCGAGGTGATGCCGGCGGGTAACACCCGATCTCGGATCGACACTGCGTTGTGTAGCGGGGAACACATATTGCCATTTCCATTCCCGATCCGCGTTGGGGTACTTCCTGGACAAGGCAAACGGCAGGTAAACCGATCCAAATCCCTCAGCCAAATCTCTTTCGTGCACAGTGCGCACCGTTTCGAGATGGCGTTGCAAGGGCACAATGACTTCATCTGCCAATGTCACCACGCGATCTTTACCCCCTTTACCACTTCGGACATAGATCGCCCGATGATCAAAATCCAGATCCATAACTCTCAGCCTGACGCTCTCTATTAACCTAAGACCGGAGCCGTACTGCAAACATGCAATTAGCCAATGCTGGCCTTTTAGATGATTGAGAATCCGGGCAACCTCCTCCCTGTTCAACACAACAGGTAATTTCTGCGGTTTTTTAGCACGTACAATCCCTTGCAGTTCGTCTAAAGGCCGTTCAAGAACATGCCGATACATAAACACCAAAGCATTCAATGCGACATTTTGCGTACTTGCAGATACATTACCGTTAACCGCCAAGTGCGTAAGAAATTGAGAAACCTCAGACTCCCTCATATCCTTTGGATGACGCTTGTTGTGGTAATAGATAAAGCGTTTAATCCAGTGCAGATAGGTATCTTCAGTCCTTCTACTATAGTGCCGCACCCGTATTTGATTGATAACCTGTTGAAGGAAGGGGGATTTTACATTGCTATCATCCATGGAATTTCTCTAATTTTTCTCCGTGCTCAAAATAGTATTTTAATTCGCGCCCCCATGTCAATCGTCGAACCCAATGCAGATAAAAGGCTCATTGCACGAATTTCACAATGATCAGTTCCGGCCTATTTCGTTTCTTATTAAAATACGGCTGGTAAGACACTGTATTTTGGTATAAATAATAGTTTTGTAGAGAGATTAAAACATCTCTGCCTATCCTTCCTCGATTTGTGGATATAAGGCAACATGCACGTTTTTTCCGGTGCGACTGGCCTGCTATTCCACAGATATTGCGGGTTATCGGGAAGGCTGCACGTTGAAGTGGGTAGATAGTCGGGTTATAAGGCAATGTGCCTTTGAATATATGTTGTACAAATAGAAGGAAGAGAAAGCACGGTACACTATCCATTTGAGGCGTGCCATTTAGAGTTAGTTTTTTAAGGAGTTCGCATGGAAGCGACACTGCAAAGTATATTTCGTTCTGAGTTTGAAGGCTATAAAAAGT
>JBNKJP010000039.1:0-6820 GCA_050291245.1 Candidatus Thiodiazotropha sp. | reverse complement strand
CCAGAGCCTCAGCGTGGGGGGCAATCAAACCGAGACGGTGGGCCAGGCCAAGACGGAGAACATCACTCTGGCGAAATCCCTCGGCATCGGGGCCGCCTATCAGATCAGCGTCGGCGGTGCGATGAACACCTCGGTGGTGTTAGGGCAGGGCGAGGAGGTCGGACTGGCCAAGGAGGTGATCGTTGGCAATCAATACAACGTCTCGGTGGGTGACGCCTACACTCTGACCGCTGACAACAACATCGCCCTGGTAGTCGACGGCGAAAACACCTATCTGAATATCACGAAAAATGACAATATCACCCTGCAGATAGAGCCGTGTTTACTCACCCTGCAAAAAGAGGATGGGGTGATTGCACTGCAAATTGGCGAGGGAGACAGTGTGCTGCAGATGGCGGCGGACAACATTGGTCTGCAGGTAAAAGATAACAGCGTGGTGATCAATGAAGAAGGTGTTTTTCTGGTGGGGGGTATGCCGGAGGGCGAAGGTGACGTTAAAAGTGGCATGCTGTTGAACAAAAAGGGGGGCACGGCATTGCTCATCGGGAATGATGTGGATGTGACTGGCGAGAGTCTGATTAAGCTCAATTGCTGATTAAAGCTTGTGTGTTTTGACGCTTTCCGTTGCAGGTTGCGCACATTCAAACCACTCCAGAGGGGGTGGCAGCGCCATAGCCGAATATTCTAAATGAATAATTCTTCGATGATCGGGCTGTGAGGCCTTTCTCGAAGAGTGGAATAACAGGGGATTCATGAGTAAAACATCGCCGGGATTGGCATTGCATTCTACGACATCTGAGTGCGCTACGATTTTCAGAATTTCGCTAGACTTGATTCTTCCCGCTTTGTGCGTGCCTGGAATGACCCTTAATGCTCCGGTCGCTGGGCTTGACCTGTCCAGATGGATGCGTAGTGTCAGGGTGTTGGCTAAATATTCAGAGGGGGGCTCTGTGTGTACTATGCCTTGTTTTTCGCTCCAAGGGCCAAAGCCCGTTACCTCGTGTTTTGAATTTAATGCAATGGAGGTGTCCTGATGCCAGGCTACATTCCAATTGGCATCGGCTGTCTTGTCAAAGAATACGGACCTTACCGGGCGTGCATCGTTTCCGAGGATTTCTTTTGCAATATTAGTTAACGGAGAAGAGGATGCCATTGCTTTGATGTAGGGCACTCTATTCATCAAATCCCTTACCCCATAGTGATTGGGCATGTGCTCAAAAACGCACAACTCGTGTTTCAGGGTGGATACGGCTTCATCATTTAAAACGCCTTGAATCAGATAATATCCGTCACTTTGGTAGGCTTGTTTCATGCTGTAGTTCTTGTGAGCTTGTGGGGCTTTTCGCAAAGTGAATTTCCGCTCTACCGGCTAGATGATCTGTTGAGCAGTGCCTTTGCTTTCTGTACTCAGGCCAGCAGGTTACCCACTCCGACAAACATCAGCAATACGGCACTGAGCCGTTCGATGCCCGGACGCCAGTTGTGCAGACGTTCCCGCAGACCGCTACCCAGATGGGCGAACAGGGTCCCGTACAGAAGGGAGGGTATGGCGATGGCGCCCAGTCCGAAACCGAGCCCCAGCAGCATGCCATGTCCGGCCTCGCCCACCGCTGCGGCGGACACCAGTACCGCGGACAACGGGCCGCAGGGGGCGAGCGCCATGGCTACGCCCATGAGGTAGAGCCCCCCGGGTAGCAGCGGGGCGCCGCGACCGCTGACGCTGATTGGGTCGATGGTAACGCGGGGTGGCGGGCAACTGGAGGAAGGTGATGAGCCCCTTTGTAGCCCGGATGAAGCGCAACGGGGACGCCGCAACAACAGCGCCAGACCCACGAGCAGGGTCGCACAGCCCATAACCGGGCGTATCCAGGCGGCTCCAAAACCCTCTTCAAGGATCTGCCCCAGCCCCCCCGCAAGACCCGCGTAACCCACATAGACACTCAGGCGGCCCAGGGAGAAGGGCAGCAGGGTGCGCCAGGACTGACGCATACCGCCCTCCCGGGCGAGAAATACCGGAGCCAGATAGGGCAGGCAGGTGAGGGTGCAGGCCCCCAGGCCGAATACCAGACCCAGCCCCAGGGCCATGGGCAGGGTGATCAGGGTGGGTTCAACCGGGATGATGGACGGCAGTGACGCCGGATCCATCAGGCGTCCTCTTCCTGTTCCGCCAGGTACTCACTGCGCGCCAGGATCGCCGCGCCGAAGGCGGTGGTGGTCTGGGGATGTTCCGGCACCACCAGTTCCCGCTGCAGTTCGTCCTCGATGGCGGAGACCAAACCCCGGTTGAGGGCCGGTCCTCCGTCGAAGTAGATCCGGTCTTCGATACCGACCCGCTTGGCCAGGCGTACCGTACGCTTAGCGATGGAGTAGTGAATGCCCGCGACGATCTCCCCCTTGCCGTGACCGTTGGCCAGCAGGCCGATGATCTCGGATTCGGCGAACACGGTGCAGGTGCTGTTGATGGAGAGTGGGGCGGACTCCGCGTTGAAGTGGTAGTCGCCCAGCTCTTCCAGATCGATCTCCAGGTTGCGGGCCGCCACATCGAGAAACCGGCCCGTGCCGGCGGCGCACTTGTCGTTCATGGCGAAGTTGGCCACGTGCCCTTCCGGGTCGATCTGGATCGCCTTGGAGTCCTGGCCGCCGATGTTGATGATGGTGCGCACCCCGCCGAACTGCTTGCCCGCTTCATGGGCGCCGATGGCATTGGCGGTGATCTCGCTGATGGAGTCGTCCGCCTCCTTGAACAGTTTGCGTCCGTAGCCGGTGGCGATCAGATAGCGGACCCGGTCCGCCGGGATCTGATGTTCACCGAGCAGCCGCGCCAGGGCCTCCTTGGCGTTTTTGTGGAACAGGCTGCCGGAGGCGGTGACGTGCACCCCCGCCAATGCGCCCGCTTCGTCCACCAGGGCCACCTTGATGGCCGTGGAACCGATGTCGATACCTGCGAAATAGCTCATGGTCGTTTACGCTTTCTTGTTTTGATGGATTCCAGAAAGGCCTCGATGCGGGTGGAGAGCTGGCCCATGTCGTCCGGGCTGTAGTCGGTCTCCACATAGAGCATCGGAATGCCGTTGTCACTGAGGGTCTTGGCCACGCTGCGCTGCTCCATCTCGTAGACCTGGCAGCCGGCGAAGGCCTGGTAGACCACCCCGTCGGCGTTGAAACTCTCGGCCAGTTCCACCAGCCGCCGGCGCCGGTCCAGGTTATTGGTGAAGATGGGGCAGGTGCAGGGTTTCAGATGGCGGTCGGCCAGGGCGTCCACCATGTCGTGGAGTCGCCACTCGTCCACCGCGCTCATATCGTAGAGCATGCGGTTGGCTGAGCAGGTTTCATCCGCCACCACCACGCCCCCCGCCTCTTCGATCAGCAGGGGAAGTTTCAGATTGGGGAAGATCGGTGGCGAACCGGTGAACAGGATGCGTGGGGCCTTGCGCTGGGCGGCCTGGAAGCCCCTCGACTCGCGTTCTCGAAGCTCCTCGTTGAGCCGCTCAACCGCCTCGGTCCAGCGGTCGATGTCGTCGAAAAAGTAGGCGTTGGTAACCAGGAACGCGTCCTTGCCGAGGAATAGGGCCGGGCTGTTTTTGCGCAGGTTGTGCAGAGTGCGGAAGGCCAACTGGGCCCGGGCGGTCTTCGCCATCGCGGCCTTGAGGCGTTGCCGGGTCAGCTTCTTGCCGGTGAGCTTGCTCAGGCTTACGGTGAAATTTCGCACCGAGCGTTGCCAGTAGAGCCGTGCCTCCTCGCTCTCCTTGCCGGGGGGCAGTTCGAGGTCATAGACGTTGTAGCCCATCTCCGCCACCATCGCGCTGGCCTTCTTTTTCTGGTCGCAGGTGGTGGGATTGACCACCAGCTCGGGACGCCCGCCCCCGGGGATGGCGTCGTCCGCGCTGAGCACCCCCAGGGTCGCCTTGACCAGAGAGCAGGATTTGGCGGGCATGAGATCCCCGCCCGCCTGGTCGAAATGATAGGAACCGTTGCACAGACGCACCGGACTGGCGCCCACCGCGTAGATTAACTCCTCCGGGGCGTGGATACAGGTGGTGCCCACCAGGGTGCCTTCCCGGGGCAGGGACTCACCTCGGCAGTAGACCCGGCGGAACAGATCGTAGAAGTAGTCCATCGCCTTCGGGTTGTCATCGAACTTGTCGGTGATGTGGTCCAGGGTCTGTTCCGCCTCGCGGGCCTGGCGGCTGTGCTGGAAAGCGGCGGGTTCATGGGTGCTGTTCGGGCTGTTCACTGGGTTTACCTTGGTTCATACGCTTGTTGAATCCCGCTTCGGTGGCTTCGAAGACCGGAAGCCCGACGAAGGTGACTTTGAGCGCCCCCTCTTCCGGACAGGCCGCGACACACTTGAAGCAGAGAATGCAGTCGTCTTTCATGATGCGGGGGTTGTCGACATCGTCCGCGATCTCCCGAATCTGCATGTCGCAGACCCGGTAGCAGTCGCCGCAGCGGGTACATTTGTCCCCGTCCTTGCGCAGGTTGAGCAGCGCGGGTTTCGAGAACAGATAGTGCAGGGCGCTCATGGGACAGAAGAAACAGAAAAAGCGTTTCTTGATGAATGCACCGGTGAAGAACAGACCGGTGATCAGCATGCCCAGCGCGGTCATGATCATGGCGGTCTTGCTGGAGAAGTCGATGGTCAGTTGCGAGGTGTCTCCGGTGAACAGGGGCAGGATCATGCGTCCCGGGCAGATGTCGCAGAAGGGGGTACCGATGCTGTGGGGCAGATAGCCGCCGCCGATGCCCAGGGGAATCAGCAGGGTCAGTGCCAGCAACACGTATTTGATGCTGCTGAGACTGCGGAACTGGGGTTTGGTGTAGCGGCCGCTGCGGATACCCAGACGGGTGCGTAATGAGCTGATCCAGTCCTGAATCGTACCCAGGGGGCAGGCATACCCGCACCAGCCCTTGTTAAGCACAATGAACCAGAGGGCGAAGGTGAGAAACGCGGTCAGCACACCCAGGCCCGCATAGCCGAAAAGAGACGACCAGCGGGTGGCCAGTAGATGCTGCATCGGCATCAGGAAGCAGACCCCGCCCCGGCCGTCATGATTGAAGCCGCAGGAAAATGTCGGCAGGCTGTTGCCGAGATTGATGGCCAGGTAACCGCCGTAGACAAACAGGGCGAAAAAGCCGATCTGCAGCCAGAAGCGGAAACGTTTCAGATTAACGTTGTTAACGGCGCTGCGGATTTTACCCATCGAAACGAACCTCGCGGTAGGGGCGAGTGCGCCGGCGGCGGAAAAAATAGGTGCCGCCCCCGGTCAGAAGCAGGGCGCCCAGACCGTAGGAGAGTCCATAGCCATAGGACTCGTAATCCGCCTCTGAGGGGTAGTACTGACCCATAAAACTGGCTTGGTAGTGCGTACTGTGGTAGGCCGCTCCATCCCACTCCCCCGCATCGGTCGAGTCATATACCGCCTGCACCATGTAGGGTTGGGCATGGCGCTTGTCGAACTCTGTCCACTCTGGAAAATAGTCGCGGATCATGGTGAATGCGGCATGGCCCTGGTCGTCGCTGAGGGCTGTTTTACTCCAACCCTGGCCGCTGGTGAGGGTCACCTTGGCGCCGGCCAGGGGTTGGCCCTTGTGAAGGATGCTGAAACGGATCTCGTCACCAAAGCCTGTTCGGGAGTGGAAATCCTCCTTCGCCTTACGCTCGCGAACGATCTCCAATGGCATTGCCGGGTTGTGTCGCGGGGGCATCTTTTCCTCGACATGATCATGGCCTTCGCGGCAGGCATGCTTCAGGACCTCTGTCTTGGCGATAGTCACCAGGCGCTGGCCATCTTCGATCCGTACCTGTTGCAGGTAGGCATTGTAGAAACCCTCGTCCGGCATGGGGAAGACCGCTTCCAGCCCCTGGCCCTTCTGAACCTGCAGCGGAATCGCGTTGAGCTGTCCCCGGGCATCGAGCAATTGCAGGCTGGGGCTGCCCTCCCAGGATTGGGTATAGGGTATCTGTTGCGGGGAGTCACCCTGGCGCACCCAGAGATGTTTGTAATAGGTGCCCCGGCGAATCTCCACCGGACCGCCGTGGCTTTTGCGCATACCCCGGTCGCCTTTCGGTCCGTGATCCGAAAGCCAGATCGGGTCACTGGCCGCCACGGCCTGCAGGGTAAATAGCAGGCAGCAAAGGCCCGTAAGCGGGATGATGGGTTTAATAAGTTTCATGTGATTGCACTCCGGACCGCGCATTCCAGGAGCTGTCCCAGGGGTGTGCGGATGCATGGATGTCTGTACCGGATCACCGTTAGCAATAATGGGGCCAGTGTATAATTATATGTTTATCAGTAGGTTACTGAATTGTGAGGTAGGTGGGTGTGGGATATGACCGAGTGAGTGAGGCAAATACAGCAGCCGGCCGACCGGTCCGGCTGCCGGTCAGTCAGTGTGAACGGGGGTGGCGGGTCAACGCGAGTCTTGGTTGGCCCGTTTACGAATCTCCGTGACCTGTTCGAAGCCGATGCCCCAGTTATCGGTGTTGACCTCGTCGATGACCACGAAGGTGGTGGCGGGATTCTTGCCCAGCACATCCACCAGTAGCTGTGTTACGCCTTGTATCAGTTGGAGTTTTTGTTCCTGGGTGACGCCTTCGTCGGTGATCTTGATATTCACATAGGGCATGTCGATCGTCCTTTGGTTGGGGGTTGTCAGGTTAATAGGGTTATTCTCGTTGCTAGTGTGGTGTAACGTATAAAGTGAACCTATCAGCGTGACGCTAAGGGGCTTGGCGCTAGGCGCACTCCGCCGGGAATGGCCCCTCCCTTTCCAAGGAGTGCAACAACGCGCAAAGCCCCTTAGCGCCGCGCCCGAAGGG
>JBNKJP010000038.1:0-2243 GCA_050291245.1 Candidatus Thiodiazotropha sp. | reverse complement strand
CACCACCTGGCGGCGGCCCGGCCCGACGGCGAGACCGACATGGGCGCCGCCATCCAGGCCATGTCGGTGGTCTCCCACGAGTGCCTCTCCACCGGCTTCGCCACCTGGTGCCAGGACACCTGCGGATGGTATCTGCAGAACGTGCAGAACGACGCCCTGCGCGATCTCTGGCTGCCCCGCATCGCCAGCGGCGAAGTGCGGGCTGCCTGTTCAGCACTGTTCTGAATCAGGTCACAGAGGCTTGATATGAGCGATACCGGATCGTCGCGAGAATCACTCCTGCCTGGGATGCCTGATACCGGCGGGGCCCGTATTAATCAGGTTCACCAGTTCCGTCTGGCGCCGTGTGTCGGTCTTTTGAAACACCGATTTGAGATGGGTTTTGACTGTGTTGAGGGTGATCTGAAGCTGCTCTGAAATCTCATTCAAGGTCAGTCCCCGGCAGAGCAGAATGGCGATCCTGGCCTCGGATTCGGTAAGCGTGTAGATCTCGGAAACGATGTTCGGATTCAATTCCGCATCGCGATGGTTATCGGACAGAAAGACCAGGGCGCAGCGGGTCGTGTCGAGATCGAAGTCGACGTTGTCGGGATTCAGCGGGCTGACCAGGATGGAGAGCCAGCTGTCGTTGCCCGGATGGTGATATTTCATCCCGCCCGCCGCTGCGGCGATGCCGGTCGATCCGCCGGTCGTGGCGGTGGCGATGATTTTTTGCAGCCGTTTGTTTTCGAGGGGGAGCGAGAGTTCGATGCCTTGTTTCTTGAAAGTGACGCCCCGATAACCTCGCAGCAGCGTTTCCGCGGAACGGTTCGCGAACAGGATGTTTCCGTGTCTGTTGACCACGACGATGGCGCTGTTGATGTTGCTCAGCGAGTTTCGCAGCGTGTCGGCCTCAAGTTTTAGTTGCCGGGTTCTGCTGTTGATGATGATCGATTTATTCAGATGCGGGACCAGCTTTTTGACAAGTTCCAGGTGTGCGGGCGTAAAGCCGCCCTTGTTGAAGCCGCGTTTCAGTGAGAAGTAGGTTTTGAACGTGGAGCCAAGACCAATCAGTCCGCCCACTCCGTAGTGGGCATCGATCGGTTCGATATAGTCGCGATAGTACTCCATGCGCCGGTATGTCCGGTCGGAGATCACATGATGCGTACACTCGATGAGCGTGTCGTTGCGTTCATGAAGCAGCTTCAACCAGGGGTCGATTTTGCTGAAATAGGCATTGTGCGCTGAGAGCCAGTAGGGGTCTCGGTTATGGTAGAAAAACCGGCTTATCTCCTTGTTGCCAGGATCGATCACTCTCAAGGTCGACTGTTGCGCCTGGAACAGCGAGGCCAGAAGCTGCAGTGCATGGGGCCAGCGTCCGGGGTCCAGTCCGGCATCGTAGATATGAGCGATCAGGTCGAGTACCTGGTCATGCGAAACATTCAAGTGCTTGGCGGCTGACATGGGTGGAATCCGTGATACAGCTATAGAAATTCCCCATTTTTTCGAAGGTCTTATATCTCCTTGTCTTCGAAAAACCAGGATATGGATTAAGAAAAGCCGTTCATGGGGTGTTCAATCTAGTCGTCATCGACATTGAGCGAACCGGACCCTGAGGGTCGAAGCCTGTGTCCGTAGGCTCCGAGACCGTGCAGCGATGCTACAACGGGCTGCGGGGCATGGCAAACCGCGCAGGCGGCCAAACTCCTTCGATGCGCATCACCCGTTCGGGTGAGGCGTGTCGTGGCGGACTGATGTATCGTTTTGACGCGTTAGGTTAGTCGGTGCTCGTTGTGCAGTCGCATGTGGGTGCCGCCCAATCCACTGGGTGTATAAGCGATGAAGTTGTATTGCTTGCATGTGCATGTCCCGATCTGCGTTCAGGTTCATTGGACGATGGCGGTTCCCTTGAGGCTTCGCTTCGATAACTGGCCTGTTTTTTAAGCGCTTTCCTTCCCATGTTTTTTCTTCCGCTGTGTGAGCCGGATCTGCCGGCGCTGCCGATTCGTGCCCCAAGCACGTGTCCGCTGTTTGCAAATAAGTGAAATGAAGTAACGAGGTAACAGATGGTTATCGGAAAAAAACCTGCCTGGATCCTGGCGTCGCTGCTGGCGCTGGCGTTGTTGTTGACGGGCTGTGAAACTGACGACCGCGAGGCTGAAGGCGGCGATACGACGGGCGGTGACGATGTCAGCGAGGATAATGGCACGTCCGGGCAGCAGCCCGAGGCGCTGATCGAGCACGCCGACGCCCTGCTCAACGGC
>JBNKJP010000037.1:0-9671 GCA_050291245.1 Candidatus Thiodiazotropha sp. | reverse complement strand
CCAGAGCCTCAGCGTGGGGGGCAATCAAACCGAGACGGTGGGCCAGGCCAAGACGGAGAACATCACTCTGGCGAAATCCCTCGGCATCGGGGCCGCCTATCAGATCAGCGTCGGCGGTGCGATGAACACCTCGGTGGTGTTGGGGCAGGGCGAGGAGGTCGGACTGGCCAAGGAGGTGATCGTTGGCAATCAATACAACGTCACGGTGGGCGACGCCTATGCGCTGAACGCAAAAAACAGTATCGACTTACAGATCAAAGATGAAAACAGCAGTCTGAAACTTGCGAAAAACGACCATGTCACCCTGCAGATAGGCCCCTGTTTGCTCACTCTGCAAAAAACCGACGGCACCATCACCCTGCAAGTCGGTGAAGGAGGCAGTAAGCTGCGGATGGCCTCCGACAGCATCACCCTGCAGGTAAAAGACAACAGCCTCGAGGTCAACGAAGAGGGTGTCTTCCTGGCGGCGGGTGGCGAGGCTTGTAAAAAAGCACTGAAAAATGATGGTACTGTGGTGCTCTCGGGGAGTGACGTAACGCTACTGGGAAAGAACAAACTCAAACTCAATAGCTGAGCGGCCGCGACACCGCACAGACGACGATCAGGGACAAGCAGTAAACGAGGGAGTTAGGGGGCAATGAAGCTCAATCCAGTCGAGCAAAGTCTGGTGGCGCTGCAGTACCACTGGCAGAATTTTATGGCCCGGGACGACAGCCGCATGTTGTTGTGGCAGTTCAAAGAGAATGCCCTGCGCCTTGCGGATGTGTTTTTCAAGGTTCAGCAAGAGGAGCGGCTCAGTGAAAAGCCCTATGTCAGCAACGAGACCTTTATTGTCTTCGATCAACCATTTGAAAATTCGGTCAGCTATGCCGAAACGCTGAAAAACTCCCTGGCCGCGCACTACGAAGCGACCCGGGCAGCCATCGAGGCTACCGGAGGTGCGGCGGATTGGTCCTACGCCCCGGAATCTCAACCGGATTCACCCCAAGCCGTGATTCAGGGATTGAACGCCTTGGCGGACCACCACAAGGGCCTGTTCCAAACCCTGGTTGCCGTCATCATGCCCTCCCGTGTCGCCAGCGATGGGGCGTGGACCGATTGGCTGGGCAGGGCGCTACAGGCCGGTCCGGCCGAACGGCTTCGCTTGATCGCGATCGATCTCCAGGAGCATCCCCGATGTGCCACCCTGAGCGCGTCCGAGCATCCCCAACTGCATGTGGAATCCGTCCCGATCGACGCCATCGATCTGGCCGCCGATACCTTCGCTCAAGAGCCGGCTGGGGGGGTAGCCGGGGTGTTTCGTAATCTGCTGACCGGACTGTTCAATCTGGTGGACAAAGGCACCCCCGAACAGGTCTTGCTCAAGGCTGATGACGCCATTGCCTTCGCCCGGAAAAACAGCCTGCCCGACCAGGAGGTGGTGGTGCGGTTGATGAGCGCGGGGGCCATGTTAAAGGCCCAGCGCTTCGACACAGCGGTGAATCACTACCGGCATGCCCGCCAGAGTGCTGAAAAACTCCAGAAAACCGGCCATCCCGGGGCCAAGGACCTGATCCTGCAGGGCTGGTTCGGCGAAGCCTCGGCCCATTTCGCGGCACAAAACCTTACCGAGACAATCCGTTGCTACCGGGAGGCCGGGCCAGTGGCCGAGGCGATCCCCAAACCCATCCTGTGGCTCGAAAGCCTGCGCATGGGCGCCTTCTGCAATCGTCTCAACGGCAATGAAGAGGCGGCCCTGAGGTGTTGTGAGCAGGCATTAGCGGTCGGTGAGCGGATGCAACCCGAGGCGCGTATCGTCACTACCCTGCCATTGGTTGGTATGGAGATGCTGGGTATCCTGGATCACAAACGCACCAAAAAGCTTGAGGGCATTAAACGAAAACTTGATGCGGACCTCACCCAAAGGTACGCGGCCATGGAACAGTCAGCCAGCCGACTGGAAAGGGAACCAAACGCTCGAGATGTGCTGAAAGGGCTGGCGACCCAACTGGAGATACAGAGCCAAACCCTGGAGCAGTCCGCCGGTGAAGCGATCGAACGGCTGGTCAGGTCCGGCGCCCCTCCCTACATCCAGGTTTTCGATCGGATCCGTGCGCTGTTGTGGCCAACCTGGCCCCTTGAGCAGAGTGAATCCAACAGGGAGGAGGATGCGGTAGCGGAACCCGCGGTTGGAGGTGTTTCCTCATGATGCCCAGCTCAACCCACGGCGATCCGCAACTGGGACTCGATATCCATCTTTGCGTGACCCCGGCACCCGCGCCTGTGCCACTGCCAACGCCGCATCTGTCGATCGTTTTCGATCCGATGGACTACATTCCCTTCACGGTGCCGGTACCTGGCTTCTCGGTTATGGGTTTTGATTTTCCCGGGATGGATCTGTTTGCACCTCCGGTTGAAATCGCCGGCATGAAGCGTGCGACGGCAGGCACCGCCGGCATCAGCATCCACATTCCCCCCGGTTTCCCGTTTGCGCCTGGAAAATGGCCGGATCTGGATGACGAAATCTTCATGGGCAGCTCCACCGTGCAGGTCGATGGGGAACCGCTCACCTACACCGCCCTGCCCGTGCTCGGCTGCCAGATGATCGGCATCCCCAGCCCTCAGAGAATGAAAAAGCGACCGCTGAGAATCTGTCTGCTGCCCACCGAGGTCAATCTGGCGATCCCGAAAAACGTCCTCGTAGGGGGGGTGCCGACGATCTCGCTTATGGCCTTAGGGTTTCGCGCCGGGTTTGCGGCCTTGGGTAAGGCGCTCAAATTCGCGGCTGCAAAATTTGCCCCGCATTTTAAAACATTTCGCCAGCACCTGTTCCGAAACATGGATCCCGGCTTTTTGAAATGCACAGTTTTTCGCGCCGAGCCGGTCAACATCATCACCGGAGAGGTGTGGCTGGAGCAGAGTGACTTCACCCTCGCCGGCCGAATCCCGATCGAATGGATCCGCAGCTATACCTCCAACAACCACCGCCGTGGCGCCAGCGGGGTGGGCTGGGAGACCCCCGCCGACGGTCGTCTGGAGTTTGATCCAAGCGACGCTAGCGTGGTCTTTCGCTATCCAGGGGAAGGTCCCGCCCTGTTCCTGGAACAGCCGAGTGCCGAGGGTGATGAGGCGGCGGTAATGGAGCTGATGAACGGCGCCCTGCTGAGTGATCACGGCGATGAGTGGCGGGTGCGTACCAAGCGCGATCGGATCTACCACTTTCCCAAGGTTCGAAGTCAAACCACCCTGGAAGGGCTGGTGGAACTTCCCCTGGGGCAGATCAGTGACCCCTGGGGTAACTGGCTCAAATTTCTGTACGAGGCGGATCGGCTTGTCGCCATCCTGGAGTCGGCGGGACGCTATCTAAGCTTCGAATATACCGACCTGGGCTTCATCAAAGCCGTAGCCCTGCGTGTGCCCGGCAGCGAACAGGAGTACCCCTGCCTGAGTTGCGAATACAATCCGGACGGGGATCTGACCGTGGTGCGCGACGCCCTGGGCAACCCCTATCTGTTCGAATACGACGAACACCACATGACCCGCCACGTGGACCGCAATGATCTGTCGTTCTTCTATGCCTACGACAAGACCGGAGATGAGTGGAAAGCGATCCACACCTGGGGCGATGGGGGGCTCTACGACTATCGCTTCGACTATCTTGCCGAGCTTCGTGAAACCCGTATTACCGACTCCCTGGGGCAGGTCTCCACGGTGAAGTGCCATGAGAGTGGTCTGCCGGTTATGGAGATCGACCCGCTGGGGGGAAGGACCCTGTACGAGTATGACCAAGCGGGACGCACCACCGCGGTGGTGGATCCTGCCAATCATCGCACCGAGTATCGATATGACGAACGGGGGAATCAGATCGCAGAGATTCTGCCGGACGGGAGCACCCTGGCCGTCGAGATGGATGAAAACAGCAAGCCGGTGGCCATTACCGAACCCAACGGGGCGGTGTGGCACAACGTCTGGAGCGAGCGAGGCTTGCTCGAGAGCCGCACCTCCCCCCTGGGCGCGGTGACCCGCTATCGCTACGACCCGAGCGGCTTGCCGACCACCCTGATCGATGCCCAGGAACACACAACCCAATTGGAATTTGATCGGTTTGGCGCCCTGGTGGGCTTGACCAATGCCCTGCAGGCAACGACCCGCCTGCAACGCGACGAACAGGGCAATCTGCTTGCGCTCACCGATGTGATCGGAAGGACCACCGGGTATCGATACGATGCGAAGAACCGTTTGATCGAGGTCAGGCCACCCGAGGGGGGGCAGATCCGTTTCAGCTACGACGGCGAAGACAATCTCGTTGCGCATGAGGATAAGAACGGAAACCAAACCGGCTTTGAATACTTCGGTCAGGCGTTGCTCACAAAGGTTCACCAGCCCAACGGCCACAGCATCGAATATCACTACGATACCGAAGAGCGACTGGTCGGCATCACTAATCAGCGGGGTGAGCGGTATGCAATCCGCCACGATGCCCTGGGCCGGGTGGTCGAAGAGGTGGACTACTGGGGCCAGTCTACCCATTACCGGCGGGATCTCGCAGGTTACCTCAAGCAGCGCATCGACCCCCTGGGCCAGGTGACGGACTATGCCTGCGACAAACTTGGCCGCATCCTGCGCAAAAGCATGGATCATCCCAATCGCGTCGGGGCGCGATTTGAAGAGCGCTTCAAATACGATATCAACGGCAACCTGACCGAGTGTTCAAACGAGCATGGGAAGATTCAGCGCAAATTCGATCGGGAAGGACGGTTGTCAGAGGAAAAGCAGGGCGCGTTCCTCATCAAGTACGAGTATGACCGCTTGGGTCGGTGTATCCGCCGAGAGACCGGCCATCATGCGATCGGTTACCAGTACGATCCCCTGGGCCGCCCGGTGTCGATACAGATTGACGATGAGCCGCCGATCACCTTCGAGCGCGATGCCAGCGGCCAAGTCCTCAAAGAGCAACTTTCGCCCGCGCTAGCGCGCTATTCCGGCTTTGACGAAGCGGGCCGACTGATTGCACAGGAGGTCAAAGGCGAAGCAGATTGGTTGTTTAAAACCACTTACGAGTACGACAGAGTCGGGAACCTGGCGCGGCGTGAAGACAGTCAGTTTGGTGTCGATCAATATCGCTACGACCCGGTGGGTCAGATTATTGAGCATATCGATCCCCAGGGCAGGCTCAATGCATTCCTCCAGGATCCGGCGGGGGATCGTCTGAGGACCCAGGTAGTGGATATGCCCGTGCAGCAGGTCGTGGGTGGTGCGGATATGCCTGGGGAGTGGTATCGGGAAGGTGTCTACGAAGGTGCCTACTATCGCTTCGATCGGGCGGGTAACCTGACGACCAAACGGGATCTCTCCGCGGGGAGCGTGGGGGGTGGACAATCCCGGGAGACCCAGCTGAGCTGGGATGGCAACCAACAGCTCGTGCGAAGTGAAGCCAACGGTTTGGAAACAAGCTATGGCTACGATCCGTTGGGGCGGCGACTGTTTAAACAAACCGGAACCCGTAAGACCTGGTTTGGCTGGGACGGTGATACGCTGGCGGCGGAATGGACCGTTGAGGTGCCGGAAAAGCGTGGCAAGGTGGCTTTACTATCGCCCATTTCAAAAGCGGACTTGAGGGAATACCTTTACCACCCCAACAGTTTCAAACCTCTGGCCTTGATCGAGGATGAGGCCAGCTATCGTTACCACACCGAGCCGAATGGTGCACCCACACGGGTGATGCGCACCGACGGAACGCTCGTGTGGGCGGCGCGATATGGCGTTTGGGGCCGAGTCGAGCCGGCCGCCAATACGCTGGATAATCGGCTGCGGATGCAGGGGCAGTATCACGATGAAGAGACCGGTTTATACTACAATCGATATCGATACTATGATGCAAATGCTGGGCAGTTCGTTGGGCAGGATCCCATTCGGTTGCTGGGTGGGTTGAATATCTATCAATATGCGCCGAATGGCCTTGGTTGGGTGGATCCTCTTGGTCTACAGCACGAGGGTATTCCTTATTCACCCTCAGTTCCGCATACCATGCCGCATCAGCGGCACTTTCTCAATAATATTCAACAGAGAACATCTCCACATGGTGACATAAACACAATTATCATCAGACCTCGTAGTGATATCGCTGCAGACCTGGTAGAAATAAATGCGGGTAATGCTTTTAGAGTGGGTAATGATATACATATCAACGGCAGAGTTTATAGATCACATTCCGACTCTCCTAGGTTGATTCCTGTTCGGGGCGACGGATTCGTTCAGGCTTCCAGGGCTCAGTATAAAGCGATCGGTTTGTATAGAACGTTTCAAGATAACTTAGAGAGATCTGACGAGATATTAGACAAAATGGGAATCAGTGAGCAAGACAGATCGTTCGCAAGGAATTTGTTGGGGTTGTAAAACAATGATGTGCGATTTATTCGTTGAAAAAAATATGAGTGATGAGGATTTGGTAAGTAATATTGCCAAATTGTTAAATGTGAATTTCTCCGATGTTCTGTTGGTTGATGATGTTGTTAAAATTGCGGATCATCGGGAGTATCCGGCTATGGTAGTAAAGCGGCGTCATATAAATGGGTATGAAATGTTTATATCCATATTTGCGCGACGGAAAATTTATGAAGAACCAGAGTTTGTAAAAAAGTTTTCCGGAACTATTGGTATGAATGTTTTGTACGCTGCTAATAGTGATGATATGTATGAATGGATGAAGATGTCGCCAGACGGAGAATGTGAGCATGTTTTTCTTTGTGTTGATCCGTTTGATGAAAATGAAGATGCGGTATTATGTAACTCATCAGTTAACAATAATAATTGATGCTTAACCCAACGATCCCATAATGTAATGGGAGGAAAATATACTTTTTTAAGAGCAAAAATCTGTAACGCTCGTTATTGCTGGGATGTCTCGCTGTCTCACCTATTCACGCGGATGAGATCTATCTGGTCGGTGACTGGGATGGCTATGGTAAAGACAATCTCACCCAGCCCTATTTGCAGATCTATCAGAATTCGCTCACCTGATTTATTGGATGATTCGGTTGGGATCGTTCATGCTTAAAAAATATATTGCCGGTATAATACTGATTCGATATTCATGGAAACTCTTTTCAAGATTCTCAATAAGTAAACAGCCTTAATCGTCAGGATTTCGCGATGGTCTGTTTAACCATTCAATGACCACAATAATTATGATGGTTAGTATTAATCCAGGTGCGGTTATTAGTACACGGACAATTAGATTTGGATCTTTGCCAACGGAGCTTGGTAACAACATGGGGTAAAAGTAAAAAAGTAGTGGTATCGCGACAAGCCACTTACCGCTCTTTCCAACATCATGCAGTCTCCTTATAGTAGCTGCAATTAAGGGAATGGATAGAAATACCAAAGTAATACATGATAGCCATAGCGAAAACAGACTTGCGACTGTGAACCAAGTAAGCCAACAAGAAACAAGGCATGCCCTATATTCCTCATGGGAAGAGGTGCCTCTGATGTCTCGGTATTTTGATAGGCAATTTTTTGTCAGATTCCAGTGTTTTGATGCTGCGATTCTTTTAATGATACCCATTATTATATCCCTATATTTATAGCGAAGATGTCTCTGTTTTGATTATCTACGTGATGTCTGTAAATTGGGATCGAAACAATATGGGGTCAGTCTCGAATGACATTTACTTAAGCTAAAAATCCACCCTCATCCCGGCGTATTCCGGGATACGGAATGCCTGACGGTGCGATGTTTCTGGGTGCCATCGTTAGGTCCGTAAACGGTGCATCCCTGCGCAAATTTTCCGGCATTCGTCGGATTAAGAAGATACAGAGTGTACAGTTTAAGTAAGCACTGCTAGGGGTAATCATCAATTATGACTAATTATCCTATAACTCGTAAGTCAAATGGACAAGGGATCGCAGCGAATAATTCGTAAGTATTGAAAAGCATCATGTTTCTCTATCCTTCTCGTTTATCGATTGTTGTTTAAATTATAATTTGTGCAAATGGTCAAATTTTACATCTGAGATACGAAATTAATTCTTGCTTGAATTATCATTTATAGGCACCCTTATAAAACGCTTTTTGAGAATACTATCGCGTCCGGAGATAGCAGTATGGCCGGTGTGGATGCAAAGCAAATATTTAATCTCTTTATGTCTTCAAAATACATGCCGTCGTTGGCAATCAGCAGCTCATGCTCTGAAATCCCGTCGTTGCGATGAGCATCGTACAGGCCAACCGGCAGCTGCGCATCAGGACTCCCCTCGGTGGTGATGCATTGTTGCTCTACCAGTTTCAGGCACGGGAATCCCTGGGGCGTTTGTTCGAGTATCAAGTCGAGCTGCTGAGCGAAGACGATTCAATTCCCCTGGATACGCTATTAGGTAAAAAGGTCGACATTGAGTTGGGTGTCACCAGCGGTGGTATTCGTTTCTTTAATGCTTTCGTCAGTCGCTTTACTCAAATGGGATCGCAGGGAGAGCTGTTTCACTACCGGGCGGAACTCAGGCCCTGGCTCTGGTTCCTGAGCCTGACCAGCGATTGCCGGATCTACCAAAACCAGACGGTGCCACAGATTCTCGCGGCGATCTTCAAAGAAAACGGTTTCAGCGACTACGAGCTGCGCCTGAGTAATTCCTACCGTACCTGGGAGTATTGCGTCCAATTCCGGGAGAGCGACTTCGACTTTATCAGTCGTCTCATGGAAGAGGAGGGAATCTACTACTACTTCGAGCATGTTCCGGGAAAACATATCCTGGTGTTGTGTGACGGCTACAGCGCGCACAATCCGCTCTCCGGTGGTTCGGTGCTGCTCTTTCATCCCGATCCGGGCAGCGGCGGGCAGCGGGTCAAGGATGTCGTGCGGCGCTGGAGTCTGAGCAAGTCGGTACGATCCGGAAGCTATGCCCACACGGATTACGATTTCGAGAAACCCCGGGCCGATTTGATGGCCGGTTCCCCGATGCCTCGAAACCACGCTCATGGGGACTACGAGGTGTTTGACTATCCGGGCGGTTACAAACAAGTGAGCGAGGGTGAGGTCGGCGCCCGGCAGCGCATCGAAGCAGCGCAGATCAGGCACGAGCAGCTCCAGGGCGAGGGTGATATCCGTCATCTGAGCCTGGGCGGCCTGTTCACCTTGATGGGGCATCCCCGTGTGGATCAGAACCGTGAGTATCTGGTCAGTGAAACGCAGATTGAATTACACGCCGATCCCTATTGGGCCGGTGGTCTGAGCAGCCAGGGCGAGACCTGTCGGTGTAAATTCAGCTGTATTCCTAGCAAAGAGAATTTTCGTACCCCGCGCACCACCCCTAAACCGAGGGTGGAAGGCCCGCAGACCGCGCTGGTGGTCGGCCCCAAGGGCGAGGAGATCTACACCGACAAATACGGCCGGATCAAGGTCCAGTTCCACTGGGACCGCTATGGCGAGCGCAACGAAAACAGCTCCTGCTGGGTGCGCGTGGCCCAGGTCTGGGCCGGCAAGAACTGGGGGGCGATGCACATTCCCCGAATCGGTCAGGAGGTGATCGTCGAGTTTCTCGACGGGGATCCCGACCGGCCGATCATCACCGGCGCGGTCTACAACGCCGAACAGATGCCCCCCTGGAGCCTGCCGGGCAATCAGACCCAGTCGGGCATCCTGAGCCGCTCCAGCAAGGGCGGATCCCAGTCCAACGCCAATGCGATCCGCTTCGAA
>JBNKJP010000036.1:0-30308 GCA_050291245.1 Candidatus Thiodiazotropha sp. | reverse complement strand
AATGGCTATTCCCTTTCCAAGGGCTGCAACGCAGCAATCGTGGCTTGAGTGGCTTCCCGCAGGGCGAGGTAAGGGATTTAAACATCAGCTAATGACAGACCTCGTCTAAATGTATGATTTATATAGGACACTACACTAGATTAACCTTTCCAAATAGTAAGTCCGTGGAAAGGTTCAGACAAGGTTGCCAGCGTATATTTCCTTACACAAAGTCAATTGTGATTTTGTAAACACAATCACTACTGTAAGGAGACAACACAATGAAAATCGCGCCTGAAAGCTATCTGTTCTTTGCATTGGCTGGAATCATGATGTCGCCGATTTCCTCAGCGCTTGCGAGAGATTCTGACAACGAAAGCAGACCCTACAAAAATAGAACGGTTTGCGAGAAAAGTGCGGAGACAATGTACAAATCATGCCACTTTGAAAGCGCAGAAGAGCTGTATGCCACAACCGCTCAGTGTATCAATCAGATTGAACCGGATGACCCCGCCGCAAGGGCATGCCTGAAGACAGCGTACGATACCTATTTTGAAAACCGCAGGGGATGCGCTGAACAAAAGCATGCCAGAAAGGAAGTATGCACAATGTTGGGCGAGAACGCCTATGGACCTGATGCGCTCCTGGATAGCACGAATTTCGTTGATGAACCGGATGATTCTAATCCCTATTTCTCACTCAAACCCGGCCATACCTATGTCGCGCGGGCCGGAGAAGGGTTTGAAGAGACCGTTGTCGTTACCGTTACGGATGAAGTTCGTGAAGTGCTTGGCGTGAATTGCCGTCGTGTTGTCGACATCGTCCTCGTGGAGGAGGAAGGTGAACTCACACCCATTGAAGTGACGGATGACTACTATGCCCAAGCGATCAACGGCGATGTGCACTATTGCGGTGAACTTGCACGCAATTATGAAGATGGGCAGTTGGTGAATCTTGACGGTTCCTTTGAGGCAGGAAGAGATCTTGCCAAGTCCGGTGTTCTGATCAAGGCCTACCCCGCCTCATTTGACGCTCACCGACAGGAATACCTGCTTGGAGAGGCAGAAGATGTTGTTCAATATGTCGCGGGTGCTGACAACCCTACCGATGTAGGCAGTGGCGAGGGCGGCGACAATGCCAACTTTCCCTGTTATGGGAGCTGTATCAAGACCCAGGAGTTCATCCCACCCGAGCCCGGCATCGGTGAGTTCAAATACTTTACGCCGGGCATCGGATTTGTGCTGGGCGTGGCCCTTGAAGACGGTATCCCAACGGGCGAACGGGATGAGGTGACCTGTGTCGGTGAAACCTTGGATGTTCTCGATAACCCCGATTGCGGCATAGCAAATCCTGAAGAACTCAAGCAAGCGCTCTGTGAATTGTCTCCTGACGCTTTCTGTAATGACGAGTCATGAACTCAGTTAAGCGGATTGGCAGAAGGTCATTGCGTAAATAAAGACACTGGAGCTGATGAAATGAAAACACATTTAGTACGACTATCGATCTTGAGTTTTTCTTTGGCGCTTACCGCTTGCGGCGGTGGTGGTGGTAGCAGCGATAACGAAGGCGATGAGGTATACGAGCTGCCGGCGAACTTCGATCCGGATGCAAGCTATAGCGTGAATATCACGGGAGAAGACCTGGATACCGACATTACCAATACCTATTTTCCAGCACCGGTAGGCGCTACCTGGACCTATGAGGGACAGACTGACGAAGGGACGGAACACATCGATGTAGAAGTCCTCTCGGAAACGAAAGACGTATGGGGCGCCACCGCGACTGTAATTCGGGACACGGTCTACCTGGATGGTGAAATAGCCGAAGACACCTGGGACTGGTATGGCCAGGATATGCAAGGGAACGTCTGGTATCTTGGCGAAGAGACCTATGAATACGAAGACGACATTGTGGTTTCGAATGCCGGCGCATGGGAAGCCGGTGTTAACGACGCTTTGCCCGGTTATAGCATGCTGGCAAATCCTCAGGTCGGGGATGCTTACCGTCAGGAGTATTTGGTTGGAGAAGCTGAGGATCTGGCGGAAATTGTCGAACTTGATGTAACCGTCAATGTCGCTGCCGGTGAATTTATCGGTTGCGTTAAAACCCGCGAGGTCTCGGTCATCGACCGATCCTACGAGGAGTTCAAGTATTACTGCCCCGGAATGGGCCTGGTGCTTGAAGAGGCCGGCGAGGATCGGGTGGAACTGATCACCTACTCGGGGCTTACGCCACTGTGATGAGACTACACTGAACTGCTCTTGTGGGATGACAGAGATACCGCCAGGTAACTCTGTCATCCGATGATCTGTGAGGGTAGTTTCTTCAGTCGAGGATCTGGTTCATCACACTTTTAAATAACCCGCCGGGGGCCAGTGTGATGCAAGCATTGTCATTGTTGATCTCGAGCAGATCGTATTGAACCACTTCCACTCCGGCCTCGTGATACATTTCGCTGGAAAGCCTTAAATCATCCGCCCAGCGGGAAAGAAAATCCTCACTGGGTGCGACATAGACAATCCGCGCCACCTCTTCCTGTATCAGTTTGGAGGCACAACGGGGACAAGGCGGGTGGGTGACATACACGGTGCATCCGGTCAGATCCCGCTTGGCGAAGATCATGGCGTTCTCTTCGGCGTGGATGGTGAGATTGAGCTTGCACCCCCGATCACTCAGCCGCTCCGGTTTGTCCTCCACACCGGCTGCAAAACCGTTGTATCCCAGAGAGATGATCCGGTTGCCGTCGGTGATGACCGCACCGACCTGGGAAGAGGGATCCTTGCTCCAGGCTGATATGTACGCCGCAAGACCGAGAAAACGGGTATCCCACTTCCTCATTCGGAGTCGCTGTCACCCGCGGATGTCGCCTTGGCGGCCGCCTCTTCCATCATGGTCTTCAACTCCCCGTTCTGATGCAGTTCCAGGGTGATGTCACAGCCGCCGATTAACTCGCCGGCAATGTAGATCTGGGGAAAAGTGGGCCAGTCCGCGAAGCGGGGCAAATTTTCGAAAATCTCCGGATCCGCCAGTACGTTCACATAGGCGAAAGGCACGCCGCAGTCCTGTAGGGCGGCGGCGGCTCTCGAGGAGAAACCACACATCGGGAACTGGGGTGTCCCCTTCATGTAGATGACGATCGGGTTATTTTCAACCTGTTCTTTGATTCGCTCCAGTACATCCATCGTAGATACCTCTGTTTGTCGTTTATGGTGCCTGATGTGGGTCCCTCTTACGTTTTCATCAAGCACATGCCTCATAAGGAAATTCTAACGCACTAATATTTGAGATAAAACCTGCAAATCGTCTGTGAACACTCAAGTGTGAAGGGTTCGAGTTCAACTCGATTTGACAAACTTGAAATCCGGAAGTTACTTTTCATCTATTGAAGATAGTTCAGTATGTGAAAAAAACCCTTTAGACGATGAGAGGTTGCATCCTGTCGATGCGCAAAATCAATTTTCAAAACGTTGATTCAGTATCCGCGGAAGGGACAATTCGCAGACATTCGTTACTGGAGAACCACATCGGTTTCAAGCTTGAGACCATCCTTCAACATGCCTTGAAATCCCGCGACAGCTATACCCAGGAACACTCGGCGAGAGTAGTGCAACTAGCTGAAATCATTGGCGAAAGGCTCGGTCTCGACAATCAGCAACTGGATATTCTCTCACTCGCGGCCGGTTTTCACGATATCGGTAAAATCGGCATCCCGGACCATGTGCTGTTGAAGCCGGGCCGCCTGTCCGCCCCGGAATACGCCATCATCAAGGAACACCCCATCATCGCGGCCAATATGTTGCGCAGCCTGGACAACCCGCTTATTGATGAAGTCGCGATGTACGTATTGCACCACCACGAGCAGTGGGACGGTAAGGGTTACCCCGACGGTTTGGCCGGAGAACAGATTCCGATCATCTCAAGAATCATTGCGGTGGTCGATGCCTACGACGCGATGACCACTACCCGCAGCTATCGTAACCAGATCGACAAAAAGCTTGCAATCAACATGATCGCCCTGGAAAGCGGCGGGCAGTTCTGCCCGAAGGTTGTCGAGGTCCTGCTGCAACTCCATCAGGAGTCTCCGGAGGACATCCTGGCCCCGAAAAGATAGCGCCCTGCCACCCATGGCACTTGCTTCAAGGAGTTAGCGCAGTAGCAAACCGTTCAAAGAAGACCATCCAATAAGGAAATCAACCGCTACGCTTCATTCCAAGTGGCGCTGCAACCAGAATTCAAACAACGCGATATGCCAGAGTTTGCTGCCCCGAATTCGGGTGTGGTGCATATCCGGGGCAGCCAGCAGATTCTTCAGATAGTCAGGCTGAAATACCCCTCTTTCGCGGGCGGCACGGGTATTGAGAATCTCTTTCATGAAATCCAGGAACTCCCCCCGTACATATTTCAGTGCCGGCATCGGAAAATAACCTTTCGGACGATCGATCACCGTTTCGGGAAGCAGACCCCGGGCCATCGCCTTGAGGGGATATTTACCCCCATCTCTCAGTTTCAGTTCCGGGGGGCAACGGGCCGCCAGGGACACCAGATCGTGGTCGAGAAACGGAACCCGAGCCTCCAGTCCCCAGGCCATGGTCATGTTATCCACCCGCTTGACCGGATCGTCCACGATCAACAGGGTCTGATCCACATACATGACCGCATCAATCAGACTGTCGGCCTCACAGGCCTCTAAGTGTTCACGCAGTAACGCCCGGGTATAGTCTTCACCGGCAAACTCCGGGGCAATCATGCGCAGATATTCGTCATGGTCCCGGTCGAAATAGTGACGCGCGAAACGCTCGACCGGATCCCCCTGCTGCTCTTCGGCAATCCGCGGATACCAGAAATAGCCTCCGAAGACTTCGTCCGCCCCCTGTCCGGATTGGACCACCTTGATCTGGCGGGAAACCTGTTCACCCAACAGATAAAAGGCCACCGCATCCTGTCCGAACATGGGTTCCGCCATGTTGTCGACCGCCTCGGGCAGGCGCTTCAGGACCTCTCCGTTGGGCACCAGAAACTTGTGATGCCGGGTCCCGTAGCGTTGCGCCACCGGATCCGAGTACTCAAATTCATTGCCCTTCTCTTCCGGCTGATCCTCGAAACCCACGGAGAAGGTGTGCAGATCGGACACCCCGGCTTCCGCCAGCAGCGCCACCAGCAGGCTGGAGTCGAGCCCCCCGGACAGCAGCACCCCCACCGGCACATCGGCGATGTCGTTGCGTTTGCGCACCGCCTCGCGCAACTGATCATGGATCGCATCGAGCCAGTCGTGCTCGTTCATCGACCGCTCCGGACGGGTCGCCGGATAACGCCAGTAAGAGCGGATACGCTCGGCACCGTTCGCCTCGATGGTCAGGGTGTGACCCGGCGCCAGTTTGCGGATGCCTCGAAACACCGTATGGGGTGCCGGAACCACCCCGTGCAGGGTGAACTGGTAGTGCAGCGCCATGGGATCCAGCCGGGTATCCACATCGCCCCCCGCCAGCAGTGCCTGAGTATTGGAGGCGAAGCGGAAGCGGGACGCGTCCTGGGAGTAGTAAAGGGGTTTGATACCAAACCGGTCCCGGGCCAGAAACAGGCGTTTCGCCCGGGTATCCCAGATGGCGAAGGCGAACATGCCGGAGAGTCTGTCGACACACCCCTCACCCCAGGCATGATAGGCCTTGAGGATCACCTCGGTGTCACCTTCCGAGAAAAAGTGGTATCCCAGCCCACGCAGGGTCTCACGCAGGGTTTTATAGTTGTAGATGGTACCGTTGAACACCAGGGCGAGATTGAGTTTCTGGTCCACCATGGGTTGATTGGCATGTTCCGACAGATCGATGATCGAGAGTCGGCGATGGGCCAGACCGAGGGCACCGTCACTGTAGCTGCCCCCGTGATCCGGACCCCGGCGGCGAATCCGCTCGCTCATCCGCGCCAGTACCCCGAGATCCGCCCCCCGGCCATCGAAACGCAACTCACCGCACAATCCACACATACTCAGATTCCTGTCATTCAATCTTGAGAAACGTTAATCTTACAGGGCAGCGTCCCGGAATTCATGCGGGACCCGGGTGAAGCGTTCAGTAGCGCACCCCGGCATTGAGCAGGACTCACCACAACCGGATAATGTCAAGGATGACCGACCCCATACACACCGAACAAAACCTGGACCAGGCCCGGGCGATACTCAACCGGACCTTCGGATACCACGACTTCAGACCGCCCCAGGATCAGATCATCGCGCAACTCCTCGCGGGGGGTGATGCCCTGGTTCTGATGCCCACCGGCGGCGGTAAGTCCCTCTGCTACCAGATCCCGGCCCTGATACTCCCGGGAGTCACGATCGTCGTCTCACCCCTCATCGCGCTGATGCAGGATCAGGTCAACGGACTGCGCCAGTTGGGGATCGCGGCGGCGTTTCTCAATTCCAGTCTGAGCGCGGACCAGGCCCGGGAGGTGGAAGAGAGCCTCCAGGCCGGCCGCTACGACCTGGTCTACATGGCGCCGGAACGCCTGCTCATGCCGCGCACCCTGCAGATCCTGGAGGCCTCGCCGCTTGCCCTGTTCGCCATCGATGAGGCCCACTGCGTTTCCCAGTGGGGACATGATTTTCGGCCCGAGTACATCCAGTTATCCCAGTTGCATGAACGTTTCCCGGGTGTGCCGCGTATCGCACTGACCGCCACCGCGGATGAGCCGACCCGCCAGGAAATCCTGCATCGCCTGATGTTGCAGGAGGCACAACACTTCATCGTCGGATTCGATCGACCCAATATCCGCTATCAGATCATGGAAAACGACGGCAATGCCCGGGAACGCCTGCTGCGGTTCATCGAACAGGAGCATCCGGGCGATGCGGGTATCGTCTATTGCCTGTCCCGTAAACGGGTTGAGGAAGTCGCCGCCTGGTTACAGACCCGGCAGATCAAGGCCCTGCCCTATCATGCCGGCCTGGACGCGCTGACCCGGGAACGGCACCAGAATCGGTTTCTTCAGGAAGACGGGGTGGTAATCGTCGCCACCATCGCCTTCGGCATGGGTATCGACAAGCCCAATGTACGCTTCGTCGCCCATCTCAACCTGCCCAAGAGTATCGAGGCCTACTATCAGGAGACCGGCCGAGCGGGACGGGACGGACAACCGGCCGACGCCTGGATGATCTACGGCCTCCAGGATGTCATCACCCTGCGTCAGATGCAGGCCGCATCGGAGGCGGAGGAGACCCACAAACGTCAGGAAAGGCTCAAGCTCGACGCCATGCTGGCACTCTGTGAAACCACCGATTGCCGCCGCCAGGTGATGCTGGGCTACCTCTCCGATCCGCAGCCGGAGCCCTGCGGCAATTGCGATACCTGCCTGCAACCGCCTTCGACCTGGGACGCCACCGAGGCGGCGCAAAAGGCCCTCTCCTGCGTCTACCGCACCGGTCAGCGTTTCGGCGTCAACTACCTGATTGACGTGCTCCTGGGCAAGGAGAACGATCGCGTGGTCTCCTTCAGACATCACCAGACCAGCACCTTCGGTATCGGCGCGGAATTCGCCGCGACACAGTGGCGAACGCTCTACCGGCAACTGATCGCACGCGGGCTGTTGGCAGTGGATCTGGACGGTCATGGGGGACTGCGCCTGACCGAAGAGAGCCGTCCGGTACTGCGGGGTGAGACCCGTTTGATGCTGCGCAAGTTGAACAAACCGGCAACACACCGAAAAGCCCGGCACAACCGAAAAGAATCGTTGGACGAAGCGAATAACCCGCTTTGGGAGGCATTACGCGCCCTGCGACGTGAGATCGCGGAAACCCAGGGCGTTCCGGCCTACCAGATATTCCACGATGCAACCCTGATGGAAATGATCGCGCGACATCCCGGAAACCGGGAACAGATGGCCGATATTTCAGGCGTAGGCGTACGCAAGCTGGAGGCCTATGGTGATGCCTTTCTCGCCTGTCTGGAAACCTTCTCGACGCCAACGGCAAGCACCCCGGACAGCGTTGAGGAGACCATCAGTCTGCTGCGTACAGGACTCGATATCCCGGCAATCGCCTCACAGCGCAACCTCACATCCGGCACGATCTACACCCACCTGGCTCAAGCCATCACCGAACAACGGGTGACCCTCGAAGAGGCCTTGCCGGTGTCCTCCCAGCAACTCGATCTCATTTTCAGGGCCTTTGAGCACCAGGCGCCCAGCGAACGACTCAAACCCGTCTACGAAGCATTGGACGGTGAATTCGAATACGGGGTTTTGCGCTGTGTGCAGGCCGCGATGGCGGCCGGAACTGAGTAAAAATCCCAACCAGTTCGCATTTCCACACAAATAATCATGTTATTCACGATATACTGAGTATTATCTGTCGATTAAGTCACGAGAGACGCGGTATGGATCCACAATCTCTGGTTCAGGAAATTGAACATCTTGTGTCACTGCCCGACATCTGTGTCCGGGTCAACCAAATGGTCAGTAGTCAGGACTATGCGGTGTCCGAGCTGGCCGAGCTCATCGCCCAGGATGCCGATATCTCGGCGCGTATCCTGCGGTTGGTCAACAGTCCCCTTTATGGCCAAAGGTCGAAGGTGGAAACCCTCACCCGGGCCGTCACCCTACTGGGTGGCGAGGAGCTGCGTAACCTGGCAATGGCCACCGTCGCGCAACGCACCTTCACGGGAATACCCGAAAGTCTTGTCAACATGACGGACTACTGGCGGCACTCCGTAACCACCGGTGTCATGGCCCAAATACTGGCCAAACGCTGCAACATTCTGCACAGCGAACGGCTGTTTGCCATGGGTGTACTGCATAATGTGGGGCTACTGGTAATCTACCTGGCGCTACCGAAAGAGTCACGGGACATCCTGCTCATCACGGGCGGAGACAACTGGATCCTTCCGGAGGTGGAACAGGATATTCTGGGCTTCACCCATCTCGAAGTGGGCCGGGCACTGCTGAACGCCTGGCATCTGCCTGAAAGTTTTCAGGCGGTTGCGGGATATCACAACGCACCGGATAAGGTTGTCGACTTCCCGTTGGAGGTTTCCCTGGTGCATATTGCCAAAGCCATCGTCAATGGGGACATGGTAGGCCTTTCCCTCGACGAGATGCTCTGGGCCATCTCATCCGATGCATGGAAGATCACCGGTCTGCATCCCGATGAGGTCTCGGAGATGATCGAGGAAATGCAGATTCAGAGTCAGGACGCCCTGTCCTTGGTTTTGACGCCACAGCAACGGACTACGAGAGTATCGTAAAACCCGGTTAATCCACGGCCTGGTGCCCCCCTCAACCTGCAGCAATGACCGCTGAAGGGTTGTATTCCATGAGTTGGGAACGCCCTTCACGCAATGATTGATCGACATCAACACTCTGTTTAAAAACCAGACAAAACAGCGCTTAATACGGTATTTTGCCTCTCCCAACCATTGAGTGAAGTTTCGTACTCTCCGAACCGCTCGTGTATCCCAGTTTCGGGTTTGCAGCGATCACTGGAGGATCATGATGATGAGGACCCAAGCCGGGATTTATCACGGCCAAGTATTCCCTTCGATGGCCCCGATTCACGGGACGGTTTCCCGCTCAACTCCACTGTCTTTACAATCGCTCCCCGATACCACCATGACTGCTTGATACGGATATCAATGGCTAACACTCGGTGGCAACTACTCCCCGCGAAATGGCAACGGGATTCACTCTTTCGCCCGGCCCTGGTCGAGGTTCACCGTGAGATTTATCGCCAGTTTTTTTACAATGACCCGCGCGTAAACCCCCAAATGGGTTTTCATCTGCACGCTTACTGCCGGTCAACCCATTGGCGTGTCACGTTGATCCTGACGCCCTGGATGATGTCCCGCCTGCTGTTTCCCGAGCACGACCCAAAAATCCTCATCCCGGACGGCTGGAGTGGAGAGGACCGCAGCCATTCGGAGTACCAGACCACCGGCCCTTCCCTGAAACTGGGATGCTACGGAAACGAGATGATCGCAAATCTCAACTACCACACACAGCTCGGTCATTATCTGATCCAACCGCTCGCCTTGAGTATGCGCAACTACAGCAGCCCGCTTGAGGCTCTCGAAATCTGGAACAGGCTGTTCTACAGCCACTCATTGAGCATGCAGCGGGTGTCGAAAAAAAAGACGGGGCAGCCGAACAGCCGCGGTTCATTGCATTAGACAGAGATCATGAGGTGGCTCTCTCGAGCGTATGACGCTTAGACGGGAGTCTACTCGAAGTCGTAGTAGTAATCCGGATCATCCAACATCATCTGCAGACGCTTCAGTTCCTGGCGCCGTTCGATGCGTCGGCGTGCATCCAGGCTTTTTGCAGATACCCGTTCATCCTCAGCATCGATATCGGTATCCTCATCGTCGACATCATCCAGCAGGGTGTCATCGAAATCGTTGTTCATAGGCCTATTAGGAATTACTGAATTTAGGCGAAGATTAAACCCGGAAAAGAGATTTTGAATAGCGAAATATTTTTGTTGCCACGACAAATATCTTCAATTAAAAATACCCCCGTTCCAGGCCTTGCCAGGATTCCCTGAATCGCCCTGACCCTTGTTACAAAGACATAACTACCGAGAAACGGCATGGATACCACACTGCTTAAGACTTTTCTCGAAGTCGTCAGAACCCGTCACTTCGGCAAGGCCTCGGATGCCCTGTTCGTAACCCAGTCGGCGGTGAGCGCCCGAATCAAACTGCTGGAGACGAATCTCGGGGTGGCGTTGTTCAGTCGACGCCGTAACGATATCCAACTGACCCCGGCCGGAGAACGTCTGGTCGCCTACGCCGAGACCATCGTAAAAAACTGGGAACGGGCCCGGCGTGAGATCACCCTGGGAGCCCGTGGCGATGAGACCCTGCTGTTGGGTTGTCCCCTAGACCTCTGGGATATTCTATTGCGCGAATGGGTCGGCCGGATCCGTGCGCAAGACCCCGACATGCTATTGCAGATTGAAACCTTACCGACCGAAACCATTATCAGTCGCTTGAATAACGGCCTGCTGGATCTGGCCCTGATTTTCGATCCGCCCCAGGGTTCCGATCTACCGGTTAGTCAGGTGCTTGAAATCCCCCTTCTGCTGGTCTCTTCCGAACCCGGTCTCAATGCCGCAATGGCCATGTCGCGGGACAACTACTACCTGGTGGATTGGGGTACGGTCTTTGCCCGGCAGTACAGGGAGTATTTTCCGGACCTGACATCACCCGGAGTCTCGCTTGCCTCGGGGACTCTGGCGATCGACCTGATCCACAGCATCGGTGGTAGTGCCTACCTGGCGCAACAGATGGTGCAAGACGATCTGAATGAGGGAAAACTCTATCTCGTGGAGGATGCGCCGATCATTGAACGTAACGCGTTTGCGATTCACCGTCCGGGTGATGAGAGACGCGGCTTCCTGCCACAGGCATTGAAACTGCTCAAACAGCTCTAGTGTTGTAAAAGCATACCGAGAATCATCTCAAACTGATTTTGGTCGCAGATACAATCGATTTTGTGCTTTTTATCGAACGTTTTACCGAGGCAATTCATTCTTTACACCTTTTGCGACACCCTCCTTCGCGGGAGAGGGCCAGGGACAGGGGGTATAAAAAACCTGTGAGCGCAGCGAACTCATCCACTCAAAACTAAAAACTCAACACTCAAAACTGCTATTGGTGACTGATCCACTGGCTGAGTAAAGCGGGTAATCATGAATGGGAATGACAATGCCCTTTCCAAGAACAGAGCGGTATCAACTCCCGCAACCCAAGCCCCTCGCCATGACGTCGGTATTCCGGGGTAATTGCTCTGCCCCCTGAATCTGCTGATAGGCCCGATGCAATACCTTGTTCAACTCGAGCGTCTCAACCGGTTTGATCAACAGGTCTGAGAATCCCGCCTCGAGTATCGTCGTACGCTGCTCCGGAAAGGCATGGGCGGTAACGGCGATCAGCACGGGCAGACGGGTCTGTTCCCGTTGCAGCTGGGTGGCCACTTCGATACCGCTCATATCCGGCATCTGGATGTCCAGCAACACCAGATCGAATGACTCTTCGCTGAGCCATTGCAGGGCCTCACGCCCGTTACATGCCTGTTCATGTGGAATCGACAGTTTCGTCAGATAACCGGTTAGGATCATCCGGTTGATGAGATTATCATCGACGACCAGTACCCGAAGTGACTCCCACTGTTGAGGCTGCAGATCGGATTCGGGTAACGGATCATCGGCCCGCGCCGGGGCACCGCCCACCTGGAAGTCGAGATCGATTCGAAAGCAGGAACCTTCTCCAAACTGACTCTCCACCTGCAATCGACCCTGCATTCTGCTGACCAGTGTTTTTACGATGGCCAGACCCAGGCCGACGCCCTCGTTTCTACGGGTCTCGAAATTTTCCAAGCGGGTAAAATTGTCGAAGATGCTGTCCAGTGCCGCGGTGTCGATACCGATACCCGTATCCTTAATCTCGAATCTGAGACTTACCTTGGACGCCTCCTCCCGCAGTCGTTTGACATGCAGCCGGACGGATCCCGCTTCGGTGTATTTCAAGGCATTGGAGATCAGGTTGGTGATGATCTGCCTGAGACGGTAGGCATCACCGCACAGATGATCCTCCACATCTTCATCGATGGTGACATCGAGCAGCAGATTTTTCTGTTCCGCGCTCGACCACAGCAGGGCGACGACCTCCTCCAGCTCGGTGCGGAGTAAAAAGGGCTTTTCACTGAAATGGATGTGTCCGGCCTCGATGGCGGTCAGGTCCAGGATATCATTGACCGTACGTTGCAGGGTTCGGGCTGCCTTGCCGATCTGCTCCAGGGGATAGCGAAAGGAGGCATCCATGGACTCGCTCTGCAGCAGATCAGTCAGACCCATGATGCCGTTGAGCGGCGTGCGCAATTCATGACTGACCGTCGCAAGAAACTGATTTTTCGCCTCATTGGCTCGTTCCGAGCGTTCCTTGGCCAATACCAGTTCCTGTTCGACCTGTTTGCGTTGTTCGATTTCCCGCGTCAGATCCCGGTTGGAGGCCTCGACTTCCGTGTGAGAATGACGCAATTCCCCAACCAGGTTTTCATTGTCGAGCCATAACACGATGTTGCGGTTGATGGTGGTGTTGTAGTTTTTCGCCACCGATAGCATGAACGTCATATAGATGGCGATCATAATCAACATGACATTGGCCATCTGGGTCTGTTCGAAAGCCAGTGTGATACACAGCGGCGTCAACAGTATGAAAAGGGATATCACATAGTTCTTATAGGTAATCGCCCGGGAGATGATGCCTCCCGCGGTGACGCCGCTGAGCATCAGCAGGGTCAGCATCCGGAACGCCTCATCATCGATCAGGAAGCTGATGGGCCCGATCAGACCCCAGGGAACATCCTGTATGAATACCAGGAAGGTATAGGCCTTAAGCCAGTTCCGCGCATTCGACTGGTTCAGCCGGGTCTGGGAAAGTACGCTGACAAAGAGGAAAAAGCTGGTGGTGAGGGCGTTGATCCCCACCCAGGTCAAAAGGATGTATCCAGGCAGTCGGTCCCAGTAAAAATAGCTGGTAATGACCAGGACGGCGTAGAAACCCAGACTGGATTTGGGTACGATTTTAAAGTGTTCCCTGGCCAGTTCCAGGTCGAGTTTGCTATTCATAGCCAGGTTGACTGCTCCCTCGTCTCCCCACATCTTGACGATGCTAAAGATGGGTTCCGTTCTACAGAAAGTCGGATATAGGTTCCTGGTGCCCTGCTGGCGGTCAAGCCACTGATCAGGTGACCTGATCAATCATCCAGAGCAGAATGCAGTCAGATCCTATCAGCAACGAGGTTCCTATTGTCCGGTAGACGCCGATCCCGGGCCGACAGCAGTGTCGACAGAATCGAGACGGCGTTTTGTAAAAATCGCTCTGAGATCATACGGTAGTCGCCAAAGCATAAACATCCTGATCCGCCAAGTCCAGACAGGGTTTGTCGCAACACCTCCCGGCGCGACACGATTTGCCCCGTTTTCAGATGGCATTCGCGCTTTCCCTGTTTGCCCTGCACGGGACAGCCGACGCTCAATCTCCGGTTTTTCCCCAACCGCCGCCCCCGGGGGTTTCCACGCTCAGTCGGTCCCCGGGTTCAACATCGAATCGGACCTTCGGGGGCAACACCCGGTCGTTCAGTCGGTTCACGCCGGCGGCACCGCTGTCGCCCCCGGCGATTCCCCAGGGGCGATGCCCGCGTCGCTCAGTCAACAGGGTGACCTGGGCCGGGGCAAGAAATTCATAACGGCGAACCACTCCGCTGCCGCCGGCCCTCTGACCTGCCCCCGCGGAGTCCGCGCGCAGGGCATACTCGGCGATACGCAGCGGGTACCGCGCCTCGATGACCTCGATCGGGGTGTTCAGGGTATTGGTCATATGGGTTTGCACACCACTCAGGCCACCGCCTCGGGCGCCTGCCCCCATACCACCCCCGATGGTTTCATAATAATCCCAGCACATTCCCGGGCGATCGCTGCCCATGGCCAGGTTATTCATACTGCCCTGGCTGGCGGCGGCAACGGCCTCGGGCATTGCCTGCACCAGCGCGCCGAGTATCACATCCACCACCCGGGAGCTGGTCTCAACATTCCCTGCGGCGACCGCAGCCGGTCTGCGGGCGTTCAGCAGGGAGCCCTCTGGGGCGCGCACACGGATGCGCCGAAAGCTGCCCGAGCAGGCCGGTGTCTGGGGGGGCATCAGGCAGCGGAAGACGTAGTAGACCGCGGCAGCGGCCACCGACAGAGGACAGTTGATGTTGCCACTCACCTGATCTGCGGTACCACTGAAATCCACTACCACTTGCTCCGCACACACCTCCAGTTTGACCCGGATGGGAATGTCACGGTTGCCCTGACCGTCATCATCCATGAGATCCTCGAAGCGGTAGCTTCCCGGTGGAATCTGTTTCAGAGCCTGGGCGGCCAAACGCTCCGCGTAATCGTTGAGCGCGCGTAAACCCGACACGAATCCCTCGCGTCCCCATTCATCGATCAGTTTACCCAACCGTTCGAGACCGTTGCGGTTGGCGCTGATCTGCGCGGCGAAATCCCCCTCGGACTCCTTCGGGTTGCGATTATTCCCGGTAATCTGTTTCAGCAACGAATCCCGGGTACGGCCGTTTCGGACCAGTTTTTCCAGTGCAATCACCCGGCCCTCCTCGTTCAGGGACTGGGAGACCGGCATTGAACCGGGTGTTTGCGCACCGATATCCGCATGGTGGGCCCGGTTGACCAGGAAAGCGGTGAGATGCCCTTGGTGGTAGAGCGGCGCGATCAGCGTCACGTCCGGCAGGTGAGTGCCACCCAGATAGGGATCATTGAGCACCACCATATCCCCTGCCTCCCAGTCGACCCGGGAAACGATCTGGGTCATGGCGTAGGCCATACTGCCGAGATGCACCGGGATGTGGGCTGCCTGGGCGCAGAGTTCGCCCCGGGCATCGAACACCGCACAGGAAAAGTCGAGGCGGTCGCGGATATTGGGCGAGAAAGCCGCGTTACGCAGCACCATGCCCATCTCATCACACACCGCCTCCAGGCGTGAGGCGAAAATACTCAGTTCAATCGGATCCATGCTTTCATCGACGGGTCAATTTTAAGTGTTATCATGGGGCGTGAGTCAGTTCGCCAGTCTCGGCGGAGCAACGACATTTTCCCTCACAACACGCCGGTTGCATACCTGTAGCCGCATGGATAGAATAGCCAACCATTCCACTGGGTTATTGCTAACAATCCGCCGATCGCCGACTTCCGTCCACCCAAGCGGTATCGACCGGGAATTAGGAAGACTCAGGAAACAATCCCAATAATATTTCAGCATTACAAAGGAGTAACGACTCATGGCACATGAACTTCCCCCACTTCCCTATGCCATCGACGCACTGGAACCCGTGATCTCGAAAGAGACCCTCGAATTCCATCACGGTAAACATCACAACACCTATGTCACCAATCTGAACAATCTGATCCCGGGCAGCGAATTCGAGAGCGCATCCCTGGAGGAGATCATCATGAAATCCTCAGGCGGGGTGTTCAACAACGCCGCCCAGGTATGGAATCACACCTTCTACTGGAACTGCCTGCGCAGCCCCAGCGATGATAATGCCCCGAGCGGCGCCCTCGCCGATGCGATCAACGCCACCTTCGGCTCCTTCGACGAATTCAAGAAGCAGTTCGCGGCCTCGGGCGCTACCAATTTCGGATCCGGCTGGACCTGGCTGGTACAGAACGCGGACGGCAGCCTGGAGATCTTTAACACCTCCAACGCCGGCACGCCCATGACCACCGGCAAAAAGGCGCTGCTGACCGCGGATGTCTGGGAACACGCCTACTACATCGACTACCGCAATGCCCGTCCCGCCTATCTGGAAGCCTTCTGGAAAGTGGTGAACTGGGATTTCGTTGCCAGCAACATGAGCTGATCATCCCATAGACCAGCCTTCGAAGCATCCACTGGATGCTTCGAAGGCACCCCCCATCCCCAACACTTTTTTACCGAAAGTGTCATCTTCCCGGCATGAACGGGAAATATTACCTCCCTAGGCTAGCTCACACCCGTAACCCAGCAGATGATCGACGAGTACAAAGCGGCGGGCGTGGACCCACGAGAAGTGTTTGCCCAATCCTTCAACCTGGACGACATCCTCTACTGGTTCGCCAATGAGCCCGGATTCGGCAAACAGGCGGTGTTCCTGGATGACTGCGACAACCCCGAGGAAGCCTCCGTCAGCATCGACGCCATGGCCTATCTCGCGGAACAGGGCGTCAACTACCTGGCCCCGCCCATGTGGGCCCTGGTTACCGAGTCGGAAGGCCGTATCGTACCCTCTGACTACGCCCTGGCCGCACAGGCCTACGGTTTCAATCTCATCACCTGGACTCTGGAGCGATCCGGTCTTCTGAACAGCGGCGGCGGCTGGTACTACCAGAGCATCACTGACCTCACCGACAATGACGGTGATACCCTGGAACTGCTGGATGTGCTGGCGCAGGACGTGGGTATCAAGGGAATCTTCTCAGACTGGCCGGCGACCGTGAGCTTCTATGCCAACTGCATGGGTCTGCACTGATCAGTCAGTCGGCACTCCTGGGTAAGGATTCAGGGAGAACACATCAACACTGCGCAGCGATCAGGTGAGGCAGAATACTGCGCGAACCATTTGTTGAGGACATTGTGCTGACAAAAAGGATGTCAGCGAATGGTCAAAGCGGAAACCAATCGCCCCTCTCCCTCCGGGAGAGGGGCGATCCGGGCTGAATGGGCAGAGACGATTTAACGGTAATCCACTGATACTGAGCAGTACATTTTGTCCGGATTTCAGGATTGCCCCGGCAGTGAATTTCAGAAATTCATGTAATCTGAATATTTTTTTGCCAGAATAGAGCATTACCCACAGCCGGATCAAGTTCATAGCCGGAAAATCCAAATTTTCTATAAGCGTTTTTTGCGATCTCATTCCCTTCGAGAACTTCCAATGTAAGTTTGCAACACCCTTTTTCTTTTGCGATTTCTTCAACCTTGGATAACATAAGTTGACTCAACCCCAGACCCCTGTGTGCCGGGATCACTATAACATCGTGGATATTGATTAACGGTTTGCACTTAAACGTAGAGAAGGCCTCGAAGCAATTGACCAAACCAGCAGGCGCGTTATCCACACAACAAATAATGCTGAAAGCCTGAGGTAACTTTGACAACTCATATGCCAAGTTTGATTTTACATATTCCGGCAATGGCTCCGACCCACCCATTTTATCTCTGGCATACTCATCCAACAGTAAACCAATATTTTCCGCATCCGAGGGATCGGAATAATTCACAATTTTGACTTCAACGTTAGGCATATTGACTGACCTCATCTCTCCATGAGCCACCATTAACCAAGAGAAGGTTGCTTAATAACTCCGTGTTTCTTATGAGACTTCATTTTGCTGTTGCATACTCAACAGCTTTTTCCGCATGAATAGCCGTTGTATCAAACAGTCTTACATTGGTATCGGATTGATTCACCAGCATTCCTATCTCTGTGCATCCCAATATCACTGCTTCTGCACCTTGGCCTGCCAAGGCATCTATGATACGTAAATATTCTGCCTTTGAGTTTGATTCTTTTTTTCCCAGGCAGAGTTCTTCATAGATAATCCTGTGTACCATGGCTCGATCCTGCTGATTTGGAACTAATACCTTAATACCATAATTGTCCGTGAGTCTTCCTTTATAGAAATCTTGCTCCATGGTAAACGCCGTACCCAGCAATCCAACGGTTTCAACCCCTTCGTTTTTCAACATTTCAGCGGTTGCATCAGCAATGTGAAGCAACGGAATGTGAATAGCATCCGCTATCTCTGGCGCAACCTTGTGCATTGTATTCGTGCAAATAAGCAAGACATCGGCACCGGCTGCCTGTATACGTTGAGCCGCTTCGGTTAAGATTTTAGCAGCCCCTTCCCAATCCCCAGCGAATTGCAATTTTTCGATGGGTTCAAAATCGACACTGTACATGGCAATTTTTGCAGAATGTAATCCACCAAGAGAACTTTTAATCCCTTCATTTATTGCCCTGTAGTATCCCAGGGTACTTTCCCAGCTCATTCCGCCGAGTAAGCCTATCGTTTTCATTTTATCTCCTCATAAGTTGTCATCTTCATGGACCAGGACCTTTCAAAAGATCTCCAATGAACCCGTAAATTTTCCTGGATTCCATTCTTGGGGGCCTTGTTCCCACACTCTGCATGGGAATACATAGAGACCCCCACAAGAACTTCCATCACAGTGCTAACAGAAAGGCCTTCCAGGCCTCGCGATAGCGGGCCAGGTTCTGTTTCACGCCATGGTTGTGATCGCCACTTAATATCAGCATCCGCTTTTCACCCTGAGCCAGTGAGTACAGGATCTCGCCATGATTGAATGGCACGATTTCGTCATCCGGGCTGTGAACGACCATCACCGGCCCCGTAATATCCGCCATGCGGCCGCGGGTATCGTAGCGCTCCCGTGAAAGCCAGTTCACCGGCGCCCAGGGGAAATGATCACCCGCCACCTCTGGCAGGGAGGTAAACGTGGACTCCAATACCAGCGCCTTATGAGGATGCCGGGATGCCAGATAGGCCGCAACCGCGCCCCCGAAGGAACGACCAAACAGGATGAGTCGCGAGGACTCGATGCCTCGATCGATAGTCAGATAACGCCAGGCAGCCTCCGCATCCCGGTAGATCCCCGCCTCGGAGGGTTCTCCCCCACTCTCTCCATATCCCCGGTAGTCAATGATCAGGACCGCAAGCCCTAACCGATGGAACAGTTCCAGGGTGTCGAGCCGATGCCCGATATTCCCCGCATTGCCATGCAAGAACAGCAGGGTGGCGCTGGGATTGGGATGAGGCAGATACCAGCCTCGGATCAACACACCCTCATCGCTGAGAAGCTCGACATCCTGATAATCAAGACCGACCTGCCCGGGGGTCGCTTCAATCTCACGAATCGGAAAGTAGACCAGGTTCGCCTGATTCCAGTACAGCGAGGCGAGCAGCGCCGCATACGCCAACAAGCCACCGAACAGGACCAGTGTGGCCATTTTTCGCAATGCGTTTCTCATGCTCATTCAGCCAACACCTGTATTAGGGCCTTGGAAAGGGGCATTAATCCTATTCTATTTGTTCCATAACAACTGAGTGAAGGCATCGGCCACCGCATTGTTCAGGTTGTCCCGGTTCAGAGCGATCCACAGGGTTCGGTTGATCCTCAGTCCCTGGATTTTGATGTGGTGGAGGCCACCGTCCAGCAGGGACTCGTCGACGACAAAACGGGGTAGAAAACTAACATACCGGCCGCTCTGCAGCATCTCGACGATGGTATCGGTGGAACCGACCTCCATGACAATGGGCAGGGGACCGAGTTCGATGTCCTTGAGCGCCTGATCCAGGGTGATGCGTGTCGCCGCTTCGGGTTCCCGCAGCACATATTTCAGACCCGCCAGTTCCGTCACCGGTATCATCTCACACCCCCACAACGGGTGGCCCGCACCACACACCAGCATTAATTCGTCATCAAGCCATTTCTGCACCAGGATCCGCGGGTGGTCCGGGGCCTGCTCAAGCAGCGCCAGATCGCATAAACCGGTGGCGAGGCGCTGCTGAATCCGCCGGTTATATCCCACCCGGCTTTCGATGGTGTACTGCGGATAGTGCTCCGCGAATCTGAGCAACAGACCCGGCAGGATATGCTCACCGATAGCCAGGGTAACCCCCAACCGCAACTTGTTCTGCCCGGAGGTAAGCTGCAGCAGATCATCCTGCAGGGTCGACTGATGATCCAGCACCAGGCAGGCGTAGGTGTAAACCATTTTCCCCGCCTCGGTCAGCTCGAGCCGATGCCCGACTCGTCGCATCAACGGGGTCCCGTAACAGTTGTCGAGCCCGCGCAAACGCTTGGTGACCGCCGGTTGCCCAACATGCAGCACCCGCGCCGCTTCGGTGACACCACCCAGTTCCACGACCGCTTTCAGGGTTGCCAGACCATTAATGTCCGGGAGCGAATTATATTCCATTCAGGAATATTACTATCTTTTTTGTTATTTGAATAACCTTAAAAAAACCGTCAGTATGCCCCATCTTTCGCTGATCTTGAGGGCATAAAGATCAGCAAACAGCACTCCGAGCCGTATTCTTTTTTCCATTCAGGAATACACCCCGCGTTCTGCAACGGCCCCTGAGTGCGTCCGCGCACCTAAGTAATCCTCTGATCACAGTTACGGAGAAATGACCAGTGAATGTACAGCCTGACCTGATCCACGCTGACCCAACCCAGCCCCTCGCCGCGAGCAGAACCCTGCCCACCAAGAAAATCGTTGCCGGCGGTTTTTTTCTGGTTGCGGCCCTGGTCCTGGCCAAGTTGGTTCCCACCATCGAGATCGCCTGGGTCAGCGGGATTCTGATGCTGACCATCTATCTGTTCGCCTTCGAAATCGTCACCGTCGACGTGGCGGCCGCCAGCATCATGGTGCTGCTGGGTCTCAGCTCCCTGTTTGCATCACTCATGGGACTGGAGCAGGGACTGGTGGACAACCAGCATCTGTTCGACGGATTTGCCTCCAATGCGGTGATCTCCATCATCGCGGTGATGATCATCGGCGCCGGTCTCGACAAAACCGGCATCATGAGCCAGGTGGCCGCCTTCATCCTCAAGGTGGGCGGAACCACCGAGAAACGGATTATCCCCATTATTTCCGCCACCGTGGGATTCATCTCCTCGTTTATGCAGAACGTGGGCGCCGCGGCCCTGTTCCTGCCGGTGGTATCGCGCATCTCCGCCCGCTCAGGGATCCCCATGTCGCGCCTGTTGATGCCCATGGGCTTTACCGCCATCCTGGGCGGCACCATGACCATGGTGGGATCCAGTCCGTTGATCCTGCTCAACGACCTGATCCTCACCTCGAACAAGGCCCTGCCCGCGGATCAACAGATGGACACCTGGGGCCTCTTCTCAGTAACCCCCGTTGGTATCTGTCTGGTCGCCACCGGGATCATCTATTTCGTTATCGCGGGACGTTTCGTACTGCCCAAGACCGAAAGCGAAAGCAGTACCAGCGGCACCGATTCGATGCAGTATTTCCAGGACGTCTATGGCCTCTCCTACCAGCTTTCGGAACTGGTGGTGACCGATGACAGCCGCCTCATCGGCAAAACCTTCGACGATGTGGAAACCGCCTACCGAGTCCGCATTATCGCCACCAAACTCTCCGGCGAAGCCAACCGGATCGGCCCCGGAGCCCTGGCCCGGGACGTGGCCATCGAAGCCGGCATGGTGATGGGCGTGGTGGCCGACCCCAAATCCCTGGATCAATTCGCCGAAACCTTCAATCTGAAGAAACGCCGTGAACTGCGCTCCTTTTCCAGCGATCTCGCGGCCAGTCATGCCGGTATCGCCGAGGTGGTCATCCCCCCCGGTTCCTCGCTAATCGGCAAGAGCGCCCGGGATCTGTGGATGCGCAAGACCTACGGCCTGGCAATGATCGGCCTGCACCGCAATGGCGAAACCCTGCGCGAGGGACAGGATATCCGAAACATGCCATTCATGGCCGGTGACACCCTGGTGGTGCATACCCCCTGGGATGCCCTGGCCCGCATCGAGAAAGATAAAAACTTCGTCGTTGTCACCACCGAGTACCCTCACGAGGAGCTGCGCCCTCACAAGATCAGCTGGGCCCTGGTGTTCTTCGTCATCGCCCTGAGCATGGTACTGTTCACCGATATCCGTCTCTCCGTCGCCCTGCTTACCGGCGCCATTGGGATGATTCTCTCCGGTGTCCTGAACATCGACGAAGCCTATGAGGCGGTCAGCTGGAAAACCGTCTTCCTGCTGGCATCGCTGATCCCCCTGGGACTGGCGGTGGAAACCACGGGCACCGCCAAATGGATCGCCGAGCAGGTGCTGGCCGTGGTGGGCGACATGCCGACCTGGGTCATCCAACTGTCGGTGGCGGCCCTGGCCACCTTTTTCACCCTGGTGATGTCAAACGTGGGCGCCACGGTTCTGCTGGTCCCTCTGGCGGTAAATATCGCCATTGGCGCGGGAGCCGATCCAGCGGTATTCGCCCTGACTGTGGCGATCGCCACCTCGAACTCCTTCCTCATCCCCACCCATCAGGTGAATGCCCTGATCATGGGACCGGCCGGTTACCGGGTACCCGACTTCATGCGCGCCGGCGGCGTCATGACCGTACTGTTTCTGGTCGTGATGATCCTGATCATGAACCTGGTATTCTGACCCGAAGGGCACTTACATACGAAAAATTGAACCGCAAATAGACGCCAATAGCAGTTTTGAGTGGATGAGTTCGCTGCGCTCACAGATTTTTTATATCCCCTCTCCCTGGCCCTCTGCCGTGAAGGAGGGTGTCGCAAAAGGTGGAAACAATGAATTGCCTCGGTAAAACGTTCGATAAAAAGCACAAAATCGACTGTATCTGTAACCAAAATCAGTTTGAGATAAGTCTCGGCATGCTTTTACAACACCCACCGAAGGGAGAGAGGGAGCCCATAACCCGTGAGCGCAGCGAACTCATCCACTCAAAACTAAAAACTTAAAACTCAAAACTTTTCTCACACTCACCATCCTATGGCGGAGCATAGTAGATAATCAGGTTTCGTTTTTGCCCCGGCGATCCGGGGTGTCCGCCCCCCTCGGATCGCACATCCCTCCTAATGGTCGAGCCGTGACTGTTTGTAGACCCTCGGTCAATTGAGTAGTATGGGGATGACCTGAATTCCACCCTTGTTTGAAATCCCCTTTCGAATCGCCTTCCGTAACGAGCGGATTCGTAAAGGCCAGCGAGTATCCATTACCCTATGACAGACACCCGGGTCATCAAACGCTACAACGCCTACTATAAAGGCTGGTGCCTGGCCTTTGGGGAACACACCGGAGACTATGACGAATCCCGTGACATCAACTGGCTATACGGAGAGAACCGGGTCGGTCTGATCCTCTCGACAGAGTTGCGTAAACAGGCTCAGCACGAACTGCTTGGACATCCCACAGCGATCCCGGCCCTCCAACTCACCGAGCATAGTGTGAGCTTTAACGCCTTCGACTATCGATTGAAGGATGCTTCGGACTTGGAAAACCTGCAAAGATTCCGCCAGTTTCTACGGCCCCAGCGGGAAATCCACATGTTTCTGAGCAGTCATCTCATCTACCCGCCGCGTACCCGGATACTCACTTTCGCAACCCAGAAACCCTTGATCATTATGTATAAAGAGATGCAGCCTCTGAGACTGATCCTGGAGCAGTAGTGACCCGACCGACCGGTTATTAACCCATCCAGCCGTATCGACCCAGCACGGCCACCAGGACCACACTCAGGCCCAGTACCAGATTGGTGGCAATCAACCGACGGATCAGTGATAGGGCGGCAACCGCCCGGGGCATGTCGTTGGTCTTCAGCGCCTTGCCCAACTGGTGATAGGGAATGGCATAGACGAAGACGAAAATAGCAGCCATCAGGGTGCCGACCAGGGTCATGAAGCTGAGCCAGAAGGGAGTGTCAGCCGCATAGCGGGTAAAAACCATCCAGTAGCCGCTTGCCAGAAGGGTGATCACCGACCCCCAGACCCAGGGAAAAAAGTTGTCGAAGACCTGCAGCAGCAGGGGCAATCGCAGTGGCGGTTCGAGCTGATGATTCAAGGCGGGACGCAGGACCACATGGGCGAAAAACATACCCCCAACCCAGATGATCGCACCCAGCAGATGGACAAGCACGGCGATAGTCATGATGAAGGCCTATATGTAGTGTCTCATTATTAGATATTCGGGTGTTCCCCCAAGCCGCGCATTGTGCCCACAACCCATCCGATTTTCCATATCATGCCCAACAACCTCCCGCCAGCTGTTTGAAAAAGCACCCTGAGCTGGGTAAACTAGTCGATTCCCCGCCAATCTGGGAAATGTTAGACCGGCCCGATCCGTACGGAACCGGGCACACTACTGGCGTCCTATCCGGATGCCTTTTTGTTTTATGGGATTGCGTATGGCTGACTCATTGATGACAACCTACCAACGTCTGCCGGTTACTTTCGAACGGGGTGAAGGGGCTCGCCTTTGGGATACCGAGGGTAAGGTCTACCTTGATGCCGTGGCCGGGGTGGCCGTTTGCGGACTCGGACATGCACACCCGAAGCTGCGGGACGCAATCTGCGATCAGGCCGGGAAATTATGGCACACCTCAAATCTCTATCGCATCGATAACCAGGAGAAACTGGGCGAACGTCTGTGCGCCCTGGCTTCCATGGAGCGGGTCTTTTTCGCCAATTCAGGGGCGGAAGCCAACGAGGCCGCGATCAAGATTGCGCGTCTCCACGGCCATAAGCGGGAGATTCGCAACCCCGCCATCATTGTCATGGAAGAGAGCTTTCACGGCCGTACCCTGGCCACTCTGACCGCTACCGGCAATCGCAAGGTCCAAGCCGGATTCGAGCCTCTGGTGCAGGGTTTTGTGCGGGTTCCCTACAATGATATCGACGCGATCCTGGAAATCGCGGCCCACAGTAACAATGTAGTCGCGGTGCTGGTCGAACCGGTTCAAGGCGAAGGGGGGGTCAACGTACCCGCCCCCGACTACCTCAACCGCATTCGCGAAATCTGCGATGACCAGGGCTGGCTGATGATGCTCGATGAGATCCAAACCGGCATCGGCCGCACCGGCAAATGGTTCGCCTGTGAACACAACGGGATCCTTCCCGATGTGATGACCCTGGCCAAGGGGCTGGGCAACGGGATGCCCATCGGCGCCTGCCTGGCCCGGGGAGACGCGGCCAAGGTCTTCGCTCCCGGCAACCACGGCTCGACCTTTGGCGGCAACCCCCTGGCCTGCCGGGTGGGCCTGAGCGTCCTCGATGCGGTGCAGGAAGAACAACTCCCCGAACGGGCGGCCGTGCTCGGCGCGCGGATGCAGGAGGCTTTCAGTGCAAAGCTTCGGCATCTGGCCGGAGTGGTTGAAATACGTTCCCTCGGTCTGTTGGTCGGTATCGAGCTCGACCGCCCCTGCGGTGAACTGGTTTCCCGGGCCATGGCCCAAGGATTGCTGATCAACGTAACCTCGGGCAACGTGGTGCGCCTGCTGCCCCCGCTGGTCATCAGCGACGACGAATGCGACGAGATCATCGACAAGGTGTCCACCCTGATCGTCGAATTTCTTCAGTAACAAGAAACCGGGATAAAGCGGTATGACCAGGCATTTCCTCACCCTTCTTGACCTCAATCGGAACGAACTGCATCACATCATCCGGCGCGCATCCGAACTGAAGCGCATGCAGCATCGCAATGAGATCCATACCTCCCTGAAGGGTCGTAACCTAGGGATGATTTTTGAGAAATCCTCCACCCGCACCCGGGTCTCCTTCGAAGTCGGCATGTCGCAATTGGGTGGTCACGCCCTGTTTCTCTCGCCGCGGGACACCCAACTCGGACGCGGCGAGCCCATCGAAGACAGCGCCCGAGTCCTTTCGCGGATGCTCGACATCATCATGATCCGCACCTTTGAACAGGAGAAGCTGGAGCGCTTCGCGGAACACTCCCGGGTTCCGGTGATCAATGCCCTGACCGACCGCTACCACCCCTGCCAACTGCTCGCGGACATGCAGACCTATTTCGAGCACCGGGGAGACATCGAAGGTAAAACCGTTACCTGGATCGGAGACGGGAACAACATGTGCCACTCCTACATCAACGCCGCACGCCTGTTCAATTTCCAGCTGCACATCGCCTGCCCCGAAGGTTACGACCCGGATGAGGAGATCCTGGCCGCCGCGGGAGAACGCGCAAAGATCATCCGCGATCCCTTTGAGGCCGCAACCGGCGCCGACCTGGTGGCAACCGACGTCTGGGCCAGCATGGGTCAGGAGGATGAGCAGGCGTTACGCGAGAAAGCCTTCTCGCGTCATCAGGTCAATGACGAACTGATGGCCCAGGCGGCACCGGATGCCCTGTTCTTCCACTGCCTCCCGGCACACCGGGGCGAAGAGGTGACCGCATCGGTCATCGACCGGCCTGACAGCGTGGTTTGGGATGAAGCAGAAAACCGTCTGCACTCCCAGAAGGCCCTGCTCGAATTCCTCCTGCTAGGACACTGAATCGTCCGCCACACACCCTGGGGCATGTCGATTGCCCAGGGTCTTCCCGTTAAAACCCGCGGATCAACGGTTTACACTCCCGGCCCGGAAGTGCATGATTCAGGAATAGTCCTTAAAATCTGTGGGCTGCTTGGCAGCACCATCGGTTTTCAATTGTAAAATGCTCCATTCAGAGTATGAGCCCAAAAAACAATGACCATGAAGCGATTCACCCTTCCAGTTCTGTGTCTGCTCCTGCTTCCCGCATTGGCAACGGCCGAGACACGCTATGTGACCGACAGTTTTCAGATCACCATGCGCAGCGGCGAAAGCACCACCCATCGCATCACCCGCATGCTCAACAGCGGCAGCGCGGTGAACGTCCTGTCCACCAACCCGGAAACGGGCTATAGCAAGATCCGTATCGGCGGCACCGAAGGCTACGTGCTCACCCGCCAGCTGATGAACGAACCCAGCGCCCGGGCGCAGCTCACCACCATGCGTGACGAGATCAAGGCCCTAAAGGCCGCCCCGGGGGAACTGCGCAGTAATCTCATGGATGTGCAAAAGAAGTACAACGAACTGCTGCAGGCACACAAAGAGCTCCAGGCCATCAAGGAGAAGCAGGAAGCGGAACTGCAGAGCATCCAGCGGACCGCGTCCAACGCGATCCGTATCTCCAACGAGCGCAACGAACTGCGCAAGCAGGTTGCCAGCCTGACCCGCGAGGTGGAAGACCTGAAACAGGATAACCGGGACCTGAGCAACGAAGCGACCCGGGACTGGTTTCTCATCGGTGCCGGGGTGATCATTGCCGGCATACTCATCGGCCTGATCCTGCCGCATCTGCGCTTCCAGCGACGGCGTAATTCCTGGGGAACGCTTTGAGCTTCGAGTTTTGAGTTGTTAGTTTTGAGTTTTACGTTGTAAGAGCGCTCGTTCACGCGCGTTGCGTGGGAGTGCAGACCAGGGGAGTTAATATCAACCCAACCTTGGGGAATACCAAACAACTCAGATATGCGTTACCACGAGGAGCGTAGGAACGATTTAAAACCAACCCCATGAGCGTAGCGGATACTTCAACTCAAAACTAAAAACTCATAACTAAAAACTCTTCCTTCGTCAGCGTCCCGCACGCACCAAACCACCCAACCCCATATCCTCCAGGGCGTTATCCAGAAGCGCCTTGACCTCCGATGCCCGCTCGCAGCGCAGGGCGCTCTGCAGCAGCTCCTGGGCCCGGGTACTGGAGAAAGAGCGTAACACCCATTTAACACGCAACAGACTGCCACAGTTCATGCTCAGGCTGTCCACTCCCATGCCCAGCAACAGGATGGCGGCCGGACTGCCCGCCATCTCGCCGCACACGCTGACTTCCTTGCCATGGGCCTTGGCGCCGGCCACCACCTGGATCAGGGCACGCAACACCGCCGGGTGAAGATCACTATAGATATCCGCCACATGGGCGTTGTTACGATCCACCGCGAGCAGGTACTGGGTCAGATCATTGGTGCCCACCGACAGGAAATCGATACGTCGCGCCAGGGCATCCACCTGATAGACCGCCGCGGGCACCTCGATCATCACCCCGACTAACGGCATGGTCACTTCGTACCCCTCCTCCCGCAGTTCATTGTAGGCCCGGCGAATCAGCATCAACGCATCGTCTACTTCCTGTACATGGCTGATCATGGGCAGTAACAAACGCAGGTTATCGAGCCCGATCGCGGCACGCAGAATGGACCGAACCTGGGTGATGAAGATCTCCGGATGGTCCAGGGAGATGCGGATACCCCGCCACCCCAGAAACGGGTTCGACTCTTCCAAGGGAAAATAGGGCAAGGGCTTGTCGCCGCCGATATCCAGGGTGCGAATGGTGACCTGCCTCGGGTGAAAGGTTTTCAGCACCTTGCGATAGTTGGTCACCTGCACGGTTTCACCCGGAAAACTGTCACGCACCATGAACGGCAGCTCAGTCCGGTAGAGCCCCACCCCAGCGGACAGATCGACCCCGTCGGTATTCATCTCCGAAATCAGCCCGGTATTCAGGAACAGGGGCAAAGGGACCCCATCGGTGGTTTCACAGGGCAGATCCCGATCCGCCTCCAGCTGCTGGTTGAGCTCCTGATCCTCACTGGCGAGACGCCGGTATTCATCAACCACGGAGGGGGCCGGATCCACATAGACCCGGCCGAGATAGCCCTCGACGATCAGAAAGCGGCCATCCATGCGTCCCACCGGCAGACCGCTCATACCCATCACCGCAGGCACGTCCAGGGCACGCGCCAGGATCGCCACATGGGAGAAACTCGCGCCCCGGGCGGAAACCACACCGGCCAAGCGGTCCCGGGGGACCTCCGCAAGCTGCATCGCGCTGACCTCATCACCCACCAGGATGGTATTTTCCGGGTAATCCTCCAGGGAGGTGACCTTCTGCTGCAGATACATCAATATGCGCCGACCCAGATCGCGAACATCCGAGGCCCGCTCGCGCAGATAGACGTCCTCCATGGCGTCGAATACCTTGGCGTGCTCTTCGATGGTCTCACGCAGGGAACCGGCCGCCCAGTTGCCCCCACGAATACGTTTCACCGTGTTACCGATCAGGGATTCGCTGCCCAGCATCATCAGCCAAGCCTCGAACAGCGCTCGGTCCTCCGCGGGAAGACTGTCCTCGAAGCGATCCTCCAGGGCCATCAGATCCGCCACCACCGCAGCCACGGCGGTGCGAAACGTCTCCTCCTCCTGTCCGGGATCCCGGGCGGGACGATCGGGCACCGCGTCCAAATCCGCCGGAGGATAGACCACCACCGCCGTACCCAGGGCCACCCCGGGCGCCCCCGGATGCCCCTGGAGGAAGCGTTTGGGGGATGCAATCGGGCTCTGGGAGCTCAGATGACTGCTGGTCTGGGCGTGGGTGATCGCCCCGGCGAGCTGGGCCGCCAGGGTAAATAGAAAGGTGACCTCGTCGTCACCAAAGGTGCGCTGTTGAATCTGGCGTACCACCAGCACCCCCAGCACCTTACGGTTCTGGATGATGGGCACGCCCAGAAAGCCCTTGTAGGAGATTTCACCGGTCTCAGTGGTAAACAGGTAACGTTTGTGGCTCGACGCATCCGCCAGATTCACCGGCTCGGCCCGCTCGCAGACCAGGCCGATGAGACCTCGATGATAGGGCAGCTTGACCTTGCCGATCGCCTCCTTGTCAAAACCCTCGGTGGCGCGCAGGACATGTTCGCGACGCTCAAAGTCGGTCAGATAGACGGAGCAGACATCCGCACCAATGGCCTGCTTCACCTGATGGATGATGATATCCAGGACCTGTTCCAGATCAGATGCGGCATTCACCTCTTTGACGATCCGGTGCAGGATGTCGAGCATGTTGACATGCAGCCGTTTCGGTTCGAGATTGGATTCGGTCATGGTTGGCCTCTGATCCCACGGCCTCTCAGGGACAGCCAGGATTTGATTCGATGACGGATGAACCGGCGGTTAACCGGCACGGGTAAGGAAAACTAGTGTAGTGTCCTATACAAATCGTGCACTTCGAAAGCCACTCAAGCCGCGAGTACAAGGCGTACCCCGCGCCCCGCAGGAAGTGCCCTTGGGGTGCAGGGAATGGCTGTTCCCTTTCCAAGGGGTGCAACGCAGCAATCGTGGCTTGAGTGGCTTCCCGCAGGGCGAGGCAAGGGATTTAAGCGCCAACTGATGATAGGCCTCGTCTAAATGTATGATTTAT
>JBNKJP010000035.1:0-95659 GCA_050291245.1 Candidatus Thiodiazotropha sp. | reverse complement strand
AAACTGAGCGTGATTTCGATATCCTGCTCAGCTCCTTGATTTCGTCGTCCGATAAAACAATTTTTACCGCAACTCGCACAGCAAGCCCTCACCACAAGAAAGAGCCTATATGTTACATTATTTATGACGACCTACACTAGTAGTGTCTTATATTGGTGTCTATTCAGAGAATGTGATTTTATAATGAGCGAGAGCCTGTTTTGACGGGTGTGGACCTTCTAGAGTGACTTGGCGTTTGTCTGACGGATCTGGTCCAGAGGTTCTGCGCTGCCCAAGTGTCGGTCTGTCTGGTTATTTTTTCCTTCACTCTCGGTATTGTAGCAATACTTTAGTTATCCGCCAAACAAGCAAAAAGTCAGTCTCGGTGCTATAACCAAATATGGTTGAGTAACACAACGATCTAGCCAGGAAATATTTCCGATTAAAATGATGACACATCGATATGCATGAATATTTGTCTGTTGTCATGATTCCATCTTTCTCCCTGAGGGAGAGTGTAAGGGAACTGCATTGACCCATGATAGGGCCTACCAGACCGTGTTAGGAAAGTAGTCTGGATGAAGCGAGGTGGAAACTGGGATGTCGGTGGTCTTTCCATGGATTTCGTATCGCTGCATCCAGGCTGCGCATTGAGGTTTTCGGAAGCCGGGGGGCGGTTGTTCTTTTTACACGGATACCACTCAAACATGGTATTAAGATGGAAGTCGGTTCTTATGGTAAGAACACGAAGAAACGAACTTAATCTATTTGTTAAGTTATATATTATCTACGCACCAAGCAAAGGTAAATGTCTAATACTTTTGTATTTCATTGCCATCTCAAGGCAGTGTCGTATTTCACTCTCGGGTAGTTCCTTTCCGATTTTTAGCACGATGGCACGATTTCCTTCAAACTCCAGTATTTCCGAATACAATTCGCGAAAAGTATCAACAAGCTTCGTTTGGCAATGAAAGAAAAGGAAATAGTGATTAGGATCTTTTGCTTTCCAATCCATCCGCACAGGGCTGCCACCCTTAACCAGATAGCTCGGTTCTCCCCACTTCAAGGTTTCTTCGATTTCGCCAAAATTCATATTCTCAGCGACTCTGAATATGAGTGACCTTAGTTGAAGCATGAGAGGCCTGATGTGCCTTGGATAGCTATCGAATATTTTCTTGACATCAATGTTCATGTCAGTCCTTCAGAATGGGTCTTATTCCCACGCAGAGCGTGGGAACACGAAGTGCTAATTATGCCTTTGGCTTTAAGGCTTCAATAGTCGCGGAAACAACATAGTCTTCAATTTTGCTCTCTGGTATCCAGTTTTGAATAAACGCTCTACTTTCATCTTTTGGCTGTATTGTGATTGCATCAAATCCTGCGTCTTCAAGCATGCTTTCAATCTCTGTAATTGTTGATGCCCCCGACATACACCCTGTGAACAAGGCCATATCACTCTTCATGTTTTCTGGTAACTCGGCGGTAGCGACAACATCAGAAATGGCCAGTCGTCCACCTGGCTTCAATACACGGAATGACTCTTGAAATACCCGGGCCTTGTCAGGCGACAGATTAATGACACAATTAGAAATGATGGCGTCAATTGAACCGTCAGCGACTGGCAGGTTCTCGATTTCACCTAAACGGAAATCCACATTGGTTAACTGGGCCTTTTCGGCATTGGCTCTGGCCTTACTGACCATTTCCGGGGTCATATCAACACCTATGACAACTCCGTCTTCTCCAACCTCTCGAGCCGCAAGGAAACAATCAAAACCACCCCCGCTACCTAAATCAAGGACGACTTCACCGAGTTTCAGCATCGCAATTGCCTTGGGATTGCCGCAACCCAAGCCCATGTTGGCTCCGTCAGGTACACTATTTACATCTGAACTCGAATAACCAAGACCCACTGATGTTACTTGTACATCAGTCCCTGATTCGCCACAGCATGAGGTTGCGGAACATCCGCAACCGGAATTCACAGATTCCGCAACTTTGCCATACTGTTGACGCACCGCCTTGCGAATGTTGTCCTTTGCTAGTTGATCCATACTTGCTCTCCCGTTATGAGGTAAAAAATCAAATTTCATGCCTATAGACGGAGATAATGTAAAAAGGACGCAAAATTTCTAGCAAAACTTACAGTTCCTCTGTTTTTTCTCATAGGAAATGACCTGGTTCTTACTGTTTATTTCAAATTGACAGCAATCATCTAGCATGCTTTTAAGCAGGGCCCTCCCTCTTTGAACTCTTGATTTTGCCCCTGACAAAGAAATGCCTTCCAGTTCGGCTATCTCTTTTTGAGTTCGATTCTCAATTTCTGACAGTTGAACCGCATTGCGATATTTGTCAGGCAAATGCCTTACCATAGGCTCAAGACATGCCGACAGCTCTCTCCTGATGCTATCCTTTTGTTCGGGAAGCGGTTGTTCTATCCACTCCGGAAGCTCTTCAGCGACTCTCCGGCTACGATAATAATCTGTTATTACGTTTCTTGTAATTTGATAGAGCCAGCTTTCTAGCTTCGTGTCATCTTTGAGGGAGTCAATGTGTAAATGGATTTTCAAAAAGACATCCTGTAAAAGATCATCCACGGCATCTCCGTCAACCTTGCCTCTAATGAAAGAGGCTAACCTGGAGTGATATTCTTGCCAGATGTTTTCGGTTACTTTCATAGTGTTTCCTTGATGGCAGAACGCCCCAATATCGGGAAGTCGCAACAAGCCTTAGGTTATCCGAAGCCGCTGTATGATGGTGTCATAAGTAAGGTAAGCGGCACACAGCTAGATTTATAAAGCACTTGGAAATGTTTTTCTTTCACAAATTCAACCCGTGTTCCTGGCGCCGTCAATTTAAGAATAACAGAGTATATAGTGCGTTGTATAATTACCTGATTACCTACTATGCTCCGCCACAGGGTGGTGGGTGTGAGAATTGAGCAATGGTTTGAAAAGTTTTGAGTTTTAAGTGTTGAGTGGATGAGTTCGCTGCGCTCACGGGTTATGGGCTCTCCCTCTCCCTTCGGTGGGTGTTGTAAAAACATGCTGAGACTCATCTCAAATTGATTTTGGTTGCAGATACAATCGATTTTATGCTTTTTACCGAGGCAATTCATTTTTCCACCTTTTGCGTTCGCGAGAGAGGGCCAGGGAGAGAGGATAAAAAAACCGTGAGCGCAGCGAACTCATCCACTCAAAACTAAAAACTCAACACTCAAAACTGGTATTGTGTTAGAAGTATGATTACAAATGTTTGGATCCATCGATCTGATGTTTGTCTTTCATTCATGTTGCTGTTATCTTATTGATATTACGTAAGAAATATGGTGACTTCCTCATCAGTGTATCTCGGTTGAATCCAGACGAAAGAAATGTGCTCGAAAAATCACTACAGAAAGCTAGTCGATGGGGTTTTAAAATTTAGAAGTGGTGTGTTCGAGGAGAAAAAATCACTTTTTTCCAGCCTTTCAAATCAACAATCACCCTGTGCGCTATTTATTACCTGCTCGGATTCCCGTGTTGATCCAACCTTGCTGACACAGACAGATCCTGGTGAGCTATTTCTCCTGAGAAATGCGGGTAATATCGTTCCTCCTTATGGGGCCATGCTTGGTAGTAGCACCGCAACGATAGAATATGCGACGGCTGTTTTGGAAGTCCCTCATATTATCGTATGCGGCCATACAGATTGTGCGGTAATGAAAGCGCTACTTGATCCGGACTCGGTAAAAGACCTGCCTGCCGTGCGCGCTTGGGTTGCACAAGGAGAAACCACCCGTCGTATCATGACCGAATATCACTCGGAATGTTCAGAAGACGACCGTCTGTTCATGGCTATTCAAGAAAACGTTCGAGCTCAGATTGACAATCTACGGACGCATCCATCCGTTGCTTTACAACTTCGAAGACGTAAAGTGGCGTTGCATGGATGGGTATATTCAATCTCAACCGGTGATGTTTGGGCACTTGATATGGATACTGGGGATTTCAAACCGTTGATTGATCCCTAGTCATCAAGTTTTATCAGCAGCATCTGGCTCACAAGTTCTGCCTGTCGATTTGTTCCTGTTTTGGAAAAAACACGCTTGAGGTAGGTTCTTGATGAGGACAGGGTAATCCCCATCTCGTGGGATGCGACCTCAAGTGATTTTCCGAGTGCCAACTTATGCGCTAAAAGCGCTTCGGAACAAGTCAAATCATATCGCCTGCGTAGCGTATCCTGAGAGGGTGGTGGGACGCCGCTTGAACTGTGATCCAAGGCCTCCGCTATACCTTTTATGAGCTCTCCTGGTTGACAGGGTTTGGTGAAAAATCGAAAGATTCTGGTTGTATTGATCAAATTGCCAGCGTCTTTGAGGTCCGCGGTACCCGTTAGCATGATGCATCGTGTTTCCGGGTGTAGCTTATTGATTTCTTTAACTAATTCTATCCCGCTCATGTTCGGCATCAGCTTATCTGTAACCAGAACCTGATAAGTGCTCTTCTTGCACTCCTCCAGGGCTTCAGCCCCGGATTGAACAAAAATCATTTCCCAAATGGAATGGTTGTTTCTGAGCGAACGTTGCAGCCCGTAGAGTAACGCAGGGTCATCATCAACAAACAGTATCCTGGGGCGATCGGTTTTCATGGTGATGAGTTGACCTTATTGCGCTTGTATTTAATTCTAACACTTATATCCTAAATTAGGGATATTCCAGCTCTGTTCCGTGGTTTGGCCTCAAGACGTTTCCGTCATTCCTCCTCTTTTACTAAGCATCGGAAAACTCATCATTCAAGGTGAAGCTGAATAACTCCGAACAGCATTTTTCTTTATATTGCAGCTCGTTGATACCAAAAAGACCTATTTCGAACACTGATCATGAGCTTAAAAATATTCAATCGTTTATTTAACGCAATTGTTTTCTTTCCAGGTCGGCATGTAGGGATTGTGAGGTTCAGATTGTATATGACGGAAAAATCTACCAGACTGATAACTACCGGAAAAGAACTGGCTGTGAAGAGGTGTCTATTCTGATTGAAGGTGAACCGCTATTTCGATTGGTTAGCCGATCTACTGATGATACAGGAGTAAAGCCCCATGGATAGAAAGGTAATTCTATTCATTGATGATGAGACCAGTGTTTTACGTGGATTACAGCGTTCTCTACACAGTTTGCGAAAACAATGGGATATGCATTTTGTCGACCAACCCAAACAGGCACTGGAGTTGGTAAAAAAAATGCCTTTGGATGCGGTTGTCACGGATATGAAAATGCCTCTTATGGATGGGGCGGAGGTGCTTGAAAACATAGCGCGTATTCAACCCGATACGTTTCGTCTCGTTTTGTCCGGTCACTCGGACGAAGAGATGATTATTAGAGCTACTAGTAATGCTCATCAATTCATACCAAAACCTTGCGAGCCCGCTAAGCTGAGAGAAATCCTGGAGCGCTTGTTTTTTATACAAGACATGCTGGCTGACAGTCAGGTTATCCACTTCATGTCAGGGATTCAAAATCTTCCGAGCCTGCCTGATATCTACATGAAGATTGAAAAAATGATGGAGTCGGAAAATAGTAGTGTACTTGATATTGCCGATACAGTAGCTCAGGATCTTGCAATGACGGCAAAGGTTTTGCAGTTAGTCAATTCTGCATTTTTTGGTATCGGGCGACATATATCCGATACGCGCGAGGCAGTTAAACTCATAGGTATTGATGCGCTCAAAGCCCTGGTGCTCTCAGTGGGTATCTTTCATAAGTTAGATTCTAAAAGTGTTGCAGATCCGGAGTTCAGCCATCAGCAACTCCTCGAGCACAGTTTGATAGTGGCAACTCTGGCATCAAAAATAGGTAGACTGGAAAAATGCGAAAAAAAATTGGTCGATGATTGTTTTATATCCGGTATGATGCACGATCTTGGCTACTTGATTATGGAAGAGAATTTCTCTTCGAAAATTATTGAGCTGAGGGCTTTAGTCAAGCAGGAAAATATTCATTGGAGTGAAGCGGAAGAGCGAATTTTTGGTGCTACTCATGGACAAATCGGCGCGTATTTGCTCGGTATCTGGGGCTTGCCGGCAGAAGTGGTCGAGGCGGTGGCATACCATCATTCTCCCGCTGTATCAGATAACATTAGATTTGGTCCATTGGCTGCCACCCATGTTGCCGACTATTTGGCAAATCGCCAGAAAGAGGATGTATCAGGGGGTGGATTAGATGATCTCAGTCTGGATGCGGGTTATCTTCAGGCTATTGGTAAGTCGGATCGGCTGCCTGCATGGTCTGCGCTTGCAAATGATTAGAAGACGCACTAATGCAGCTTGATCACAGGATCGATGCTGCGCCGAAGCATTCGGGCGAGTGTCGTCAGCCCGGTTCGCCACCAACCGAACAGAGTCAGCTGATGCATCTTGTAGAGTGACAGATAGACCCAACGGGCGATCCACCCGCTGACTCGGACGCTTCCAGTGATTGCACCCATCAAACTGCCTACCGTGCTGTACCGGCCCAGGGTGACCAGTGATCCATAATCACGGTAGCGATAGGGTTTATTCAAAGACTTGTTTTTCAAACGGAGACTGAGTGCCTTGGCCAGGTAGGATGCCTGCTGGTGCGCTGCCTGGGCACGGGGAGGCACCCAGTCCCCCTGGTCGTTCATTGGACAGGCTGCGCAGTCGCCGATGGCATAGATACGTTCGTCATCCTCAAGCAGCAGGTTGCGGTTGACCTTGAGTTGATTGATCCTGTTGGTATTAAAGCCCAGGGACGCGAGGAAGTCCGGGCCTTTGATACCCGCCGCCCAGACCTTGATCTTCGCCGGTATCACCAAGCCGGATTCGGTGTGCACCGCGTCTTCGGTAATCCGGGTCACCTTTTGTGACACATGAACCTGTATGCCCAGGCGTTGCAACTCACTTTGGACCTGTTGGGACAGGGCCAGCGGCAAAGCGGGCAGGATCTGCGGTCCGGCGTCGAGGATATGCAATCGAACGTGACGATCGGGTTCGATGGTCTCAAACCCGTACTGAGGGATCTGGCGGGTCACCTGGTGCAGCTGTGCAGCCAGTTCGACGCCGGTGGCGCCCGCACCCACGATGGCGACATCGAGTTGGCCGTCCCGTAGGGGTTCGTTCTGGGTATTGGCCCGGATCAGCGCCTCCAGAAGCTGTTTCTGAAAACCCATCGCCTGGGATTTCGTGTCGAGCAACAGGCAGTGCTCTTTCACCCCCGGGGTGCCGAAATCGTTGCTGACGCTGCCCACCGCGAAGACCAGGAAGTCATAGCCGAAACGCCGGCTGGGAATCAACACTTCCCCTGCTTCATCGAGCAGTGGTGCCAGGATCACCTCACGGGCAACCCGATCGATCCCGGACATGGCGCCCAGTCGGAAGCGGTAGTGATTCCAGCGCGCATGTGCCAGGTATTCGAGGGCGTGTTGCGCGGGATCGAAACTGCCGGCCGCAACCTGGTGCAGCAGGGGCTTCCAGAGGTGGGTGCGGGTTGCGTCGATCAGGGTGATATCCGCCCTGCCCTTACGGCCCAGTTTCCTGCCGAGGCGGGTGGCAAGTTCCAGGCCGGCGGCGCCGCCACCGACCACGACGATTCTAGGCTTGTCAGTCATGGATCATTCCGTAGACAGGTTTTTACAGGTCGTGGGGAAAATTATCTCAGTATCATCGTCTATGTCCATGTCAAAAACATGTCAGGCCATACACTTTTTCCGCAGGATAACAGGACAACGAATAGAATGGGACTTCTGTGCAACGTTTCATGGCGGAATTCAAACGTCCCGATCCGCCAGGGGTGATTTGAGAAAAGACAGCGCTTTGGCGATGATACGCGGGAGGACCGCATTGATCCTGTTTAGCAAATCCGGAGGTGTGGATGTCTGTGGAAACGTATACCAAACCTCATCTGTCTACTTCGGCACTGATCACTATCGACACCCAGAACGATTTCACGCTCCCGAATGCTCCCGCGAGAATCCCGGGTACCCAGGAGATCCTGCCGAATATGCGGCGCTTGGTTGAAGCCTATCGCCGCTCCGGTCTGCCCATCGTGCATGTAGTGAGGATCTATCTGCCTGACGGATCGAATGTGGACCTGTGTCGTCGCGCAGCCGTTGAATCGGGTGTAACTCTGGTGGCGCCGGAGACGCAGGGTGTGCAGTTGGTCGATGCGTTGAAACCCGATCCACAACTTTATCTGGACACCCGGTTGTTGTTGTCTGGAGAGTTTCAATCCGTCAGCGCCAATGAGTTCATCATGTATAAACCGCGCTGGGGTTCCTTCTATCAAACCGGATTGGAGGAATTTCTCAAACAACGGGATGTGGATACCCTGGTGCTTTGCGGTTGTAATTTTCCCAATTGTCCCCGCACCACGATTTATGAAGCCAGTGAGCGGGATTTCCGTCTTGTGTTGGTGAAAGATGCAATCTCCCAGTTGTATCCCAAGGGTGAAGAAGAGATGGCTAACATTCAGGTTGCACTCATGAATACGGACACAGTGACTGCCTCGCAGATAGAAGATTGAACCACTGAAAGTGTTCGCATGCGGTTTGCGGTTTCATTGAACTTGCGCGAGTTTGCGCGGGTCAAAGCTCAGGTCGACATTTGACGGACAGCGGATGGACCAGCTGAGCGCGCCCCTGTGCGTGTAATTCCTTCAAGCAAAAAACAACCCGAGGTACTCACAACCGATGAGAGGACACAGATGAAAAGCAGAACTTTACCTCATCTATTCCTGATAATTTTTTCGCTCTTCACACTCGCGGCTCAGGCTCAGGAAGGCGGCCTGGAGAATCTGCGGCAGACCGGTAAGGCGTTTGCCTCGGTCGCCCGTTCCGTATCCCCCTCGGTGGTCTTCATTCAGGTTGAAGCCACCGCAGAACAGCCGTCGAACACCCGCCATGGGACGCCTTTCAATCAACCCTGGCCATTTGGCGACGAGATGTTCAAACGCTTTTTTGGCGATCAGTATCACGGTTCCCCCAATATCACTCCGCGGCAGGCGCCCCGTCAGCCGCGTCGAGCGATTGCCCAGGGTTCCGGTTTTATATTCGCCACCCGGGACGGATTGCTGTCCGACAAGTCCTATATCCTGACCAATAATCATGTGGTGGAGAACGCCGACAAGATCCGGGTCAAACTGCAGGATGGTCAGGAGTTCGAGGCCAAGGTCACCGGACGGGATCCCCAATCCGATGTGGCGGTCATTGAGATACCCACGGGAGGTGTTCCCGCCCTGGAGTGGGGTGATTCCGCCGAGCTCGAGGTGGGTGAATGGGTGGTGGCCATTGGCAACCCTTTCGGTCTGAGCCATACCTTGACCGTGGGTGTGGTGAGCGCAAAAGGCCGCACTGGGGTTGGGATCAACGATTACGAGGACTTCATTCAGACCGATGCGGCGATCAATCCGGGTAACTCCGGTGGGCCGCTGGTCAATCTGGACGGACAGGTCATTGGCATGAATACCGCGATCTTCAGCCGTAGCGGTGGCTACATGGGGGTCGGTTTCGCCATTCCCAGCAATCTGGCCCGGGCGATCGCCAATCAGCTGATCGACCAGGGCAGTGTCACCCGGGGCTTTCTGGGCATTGTCATCCAGCAACTGACCCCGGAGCTGGCGCAATCCTTCGATATGGAGCCGGGCAAAGGCATCCTGGTGGCCCAGGTGAGTGAGGATTCACCCGCGTTTCGCGCCGGTCTGAAACAGGGGGATGTGATCCTCAGCTATCAGGGCAAGCCGGTGACAACGGTGGGTAACTTCCGTAATCAGGTGGCCCTGACTGCGCCGGGTACACGGGCGGAACTCGGAATTCTCCGCGACGGCAGGTCCGAGACGCTCGAAGTCACGATCGGTGAATTGAGTCAGGACAAACGGGTGGCCCAGGGCGGTACCCAGAGCGCCGATGAACTGGGACTCACGGTGCAAACCCTGACACCGGAACTGGCGGGCCAGTTTGGCGCCCGTGCCGGTGAGGGCGTGGTGGTGACCGAGGTGCGTAGCGGTTCAATCGCTGCGATGGCGGGTATCGAACCGGGCACCGTGATCATTCAGGCGAATCGACGCACCCTTTCCAGTGCGTCCGAGTTCGAACAGGTGGTCAATCAGAGTCGCAAAGAGAAGCGCATCCTGCTGCTGATCCGCAAGGGTGGCATGCAGCGCTACCTGGCTTTGAACTGGTAATAACCCCTAGATCAGAATGGTATTTACTTGAGCTAATATAAACCCTCGTCATCCGCCGGGATGACGAGGGTTTTTGGCTCAAGTTAAGTGCCATTCCCCCTAGGTCCCATTGTTTCCCCAAATCGATGCCTTCTCTCCGGGAGAGGGTGTCTTCCAGTGACTTGATAAGTCTTCACGGATGCCCAATATTTTCAGTAGAGCGTCGAAGCATTTCAATCGATTCGAGCGTTATGGAATATAAAGACTACTACAAAATCATGGGTGTCAAACGGGACGCGACCCAGGATGAGGTCAAGCGCGCCTACCGCAAGCTGGCCAGAAAATATCATCCGGATGTGAGCAAGGAGCCGGACGCCGAGGTTCGCTTCAAGGAGGTGGGTGAGGCCTACGAGGTGTTGAAGGACCCGGAAAAACGCGCCGCCTATGACCAGTTGGGCGCCCACTGGAAATCCGGTCAGGAGTTTCGGCCGCCGCCGAACTGGAGCCAGGGCTTCGAGTTTCGGGGCGGTGGATTCACCGGTGGGGATGCGGAGCAATTCAGTGATTTCTTCGAATCCCTGTTCGGTGGGGGCGGCTTGGGTGGGCGCTATACCCGCAGGGAGTTCCATGCCCGGGGGGAGGACGTCTACGCCCGGGTCAGCATCGATATCGAGGACGCCTATCACGGCGCGGCCCGCAGTCTCACCCTGAAGGCTACCGAAGTGGGTCCGGATGGTCGGCCCCAAGTGAAAGCGCGCACCCTGAATGTCCGGATTCCGAAAGGGGTGCGACAGGGACAGCATATCCGCCTGGCCAAGCAGGGGGGTGCCGGGTTCGGCCAGGGTGAGCCCGGGGATCTCTATCTGGAAATCGAATTTCAGCCCCATCCTTTCTACCGGGTCGAGGGGCGGGATGTCTATCTGAATCTGCCGGTGGCCCCCTGGGAGGCCGCGCTCGGCGCCACGGTGAAGGCGCCAACGCCCACCGGCGCGGTGGATCTTAAGATCCCGGCCCATTCGGCCGCCGGTCGCAAACTGCGGCTGAGCGGGCGCGGGATTCCCGCCAGAGAGACCGGCGATCTCTATGTGGTGTTGCAGATCGAGCTGCCTAAGGCGGACAATGATCAGGCGATCGCGGCCTATCGGGATTTCGCGAATGCCTTTAAATTCAATCCACGGGCGCATCTCGTGTAGTGTCTCAGACACGACACAAGGGGTTTGAATCATGGTGAAAGCGGATTTGAGCAATCTGATGTCCGGTGACCTGTTGGACGAGGATGTGGCGCTGACCCTCGGCGAACTGTCCCGAGCCTGTCGTCTGCCCGCGGAACGGATTCTGGAACTGGTCGATGAGGGCGTGATCGAACCCCAGGGCCGCAACCCGGTGCAATGGGTGTTTCAAGGTGTGAGTGTGCGGCGAGTGCGCTGTGCCCAGAGGCTGCAGCGGGATCTCGGGGTGAACCCCGCCGGCGCAGCCTTGGCCCTGGATCTGCTGGAAGAGTTGGAACGTCTGCGCGCCCGTCTGCATCTTATGGATTAGCCTGAGACACTACACTAGGATATACAAATCATGTCGAAATCGCTGGCCGCCCTGCTTTGGTCGGGGCTGGTGTTTCCGGGCGCCGGGCATATCTACCTGCGCCGCTATCTGTTCGGACTGCTACTGATTGCCGCTGCCCTGGTGGCTCTTTCTTTCCTGATTTCCCCGGTGATGGCCGTGGCTCAGCAGATCGTGGATCAGATCCTGGTGGGGGATTTGCCCGCCGATCCGGCGGTGATTTCCCAACAGGTGACTCTTAAGGCCGCGGATCTCGGGCGTACTGTCCGTATCCCCTTTTGGTCACTGATCGGAATCTGGGTGCTGGGTATGGCCGATGCTTACCGAATCGGTCGAAAGGTTGAAACCGGGAATCACCGTGCCTTATCCATATGAAAAAGTCGACCCATGCCTGATGATCCGTCTCGGGAGGAAGTCCCCCACATTCCCCTGCTGGAATTCGAAACCGAACGCCTGTTGCTGAGACAGTGGCGTAAGCCTGACTTGGCGCCCTTCGCCGCACTGAACGCGGATCACCGGGTCATGCGCTATTTTCCCCGGCCGTTGAGCCGCACCCAAAGTGATGAGATGGCTGAGCGCTGCCGGAATCTGATTGCTGAGCGAGGTTGGGGACTCTGGGTGGCGGAGTTGAAGACGAGCGGGACCTTCATCGGTGTTGTCGGTCTGCACCGGCCGATTCCGCAACTGCCCTGTGCGCCTTGTACCGAAATCGCCTGGCGTCTGGCATTCGACTACTGGGGCCGGGGGCTGGCAACCGAAGCCGCGCGGGGTGCGTTGCGGGTCGGGTTCGAGACCCTGGGGTATGCAGAGATCGTCTCCTTCACGGCCCTCGGCAACCGGCGCTCCCGTGCGGTGATGGAGCGTCTGGGTATGGTGTTACAGGCGCAGACCTTCGAACATCCCCTGATGCCCCTTGGCAGTCCGCTGCGGGAACACTGCCTCTACCGCCTGGCGCGGGGGCATTGGCAGCGGCATGGGGCGACGGCTGAGTGACTTAGGTGGTCGGAAAAGGTTACCTGATTACCCACTTTACTCAGCCAGTGGATCAGTCGCCAACAGCAGTTTTGAGTGTTGAGTTTTTAGTTTTGAGTGGATGAGTTCGCTGCGCTCACAGGTTTTTTTATGCCCCCTCTCCCGCGAAGGAAGGTGTCGCAAAAGGAGGAAAGAATGAATTGTCTCGGTAAAACGTTCGATAAAAAGCACAAAATCGATGGTATCTGCAACCAAAATCCGTTTGAGATGAGTCTCGGCATGCTTTTACAACACCCTCCGAAGGGAGAGGGGGAGCCCATACCCCGTGAGCGCAGCGAACTCATCCACTAAAAACTAAAAACTTTTCCCACACCCACCACCCTATGGCGGAGCATAGTAGGTGATCGGGAAAGGTTATAACATAGACTCAGTGGCAGGCGGGTTGAACGGGCACACCGGGGTGTGATTTTCTACGGCCTGATCAATCAATACGGAGTGCACGAATGTCCGTAGCGGAAGACCGCTTCGTCAAAGGCTTGCTCAAATTCTCCTGGTTCGTGCTTCTGATCGCGGCCTTGTGGCAACTCCTGCCCTGGATTCGCCACTATCTGATCGGTTCGACGGCGGAACCGAGGTCGATCACTGCCCGGGGAGAGTTGGCGGCGGATGAGCGCGCGACCATCAGTATCTTCGATCAGGCGAGTCCCTCGGTGGTGTTCATCAGCACCACCCAGCACGTTCGGGACTACTGGACACGGAATATCTTCGCCGTCCCCCGGGGTACGGGATCCGGGCTGGTTTGGGACGACGATGGGCATATTGTCACTAACAACCATGTGATCGAGGAGGCCTCGGAGGCAACGGTACGTCTCAATGACGGACGAAGCTACAATGCGGTGCTGGTGGGCAGTAGTTCGACTCACGATCTGGCGGTGTTGCGCATCAATGTGGCCTTCGACCGCCCCCCTGCCCTGCCTGTGGGTACCAGCCATGACCTGCAGGTCGGGCAGAAGGTGTTTGCCATCGGTAACCCCTTCGGCCTCGACTATACCCTGACCGGCGGACTGGTCTCCGCCCTGGACCGCTCCTTCACCGAGGATAACGGGGCGACCATCAAACATCTGATCCAGACCGACGCGGCCATTAACCCGGGTAACTCCGGTGGTCCGCTGCTCGACAGCGCCGGTCGGCTGATCGGGATCAACACCGCGATCTTCTCCCCTTCGGGGGCCTATGCGGGCATCGGTTTCGCGGTGCCGGTGGATACGGTCAACCGGGTGGTGCCGGAACTGATCGCCCGGGGACACTATGTGCGCCCGACCCTGGGGGTGGGGGTGGACGAGGGACTGAACGGAAACCTGACCGCCAAGCTGGGCGTCGAGGGCGTGGTGCTGTTGAAGGTGGAGCCGGGTACCACCGCGGACCAGGCCGGGCTGCGGGGTACCAAGATCGGTCCCGCGGGGGAGATTATCCTGGGTGATGTCATCCAGGCGATCAATGGTCAGCCGGTGACTTCAATCTCCGAGATGCTGGTTCGGCTGGACGATTTTCATATCGGAGACCGGGTGACGCTGAGCATCTGGCGCAACGGCGATTCGCGGGATGTGGCGGTGCTGCTGCAGGGTGGGGATTGACAAGCGCGGGCAAGGACAGGGTAAGCGATGGCGTTTAGCTGAGTAGTCCCGACCTTCTTCGATGCCGGGTAAACAGTGTTATACTATAACAATTCGGCGGTTCATAACTTAGGGTTCCCCCCTGTGTCCGCTTCCGGTGGAGCCAAGGCGTGGCAGACGGTGCAAAGATTGCGATCACTCGAAGCTGTTCGTGACCTGTCCGGTCGTTTTCCCCAATTGCTTGAGTGATCCCGGAAACCAATGATTCGTTTGACCTTGTTAATTCTGACCCTGATCCTCCCGACTGGGGTCTATGCCGAGCCCTTGCGGGTTTTTGTCAGTGTGCTGCCGATTCAGAATTTCGTGGAGCAGGTGGGCGGTGAATGGGTGACGGTTCAGACCCTGGTGCGTCCCGGGCAGAGTCCCCACAGCTACGATCCCTCCCCCCAGCAGATTGCCGCGCTGTCTCAGGCGCGGCTTTACCTGCGTACCGGGGTGCCCTTCGAGGAAGCCTGGATGGATCGGATCCGCTCGGCCAACCCCGCCATGGGGGTGGTTGATTTGCGTGATGGTATCGAGTTGTTCCAGGCACCCGTGCTGGATCATGACCATGATCACGAACATGAGGATCATGACGAATTCGATCCGCATATCTGGACCGACCCGGTTCGGGTGATACATATGGCGGGAGTGATCCGTGACAATCTCGCCGATCTCGATCCCGGGCACCGGGCGGACTATCGGCGCAACCATGACCGGTTTGTCGCCCGGCTGCGGCGCTTGGACCAGCAAATCGAAGCTTTGCTGAAACCCTCCCAGGGCCGCAAGTTCCTGGTGTTTCATCCCTCCTGGGGCTATTTCGCCCAGCGCTACGGGCTGGTTCAGGTACCGATCGAGCATGAGGGCAAGGAGCCGGGTGCGCGGGCCTTGACCCATTTGATCGATCAGGCCCGGGATGAGGATATTCGGGTGATTTTCGTCCAGCCTCAGTTCGACCGGCGGCTGGCCGCTCAAGTGGCCCGGGCAGTCGACGGCCGGGTGATCCCGGTGGATCCGCTGGCCTTGGACTATATTGAGAATCTGCACCGTGTGGCCGAACAATTCGCCGGAGTCCTGCGACCTTGAAGCCGATCATCAACCTCCAGGGTGTGGAATTCGCCTATGACAATGTGCCGATCCTCTCGGAGATCGATCTGCAGGTGATCGAAGGGGAGTTTCTCGGCATCGTGGGGCCCAATGCGGGTGGCAAGAGCACCCTGCTCAAACTCATCCTGGGCTTTCTCGACCCCCTCAAGGGCCGTATCGAGGTGCTGGGACAGTCCCCCGAGGATGCCCGGCGGTTGCTGGGCTATGTCCCCCAGTACCCAAGTTTTTCCCGGGATTTTCCCATCACCGTGGAACAGGTGGTGCAATTGGGTCTGCTGGGACTCAACCGGCCGTCCGGCTGGTATGGGGCCTTCTGGCCCTGCCGGGTGTCGGGCAGTGACCGGGATACAGCGCGCCAGGCCCTGGCGGAGGTGGAGGCTGAGGATATCGCCACGCGTCAGATCGGCAGCCTCTCCGGTGGACAGTTACAACGGGTGCTGTTGGCCCGGGCACTGGCCAGCCGGCCCCGGATTCTGATCCTGGACGAACCGACCGCGAACATCGATCAACGTCTGGAGAGTGAGATCTTCGACCTGCTGAAACGGCTCAACGACCGCATGACCATCCTGGTGGTGTCCCATGACGTGGCCTTCATCTCCCGTTACGTGAGTCGGGTCGCCTGCATCAACCGCACCCTCTTCTGCCACCACACCGACGACATCGATGGCCAGGTGATCCAGGATCTCTATGGCGAGCATGTGCGGATGATCGCCCACAGCCACGCTCACGGACACTGATATGGAGGGTTTCTTTCAGGCCCTGATGCATCACGAGTTTCTGCAAAGCGCGGTGGCGGCCGCGCTGCTGGCCAGTATCGGCTGCGGAGTGGTCGGCACCTATGTGGTGGTCAAGCGCATCGCCTTCATCGCCGGGGGTATCGCCCACTCCGTGCTGGGAGGCATGGGAGCGGCGGTCTACTACGGTTTCGATCCCCTGTACGGCGCCCTGCTGGCGGCGATCCTCTCCGCCCTGCTGATCGGCTGGGTACGCCTCAACTGGCGGGTGCAGGAGGACACTCTGATTGGCGCCCTGTGGGCGATCGGCATGGCGTTGGGGGTGATGTTCATCGCCAAGACGCCGGGTTACCAGTCTGATCTGATGAGCTACCTGTTCGGCAACATCCTGCTGGTGCCCGACGAGAGCCTGGTCTTCATGCTGGCCCTGGATATCCTGCTGCTGATCGTGGTCGGGGCCTACCACCGTCAGTTTCTCGCCGTGGTCTTCGATGAGGAGCTGGCCAGACTGCGGGGTATTCCGGTAGGGGTTTTCTATCTGTTGCTGCTGGTGCTGGTGGCGGTTACGGTGGTGCTGCTGATCCAGGTGGTGGGTCTGATCCTGGTGCTGGCCCTGCTTACCCTGCCAGCGGCGATCGCCGGTCATTATGTACACTCCCTGGGGCGAATGATGTTGATCGCCACCCTGCTGGGCATGTTCCTGAGCGTTACCGGTCTGGCGGTCTCCTATACTCCGGACCTGCCGGCGGGTCCGACCATTATTCTTCTTTCCGGGGCCGCCTATGTCGTCTCGGCGGTCTGGTCTCAGCTATTGCGCCGGCGGCGCAGTCAGCGCGCGCTGGCCCGGCATCCTGAAGCAGGGGGTGGTGTGTGAATCCACAGGGTATGCGGCGTGTGATGGAACGGGCCGAGGCGCTGTGTCGCGAGCGGGGGGTGCGTCTTACCGCCCAGCGTCAGGCCGTGCTGCAGTTACTGATCGCCTCCGACAAGCCGTTAAGCGCCTATGATCTGCTGGAGCGCCTGCGCGGACAGGTGAAGAATCCGGCCCCGCCCACGGTCTATCGGGCACTGGATTTCCTCATGCAGCAGGGCCTGATCCACAAGCTTGAAAGTATACATGCCTATGTGGGCTGCACCCATCCCGATCATCCCCATGCCGGGCAGTTTCTGATCTGCGCGGATTGCGGGGAGGTCGAAGAGGTGGCGGATCCCCGGGTGATGGAAAGCCTGCAGGCGGCCGGGCAGGCGCAGGGGTTTCGCACCCGCCGTTCCGTGGTGGAACTGCTGGGAACCTGTGCCCACTGCCGGCATGGCAAAAAAAGCGCCGATTGAATCGAAGGATCCGCGCAGAAGCGGGTGAATGGGGCTGCGCGTGTTGAAATTGCACGATATAAGCGCTATATAGTGTTATATCGACATTTATTGGGCTCTGGCATGAACTCACTCGCCATAAAACAACCGGAAGCGCCCCAGGTCCTGGCCAAGGCGCTTTGGAATGCCGGCAAGGCGTTGGGGCTTACCCAGGCCGAGGTCAGCCAGGTGATCGGACGGGACCGTAGCGCAATCCATCGCAACGGTCTTGATCCCGAGAGCAAATCAGGCGAACTCGCACTGTTGTTGATCCGCCTCTATCAGAGCCTGTTTGCTCTGACCGGCGGTCCCGCGGGGACCTTGAAGCACTGGATGCATACCCGCAATCTTCAGACCGGCGGTGTGCCCGCGGATCAGGTCAAGAGTGTGCAGGGGCTGCTCAAAGTGGTCGAGTATCTGGATGCCATGCGCGCCAAGCAGTAATGGATATCTGGCAGGCCTGCAAGGACGCGGCGCAACCCACACCCCTCTCGGGTGAGGTGATTCGAATCGTCGAACCCTTGGTGTCCCGGGCCCTTTCAACCCTGGTGGACGATCTTCAGGAACAGGCCCTGCTTGAGGCTCTGCTGGATGCGAGCCGGCCCCGGATTCCAGAGGCGGCCCTGGCGTTGCATGATCTTTTGCAGAGCCCTTTCCGCAATCCTCCCCTTAAACACGGTTCCCGTTTCGGTACGCACCAGGAGCCGGGGCTGTTCTACGGATCGGCGGGTATCACCACTGTCCTGGCGGAAACCGCCTACTACCGGTTCGTATTCTGGGCCGGGATGAGCGAGCCGCCCCCCGGTGGACGTCTGACCACGGAGCTGACCATGTTTTCGGCGAGTTTCGCACTGCAACGGGGTCTGCGGCTGCAACACCCTCCGTTCTCGAAATATACACAGCTGCTGCGGGATCCTCAGGATTACCGGGCAACCCAAGCGCTGGGATGGGCCTTGCGTGAGGCTGGCATCGAAGGTTTTGAATATCTTTCGGCGAGGGATCGGGAGGTGGGGCTGAACCGGGCCTTTTTCACCCCCGGGGTGTTTACCCATCCGATGCCCGGATGGCAGGAAGACTGGTTGTGCGAGACCCGGGCCGAGGCGGTTTCATTCTTCAGTAAAAAGCATGGCGCCAGCTTTTATCCCCTGGAGGATTTTCGGCTCGATGGGGCTCTGCCTTTACCTGCCTAGTGATTCTGTACCGTTCAGCGAGTCAGAAAGGGGGCAGATGGGAATGGCGCATTTTGGATGATCATGTTTCTGAACATTTTAGTGAGCAATGGGCCTCGATTTGGTGAGAAACGCAATGGAGTGGAGCAAGCGCCTGCTCGCGATCTCAGGTTCAAAGCGATCCTGTTCATTATCTTGAGAAGCACTGATACTCAGGCAATCGCGGCCAGCGGCCGCTCCCACCCAGCAAGGATGGGATGCGGGCCGCAACCCTCAGTCGCGGATGACGATTTCCACGCGGCGGTTCTTCAGGCGGCCGGCCTCGGTGGAGTTGTCGGTGATCGGGGAGCTTTCACCCAGTCCCACGGTGTCGATGCGTGAGGCGTCCACACCGACTTGGATGAGGGCGTCTTTCACCGCCAGGGCACGCCGTTCGGAGAGCGTCTGGTTGTACTCCTCGGAGCCGATGTTGTCGGTATGTCCTTCGACGAGCACGGTCTTCTTGGGATACTCGGCGAGGAATTTGGCCAGTTTGTCGATGGTGTTCATCGCCCCGGGTAGCAGATCCGTCTTGCCGAAGGAGAACAGTACGTCCCCCAGGGTGATGACCATGCCGCGTTCGGTCTTCATGGCCTGCAGGTCTTCCAGCTCCTTGCGCAGCGCATCGGCCTTGGCCAGGGCATTCTCCCGCTCCATCAGGGCGGCTTCCTTGTCGCGCAGGGCCTCATCCCGGGCCTGTTGTTCCATCTGGATTTCCAGCTCGCGGGCTTTCAGTTGTTCCTTGTTCTTGATGTCACCCAGCTCCTCGAGTCGGGCCGCCGCCGCCTTACGTTTGGCCACGGCCAGGGCGGTATCGGTACGGGTCTTGCCGACGTAGGCCAGGGAGGTCATGTCCTCCTCGTTATCGGCCGCGGCGGCGCGATTCAGGGCGGTTGAGGCCCTTTCCAGCTCGGTGGAGGCGTAGCGTAATACGGATTCGTCCTGTTTCGCATCCGCGTAGGCCTGTTCGGCCTCCAACAGGGCGTCGTTCTTCTGCATGGTGCTGCAACCACTGAACAACAGGGCCAGTGCGGTGGCAGCCAGCAAATGGTTTCCTAAGCGGGTCATGGTAATCGTTCCCCTTGATGATTCGGTGTTCGTGGTTATCGTTTGCTGCGCGCGCGCATGATCTCTTCACGCAGCACCTTGATGCTGGCTTCGAGTTCTGCTACGGCCTTTTCCGCTTGGGAACGGGCTGCGATGGCCTGCGCCAGTTCCGCATCCGCCTGCGCCTCTTCCGCCAGACGCCGGGCTTCATCGTAGTTCTCCTTGTCCATGGCGGCCCTTGCGCGTTTCATTTTCTGGCGTGCCCGGTCCATGTAGACCGGTGCATAGCGGGTAGATTCCTCGCCTTCGGCCGCGGTGAGCGCGGTTTGGGCCGCCGAGACCTCGGCCACGGGTTTGGGGGTCGAACTACAGCCGACCAGGGAAACGAACAGCAATGAGACCAGCGCGGGTACCAGTATCGTTCGCCGACATGGATTATTAGCGATCAGCATGACGAGCTTCCTATTAGAGTTGAAGTTATCGACAAGGCGTGCCGGGACTCCTGAGACCTTTTACACCCGATGTTATTAATAAATGGCTTAAATCTGTATGAATTTATCGCCGGGTATGCCCAGATTATTGGAAGCTTTGAGGTGTTCGTCAACCGCCGTTCTTTGCGGGTGTTTGATACAGATCACAGGTGTTTACGTTCTTTGGATGATCCAGGCGCTGATTCGTACCCCGTCACAGATTCTGAATGGTACAGAATCTGTGACGGGTACACTTCAATGCAGATCCTTCAACAGTGAGGTCTTGATAGGTGAGTCGACCTGATCCACGGTGTGGGTATAGGCGGGATGGTCGATACCCGCTGAAAGTCTTGCGCCGCTTTTCAGGGCGTCGATCATGGCCTGACTGAGTTCGAAGCGCAGGAAGTGGACCGAGGCGGTCTTCTCCTCGGTGGAGCGTTGCAGGTCTTCGTTGGCGATGGGACGAACCTTTTCGAATCCCGCCACTTGCACCCATATGGCTTCTTCAATGCCGACAAGGCTGGCCAACGCCTGTTTGCGCTCCTCCACGTCGTGGTACTCCACCATAAAGGTCGCTTTCCAGTTCATCCCGTCCGGAATGAGCGGGTTGTAGACGTCGAGTTCGTCCTGAATACCTTCCGGCTCGAAGATCCGTTCGATGCGCAGCATCTCCTGGATCTGGTACTTCATGGTCAGTTCGTCTTCGAAATAGAGCGCGGCATTAGGCCCGATCGGCAGGCGCCGGTTTTTTTTATGATCCATCACCCGGGTGCGGAATTCGGCTCGAATCCGGGCATACTCTTCGAGACTGTAGAGATCTTTATGGGACAGGTGTGTCATGTCAGGCGCCTTAGTCATTCGTGGGCTATGGGTTTGTCGGTAAACAGGTAGTCTTTCAGCTCTTTATCGAAACTGGGGTCCTGGCGACGGATCCATTCGAGCACCATCGCCGCATGTTCTTTCTCTTCGTCCCGGTTGTGGGCGAGAATCGCCCGCAGTTCGGGGTTGCTGCAAGCATCCACCCGTTGGTTGTACCAGTCCACCGCTTCGAGCTCTTCCATGAGTGAAATGATGGCGCGATGCATATCGCGGGTTTCGTTGCTCAGTTGCTCAACCGGTTCGTGATAACCTTCATTTGCCATTGCTGTGTTCTCCTTTTGCTCAGATGCCGTAGGCCTTGCGGATCAGGCTGATCGGGTGTTCCGGCGGGCGCCCGTCACTCAGGCCGTTTTCAATATGGTGACCGGCCATGGGGCAGTCGCTGCCGTAGTGATCAGCCTCGGCCTTTTTTACCTGATTGACCACCGGGCGGCCGATCTTCATGGCGTGTTCATGAAACTCGCTCTTCACCGCATAGGTGCCGTCGTGACCCGAACAACGCTCGATGGCGGTGACCTGGGTATCGGGGATCAACGCCAGCAGTTCCTTGGTTTTGGCGCCCACATTTTGAACCCGTTGATGGCAGGCGGCATGGTAGGCCACTTTTCCCAGTCCCTGCTTGAAATCGGTCTTTAGCAGGCCTTCCTTATGGCGCAGCATCAGATACTCGAAGATATCGAAAATCGCCCCGGCCACCTTCTGCACATCCGCTTCGTCGGGAAACATCAGCGGCAGCTCCTGTTTGAACATCAGCGCGCAGGAGGGTACGGGGGCGACGATATCCCAACCCTCGTCCACCAGTCTGGCGAGTTGGGGAATATTCGCGTTCTTGGCCGCCTCGACTGCCTCCAGGTTTCCCAACTCGAGTTTCGGCATGCCGCAGCACTGCTCCTTGTCCGCGATGGTAACCGGAATATCATTGTGCTCGAACACCGCCACCAGATCCTCACCCACGATCGGTTCGTTGTAGTTGCCGTAACAGGTGGTGAACAGGGCGACTTTGCCCTTGGTGCGACCCGCAGGGGTGCCTTCGGCGCTGCGATGCATCTTGTCTGCCAGTCGCTTGCGCAACGGCTTGGCGTGGAATTCCGGCAGCTTGGCTTGCGGGTGCACCCCCAGGGTGTGATCGAGAATCTCGCGGAAGTTCTTCGCCTTATTGAAGGTGTTCACGACACCGGCAACCACCGGGATACCCGCCAGTTTACCCAGGTTGTCCGTGCTGGTGAGCATCCGGTCACGCAGTTTCACATCGCCCTTCCTGTATTTGACGGCCTTGGCGCGCAACATCAGATGAGGGAAGTCGATATTCCACTCGTGGGGCGGTACATAGGGACACTTGGTCATGTAGCACAGGTCGCAGAGATAGCAGTGATCCACCACCTGCCAGAAGTCGTTTTTATCCACCCCGTCCACTTCCATGGTTTCGCACTCGTCCACCAGATCGAACAGGGTTGGGAAGCTTTGACACAGACTGATGCAGCGGCGGCAGCCGTGGCACAAATCGAAGACACGCTCCAGCTCGTGCATCAAGCTTTCTTCGTTGTAGTATTCCGGGTTTTTCCAGTCGATGGGATGCCGGGTCGGCGCCTCCAGATTGCCTTCTCTTGAGCCGGTGGGTGCTGCCATGGGTGTCTGCTCCAGGTTGGGTACTTGGGCGGATGCTGAGATTATTTCACACAGAATCCGTGTGGCTGACTGATCCGAATCAGAAAATACTTCAACACGAGCGGTTTGTGCGGATGAATGGATTCGGGGCCAAACCGCTGTTTGGGATGGGGCCGGGGCCTGGTAAGGCCCGTACCCCATGGGAACTGAACGGTCAGTCCATCTCGTTCAGGGCCTTCTGGTAGCGATTGGCGTGAGAACGCTCGGCCTTGGCCAGGGTTTCAAACCAGTCGGCAACTTCATCAAAGCCTTCATCGCGCGCGGTCTTGGCCATGCCCGGGTACATATCAGTGTACTCGTGGGTTTCACCGGCAACCGCGGTTTTCAGGTTATCGGCGGTGGCGCCGAAAGGCATTCCGGTAGCCGGATCACCGCACTGCTCCAGGTATTCCAGATGGCCGTGAGCATGGCCGGTTTCACCTTCTGCGGTGGAGCGGAACAGGGCAGCTACGTCGTTGTAGCCTTCGACGTCAGCCTTGGAGGCGAAGTAGAGGTAACGGCGATTGGCCTGGGATTCTCCGGCGAAAGCGTCTTTCAGATTCTGCTCGGTCTTACTACCTTTGAGTTCCATGATGGAGTTCTCCGAATGATGGTTATTGTGAATGGGACAGGATGTGAGGCCCGGGCCTCACGCTGGTGTTTAGAATAGTTCTAAAACTCATTGGAATCCAATGGTCTTATCGATGGTATTGATAGGTAAATCCTTTCGACTGGCGCTACTCAATTCGGAAATTGCGGCCCCGAGTAGGCCAGGTTTTCCCTATCGGGTGTTAACCATCTGATATCTGCGTGTTTTATCTTTAGGCGTAGTATTCCTGCTCGAGAATACATATACTTCCCAGATGGAATTGAGCAGCACTCAGAACAGTGCCCCTGACCGGGATATTACCCACCGGCTGTCGTCCCGTGGGATTTCGCTCACCCGTCAGCGGCGGGTGATTGCGGATGTGCTGTTCGCTCGAAATCAGCATATCACCGCGGATCAGCTGTTCGAAGCTGTCAGCCGGGCCGGTGGGCGCGTCTCCAAGGCAACGGTCTATAACACCCTGGGGCTGTTCGTGCGCAAGGGTCTGGTACGGGCGATCCATATCGATGCCACGCGCACCTTCTACGATTCCAACACCGGCCATCACTACCACTTCTATAATGTGGACACCGGTGAATTGACCGACATGCATGAAGAGGTGGCCACCCACCTGATCGACCAGGACCTACCCCAGGGCACGGTTCTGGAGCTCATGGACCTGGTCATCCGGGTCAAGAACAAGCCCGCCTGATACACCGGTTTTTCGGGCGATCCCGCCCATGATTCCCAAATTTTTTACGCCCTGCGTCTCGGTGGTTGATCTAAATCATTGTTTTAGATTTAGTCTAAATCTAATGTGGTTCCGCCGACCAAATGGTCTTTCAGGAAAGGCTGCCAGGCAAGACCCACTGCGTCAGGCACAACAGATACGAAAAAAACCGATCCGTGACTTTAGACGAAACCAGGGTTGTGTTACCGGAAAATATAACGGGTTGTAAATTAAGGGTTTTTATTGGCCGGGACTACCGGCCCCAAGTAATTCAGAAGGTAAGGGAAATGAAATTCAAGTTAACTACGTTGACGATCATGATTCTGGGCGCTTCCAGCGCAGCGATGGCCGCGGACGAGCCCATTCAGCCCATCAAACCGGTACAAAGCATCAACCTGGGCCAGGTCGAGCTGGGTAAGAAGCTCTACTTCGATCCTCGTCTGTCGAAATCCGGTTTCATCTCCTGTAACTCCTGCCACAATCTGAGCATGGGCGGTACCGACAACCTCAAAACCTCCATCGGAGATCATTGGCAGCAGGGTCCGATCAATGCCCCGACCGTTCTCAACTCCAGCCTGAACCTGGCCCAGTTCTGGGACGGCCGTGCCGCGGATCTCAAGGCCCAGGCCGGCGGTCCGATCGCGAATCCCGGCGAGATGGGTTTCACCCATGAACTGGCGGTGGGTATGATCGAATCCATCCCTGAATACGTGGCGGAATTCAAGCTGGTATTCGGTACTGATCAGGTGACGATCGACGAGGTGACCCAGGCCATCGCGGAATTCGAGAAGACCCTGGTAACCCCGAATTCTCCATTCGATCAGTGGCTGCTGGGCGACACGGAGGCGCTGACCGCCAATGAACTGGCGGGATACAAGCTGTTTAAGGAGAGCGGATGCACCGCCTGTCACAACGGTGAGGCTGTCGGCGGCAACTCCTTCCAGAAGATGGGTCTGATCGAACCCTACCAGACCAAGAGCAGCGCCGAGGGTCTGGCGGGCGTCACTGGTAAAGATGCCGACCGTTTCAAATTCAAGGTGCCGACCCTGCGAAACGTGGCGATGACCTATCCCTATTTCCACGACGGCGAGGCAGGGACCCTGACCGAAGCCGTGGACATCATGGGTCGTCTGCAGCTGGGCAAGAAGTTCACCCAGGAAGAGAATGCCCAGATCGTGGCCTTTCTGAAGACCCTGACCGGTGATCAGCCGCAATTCCTGCTGCCGATCCTGCCACCTTCCACCGATGCGACCCCGGCACCGACGCCGTTCAACTGAGTTGCCTGGACAGGCGCGTCACCTCCCCGCCCGATCGGATGATCGGGTGGGGTGCGATCCTTCTCTAGTGTAGGACACTACACTAGTGTGCTCCGTCACAGACTCTGTACCCTTCAGCGAGTCAAAACAGGGACAGATGGGAATGCAGACCGGGGTAGGGATCACTCAGCAAGGCGGATCGTCACAACAGGCTGAGTAGGCGTGCCCACGCAGAGCGTGGGAACGAGGCCTAATCACCGTCATCCCGGCGTATAGCGGGATCCAGAATGCCGGACGGTGCGATATTCCTGGATGCCGTCCTTTGGTCTGTAAACGGCACATTCTTGTGCCAATGCTCCTGCGGTCACGCCTCGCAGGAAAGCCGCTCAGACATGGTGGGCGGCGTAGTAGGCCGCGCCCAGCAATGCGGTCTTGTCATTGAGCACCACCTTCAGGGGCATGGAAGCCAGCAGCGGGCTCATCCGGCCCTTGGCCAGAAACTGCTCCACGAAATCGTGCTTTTCGAAGAGAGAGAGGATTTTCGGCGCAATGCCGCCGCCGAGAAATACCCCCCCTGTAGCCATGATTTTCAGGGCATGATTGGCGGTTTCCCGGGCGTAGAGCCGGATGAATATCTCCAGGGTCTGTCCACACAGCCGGTCATCGTCATTCAGGGCGGCCTCGGAGATGGCCGGAGCCCGGCCGATCTGCTGCATACGTTGAGACAATGCCGCGGAGGTGGTCAGACCCTGTTGCGTGAGCAGGAAGTCGTAGATGTTCTCAATCCCCGGACCTGAAACCAGGCGTTCCCAACTGACATGCCCGTAGCGTGCCGAGAGATACTCGAACAGGGCGTACTCCTGGGGATTGGTGGGACTGAAGTCGGCGTGTCCACCCTCGGATGAAAAGGGAATATGTGTCTGGCCATCGCAGAATATCCCGGCCTGACCGAGACCGGTGCCGGCCGAAACGATAGAACGGTTGCCGGTCTGCTGCCGACCCGCATGCAGGGTGTGCAGATCAGTTGGCCCGAGGGTTTCCAGTCCCCAGGCATTGGCCTCCAGATCGTTGAGCAGCCAGGTGTTGCGAAAACCGAATCGCTGGTTGATGGCGGCCGCATCGAGTCGCCAGGGCAGGTTGGTGGTTTCACAGCGTTGTTCGATCACCGGTCCGGCCACGCCGAGACAGGCCCGGTCGATTCCGGGCAGGTCCGGTAAATCGAGGAATTGCTCGAGGATGGCTTCGATGCTTGCATGGGCCGGGCTCGGATAGGTTCGCTCTAGCCGGGGTTGCAGTTCTTGGGTTTCGCTATCGAACCAGGCAAGCCGGGTGTTGGTGCCGCCGATGTCGCCAGCCAGTATGTGCATGTTGCTCTGCTCGGTTGGGGTTTATCCGCCATTTTAGCGAAAAAACCGGCCCTGTCCTGGTTCGGATGTGAACACTTTTAAGGAATCTCCAGAGTCGTTCTGGCCTTTTCCGTGACAGGATGAGTATCATAGCCGGATGGATGTCTCGCCGATTCTCGATCCCCTCAATGATGCTCAGCGCGAGGCCGTAACCGCGCCGATGGGCAACCTGCTGGTACTGGCGGGAGCGGGCAGCGGCAAGACCCGGGTGCTGGTGCATCGCATCGCCTGGCTATTGGCGGTGGAACATCAGTCTCCCTGGTCCCTGTTGGCCGTGACCTTTACCAACAAGGCCGCCTGGGAGATGCGCCAGCGCATCGAGGCCCTGCTCGGCCAACCCCTCGGTGGGATGTGGGTCGGCACCTTTCACGGCCTGGCTCACCGACTGCTGCGGGCCCACTGGAAAGAGGCGGGTTTGCCCCAGAGTTTCCAGATTCTCGATTCGGACGATCAATATCGGCTGATCAAAAGGCTCCTCAAATCCCTCGATCTGGACGAGGCGCGCTGGCCCCCGAAGCAGGTTCAATGGTTCATCAACGGGCGCAAGGATGAAGGACTGCGAGCGGAACATATGGACGACGGCGGGGATCCCTTCCAGCATCAGATGATTCGCATCTACCGGGAGTACCAGGCGACCTGCGAGCGGGGCGGTCAGGTGGATTTCGCGGAGCTGCTGTTGCGCGCTCATGAACTCTGGCGCGACCGGCCCGACCTGCTGCAACACTACCGGTCCCGGTTTCAGAACGTGCTGGTGGACGAATTTCAGGACACCAATGCGATTCAGTATGCCTGGCTGCGGCTGCTCTCCAGCCCGGCCAACCACCTGTTCGTGGTGGGTGACGATGATCAGTCCATTTACGGTTGGCGCGGGGCGCGGGTGGAGAATCTACAGAACTTTCAGACCCAGCACCGGGATGTGAAGCTGGTCCGGCTGGAGCAGAACTACCGTTCTACCGGGAATATCCTCAACGCGGCCAATGCCCTGATCAACCATAACCCCTCCCGGCTCGGCAAGCAGCTCTGGACCGACGGGGGTGATGGAGAGCCGATCAATCTCTACGCGGCCTTCAACGAAGTCGACGAGGCCCGCTTCGTGATCGAACGGATCCGCCAATCCATCGATGAGGGGCACGCCCGGGCCGAGGCGGCCATTCTCTATCGCACCACCGCCCAGTCGCGGCTGTTTGAAGAGGCGCTGATCCAGTCCGCGATTCCCTATCGGGTCTATGGGGGGTTGCGGTTCTTCGAACGGGCCGAGATCAAGGATGCCCTGGCCTATCTGCGCCTGCTGAGTAATCCTCAGGATGACAGTGGTTTCGAACGGGCGGTGAATACACCCCCACGGGGCATTGGCGCGAAGACCCTGGACGGCGTACGTGCCCATGCTCGGGACTTCGGCTGTTCCCTGTGGCAGGCGTCCCAGGATCTGCTCAAGGGGGGCGGTCTGGCGAAGCGGGCGGCGGGCGCCTTGGGGGGGTTTCTGGAGCTGATCGAGGAGCTGCGGGCCGAGACCCAAACGATGGATCTGGCCGATACGGTGGCCCAGGTGCTGCATGTGAGTGGCCTGCCGCAACACTTCGAGAAGAGTCGCGACGGCAAGGGCGTGGATCGCAAGGAGAACCTGGATGAACTGATCAACGCCACCCGCCAGTTCGAACCCCCGGCGGACCAGGAGGAACTCGATGATCTGTCCGCGTTTCTCTCCCACGCGGCCCTGGAGGCGGGTGAGGCCCAGGCCGACCCCTACGAGGATTGCGTGCAGCTGATGACCCTGCACTCCGCCAAGGGGCTGGAGTTCCCCCTGGTGTTTCTGGTCGGGGTGGAGGAGGGGCTGTTTCCCCATAGCATGTCCGCGGACGACCCCCAGCGTCTCGAGGAGGAGCGTCGACTCTGCTATGTGGGCATCACCCGGGCGATGCGCACCCTCTACCTGAGCCATGCGGAGAGCCGCCGCATGCACGGTAGTGACAGCTATCCCCTGCCCTCGCGGTTCCTACGTGAAATTCCCGCCGAACTGATGCGCGAGGTGCGTGCCGGTCCGGCCATCAGTCAGCCGATTTATGGCGCGTCGCCCTATCACGACAGCGCTACCCTGAGTGGCTTCAATCTGGGCCAACGGGTGCGTCACGCAAAGTTCGGTGAGGGGGTGGTGCTCAACGCCGAGGGCCAGGGTCACAGTGCCCGGGTGCAGGTCAATTTCGAAGAGGTGGGCAGCAAATGGCTGGTGGTCGCTTATGCAAATCTGTCTCCTTGTTAATAACTACACACAAGAACCGTCTTAGAGCCGGAATAAACGGAGGGTTATATGAAACGTCGTGATTTTATCGCAAAGGTTGGCGCCGGCGCGCTGGCCACCGGAGTGGGTCTCTCGCTGGCCTCGACCGCCGAGGCCAAGGCCGAGATCAAGTGGAAAATGGTGACCACCTGGCCGAAGAACTTTCCGGGCCTGGGCACCGGGGCGAACAAGCTGGCCGAGGCGATCAATGAGATGAGCGGCGGTCGCATGCATGTGAAGGTTTATGGCGCCAAGGAGCTGGTGCCGGCCTTCGAGGTGTTCGATGCGGTATCCCGGGGTACCGCCGAGATGGGGCATGGGGCGGCCTACTACTGGAAAGGCAAGAGCGAGACCGCCCAGTTCTTCTCCACCGTGCCCTTTGGCATGGCGGCCCAGGAGATGAACGGCTGGCTCTATTACGGCGGCGGCCTGGAGATGTGGCGTGAGCTCTACAAGCCCTTCGGTCTGATACCCGCGCCGGGGGGTAACACCGGCATGCAGATGGGCGGCTGGTTCAACAAGGAGATCAACAGCGTCGACGACCTGAAGGGCCTTAAGATGCGCATCCCGGGATTGGGCGGCGAGGTGCTCAAGCGGGCGGGGGGTACGCCGGTGAATCTGCCGGGGGGCGAGTTGTTTACCTCACTGCAATCCGGCGCCATCGATGCCACCGAGTGGGTCAATCCCTACAACGACCTGGCCTTCGGCCTGTTCAAGGCGGCCAAGTACTACTACTACCCCGGGTTTCATGAGCCGGGCACCACCCTGGAGGCGATCGTCAACCAGAAGGCCTTCGACGCTCTGCCGAGGGATCTTCAGTCGATCGTTCTGAATGCCTGCAAGTTGGCCAACCAGGAGATGCTGGCGGAGTATACCGCGCGCAACCCGGCGGCATTGCAGACCCTGGTGGAGAAGCACAAGGTGGATATCCGCCCCTACCCGAACGACGTGCTCGAGATCCTGCGTAAATACTCCCGGGAAGTGGTGGAGGAACTGGCCGGTAAGGACGCCTTCGCAAAGAAGGTATATGACTCCTATATGGCGTTTCTCAAGGGCTCCCGGGAGTGGGGGGCGATCTCCGAACTCGCCTATCTGCAGGCCCGGGACAAAGTCTGAAGAGAGTTTTGAGTTTTAAGTTTTTAGTTTTGAGTTGATGAGTTCGCTGCGCTCACGGGTTGTTATTTCCTCTCTTCCAAACATCCCGGCGTACACCGGGATCCAGAAGGTTGGACGGTGTGGCATAACTCAAAACTAAAAACTCATCACTCAAAACTACTCCATGATTCCCCCTCCCCTCGCACTCTATGTTCACGTGCCCTGGTGCGTACACAAGTGTCCCTATTGTGATTTCAACTCCCATGTGCGGCCCGAGGTACTGCCTGAAAAGGCCTATGTCGGTGCCCTGCTGGCCGATTTAAGGAGGGATCTCGGGGGCATTGGGGGAGATCGCCCTTTGACCAGCATCTTTATCGGTGGCGGAACCCCCAGTCTGCTCTCCGCCTCCGCTGTTGGACGCCTGCTGCAGGGGGTGCGGGACGAAGTCGCCTGTGAGCCGGATCTGGAGGTCACCCTGGAGGCGAATCCCGGAGCGGTGGAGATGGGGGATCTGGCGGGTTATCGCCGGGCCGGGGTGAATCGTCTCTCCCTGGGCGTGCAAAGCTTCAATGATCCGTCCCTGAAGGCATTGGGACGCATCCACAACGCCCAGGAGGCGGAACACGCGGTGGACCTGGCCAAACAGGCGGGTTTTACCCGGATCAATCTCGATTTGATGTTCGGGCTGCCGGGTCAAACTCTGGGGATGGCCCGTGATGACCTGGAAACCGCCCTGCAGATGGATGTAGAGCATCTTTCCTACTATCAGCTTACCCTGGAGCCGAACACCGCCTTTCACCACAATCCGCCCCTATTGCCGGATGAGGAGCGGATCTGGGAGATTCAGCAGCAGGGTCATGCCCTGTTGCGCCATGGGGGATATGGGCAGTATGAAATATCCGCCTTTTCGCGCACGGACGCCCAATGCCGCCACAATCTGAACTACTGGCGTTTTGGGGATTACCTGGGCATTGGCGCCGGCGCGCACGCCAAGCTCAGTCATTCAGACGGGCGGGTTGAGCGGGTATGGAAACAGCGTCATCCGGATGCCTATCTGGCGGCAGGAGGTGATGATCGGCGACAGGGACAGCGTGATCTGAGTCCTCAGGACCTGGTGTTGGAGTTCTTCATGAATGCCCTGAGACTGGTTGAGGGCGTTGAAAGTCACCTGTTCACGGCGCGAACCGGGTTGGCGGAACAGGTGTTGGAACCCCCGGTTTCGGCGGCGGTTGCAAAAAACCTACTGTATCCGCACCCGGATCGCTTCTGCGCCACCCCCCTGGGACAGCGTTTTCTGAATGACCTGCTTATGATGTTTGAAGTTAATGATTAATCTTAAGGTATATTTGACGTAATGACTCTAAGGCATTAAATTCATGAGACTATCCTTTTCAGGATAGCTTGAAGCAGGAGTTGTTCAAGCCTCTCGTCTAACCTGGATACGCGAGCAGTCAAGCAGGGAGCGAGGCGAAGTACCGATCGCGGATTTCGCCCTGAATCGAAGGTCCTTGCAAAGCGTAAGTCTTTGATTGGATTCCAGTCATTGTGGATATGGGGGGGGCGCCGCCGTAGTTTCGCGCCGCGGATGAACAATGCAGCTGAAATCACGAGTCGCTCTGGCCCTGCTGTTGGTATTCCTCCTGCTCCTGGCTTTTCAGATGCTTCTTGACGCACCTTCGTTTCAGCGGTTGCTTCCGGCGAGCGGCGTGCTGCAAGACAGGTTGCCTGCGAACGCTACCCTGATGAATCTCCTCTCGGCCTGGGTCGAGGCGGGTTTGTGGCGTAAACCGCTGTTGTTCAGTCTGGGACTGGGTATCTTGTTGTGGGTGATCTATCGTTGGCTGGAGCACCGCGTACTGTCTCCCCTGAGGCGTAGCCAGGAGGTCCTGCTGTCGCTGGCGGAAACAGAATCTTTCGCGCCGGATCTGCGGCAGTTACATAATCCGCCGGAGTTCATTCGCCAGGGCGTCACTCAGCTGACCCATGCGAGCCTGCAGCGCGAGGCGCAGCTGATGCACCAGATGGCCTTGTTTACCGCTCTGTCCCAGACCGGTACCACCATGCGACATATCCGTTCCCCGCAATTGCTGTTCGAGCGGGTGTGCGAAATCGCGGTAACCTACGGGGGATTCAAGGCCGCCTGGATCGGCGCTCTGGACGGGGAAGGCCGGGTAGTCCACCCGATCGCCAGTTATGGCGTCGATGCGGCGCATCTCAAGGTTTGCAGGTTCGACCAGGATCTGACCGATCCCCAAGCCGACGGGCCCCTGGCGATCGCGGTGTTTGGCAAGAGCCCCTCGGTGGTTGAAGCCGCAGAGTCCGAGGCCGGAAAAACCACCTGGCACCGTCTGGCGCACCTCAGTGGGGGGCGTTCGGCGGCCCTGTTCCCCATCATGGTGAAACATGAGGTGGTGGCTACGCTCACCGTCTATGCGGAACCCTCCGGGTACTTCACTCCCGTGATCCAGGAGTTACTGGAGGCCATGGTCAGCAATCTTGCCTTCGCCATCGAGAGCATCGATCGCAATCAGGCCCATCAGATAGCGATCCAATCCCTGGAGTCCTCATCGCGCCAGCTCAGCGAGGTCAATCAGCAGATGTCGCTGCTGCTGGAATCCACCGGGGAAGGTATTTTCGGGGTGGATGAAGGGGATATCTGCACCTTCGTCAATCAGGCGGCCGCGGGTATGCTGGGCTACAGCCGCAGGGAGTTGCTGGACCAGCCGATTCATCGAAAGGTGCGGATACCCTCCACGGCGGGTGAGTCCTTCAACAAGATGGTGCGCAGCCAGGGTGACGCGATCCGCGTGCGGGACGAGTCCTTCGTGCGCAAGAACGAGACGCTCTTTCCCGTGGAATACTCGACCTACCCGATTCATCAATCGGGGGTCTTCAAAGGCTCGGTCACGGTTTTCCGGGATGTAACCTCCAGTCGCGCCATGCTGCGGGAGATGCGCTTTCTGGCGACCCATGACTCCCTGACTCACCTGCTCAACCGGCACGCCTTCGACCAGCGTCTGCGGCAGGCCTTTCATCTCAGCCGGGAGAAAAGTGTCGAGCATGTTCTGTTGTACCTGGATCTGGATCAATTCAAGCTGATCAACGATACCTGCGGCCACATGGCGGGTGACATGATGTTGCGTCAGCTGGCGCATCGTTTGCGGCAGTCGATCGGCAACGAGGATGTACTGGCGCGACTCGGTGGGGATGAGTTCGGTCTGTTGCTGGAAGATTGCAACCTGAATCGAGCCAATAAGCTGGCCAATCAGATCTGTAACGCGGTGAAGGAGTATCGCTTCCACTGGGAGGGGCGAAACCATTCAACCGGTGTCAGCATTGGCATGGTCGCGATCGGACCGAAAACCGAGAGTCCCCACAGTGCCATGAGTGCGGCGGATGCGGCCTGTTACGTGGCCAAGGACATGGGGCGCAATCGGGTCTATGTCTATCAGCCCCATGATGAGGAGATCAACCGGCAACAGGGTGAGATGCATCTGGTGGGCAAGATCGAGAGCGCCATGGAACAGCAGCGTTTCTCCCTGCTGCAACAACCCATCATGTCCTTACGCAGCAGTGCAATTGGCGATGAGCACATCGAGGTGTTGCTGCGCATGCGCGACGAACAGGGAAAGCTGATCATGCCCGGCGCCTTTATCCCGGCCGCGGAACGCTACAACATCATGATCAATCTGGACCGGTGGGTGATTCGCAACACCTTTCAGTGGCTGGCCGGGAACCCGGCGCGTCTCGAGGAACTGGGGCTTTGCGCGATCAATCTCTCGGGACAGTCATTGAGCGATTGTGCCTTGCACGAATACATCCTGGAGCAGTTGCGGGAATTCGGCTTGCCGGCGGAGAAAATCTCGTTCGAGATCACCGAAACGGCAGTGGTTAGCCGGCTCGATCAGGCCACAAGGTTTATCAGCCTGTTGAAACGGCGCGGATTCCGTTTCGCCCTGGATGACTTCGGAACGGGCATGTCATCGTTTGCCTATCTGAAACACCTTCCGGTGGATTATTTAAAGATCGACGGCGGTTTCGTACGCAACATCCTGAGCGATCCCGTGGATCGGGCGATGGTCGAATCGATCAACCAGATCGGGCATCTGATGGGCCTGCAGACCATTGCGGAGTATGTGGAGAATGACCTGATACTGGAGCAGTTGATCGAGATCGGAGTGGATTACGTTCAGGGATACGGCGTTGTGCGGCCTTCACCCTTGACACTGACTGGATCTGGTTGGAAAAACAGGCCGGGGCTGTTTCACTGAGTCAAATACCTTCCTGATTACCTACTGTGCACCGCCATAGGGTGGTGGGTGTGAGAAAAGTTTTTAGTTTTGAGTTTTTAGTTTTGAGTGGATGAGTTCGCTGCGCTCACAGGTTTTTTATGCCCCCTCTCCCGCGTTTGTTTTTGTTGTTTGATTTTGAACCCAAAGATTTTACCACGCAAAAAGAAAAATCGCATTTATTCAATTATTTATGTGTTATCGCACACTAGATTTGAACTCCGAAACTTGAGTTACAACACCCACCGAAGGGAGAGGGGGAGCCCAAAACCCGTGAGCGCAGCGAACTCATCCACTCAAAACTAAAAACTCAACACTCAAAACTACTATCGGCGACTGATCCACTGGCTGAGTAAAGTGGGTAATCAGGAATACCATTATGGGGGTGGTGCTGAAAACACGACCCCGCTTCGATCAGTCGATCCGGCACTGCTCCAGAAACGCCTCGAGACCGACCTGTTCGGCATAGGCTTTGAGGGCCTTGGGTCGCGGGCCTTTCTCCTTGACCGTGTACTCTTGATCCGGGTTGTCCGGCAGCCTGCCATAGGTACCAGCGGGGATCTTTACGGTGACCGTGGGTTTGCGAGCAGCGCGTTTTTTCCGCGTCACCTTCTTACGTGTCTGCTTGGTGGTGACGCTTTCCTTAGTGTCTTGCTGCGGTTGCCCCAGCTTTTTGACAATCCGGCTAACCTTTTTCAGGTTGTGGGCAATGTAGGTTTCCAAACTGATGCCCTGCTGCTTGAGAATCTTGTCGATCTCGTCGCTGGCCTGATTCACGGCCTGGGATTCCCGCGCTGCCTTCTGTTGTTCTTTTTCCAGGCGCGCCAGTTTTGCCTTCAGTGTTTCAATCTCTTTCTTGATGTTTGGCATGATATAGGCTCTTGGTATTTTCTTCCGGAAAGGGATCCGGATTCGCTTAAGTGCGCGGAATTTTAAGATTATTGCGGGTATTTAAGCAAATGAGCCTGAAGGTTTGGGCGATGTGCGGGAGTGTATTGAACGGCTGGATCAGGAGGGATTTTGTGGTGCAATCGAGGTTGAGTCGAAATTATGTCATATCGCTGTGGTTGATTGTATCTTTTTGAATACTCAAGTAATTATTAAAATGATAGGCGCCTGATCCTGATCTTGGGAATTTGCATCTGTGACAGTGTTCAGAGCTTGTGGTAGGTTGAAGTTAAGGTGGTGGGAGATCGCAGTGCATGAACCAGTTTAACTATGAAAAACCCGATTTCGATGACCTGCTGAGGCTGGCACGGGATGATCCCGAGCACTTTGAGGTCGTACGGCAGCGGACCATTGCCACCTATATCGCCACCCTTCCTGATGAACGGCAGGATCTGATGAACCGCTTGCAGTGGCGGATTGATCAAGAGCGCCGCAACCGTACACCGCTCAGCGCCTGTATGCGCATCTCGACCCTCATGTGGGAGAATCTGCTGGGTTCCCACGGGCTGTTGGGATGCATTCAGAAGAGCGGGCTGGCGGCCAAGCGTGGCGCTCCACCCGGGCGAAATGACAACAACATCATTCAGTTCCCCCTGACCTTTTCCTGAGGTGAAATGGTCGCTGAGCGTCGGGACTTGCCTTGTCGGGCTACTTCGCTTATCATTTCGCGCCTTTCCTGCGCTCCACGGCGAACGGGCCAAGGGCCCCTGACGTGCGGATCGATGCCGCAAGGCAGACGAACAGGGCGCTCTGACAATGGTTAACATCTTAGTGAGTCAGTCATGAAACCGGACATCCATCCTCATTACGAGGAAATCAAATTCGTATGCAGTTGCGGCAATGAGATCGTGACCCGTTCCACCCTGGGTCAGGATGAGATACACATCGAGGTTTGTTCCTCTTGCCATCCCTTCTACACCGGCAAGCAGAAGATCGTGGATACCGCCGGCCGTGTGGACAAGTTCCGCAAGAAATACAACCGCTGATTCGCTTCCCGGGCGGGGCGCCGGTCGGTTGTTCACCCGGGAGTGGCAAGCCTATTGCAGAAGGGCCTCGCGTGGCGGGGCCCTTTTGTTTTGCGGGTTGCTGTGCCTGACAGGCCCGCTTCTGGCGTCCCAGCAATGTCGTCCCTGTAACGAGCCGCTGCAGGATGTAGAACGGGTCATCGATGGGGATACTCTGGTTCTTGAGCGTGGCGAGAAGGTTCGCCTGATCGGTATCAATACTCCGGAACTGGGCCATCGGGGTGATCCGGATGAACCGGGCGCCCGCTCGGCCCGGGATGCCCTGGAGCGGCTGGTGCAGGCTAGCGGACGGCGCCTGCGGGTCTGTCCGGGCTCCGAGGCTCGGGACCGTTATGGGCGCCTGCTGGCCCACCTGGCGGACCGCCAGGGAGACGATATTGTCAATAAGCTGTTGCGCGCGGGACAGGGCTATGTCATCGCCATTCCTCCCAATCTCGGATCCCTCGACTGTCACCTTGCCTCCGAGGCGCAAGCCCGTGAGGCGGGCCTGGGTGTGTGGCATCGACCGGCAACGGCTACCCGCTCGCTGCAAGGGGATGAGCAGGGATTTCACTACCTTCAAGGGCGTGTGGAACGGGTCGGAGAGAGTCGTCGCTCGATCTGGCTCAATCTCACAGGTGGTCTCGCATTGCGCATCCCCCGCAAGGACTGGAAATATTTCGACTTCGATGATCCTCGGGCATTGCAGGGACATAAATTGGAGGTCCGTGGCTGGATCACCCGGAATGATCATGCACAGCAAATGAGCGTGCATCATCCCAGCGCCATACGATGGTTGGACTGATTCATTTCGAGATACACTAGGGCCCTAACCCGGTATTAAGAAGGAGTTCGCATGGTAAAGAACATCGGTATACTGACTTCCGGTGGCGACAGTCCGGGCCTGAATGCGGCGATTCGAGGGGTTGGCAAGACCGCCCTGGGCATCTACGACATGCAGGTGATCGGCATCCGTGACGGATTCCGTGGTTTGGTGGAGAACCGGACCATGCACCTGGACCGCGCCATGCTTTCCGGAATCCTCACCCAGGGTGGTACATTGCTGGGAACCAGCCGCGATAAACCGCACCGGATGTATTTCAACGGCAAGCGTCAGGACATGACCGACGTGATCGTGGAAAACTATCACGCCCACCATCTGGATGCGCTGGTGTGTATCGGCGGCGGCGGCACCCAGAAAAACGCCCTGACCCTGATGGAAAAAGGGCTCAATGTGATTACCCTGCCCAAGACCATCGACAACGATGTCGCCCATACCGATACCACCTTCGGCTTCGATACGGCGCTGGGTATCGCCACCGACGCCATCGACCGGCTTCACAGTACCGCCCACAGTCATCATCGGATCATCGTCGTTGAGATCATGGGGCACCGGGCCGGTTGGCTCGCCCTGGGGGCGGGTCTGGCGGGGGGCGCGGATGTGATCCTGTTACCTGAAATCCCCTACGACATCGAGAAGGTTGCTGAGGCCATCCGAGGCCGTGCGGCCGGAGGCAAACCTTTCAGCATTGTGGCGGTTGCGGAGGGGGCCCTGCCCAAGGGGGATTCGGAGCGGGTTGCGTCACTGCGTGAGAAAAAGCTTCGAGCCGTGGACAAGAAAGAACGCAAGCAGCTGAAGACAGAGCTGGCGGCGCTCGAATCAAAATATGAAAACCATACCGTATCCCTGTCCCGGCAATTGGAAGCGCTCACCGGGCTGGAATCCCGTGTGACTATCCTCGGTTACCTGCAGCGCGGTGGCACCCCTTCCGCCGCGGACCGCCTGTTGGCAACCCGGCTGGGTACGGCCTGCACCGATCTGATCGCCGAGGAACGGTTCGGTGTGATGGTGGCCTCCCGGGGGGATCAGGCAGTACCCGTTCCCCTGGTGGATGTGGCGGGTTTCAAGAAACTGGTTCCGCCGGATCACCCCTGGGTCCTGAGCGGTAAGCGGGTCGGCACCAGTTTTGGTGATGGATATTAACCCGGTTTGCTATCGCGCTAACGCCTTGAAATAAGCGCCATTATCCTTAATGAGCTTAGAACGGAAGGAAGTTCCGCATCCCGTTCATTACCGGGCTGACCGTGTGGGACATGTTGCCCACATCCTGGGTCATCACCCCCACGTTGCGGTTGAGATGGTTCATGTTGCCGTTCATGCCCTTGACCTGGGTATTCATGGTCTCCATATTGCCGTTCATCTGGTTCATCTGCTCATTCATCTGCACCACGCCGCCCGACATCGCGTGGGTGTCTTCGCCGATTGAGGCGATCGTGTTCTGGATAAGGTGCATATCGGCGGACATGTAGGTCATGGAACGCTCCATGACATGGACCACATAGAACAGATAGACCAGCGCGGCCACCGCGATAATCGTCCCCGGTAGGGAGAAGAGCTTGATTCTCTGGATCTTGTATTGTTGTTCCCGCTCGATCGCTTCGAGGCGTTCATACAGCAGTTTTTCCCGCTCTTCCGCCTCGGCGTGGGTTTGCTGAAATGCCTGGGTGAGGCGTTCGCTGAACTCCTCGATGACCTTCTCCTGATGATCCTCCCGGGTCTTGTTGTCCTTGTGAATTTTATCGAAGACTGATTGCAGTCCCTGCATCAGGCCGGGTAACACCCCGGTTTCCGCGGCGCTCTGTGTTGGTGTTTGCTCGGACGAGGGTGTCTTGCCGGCGCTGCTCTTTGTGGTAGCGGATTTGGGTTTGGATTTGACGGTTTTCTTTTTCGCGGAAGGGGTACTCATGATCCGTTCCTCGCTGATCGGGACAATTTGGTGCGAATTAGTTTATTAGAAAGTGCTTAATTATGCCCGGAAAGGGTTCACGCTTTCCAGATAAAACATCCGTTTTATTCTGCTTTGTTTCTGCTATAGGTATTAAGGGTCGCGGAAAACATAACAATTGAGGTGGATGGCATGTTCAAGTTAGCTTTGAGTGTGGTCCTGTCCTGTTTTGCGACCGGTGCCGTTGCCCAAGTGGTTGGAGAGGCGGTCAGTTACCGTGATGGCGATACCCTGATGAAGGGCTATCTGGCCTACGACGACGCCCCTGCCGGTAAGCGTCCCGGAATCCTGGTAGTGCATGAATGGTGGGGACATAACGAGTATGCCCGCAGCCGGGCCCGGCAACTGGCGGAAATGGGTTATACGGCCCTGGCCGTGGATATGTACGGGGATGGCAAACAGGCTGATCATCCCAAGGATGCGGGGCGGTTCGCCACTGAGGTGAAGCACAACATGGCCCAGGCCCAGGCCCGTTTCGAGGCCGCCATGGCTCTGCTCAAGGCGCATCAGACGGTCGCCTCCGATGAGATTTCCGCCATCGGTTACTGTTTTGGAGGCGGGATGGTGTTGGAGATGGCGCGACGCGGCGTGGATCTGGATCTGGTCGGAAGTTTTCACGGCAGTCTGGTTCCTGCCGAGCCCGCCGTGAAAGGGGCTGTGAAGGCGCAACTGCTGGTGTTCAACGGGGCTGCGGACCCGTTTGTCAAACCGGAGCAGATCGCCGCTTTCAAGGAAGAGATGGATCGGGCCGGGGTGCGCTATGAATTTTACGAGTATGCGGGTGCGAAGCACGCCTTCACCAACCCGGGCGCGGATGAGCTGGGGCGGAGATTTGGTTTACCCCTCGCCTACCAGAAAGTGGCCGATGAACAGTCCTGGGCGGTCTTTTCCAAGGCGCTCGAGGGGGTCTACGGTAAACCCTGAAGCCCAGTCAGAAGAACAAACCGGGTGGGATCACCGGGAAGCGTTACCGACGCAATGAACACGTCGGCAGACACTCTCCGCGCGGTTGTTGGCATGGCTTTCCAGGTAGGCGGCGAATTGGAGTTGGTCCGTTGCCACCGATTTTCCTTCCTGCAGGGCGCTGAGTGTCTGCTCGGGCACCTCCCGTAGCCAGGACTGCAGATAGCGCTGTTGTCCCCCTTGTACCTCGCAACGTTCGAGATGTGCCAGTTGCAGTAGCAGTTCATAGGGGATTGATGCTTGCTCGGGGTCGTGGGTGAGTGGTTCACCGGCGGCACAGTAGATCTGCTGACAATCGGTGAAACAGCCTTTTGAGAGTGCGTCGCTCACCGCAACGGATACCCGCTCCAACCTGAGCTGCTGGAAATAGGTGCCCAGCTGTTGATAAATGCGCTCAGGCAGCGGTTTCGCCTGGCCTTTTTGACGCGCCTGGACCCGTTCGACGAACTGCTGGAACTGGCCTACGATCTCCTGGCGTTGATGGGGGGGGTGACGGACGATATCACGGGTTGTCGGGTGTTCGTGCCGGGAATCCCGGCAGGCGAGGAACGGTGCGCCCCATCCCTCGGAGTATTGCGCAATCACCTCAAATCCATAGGGGCACTTGTTGCGGGAGACGAAGCAGGGTAGCCGGTTACGTTCCCGGTAGTCCGAGCACTCGGTGACCGCCATTTGACGGTTACTTCGGTTCTGAAAAGTGGGTTCCGCGAAACTGCAGGTTGCGAGACCACAGCCCAGAATGAGCAGTGTGATAGGCCATCTGCGCATGTAGCATGTCTCCTGGCCGGAGCGGGTCGTTGTCCGGGTTGTTTTTAGTATGGCCGGGGTTGGGGGGACTGCCAAATCGGGCTTGGTGGGGTTTTTGTTGTGGCGGGATACACTAGTCGCTAGGTTCCTGTTCCAGGCGGGCTCTCATCTCATCGAAGCGATTCAGGTCTTCCGCGGCGACCTGAGGGTAGTCCGGTTGCATGGCCTTGAGGGTTTTTCGGATGATACGGGCCACCTGCCAGCGCATGAAAGGCTTATTGTCGGCCGGGATTGCATACCAGGGAGCCCAGGATTTTGCGGTCGCGCACAGCATCTCTTGATAGGCGGCCATGTAGCGATCCCAGTGTTGACGTTCTTCGACATCCTTGATGGAAAACTTCCAGTGTTTATGGGCTTCGTCCAGGCGTGAGAGGAAGCGTCTGCGCTGTTCCTCCCGGCTGACATTCAGCCAGAATTTTATGATCACGGTGCCGTTTCGGGCCAGGTGGTGCTCATAGTGTCGGATTGAGGCGAATCGCTGCGCCCACAGCTCGTCCATGTTTTCAGGCAGTGTCAGTCGCTGTGCATGCAGGTATTCCGGGTGTACCCGCACCACCAGGGTCTCTTCGTAGTGACTGCGGTTGAAGATGCCGATACGGCCTCGTTCAGGCAGTCGCAGACCGGTGCGCCAGAGAAAATCGTGGTCCAGTTCGAGGGAGGAGGGTTGTTTGAACGAGAATACCTGACAACCACTTGGGTCAACCCCGCTCATCACGGCCCGGATGGTGCTGTCTTTCCCAGCGGCATCCATGGCCTGAAAGACCACCAAAAGGGAGCGTCGATCCTCCGCGTAGAGCCGATGTTGCCATTCATCCAGCTTGGCGACCTCCTTGGCGAGACGTTTTCTGCAGCCTTTCTTTCCGGGTGCATCGCCGGGCGGCTTGGTGGAGAGGTGTTTCGGCAGACGGTCCCGGTTGAACGGGACCAGGTACGGTGATGAAACAGGCTCGATCATGCAACTCCTATCCGGGTTAGCGGGATTCGGCGTCAGCTTAACGGATCCCGTGTTATCCGAGCAACTCGGCCATCCGGCTGCCCATCTCGGCTGGGGAGCGCACCACCTGCGCGCCAGCCGCCTCGAGGGCCTGGAATTTCGCCTCGGCGGTACCCTTGCCGCCGCTGATGATGGCGCCGGCATGACCCATGCGTTTGCCTGGGGGGGCGGTGACGCCGGCAATGTAGGCCACTACGGGTTTGTTCACATGAGCGCGAATGTACTCAGCGGCCTCCTCTTCCGCGGAACCGCCGATCTCGCCCACCATGATGATGCCTTCGGTCTGCTCGTCTTTCTCGAACAGCTTCAGGCAGTCGATGAAGCTGGTGCCGTTGATGGGGTCGCCGCCGAGGCCCACGCAGGTGCTCTGCCCCAGGCCTGCCTGAGTGGTCTGGTGCACCGCCTCGTAGGTCAGGGTGCCGGACCGGGACATCACGCCCACCCTGCCCGGCTGATGAATCGCCCCCGGCATGATTCCGATCTTGCAGGCCCCTGGGGTGATGATGCCGGGACAGTTGGGACCGATGAGGCGGGCGGGATAGCTTTTCAGGGCCTCCTTGACCTTGAGCATGTCGAGGACCGGTATGCCCTCGGTAATGCATGCAATGATCTCGATACCGGCGTCGGCGGCTTCGATGATGGCGTCGGCGGCGAAGGGGGGGGGCACATAGATCATGGTGGCCTGGGCGCCGGTGGCTCTGACGGCGTCATGGACCGTATCATAAACGGGTCTTTCGAGATGGGTCAGGCCGCCCTTTCCGGGGGTTACTCCGCCGACCAGTTGGGTGCCGTAGGCGATCGCCTGTTCGGAATGAAAGGTGCCCTGCTTTCCGGTGAAACCCTGGCAGATGACCCGGGTGCTGCTGTCTACAAGTATGCTCATGCGCTACATTCCTGGACTGAGAAAGTCATTCAGATCTGTGGTGGTTTGTGATGATTCGCCGGCATCCCTCAGTGGGCTGCTGATACGACCTTGCGGGCCGCTTCGGTGAAGTCATGGGCGGTGATGAAGTCGAGCCCGCTGGCGCCCAGCATGTCCAGTCCCTGCTGGGCGTTGGTGCCTTCCAGACGAACCACTACCGGCACCGAGACCTTGATGCTGCGCGCCGCGGTGATGATGCCTTCCGCGATCAGATCGCAGCGCACGATACCTCCGAAGATATTCACCAGGACGGCCTTCACCTTGTCATCGCTGAGAATCAGTTTAAACGCCTCGGTCACCCGTTCGGCGGTGGTACCGCCGCCCACATCGAGGAAGTTGGCAGGCTCGCCACCCTGAAGCTTGACCATGTCCATGGTGGCCATCGCAAGGCCCGCGCCATTGACCATGCAGCCGATGGAGCCGTCCAGGGTGATGTAGTTGAGATCGTGCTCGGCGGCGGCGGCTTCCTTCTTGTCTTCCTGGGTGTGATCGCGCATCGCGACCAGTTCCTGGTGACGGTAGAGGGCGTTACTGTCCAGATTGATCTTGGCGTCCAGGGCCACCAACTCGCCTTGCGTGGTGACAATAAGCGGGTTGATTTCGATCAGGCTGACATCCTTTTCGGTATACAACCGGTAGAGCGCCATCATGATTCTGGAAAAGGCTTTAATCTGGTCTCCTTTCAGTCCCAGGCCGAAGGCGAGTTTGCGACACTGGTACGGAAGCATGCCGGTGGCGGGATTGACCACGGTGGTGAGGATTTTTTCCGGCGTATCGGCCGCCACCTCCTCGATATTCATGCCCCCGGCCGAGGAGGCCATGAACACCACCCGGGACTGCGCCCGGTCGAGCAGTGCGCCGAGATAGAGTTCCCGGTCGATGTCACTCCCCTGCTCTATCAGGACATTGTGTACCGGTAAACCCTGGGGGCCGGTCTGTTGGGTCACCAAGGTCATACCGATTACTGCGCGGGCCGCCTGTTCGACCTCGTCCAGACTTCTGGCCAGCAGGACTCCTCCCGCCTTGCCGCGACCGCCGGTGTGGGCCTGGGCCTTGACCACCCAGAGCTTGCCGCCTAATTCCTGAGCGGCGGTGCGGGCCTCGCTCGGACTGGCCGCGACCTGACCGGCGGGGACCGGAATGCCGTAGCTGTTGAAAAGGGATTTTGCTTGGTATTCGTGAAGGTTCATGTTTCCGCCTCGACGCAGAGCTGGATGATCCGGGTGGTTATGCTTCGATAAACTGAGATTATGGACGTTATACCAGACGATTTATAGTGCTGTGCACAAAAAATACAATCCCGAAGTCGATTCCCTTAGTGTACTAATCAATTTATACACTGTTTTGGTATCAATTCCGACGTATTGAGGCTTCATAAAAGTTTCAAAAAGTAGCTATATTTTAGTATTTGTCAGTGATATGTCGCTATATGTTCCGTATTGTCGCGTTATAAGCATGCTTGATGAGTTGCTGTGGTTTTGCTGTATGTTTCAGTCTTTGTTAGGGTGGTCGCCCATTTGCCTGGGAGTTCTGTATGTCGCCACCACAATCAACCGTTTCCCGCGCGAAAGTTCACAGCGTAGCCATTTCCAAGTCGCCCCAGGCGTTCCGGGTCTATACGGCCCGGGATCTGGGGGGGATTCCGCAACTGCAGCGGTTGCCGGAGGCGACCCGGTTCGAGATGCAGGTGGTGGCATCGGTGCTCCCATTCCGGGTTAATGACTATGTGCTGCGTGAACTCATCGATTGGAGCCGTGTGCCCGACGATCCGGTTTTTCAACTCACCTTTCCGCAAAAAGGGATGTTGTCCGAGGTCCATTACAACCGTATGGCCATGGCCCTGCGCAATGGAACGGATGCTGCCGGGATCCGTGTCATCGCTCAGGAGATCCGCAGCAGTCTGAACCCGCACCCGGCGGACCAGATGGGAAAGAACCGGCCCAGTGACGATGCGGGGAACCCCTTGAACGGGATACAGCATAAATACCGGGAAACGGTGCTGTTCTTCCCTAGCCAGGGACAGACCTGCCACAGCTATTGCAGTTTCTGCTTTCGCTGGGCTCAGTTTGTGGGTGACAAGTCTCTGCGCATCTCGACCACCGAAGTGGAACGGCTCTACGAGTATCTGCGTCAGCACGCTGAGGTGACCGATCTGTTGATCACGGGCGGAGATCCCATGGTGATGAAAAGTCGTCAGCTCAGGCGCTATCTGGAGCCCCTGTTGCAGCCGGATCTCACCCATGTTCAGACACTGCGTATCGGCACCAAGGCGTTGACCTTCTGGCCTCAGCGCTTCATCACTGATGAGGATTCCGAAGAGCTGATCGACCTGCTGAAACAACTGGTCCGGGCGGGCAAGCACGTGGCGATCATGGCTCACTACAACCATTGGCGCGAACTGCACACCGACATCGCCCGGGCCGCGGTACATCGCCTGAGGTCGGTGGGTGTCGAGATCCGCAGTCAGGGACCCTTGCTGGCACATATCAATGATTCCGCGGAGGATTGGGCTCGTCTGTGGCAGGAGCAGGTCCGGCATGGCATCGTCCCCTACTATTTTTTCGTTGAGCGCGATACCGGTGCGCGCAACTATTTCGAGGTGCCTCTGGTCCGCGCCTGGGAGATCTATCGGGATGCGGTGCAGCAGGTGTCCGGTCTGGGTCGGACGGCCCGGGGGCCTAGCATGAGCGCGGATCTCGGAAAGGTGGAAATTCAGGGGGTGACCCGGATTAAAGGGGAACGGGCCTTTGTGTTGCGTTACATCCAGGCCCGGGATCCATCCCGTGTACAACAGCCATTTTTCGCCCGCTATGATGAGCAGGCGACCTGGTTTGATCAGTTGCGCCCATTCGATGAAGATTCCCGTCGGTTTTTCGCCTGAGCGCGTGTTGCACGGATTCAATACTGACCATTGATGAAATCGGCTTGATGAGTCCCGCAAAGCCTGCCATATTTGGGATGCCGTAATAAAATAAATTAATAGGCGCACTGAATATAGCGCGCCAAAGCCTGCTATGGCGTGGGCGGTTCGCCAGTCCCGAAGCGTTTACCTCGTCGTACCAGGTTGGGTTGATGTTTCCGGGCAAGGGATGTCCATCCCCGTGAGCTGTGAGTTCCTCCTGTTCACGCCCCTTCACGGCGTTGAAGTGATAGGCATTCTCAATTGATGGCCTTCGGTGTATGGCTGGCCTTTTGAATTGAAACGGAATATCGTGTCGCTTCACCGGTCGGATTGCAGATACTTGCGGAGTTCACCATGGCTGAAAATCAAAAAACCTACACCTTGACGAACGACGAGACTGGGGTATCGGTCAAGTTGCCTGTGATCGAATCGGTACAGGGGCCACCGGCCATCGATGTGTCTTCCCTGTACAAGGATGCGGGCGTGTTCACCTACGATCCCGGTTTCATGTCGACCGCGAGCTGCAAGAGCAAAATCACATTTATTCAGGGTGAGGTTGGCATACTCGAGTACCGGGGTATCCCGATCGAACAGTTGGCGGACGGGGGGGATTTCCTGGAGACCGCCTACCTGCTGCTTAATAATGAGTTGCCCACCCATGCACAACTCGTTGATTTTAACAAGTTGATCAGTCGTCATACGATGTTGAATGAAACCCTGAAGCACTTCTTCGGCGGTTTCCATTACGATGCGCATCCGATGGCGATCATGGTTGGAGTGGTAGGCTCTCTGTCCGCGTTCTACCATGATTCGCTGGATATCAACGATCCTGAGCAGCGTCAGGTCGCGGCTCACCGCTTGATTGCGAAGATGCCAACCATCGCGGCGGCGAGTTACAAGCACAACATCGGGGAGCCCATCATGTATCCCCGCAACGACCTCTCCTACTGCGCCAATCTGCTGCACATGATGTACGCGACACCCTGCGAGGAGTATCAGGTCGATCCGGTGGCCGAGAAGGCGCTCAATCTGCTGTTCATTCTGCATGCGGATCATGAGCAGAATGCCAGTACCTCCACGGTTCGCCTGGCGGGTAGTTCCCTGGCGAATCCGTTCGCTTGTATTGCCGCCGGTATCGCCTCTCTGTGGGGGCCGGCCCATGGCGGCGCCAACGAGGCGGTGCTCGACATGCTGGCCGAAATCGGCGATGTGTCACAGATCGACAAATACATTGCCAAGGCGAAGGATAAGGATGATGGTTTCCGGCTGATGGGTTTCGGTCACCGGGTCTACAAGAAATACGATCCACGCGCCGGGATCATTCGCGACGTCTGCCACCAGGTGCTGGAACGGCTCGCGGATACCAACAACCCCATGTTCGAACTGGCTCAGCGGCTCGAGGAGATCGCCCTCAACGACGAGTATTTCATCGAGCGCAAACTCTACCCGAATGTGGATTTCTATTCCGGCATCATCTACCGGGCATTGGGAATACCCAACAATATGTTCACCGTGATGTTCGCCATTGCCCGGACCGTGGGCTGGGTTGCCCACTGGCTTGAAATGATGGACGATCCGCGGCAGAAGATCGGTCGGCCACGGCAGATCTACCAGGGGTATCCGCGTCGGGACTATGTGCCGCGGGATCAGCGTTGAGGGGGGTTACGATATCGTCATCCCGGCGTATGCCGGGATCCAGAAGGTTGGAAGGTGCGATATCCCTGGATGCCATCCTTCGCGGTGATTTGTGTCTAATTGCGGCTCAGCAGGCCGCCATGAGGATTTCCAACTGTTTCAGGTTGGCCCTGTCCTGGGGGCGGTTGTCGAATGCTCCGAGGGGGCGTCTGCGTAGCTGTTGCGTGGGCAGCACCACCAGTTCGAAGCGAATCTGATTGGCGTTGAACTGGAAACTTGGGTAGTGCTCCCGGTGTCCGTCGCTGAAACTCAGCAAACGCTGCTTCTCGGTCCAGGGAATATGCAGATCACTCAGGGTAAACAGCACATCCTCCGGAGTATCCGCGTAGAGGTGCAGTTCCACGTGGCTGTTGCTGTCCGCCGTGCCATCCAGGACCGGCCCCACCAGCTGGGGGTGGAACGCCTGCAGGGCACGCATGGCCTCCATCGCCTGTTGGCGTAATGACCACAGGGCATCGGTTTGCGCCTCGCCCCTGACCAGGCGTTGTTGTTCCCGTAGCGCTTCATCGACCTCCTGGTGCGTCGGCATGAGTTGCGGCCGGGTGACGCCGTACTTGGCGGCCGCCTTGCGGCAGGCATAGCTGATGTTGTCCGAGCGTAATTCGGTGAGGATGCGCGCGGCTTCGTAGGCGATGCGTCGCTGGAGTTCACGTTTTTTGTGGTTCATGTTTGCGCAGTACCCATTTTCTTGGATCAGACCCTGGTCACATGCCGGTGGTTCCTGCGCCTCGTGCGGGTCTTAAGTAAGTACCATTCCCAGCTAGAATGGATCCTCGATCGGGGTTGGTGTTCCCGTGGGTCCGCGGCTGTTACGCTGGCCCGGACGACGGTTGTCCCCGGGCTGCTTGGGCGCCTTGTCGATCTCGAAGACTTCAAAGAGCGCGTTGGCATCGCCGACCCCCGCCGGTTGACCGGTGTCGGCATCGATGCGCATGGTAATCATGCCGGGGGGCATGTCGGGAACCTTCTCTTCGATACCATTGAGCGCGACTCGCATGTAGTCGATCCAGGCCGGTAAGGCGGCACGACCGCCCACTTCGCCTCGTCCCAGGGGACTCACATCATCGAATCCGATCCAGGCCGTGGCGACCAGATGATGGTTGAAGCCGTTGAACCAGGCGTCTTTCTGATCGTTGGTGGTGCCGGTTTTCCCTGCGATGTCGGTGCGGTTGAGTGCCCGCGCCCGGGTCGCTGTACCGTGTTGGACCACGTCGCGAAGCATGGAATGCATCAAATACTGGTTCTGTCGGGTGATCGCCCTTTGGGCGCAGCGGGGTACGGTTTCCGTTTCGCTGGTTTGCGCTTCGGAGGGTTCGTCAGCAGGGCTGGTTTCTTGCTCGTGTGCGGCCGCAAGCTGGGTCTCGTCACAAACCTGTACCGGGTTCACCTGGTAGAGCGACTCGCCCTTGTCATCACGGATCGATTCGATGAGATGCGAGGGTACGTAATATCCCCCATTGGCCAGGACGCTATACCCCGTTGCCAGGGCCAGGGGGGTGACCGCGCCGCTGCCCAGGGCCAGGGAGAGGTCACGGGGGAGTTCGGTGCGATCGAAGCCGAAACGGCTGGCATAGTTGATTGCGTGGTTGACACCCATGGCGCGCAGCAGACGGATGGATACCAGATTGCGGGAATGGGTCAGGGCGTATCTCAGTCGGGTCGGGCCGAAGAACTTGCCACTGTAGTTTTCCGGCCGCCAAGTGGCTTCCAGGGTATCGTCATCGAACACCACCGGGGCGTCGTTGATGATACTGGCCGGGGTGAAACCGGCCTCAAGGGCGGCGGAGTAGATAAAGGGCTTGAAACCGGAACCGGGCTGCCGCTTGGCCTGGGTGACCCGGTTGAATTTACTCAGATTGAAGTCGTATCCTCCGACCAGGGCCTTAACCGCGCCGTTCCGGGGTGCGATCGATACCAGCGCGCCTTCGACCTTGGGAATCTGCGCCAGACGCCAGTATGCCTGGCCTTTTTCGTCAACGTCCTGATAGAGATATACCTGGTCGCCGACTTTCAGGATATCGGAGGCCTGCTTGGGCTTCTCCCCAATGCGCTCGTTGCTGATGTAGTGGGCGGCCCAGCTCAGTCCCTCCCAATCGATGTGAAGTGCTTCCCCCTGTGCGCTCAGCGTCTCGATGCTCTGGCTCTCGACCGTGGTGACGATTGCCTTTTTCAGGTCGGCGGGATTCGGCATTTCCGCCAGTCCCTCGATCAAAAGCTGCGGATCGCTCTCCGGGGTAATCTCCTGATGTCCGGCGGGCCCCCGGTAACCATGCCGCATGTCATAGGTTTGTATGGCATGACGCAGGGCAAGGTTCGCCGCCTGCTGTAATTGACTGTCAATCGTGGTGGTGATGCTGTATCCGCTGGTATAGGCATCCTGTCCATAGCGGGATACCGCCTCGGCCCGGGCCATCTCCGCAACATAAGGGGCTTCAACCTCACTGGGCGTGGTGTGCAGCATGGCGCTGATCGGTGCGGCGTGTGCTTCGTCATATTCGGTTTGATTGATGAACTCGAGATCCCGCATGCGGCCCAGAACATAATTTCGTCTTATAAGAGCGCGTTGCGGATCGGTCACCGGATTGAGTCTCGACGGGGCCTTGGGCAGACCTGCGATCATGGCGATTTCAGAGAGCTCAAGTTTTTCCACGGTGCGGCCGTAATAGACTAGGGCAGCGGCACCGACGCCGTAAGCACGGTGACCCAGGTAGATCTTATTGAGATAGAGCTCGAGTATCTCCTCCTTGGAGAGCATACGTTCGATCTTCAGGGCCAGAAAGATCTCGTTGAGTTTCCGGGAGTAGGTCTTCTTGCTACTGAGGAAGAAGTTCCGGGCCACCTGCATGGTGATGGTACTGCCGCCCTGGCGGCGTTCGCCCGTTAGTAGGAGCTGAATGGCGGCGCGTATGATACCCTGGTAGTCCACACCGGGGTGCTGGAAGAACCGGTCGTCTTCCGCAGCCAGGAATGCCTGGATCATACGCGGCGGGATCTCGTCATAACTGAGGGGTTCGCGACGCTTTTCGCCGAATTCAGCAATCAGACGTTGGTCGCTGCTGTAGATTCGAAGGGGAACCTGAAGCCTTACATCCTTGAGCGTTTCAATGGATGGCAGTTTGGGTTCGAGATAGAGATAGGCACCATAGAGACCGATGGCGCCGATCACCGAAAAGCCGAATAAGAAGTAAACGAGGTATCTTAAGAGTCTGTAGAACGACTTCATGCGCTGGTTCACAGAAATGGTTGATCCAGGGGTACCAGAATGGTTCCCTAGCAAAGTTCGATAGTCTAGCAAATAAAACGTTCGCATTTTGGAACTTGTTTGTGAAAAAATGTCTTCACAAAAAAATCATTTGCTGCTATATAGTTACTTACTCTAGTTAAAGAGAATCCTAGTTCAATTCTGCGGCATAAGGATCGTTTGGGTAACCCGCATGTCACTATTCGGAAGAAAAAAGCCGCCTTTAATAGGCATTGACATCAGCTCAACAGCAGTCAAATTGCTCGAGCTGTCGCAATCCACAGGGCGCAATGGCGCAACCTACCGAGTCGAAGCCTACGGAGTGGAGCCGCTTCCCGGTAACGCTGTCGTGGAAAAGAACATCGCCGAGGTGGATGCGGTCGGTGAAGCGATCCGAGCCGCTGTGCGACGATCGGGGTCGCGAGCCAAGCATGCCGCCGTCGCGGTATCCGGGTCCGCGGTGATCACCAAGGTCATCTCCATGCCGGCCTCACTGTCTGACCAGGAGCTGGAGAGTCAGATCCAGTTGGAGGCCGACCAGTACATTCCCTACCCCCTGGAAGAGGTGAATCTCGATTTTGAGGTCATCGGCCCTTCCGAGAAGAATCCGGAGTTGGTCGATGTCCTGCTGGCGGCTTCCCGGAGCGAAAACGTGGATGATCGTGTGGCCGCCATCGAGTTGGCCGGGTTGACCGCTACGATCGTGGACGTCGAAGCCTACGCCATGGAAAACGCCTGCACCCAGTTGCTCGATCAGTTACCCGAGCATGGCGAGGATCAGACCATCGCCATCGCGGACATCGGGGCGACGACAACGACCTTGAATGTGCTGCATAACAACAAGATCATCTATACCCGCGAACAGAATTTTGGCGGCCGCCAGCTCACCGAGGAGATCCAGCGGCGATACGGATTGTCGATTGAAGAGGCGGGGATGGCCAAACGCCAGGGGGGCCTGCCGGATAACTATGTGCCCGAGGTGCTTGAGCCCTTCAAAGAGGCGATGGCGCAGCAGGTTAGCCGTTCCTTGCAGTTTTTCTTCTCTTCGAGCGCCTACAACACCGTTGATCACATCATCCTGGCGGGAGGTAGCTCCTCGATTCCGGGTATTGATGATCTGGTCGAGGAGAAGTTGGGGACACCGGCCAGCGTGGCAAATCCGTTTGCCAACATGTCGGTATCGTCCAGGGTGAAACCTCAGGCACTGAGTTCGGACGCACCGGCTCTGATGATTGCCTGCGGTCTGGCATTGAGGAGTTTCGACTAATGGCGCGGATTAACTTACTCCCATGGCGGGAAGCGGAACGGAAAGAGCGCCAGAAAGAGTTCGGGATGATGGTCGCGGGTGGGGCTCTGGTGTCCATCCTGCTGGTGTACGGTGCTCACCAGATCATCGAAGGCCAGATTTCGGCGCAGGAGACCCGAAACAACTACCTTACGTCGGAAATCAAGGCGGTTGAGAAGAAGATCAGTGAAATCCGGGATCTGGAAAAAACCAAGGACAACCTGATTGCCCGCATGAATATCATCCAGGAGCTGCAGAGCAGCCGGCCACAGATCGTGCATCTGTTTGATGAGATTGTGGCAACCCTTCCGGACGGCGTGTTTCTCGATGAGGTTGACCAAGCGGGCAATAAAGTCGCCTTCAGCGGCCAGGCGCAGTCCAATGCCCGGGTATCTGCGATGATGCGGAACATCGATGCCTCTGAATGGCTGGAGACACCCACCCTCGATTTCATCGAAAGCAAGGAGAAGACAGGGACGGGCTACAGTCACTTCAAACTGACGGTTAAACAGGCCTCCCAGAATGCGGAGGTGGATCAATGAATCTCGAAGATCTCAACGAACTCGACTTCAGTAATATCGGTGTCTGGCCGACCCCGGTCAAAGCCGTGGTGGTCATATTGGTGGCCGTTATCGTGATGGTTGCAGGCTATTATCTGATCATAGAGGATCAACTCGGACGACTAGAGACCGTTCAGCAGACAGAACAAAAGCTGCTGAAAGAATTCGAAACCAAACAGGCGAAAGCGGCAAACCTGGAGGGTTATCGTAAACAGTTGGAGGAGATGAAGGAGTCCTTCGGCGCCATGCTCAGACAGTTGCCGGACAAGACAGAGGTTGCGGAACTTCTGGTGGATGTCTCCCAGACAGGATTGGCGTCCGGATTGGAGTTTGAGCTCTTCAAGCCCCTCGATGAGGTACCTCGGGAGTTCTACGCCGAACTTCCGATACAAATCGTTGTAAGAGGCGAATATCATGAATTCGGTGATTTTATCAGTGGGTTAGCAGCGTTACCCCGGATCGTGACAATTCATGACATCAAGATTAAACGTCCTTCGGAAAAGGAGGGGCGGGAAGATCTCATGTTGGAAGCGACCGCAAAGACCTATCGCTATCTTGATGAGGAGGAGGGCCAATGAGCATGCATGCTGTTTCGAAATGCCGGCTGTTGATCGCCTCCCTGTCTTTGCTCTTGTTGGCCGGGTGCGCCAATCCCCATTTGGATGAGTTGCAGCAGGAGGTTGGGGATATCAAGGCAAGGCCGCCCGGGCGGATTGAACCTTTGCCTGAGATCAGACAGATCGAGACCTTCCTTTACACTTCGGCGGGTCGGCGAAACCCGTTCATCGATATGACGGGTGAGGAGGCGGATACCACAGGGGTTGCGGGCAATGGACTCAGGCCTGATCTGAATCGCCGCAAGGAAGAGTTGGAGAGCTATCCTCTGGACTCCATACGTATGGTAGGAACCCTGGAGCAGAAAGGGGTCGCCTGGGGCCTGGTGAAGACCAAGGAGGGGACGGTTCACAAGGTGAAGAACGGTAACTACATGGGACAGAATCACGGCCGTATTATGCTGATAACCGAAGACAGGATCGAGTTGAACGAGATTGTCCAGGATGGTTCTGGTGGTTACATTGAGCGTCAGGCTTCGCTAGCGTTGGCGGAATAGTCAAGAGGAATTCGAGATGAGGGGTTTGCCAATGGCACTCAAACACTGTAGGAAGGGGCAATCTGGACGGACAGGCGCTAATCAGCGTCCTGGATATGTTGGATTGATGTTGTTTTTGATCCTGTTGGGTATTCCGCTGTATGCACTGGCCGGAGCTTCCCTGCAGACGATCGATTTCTCGGCCCTACCGGGAGACCGGGTACAGATTACCTTGGGCATGAGTGGTCCCGTGGATGAGCCGGCCAGCTTCGTAACGGAAAACCCGGCCCGCATCTCTCTCGATTTCGCGGATGTCAGCAGTGCGTTGGGATACAAGACCAAGCTGATCGGTGTCGGGCCTGCTCACAGCATTACCGCCCTGGAAGCCGGAAATCGCACCCGCCTTGTCATAAATCTGAATTCCATGGTCGGGTATAAAACTGAAATCATGGGCGACAAGGTGTTCATCACGCTGGATGTCGGCGGTAAAGGCGTCATCTCCTCATCGATGGTTTCTGCAGAAGATACGGATACTACCCCGGTATCCGCCGGATCGACCGACACACCTGATTCGAGCTCACAATCCGGGTACGATATTGAAAATATCGACTTTCGTCGTGGTGAAAACGGCGAAGGGCGGGTGCTTCTGACCCTCGGAAATCCTTCCGTTCCCGTGGATGTACGCGAAGAGGGTGGCAAAATAGTTATGGAGGTGTTCAAAGCCTCTATCGATGATGGCCATTTTCAGTCCCTGGATGTAATGGACTTCGCGACGCCCGTCAGCAAGGTAGTCACCAAGCCTCAGGGTGAAAATGTCATTGTCGAGATCAGTCCTATCGGTGAGTATGATTACCTTGCTTACCAAGCCAATGAAATATTTGCAGTCGAGGTACGTTCCCTGAGCAAACAGGAAAAAGAAAAGTTGCTCAAAGATCGCATGGTGTTTACCGGTGAGCGCCTTTCTCTTAATTTTCAGGATATTGAGATTCGCGCGGTGCTGCAGCTGCTGGCGGATTTTACCGGCCTGAATCTGGTAACCAGTGACACTGTGAACGGTCGTATCACCTTACGTTTGAAAAATGTCCCATGGGATCAGGCTCTCGACATCATCCTGAAGTCGAAAGGCCTTACCAAACGCCAGATTGACAATGTAATCATGGTTGCGCCGACCGAAGAGGTTGCGGCGAGGGAGCAGTTAGAGCTTGAGGCACAGCAGAAGATTGAAGAGCTGGCGCCCCTGCAGTCTGATTTTATTCAAGTCAGTTACGCCAAAGCGGAAGATCTAGCGTCCTTGCTCAAGTCCGAGGAAAACCGGTTGCTTTCCGAAAGAGGTAATGTGACCGTGGACGTTCGGACCAATACCCTCCTGATTCAAGACACAGGCGCCAAGCTTGAAGATATCCGCCGGTTGCTTCAAAAACTCGATATCCCGGTTCGGCAGGTGTTGATCGAATCCCGAATTGTCATCGCAAACAACGATTTCGCCAAAGATTTGGGTGTTCGTTTTGGTACGAATTTCGATGGTTCTGTCGGGGATAACTTCACCTTGACGGCAGGTGCCATGTCGGGTTATCTCAACAATACGTTCGGTATTGCCCCTGGAATCGAATCGAACGATCCCGACATTGACGGTTCAGACAATCAAGAAGCCTTGATGGTCAATCTTCCGGTTAATGCGCCATCTGGTGGTTTGAACTTCTTGGTCGGTAAAGTTGGTTCCTATCTGCTGCAACTGGAATTGACCGCAATGCAGACAGAGGGACGTGGTGAGCTGATCTCAAGTCCGCGAGTAATCACCTCCGACCAGACTCAGGCCACGATCAAGCAGGGTATTGAAATTCCCTATCAGGAATCAACATCCAGTGGCGCTACCCGGATTGCCTTCAAGGAAGCGTTGCTTAAATTGGATGTCGTTCCGCATATCACTCCCGATGACCGGATACGTATGGACTTGGTGATCAACAAGGATAACCCTGATTACTCCCGTTCAATTTTGGGTGTGCCGCCGATTGATACGCGAAAAATTGAGACCACCGTATTGGTGGATAACGGTGAGACCGTGGTACTGGGTGGCGTGTTCGAGCGTACCAAAACCACTTCTCAGGAAAAGGTGCCTTTCTTTGGTGATCTGCCCTACGCGGGGGCCTTGTTCAGGAGAAACGAGAATGTAGACAACAACAATGAGTTGTTGATTTTCGTGACCCCGAAGATCCTCAAAGAGACGCTTACCGTTCGATAAATAGCGCGTGTTCCTGAAAAAAAGGCGCGCCGAAGGCGCGCCTTTTTTGTTTTGTAGATAGCGTGTTGTTTTGCAATACTAGAGCAAAATCTGATTTCTTCTTTCTGTGCTCTGTGAGGATGATATCTGGAGTTGTGTTACAACTTCAGGCATGACGAAGGATCGTTCTTTAATGGTTTCACTCTGTAGTATTCTCACCACAAGCCAACGCATTGGATCCATTCATGAAAGTACACAACCTCTTTTTGATCGGTCCCATGGGTGCGGGAAAAACCACGGTTGGCCGTCAGTTGGCTGAGTACTATCATAAGGAATTCGTTGATTCGGATTTGGAGATTCAACGGCGTACCGGGGTCGATATACCCACCATCTTCGAATTCGAGGGGGAGGCCGGGTTCCGACATCGCGAACATGATGTCATCAATGAACTGACGGCCCGGGACGGGATCGTCCTGGCGACCGGTGGCGGTGCCGTGCTCAGAGATGAGAATCGAAAACTATTGTCTTCTCGGGGCGTGGTCATCTATCTTCACTGTACCGCGGAGCAGCAATACGAACGGACCCATCGGGATAAAAACAGACCCCTGCTGCAAACGGAGGACCCCTTGACGAAACTCAAGCAGTTACTGGAAGTTCGTGATCCCCTGTATCGGCAGACGGCGGACCTATTGATCAGTACGGAAGGTCGCAATACCCAAGCCGTGGTTCAGGAAATCCGTAAACAGATCGAGCTGCTCTCACCGAAGGCTGAGTGAAATTGAATAACGTTGAAAAAAGTTTGGTTGTCGATTTGGGTGAGCGCAGTTACCCGATCTTTATCGGTGAAGGCGTGCATACGGACTCAGCGCATTTTCGTGAGGCGATTCCCGGTCGTCAGGTCATGGTGGTGACCAATGAAACCGTGGCGCCACTGTATCTGGATACCACCCTGAAGGCACTGGACGATTTTGAAGTGGCCACCTGCATTCTGCCGGATGGGGAGCAGTACAAGACTCTCGATATGGTCAACCGTATTTTTACCGCGCTGTTGGAGCAGCGTTTTACCCGGCAGGCAACTCTGGTTGCCCTGGGCGGAGGGGTTGTCGGAGACATGACCGGGTTTGCCGCGGCAACCTATCAGCGCGGCGTACACTTCATTCAGGTACCGACCACCCTGCTCTCCCAGGTGGATTCTTCGGTCGGGGGGAAGACCGGGGTAAATCATCCCCTGGGCAAGAATATGATCGGGGCCTTCTACCAGCCCCGTGTGGTATTGGCGGATACCGCGACCTTGCGCACCCTGGACGATCGGCAGTTCGCATCCGGGCTTGCCGAGGTGATCAAGTACGGACTGATCGTCGACGAGGCGTTTGTTACCTGGCTGGAAACCAACATGACAGGGCTGCTGGAGCGGGACCCCGGGTTACTGGCCTATGCCATTGAACGCTCCTGCCGATGCAAGGCGGATGTGGTGGCGGCGGACGAGCGTGAAGCCGGGCAACGGGCGCTGCTTAATCTGGGGCATACCTTTGGCCACGCCATCGAGACCGGTATGGGCTATGGTGAATGGCTGCACGGTGAGGCGGTGGCTACCGGGATGTGCATGGCGGCGGATCTGTCCCGTCGGCTGGGCTGGCTCTCCGAGGCGGCCTGTGAGCGGGCGATCCGCTTGATTGAACAGGCGCGACTGCCGGTGACTCCGCCTGCTACGTTGAGTGTCGAACGGTTTCTGGAGCTTATGGCTGTCGACAAGAAGGTTCTGGACGGTCGACTGAGATTGGTACTGCTCGAATCCATCGGCCGGGCGGTCGTGACCGATGTGTTCGAGCGGGATCTGCTCGTACAGACCCTGGCGCAGTACGGGCGTTGACAGTAAGTTTATGCGGGGACGATAGTGACTGAACCCAACGAGTTCTTTTCCACACCCGAGATCAGTGCCCACCTGGACCTGATACGCCATCTGATCGAAAACAGTGAGTTGGTGCCTCTGGTCCGGGGGGCTTCGGGGAGCGGAAAGACCCTGCTTGCATCAAAATTGCAGCAGAGTGCCCCTGATGACTGGGTGGTTTGCCACTTCTCGGCAGACCCGACACTCCAACCGGATCGCTTGCTGGCCTTTATTGCCCGTTGCAACGGGTTGCCCGATATCGCCGGTGAACTGTTGCAGCGCCTGGTGGCGCGCTTCGAGGTTATGCGCAAGCGCGGCCGAATCCCCGTGGTGCTGGTGGATGATGCGCAGATGCTTCCTCCCACCAGTCTGATGACCCTGTTGAGGCTCTTCGAGCGTCAGTTGGATGGTGTTCGGCTGGTTAGTATCGTGTTGTTCGCCAACGAGCAGATCGATCACCTTTTGGCAACGCCCCAGTTGCAGGTGATGTCGCCTCAGGTGATCCAGGCGATCGATATGCCGGTACTGACCCTCCGCCAGGCGGTCGATTTCATGCACTTCATGCTCAAAGGTGAGGGCTTGTCGGAACATTTTGCCCTGGATGATGGGAAATTGGCCCGGGTCTACAAGGAGACCGGTGGGGTGCCGGGGCTGCTGGCCACGGAAATCCTCAATGATGTCGGGCACAAGGGCGAAATCCAGGCCTCGCTTTTCACCACCTATCGCCATCAGCTGGTCATGTACGGTGTGCCCCTGCTGACTGTGATTGTCCTGTTGTTACTGTTTCAGGGACCCATCAACCGGATGTTCGATCCGGACAGTCTCGCCGAGCAGAAGAGCGCATCCTCTGTGGATTCCGAAACCCTGCCGGGTGAGCCGATCCGCTTGCCGCTTCCCGCGGAGCAGGATACCCGAATCGCGAGTCTGCCGGTTGAGAAGCCACTGGGTGAGCCCGCAGTCGAACGGGTTCCTCGCACCCAGGTGTCCCCCGCAGCCTCTCCAGAGGCACAGTCTGAGTCGGTATTGGACGAGACGGCTGTACAGAACCCCGCTTTCCCCATCGGTACGGATCAGACCCCCCAAGCAGACCAGGAATCCAAACCGGTTACTCAGGAAGCCATATCGGACACCCCAGCCCCACCCCGGGAGCAGGTTTCGTCGTCTGCGGATGCCGAACGGGGTTCGGCATTGACCAGGCAGACCGAGTCGCCGGGGCTGACGCCGGTATTGAAACCCGACCCCGAGCCTGTCGTGGAAAATAACCCGGTCGCTCAGGAAGCGCTGGAGGTTCCTGAAGAGCCGAGCCCTGTTGAAGCCCAGGAAAACCCGCTTGAGAAGACCGCTCCTCCCAACAGCGTGGCCACTGAGTCTTCCCCCGTTCCGCGGGTTCAGACGGAGAACTCCCCTGCCCCGGCCGCAAAACCGGAGCCTGAAGCTGTGTCACCCGGAATCGATGCGCCGCTGGATGATGCGCAGGCGTGGATTGCTGCCCAACCCTCCGAAAACTACACCCTGCAATTGGTTGCTGTCGAAAATATTGAGTCTTTACAACGTTTTATAAGTAGATACAGGCTTAAGGGGAAAGTTTACACTCACCAGACTCTGCGCAAAGGGGTGGCTTGGTACTCCCTGTTGTGGGGCAGTTTCGAGAGCCGTGATCTTGCGCTGCGGGCGCAAACACAACTGCCGACCGCGATTCAAAAGAGTGGTGTCTGGGCCCGCAGTTTCGGGTCAATACGGTGATGAGTACAGGGGCGGGTTTGGGCGCGGCCTGCTGTTGGCGAATTCACTAGAAACAAAAGGGTTGTCTGCGTCGCTGGCTTGAGAGTGAATTCTCAAGTATCCTACCATGTTCTGCGATTCGAGCGGCCGTATGCGCCGCCGAACATTCCATGATTTCAGGTTATTGTCATGACCTTCGGCAGGGTAGGTATCCGGCTGGGGCGGGCAAAATGAGGTTTGTGAAATGAGCCATGGCGCTTTACCACCGAAACAGGGGCTTTATGATCCCGCCCATGAACACGATGCTTGCGGTGTTGGATTCGTTGCCAACATCAAAGGAGTCAAGACTCATAAGACGATCCAGCAGGGGCTGGAAATACTGGAACGACTGACCCATCGTGGCGCGGTTGGGGCCGATCCCAAGGCGGGTGATGGCGCCGGCATTCTGATTCAGATTCCAGATGAGTTCTTTCGTGCCGAATCCGGCTGCGATCTGCCTCCGATTGGCGACTACGCCATCGGTATGGTGTTTCTGCCGCAAAACGATGCCAGCCGTGCGGTTGTCGAAGAAACCGTGGAGACCTATGTCAGCGCCGAAGGCCAGCAGCTGCTGGGCTGGCGCGATGTGCCGGTCGACAACAAGGGGCTGGGCTACAGTGTGATTCCCACCGAGCCGGTGGTGCGCCAGGTGTTTGTCGGCCGTGGCGCGGGCTGTGCCGATCAGGACGCCTTCGAGCGCAAACTGTTCGTGATTCGCAAGCAGATCGAAAACAAGATCGATAATTCCGAGCTGGAAGGTAAAAACGACTTCTATTTCGCCTCCTTCTCATCCCGCACCCTGGTCTACAAAGGTATGCTGCTGGCCGATCAGGTGGGTGAGTACTATCGGGACCTGAGCGACGAGCGCATGAGCTCCGCGCTGGCCCTGGTGCACCAGCGCTTCTCCACCAACACCTTCCCCACCTGGGATCTCGCGCACCCATTCCGCATGATCGCGCACAACGGCGAGATCAACACCCTGCGGGGTAATGTGAACTGGATGCGTGCGCGCAAACACTCCATGGCCTCCGATGTCTTGGGCGATGACCTGGAGAAGATCTGGCCGCTGATCCCCGAGGGGCAGTCCGATTCGGCCTGTTTCGACAATGCTCTGGAGCTGCTGGTGGCCGGCGGCTACAGCCTGGCCCACGCCATGATGATGCTGATCCCGGAAGCCTGGGGGGGCAACAAGCTGATGGACAAGCAGCGGCGTGCCTTCTACGAGTACCATGCCGCACTGATGGAGCCCTGGGACGGTCCCGCCGCGGTGGCCTTCACCGACGGCCGGCAAATCGGCGCCACCCTGGACCGCAACGGCCTGCGCCCGGCCCGCTATCTGATCACCGACGATGACCTGGTGGTGATGGGCTCGGAAATGGGCGTGCTCGAAATCCCGGAAGAGAAGATCATCAAAAAGTGGCGTCTGCAGCCCGGCAAGATGTTCCTCATCGACCTGGAGCAGGGGCGGATCATCGACGACGCGGAGATCAAAGCGGATCTGGCCAAGGCCAAGCCTTACCAGGACTGGCTGGACCAGACCCAGATCCACCTGGATGCCCTGCCCGCCGACGTAGCGCCGATGGCGCCCAACGATAAGGATCTGCTGAATGCCCAGCAGGCCTTCGGCTACAGTCAGGAGGATCTCAAGTTCCTGCTGACCCCCATGGTCCTGACCGGCCAGGAGGCCACCGGCTCCATGGGGGCGGACAATCCTCCGTCGGTACTTTCCTTGCGTGCCAAGCATCTGTCCACCTACTTCAAGCAGAACTTCGCCCAGGTTACCAATCCGCCGATCGACCCGATCCGTGAAGAGCTGGTGATGTCCCTGGTGAGCCTGATCGGCCCCCGGCCGAACCTGCTCAATATGGCTGATGCGGGAGAATACATGCGCCTGGAGGTCTGCCAGCCGGTATTGACCAACGAAGACCTGGAGCGGATTCGGCACATCGAGGACAACACCGGTGGGGCCTTCCGCACCAAGACCCTGCATATGGTCTATCCCGCCGGGGACGGTGTGGCGGGCATGCGGGCGGCGCTTGAAGCCCTGTGTGAACTGGCCGAGAGCCGAGTCCGCGAAGGCTACAACATCCTGATTCTGTCCGATCGCAAGGTGGATGCGGACAACATCGCTATCCCGGCGCTGCTGGCCACCTCCGCTGTGCATCACCACCTGATCCGCAAGGGGCTGCGCACCGAGTCCGGCCTGGTTGTGGAGACCGGCGGAGCCCTTGAAGTGCACCATTTCGCCACTCTGGCGGGTTATGGCGCAGAGGCCGTGAATCCCTACCTGGCCTTCGATACCATCCAGGCCATGCTACCGGGCCTGTCGGACCCCCTCGATTTTCTCGAGGCGCAGACGCGCTATATCAAGGCGGTTGGCAAGGGCCTGAAGAAGGTGATGTCGAAGATGGGCATCTCCACCTACCAGTCCTACTGCGGGGCGCAAATCTTCGATGCGATCGGTCTCTCGAGCCGCTTTATCGAGGACTATTTCACCGGCACCACCACCACCATCGAGGGAGCCGGATTGGAAGAGGTCGCCGCCGAGGCGGTGAAGTGGCACGATAAAGCCTATGGTGATCAGCAGATCTATCGTAATCACCTGGATGTGGGGGGCGACTACGCCTACCGCATGCGGGGCGAGGACCATAACTGGACACCCCAGACCATCGCCAAGCTACAGCACGCGGTACGCAGTAACGACTGGAAGACCTACCAGGACTTCGCCGATGCGATCAACAACCAGAACGAGATCCTGCTGACCCTGCGCGGCCTGTTCGAGTTCAAGAAGGCCGATAACCCGGTACCCCTGGATGAGGTGGAATCGGCCAGTGAAATCGTTAAGCGTTTCGCCACCGGCGCCATGTCGTTCGGCTCGATCTCCTATGAGGCCCACTCCACCCTGGCCAAGGCGATGAATCACATCGGTGGCAAGTCGAATACCGGCGAGGGGGGCGAAGAGCCCGAACGTTTCAATCCGCTACCGGACGGTTCCCGCAATCCGGAACGCTCCGCCATTAAACAGGTGGCCTCCGGGCGTTTTGGCGTAACCACCGAATACCTGGTCAACGCGGACGACATTCAGATCAAGATGGCCCAGGGCGCCAAGCCCGGGGAGGGCGGTCAGCTGCCCGGCCACAAGGTGAATCAGCAGATCGCCCGGGTGCGTCACTCCACCCCCGGGGTGGGTCTGATCTCACCGCCGCCCCATCACGACATCTACTCCATCGAGGATCTGGCGCAACTGATCCACGATCTGAAAAACGTCAATCCGAATGCCCGGATCTCGGTCAAGCTGGTCTCCGAGGTGGGGGTGGGTACCGTGGCGGCGGGGGTCTCCAAGGCCCATGCGGACCATGTGACCATCTCCGGCTATGACGGCGGCACCGGAGCCAGCCCCCTGACCTCCATCAAGCATGCGGGTTCACCCTGGGAGATCGGTCTGGCGGAAACCCACCAGACCCTGGTCTTGAACCAGCTGCGTGGACGTATCGCGGTGCAGGCGGACGGCGGCATGCGTACCGGCCGGGACGTGGTCATCGCGGCCCTGCTGGGGGCCGACGAGATCGGTTTCGCCACCGCGCCGCTGATCGCGGAAGGCTGTCTGATGATGCGCAAATGCCATCTCAACACCTGTCCGGTGGGCATCGCGACCCAGGATCCGGAGCTGCGCAAGCGCTTTACCGGCAGCCCCGATCATGTGGTGAACTATTTCTTCTTCGTCGCCGAGGAGGCGCGCAAGCTGATGTCCGAGCTGGGTTTCAGAACCTGGAACGAGATGGTCGGCCAGAGCGATCGCCTCGACATGCGCAAGGCGATCAGCCACTGGAAGGCCAGAGGCCTCGACTACTCCCGCCTGCTGCGCAAGCCGGAAGCGGGCGAGGGTGTGGCCATCTACAACTGTGAGACTCAGGATCACGGCCTCGACAAGGCCAAGGACCGGGAGCTGATCAAACGGGCCAAACCCGCCCTGGAGTCCGGCGAGGCGGTGAAGATCGATATCGATATTCACAACTACAACCGGACCTTCGGCGCGATGCTCTCCGGAAGGGTAGCCGAGAAGTACGGATTCAAGGGCCTGCCCGACGACACCATCTACATCAAGGTACGCGGCACCGCCGGACAGTCCTTCGGCGCCTGGGTGGCCAAGGGCGTGACCATCGAACTGGCCGGTGAAGGCAACGACTACGTGGGTAAGGGCCTGTCGGGAGGACGCCTGGTGGTCTATCCGCCGGAGAACTCGAAGATCGGCAAGGCGGAAGAGAACATCATCGTGGGCAACACGGTGCTCTACGGGGCCATCGCCGGCGAGTGCTATTTCCGTGGGGTGGCCGGTGAGCGGTTTTGCGTGCGCAATTCCGGGGCCACCGCGGTCATCGAAGGCGTGGGTGATCACGGTTGCGAATACATGACCGGTGGCATTGTGGTCTGTCTGGGTCCCACCGGGCGGAATTTCGCCGCGGGGATGTCCGGCGGTATCGCCTATGTACTGGATGAGGCCGGCGACTTCGAGGATCACTGCAACATGGCCCAGGTCGAGCTGGAGCCGATCTCCGATGAGGATAAGGCCCTCGAGGCGCTGGATCATCAGGGCGGAGATCTGGAAACCCATGGCCTCGTGGACCTGAGCCATGATATGACGCGATACGATGCGTTGCGCTTGAAGCAGTTGATTGCGCAACATCTGCACTACACCAATTCCGAGGTTGCAAAGCGGATCCTGGATAACTGGGAAGCCATGCTGCCGAAGTTCGTCAAGGTCATGCCGGTGGAATACCGTCGGGCCTTGCAGGAGATGCAGGCGCAGAAGAACGATAACCCGGTCGCCAGTCAGGGGGGTGTTTGATAATGGGTAAACCAACAGGATTCAAAGAGATCGATCGTCGGGACCGGACCTATGCCCCGGTCGCCGACCGCATCTCCCACTACCAGGAGTTCGTGATCCCCCTGAGTGACGATAATGTCAGTCAGCAGGGTGCGCGCTGCATGGATTGCGGGATTCCGTTCTGTCATCAGGGCTGCCCGGTCAACAACATCATTCCCGATTGGAACGACCTGGTCTACCGGAGTGACTGGGAGGCGGCCATCGAGGTGCTTCACAGCACCAACAACTTCCCGGAATTTACCGGGCGAATCTGTCCGGCCCCCTGTGAAGCGTCCTGTACTCTGAATCTTAACGACACCCCGGTGACCATCAAGACCATCGAGTACAGCATCATCGAGAAGGCCTGGCAGGCGGGTTGGGTGAAACCTCAGATCGCCAAGCACAAGAGTGGCAAGCGGGTTGCCGTGGTGGGCTCGGGGCCTGCCGGCATGGCCGCTTCCCAGCAGCTCGCCCGGGCCGGCCACAACGTGGTGCTGTTCGAGAAACAGAACCGGATCGGCGGCCTGCTGCGTTACGGGATTCCCGATTTCAAGCTCGACAAAAAGGTCATCGACCGGCGCATGGCGCAGATGCGCACCGAGGGCGTGGAATTCAAGACCAGTATCCACGTGGGGGTCGATATCCCGGGCAAGCAGCTGCTGGATGAATTCGATGCCATCGTTCTGACCGGCGGATCCGAAAAGCCCCGGGATCTGCCGATCCCCGGCCGGGCGCTCAACGGCGTGCATTTCGCCATGGACTTCCTGCGCCGCAACAGCCACCGGGTGCAGGGCGACAAGGTGGATGATTTCATCTCCGCGGCGGGCAAGCATGTGGTGGTGATCGGCGGTGGGGATACCGGTTCTGACTGCATCGGCACCTCCAACCGGCATGGCGCGACCTCGGTGACTCAGCTTGAGATCCTGCCAAAGCCCCCGGAGAAAGAGGAGAAAGGCACCACCTGGCCGGACTGGCCCAACAAGATGCGCACCTCCAGTTCCCAGGAGGAGGGATGCGAGCGGATGTGGCAGGTGGCGACCAAGTCCTTCATCGATGACGGAAACGGCAATCTGGCCGGTGTGAAATGTGTCCAGGTCTCATGGGAGAAGGATTCCACCGGTAACTGGAAGATGGAAGAGGTCGCGGGATCGGAGTTCGAACTCAAAGCCGATCTGGTAACCCTCGCCATGGGATTCGTCCATCCGGTACACGAAGGCCTGCTTGAAGAGCTGGGTGTTGAGCTGGATGGCCGGGGTAATGTCAAGGCGGCCACCGAGGGTGCCTCGGCCTACAAGACCTCCATCGACGGGGTTTATTCGGCGGGTGATATGCGTCGTGGCCAGTCACTGGTGGTCTGGGCGATTCGCGAAGGCCGCCAATGCGCCCGTGCGGTGGACGAGTACCTGATGGGTACCACGGATCTTCCGCTCTGCTGATCCCCCACCCGGTACCTGCAAGGGTACCGGGTCCCGCTCCGCTTAGTGGGTCATTGTGAAAACCTGCTCTTCATCGTACTGCTCCCTGAATCTCCGGAAATCAGATAGTTAGAAAGTGATTCCCGCCACAGGACCGAATTTCCCCTCGACAACCGGGTATTTTTCAGGGTCAATAGACGCTTCCGATGATCACGGGTCTCTTTGCGTCTCAACATTTTTGCAGTAGCCTGTAAATAAAATTCAAAACGAGTCTTTCATTGGCGCAGTCAATAGTGCCGTGAACCACACTATTACCGGTAGCTATGGGGCAGTAGTTTATGACCAGTAAGAACAAGGCGTCCAGCAATACATCGTCGCAATCCGTCTGTCAGCCCTTGGGGCCCTTGCCACCTCTGGGCATGGATGCGGAAGCCATCTCTTTCGATTTTCGCCGCTATTTTGCCCATACCCTGGGCCGGGATGACCACTGTGTCACCAGTCACTATCCTTACAAGGCGCTGGCCCTGGCGGTTCGTGATCGGCTGATCGAGCGTTGGAAGAACACCCGTTCCACCTATGAAACCACCGACTGCAAGCGCACCTTCTACCTCTCCCTGGAATTTCTCATGGGGCGCGCCCTGAGCAACGCTATTCTCAACCTGGATGTGGGTTCCGAAGTGGACAAGGCATTCATGGAGCTGGGTATCAGCCTCGACAGCATTCAGGAATCCGAGCCGGATGCGGGACTGGGCAACGGGGGCCTGGGTCGCCTGGCGGCCTGCTTCCTGGATAGTTGCGCGACCCTGCAGCTACCGGTCAGAGGCTATGGTCTGCGTTATGAATATGGCATGTTCCGTCAGCATATCGCCAAGGGACACCAGGTCGAAGACCCGGATCATTGGCTGCGCAACGGTAATCCCTGGGAGCTGGAACGTCCGGAATACACTCAGCTGATCAAGTTTGGCGGCCGCACCGAACACCGTGACGGCCAGGTTCAATGGGTCGATACCCAGGACGTCCTCGCCGTGCCCTACGATCTGCCGGTGCCGGGTTACCGCAACAACACGGTGAATACCCTGCGATTGTGGAAGGCCGCGGCAACGGACGAGTTCAATCTGAATGAATTCAATGCAGGCAGTTACACCGAGGCGGTGGAGGCAAAGAACAACGCGGAGCACATCACTATGGTGCTCTATCCCAATGATGCAAGTGAAAACGGCAAGGAACTGCGGCTACGCCAACAGTATTTCCTCGCCTCCGCGAGCATCAAGGATGTGATTCGCGAGTGGCGCGAGAGCCATAACCGGTTCGATGATTTTGCGAAGAAAAACTGCTTTCAGCTCAACGACACCCACCCAAGTATTTCCGTGGCTGAGTTGATGCGCCAGTTGACCGATGAGCATGGCCTGTCTTGGGACAGGGCTTGGGCGATCACCCGCCAGACCATGGCCTACACCAATCATACGCTGCTTCCGGAGGCTCTGGAGCGCTGGCCGGTCAAGCTGTTTCAATGTCTGCTGCCCAGGTTGCTGGAAATCATCTATGAGATCAATGCCCGTTTTCTGAGTGAAGTGGCCCTGCACTGGCCCGGTGACACCGATCGTCTACGGCGCATGTCGATCATCGAAGAGGGCCATGAACCGATGGTGCGCATGGCCTATCTGGCAATTGTTGGCAGCTTTTCGGTCAACGGTGTTGCGGCGCTCCACACCGAGCTGTTGAAACAGGGGCTGTTCCATGACTTCTACGAATTCTGGCCCGCTCGCTTCAACAACAAAACCAATGGTGTCACTCCCAGGCGCTGGCTGGCCGCCTCCAATCCCGGGTTGCGACAACTTGTCGACGAGACCGTAGGTAACGGTTGGATTTCACACCTGCCCGACCTGGAGAAAATGGAAAGTCTGGCCGATGATCCCTTATTTCAGGACAAATGGCACGCTGTCAAACACCAGAACAAGGTGCGGCTCGCGAAACTGGTGAAGCAGGACTGCGGGGTGGATTTCGATCCGGATGCCCTGTTCGATGTACAGGTGAAGCGGATTCACGAGTACAAGCGCCAGCTACTTAATGTCCTGCATGTGATTCATCTCTACTGCCGACTCAAGTACCGGGAGGCGGAACACTGGACACCACGTTGCGTTCTAATCGGCGGCAAGGCCGCGCCCGGGTACCAGATGGCCAAGTTGATCATTAAACTGGTGAACAACGTGGCCAACATCGTGAACTACGATGAGGATATCGGTAACCGCCTGAAGGTGGCGTTCCTGCCCAACTACCGGGTCTCCGCCATGGAGGTGATCGCCCCCGGTACCGATCTCTCCGAGCAGATCTCCACCGCGGGTAAAGAGGCCTCGGGTACCGGAAACATGAAATTCATGATGAACGGCGCCGTGACCATCGGAACCCTGGACGGGGCGAACATCGAAATCCTGGAAGAGGTGGGTGAAAACAACTTCTTCCTGTTCGGTATGACCAGTGAAGAGGTCGAGCACATGCGCAGTCACTATGTGCCCAACGGTATCATTGAACAACACGACTCCTTGAACCGGGTGATGCAACTGCTCGAAAGCGGCTACTTCAACCAGTTCGAGCCGGGTATCTTTGACCCGATTATCGAGTCGATTCGCAGTCCCTACGATCCCTGGATGACCGCGGCGGATTTCCCCGCCTATCTGGAAGCCCAGGAGCGGGCGGCCTCCGCCTACCAGGACCGTAAACTCTGGACCCGTATGAGTATTATCAATAGTGCTAAGAGCGGACGTTTCTCCACCGACCGGACCATTGCCGAATACAATCGGGATATCTGGCATCTGGACAGGGTTCAGGCGGTTGCTCCCAACCAGGCCTGAAAGGGTGCGAGGAGCAGGGCAGTAGTGGACGCGGAAGATAACGGTGTGATGCCTACCCTGGAGTGTTGGATCTATCGCAGTCCACGCAAGGACGAGATGTATCTCTATGTCTGTAGTGAAGACGATTTCAGCGCGGTTCCAAAGGCCCTGCTCAAGCGGTTCGGCTCACCCCAGCGGGTCATGAACCTCACCTTGAATCCGGAGCGGAAACTGGCCCGGGAGGACGTGGTCCTGGTCATGCAAAACCTGGAGCGCCAGGGCTTTCATCTGCAGATGCCACCCAAGCTGGATGTGAATTTGTATATGGGTGATTAGAGTTCCCTGTTACAGATTCTGTACTGTCTGAGCTATTCGATAACAGTCAAGATTTCTACTGTATGAATTCCAATCGCAACTGAAACAACACTCAATTCCCGCAATTTTCTTGACAGTATTTGTTGTAAAGCTAAACTGGAAAAAACCATGTCTCTATCCAAGAACAAATAGACATGTGGTACCAAATTGAAACTTCAATTCCTGTTTTTAGAAAATAACTCCCAAGTTATCGAGTGCATCCATATGCGATTACTCAAACGGGGATGATTATTTCTAAGCCGTGACTCGGTTCACCTGTAAATACATATGATCGAAATGATCATAGAATCCAAAGAAATAGGTCGGGTAACGCTGCTTCAACAGGTGTTCAGAAGTGTGGGGGCGAGCATACAAAACTAGCAACTCTTAAATATCGATCATCAACCATCAAGTGCAATACAAGGAGGTAGTATGAATAAGCGTGTTTTCATCACTTCTATGATTGACGGGTTTGCTACATTACTGCTGCTTCTTGCAGCAGCTAATGCCTATGCGGATATTGATGATGTCATCTTATGGAACAAACTCGGGAGCGTTGCAGAGATCACGCATAGTGAAATCGGTGAAAACGGCACCCTGGTCGGTAGCCAGTATACCTTTGAAACGGCACAGCACGACAATGGCTATGTGCGAACCGCAGTGGGTCAGTATCTCAGATTCCCCGGGAGCGTCGTAGAGCAGATTAAATACAGGGGAAGTATCGAAATGTGGGTAAACCCAAAAGTCCCACAACCCGTACCCTACCAATATGGCATATTCTGCTTTGTAGGCGCAGCCTACGGACACTATGGTGTTCCGTCAGAGAGTCATATCGGCTTGAGTTGGGGCGACACCGTCACCGGTCAAGGATTTGTCGGATCAATCAATCTTGGCGGTATATCAGTCAACACCCCGAATGAACCGACACAGTTCGTCGCCGAGGTCGGCGTGCCTTTTCATGTCGCCATGACCTGGGACATCGATGGCATCGATGGTACTTCAGATACCATCAGGGTCTATCGGAATGGTGTCATGGTCGGAAGCACCACCGACCATTGGGATCCGACCGCGACCGCCGAGCACGATATCATTATGGGCTACGGACCGGACGGCGGCGGTTATGATAAATTCATCTCTGACAATCTCATTATATGGAACTATGCGAAAACCGATTTTTCGGACCGGTTCGGGGAAAATCCAGGCTCGCCCGGGGGGGTAATCGCATTTTACGGGTCGGATCTCTGGCCCGGCGATGATGTTGACACGGACATATATGTAATGAACGCTGACGGTACAGGCGTGATGCCTTATATCGTCCATCCGGCCCGGGAACTCGCTCCAACGTTTTCTCCTGATGGAACTAAGCTTGCGTTTATTTCTAACCGCAGTGGCGAATGGGCCATCTATATCATAAATAGTGACGGTACCGGGTTGTATAAAGTGCCTAATTCCGAATTCGCCTTAGTTGAGAAAGCCGGGGATCACAATGTGATCAACTGGTCGCCTGATGGCAGCAAACTCGTCTACCCTGCAACACTCGGTGCAGGTAGTATAGGTACGATAAATATCGATGGATCTGAAAAAACGATCCTGACGACGAATGGTGTTGACGATGTCTATAGATTTATCGTAGGGGCGAGTTGGCGTGGATCCATGGATGAAATTATTGTACATGCCTATGACTATCCTTGGCACCAGAATATGTTCAGGTACACCCTTTCAAGCAATACCTGGACTCAGATGACCTTTGATAACTCCCCTTCCCACATCATGGATCCCGTGGTGAGTCGGGATGGGGAGCGTATCGTTTTTACAAGGCGTGCGAGCGGTGCTCAACTCTATGACCTCTATCTGATGGCAAATCAGGCTGGAGCTCCTTCCACCAATCTGACCAACTTTGATCTCCAACATAGTGCCTCACAATCAGAATGGGTAAACAATGATCAACAGATTATCTTTACATACAACATATATCCTTCGCCGCAATGGCGAATAGGTGCAATCAACGCCGATGGTTCGGGTTTTCATATTCTCTCGCCTGATACCGCACCACTAAACGCCATGTATCCCACTTGGACCCCTAAGTCAGTGACTCATATTCCGGGAGATCTCAGCGGAGACAGCGTCATCGATATCGGGGATTACCACGCCTTTCGCAACACAATGGGTAAATGCACGGCGGATCCGCACTTTAATCGGGAGGCCGACTATGACGGGGACGGGTGCGTGAGTTATCGCGATTATCGCATTTGGTATGTTGAATACTACCAATAAGGCCTGGTTCAATAATGCCGTTGGAATAGACGAGGACAGCACTATGAAAAGGTTTTCAATTGCTTTCTACATAATTGGGATATTGTCAATCTGCTTAGGCTGTGCCAATGCAGCCGCCGCTGTCGTGACGGAGGTTCTCGACCCGGAAATCAGGGTTGGAGAAACCTTCGGTGTCAATATAATCTACACCGGACTGAGTGCTGATGACGCACTGCTTGCCTTCGGCTTTGATGTGAACAGCCCGGCCGGTCTGACATTCATCGGAGCAAATGTTGACGTTCCATTCTCCGATGACTCCCTGCTCCTGACAGACACCGACGTGGCTGGCTCGGCATTCCCAGGATTATCTGGTGGGGGCGATATTTCCTTAGTCAGACTGAACTTTGAAGCACTATCGGTTGGCGCCCATTCGGTTGACATTGTTTCAGACCTTGATGATCCGAATGAAGGGCTTTTCACGCTTCTCGGTCCGCAAATAGATCTGTCATCATCTGTGGAAATCAGTGTCGTTCCTGTCCCTGGAACACTACTGCTTTTTTGTTCCGGTCTTGTTGGGTTGCTTAAATTTAGGAAATCCCTCAATACAAAGGTGACAAGATAGGGTTGTAGGTTGGGGTGACGAGAGAACCCCAACACCACACAGCGATAACGAATACGCGAATCAGGTTGGGGTTCGTACCTCACCCCAACCTACGCCCTAAGCCTGGTGTGGCGATGAGTCTTGCTGAATTATCCGTACCCCCGATCTGCATTCCCACGCGGAGTGTGCGAACGAGATAACGTAAACTCAGTGCAATGGGCAATTCTCACCCGTTGGTTTGGCATGCAGCTGTTTGATTTTGCTCAACTCCTTTTTTAGCTCGTCACGTTCCTTCAGCAGTGAATTCTTCTCTTCCGTTAACTCATCCAAATCTTCGCTTAAAATATTGATTGCGCTCTCGTGGATCTGATTCTCCCGCAACAGATCCTTGCTCTGTTTTGCAAGTTTCAGTGCGTTCTTGAGTTTTGCCTGGGTTGCCTTGAGTTCATTGTGTAACTTTCTGGCCTCATCATCACTATCCACGATCAACTGACTCTCCATGTCACGTTGAACTTCACGCATTCCTTTGATCTTGCGTTTAAGCTGGTGGTTTTCCTCTTTTATCTGGTCAAGTTCCGTGGAATCATCTTTCTCGGCTCTAAGGCGTTCGAGCTGTTTTTGCAAGGATTCCTTTTTCTTCCGTTCTGATTCATATGAGGCACGCAGTTCGGCCTGTTGGGCCTGCGACTCAGTTTTGAGTTTTGCCAACTGGTCTTCCAGTTGTGTTTTGCCGTCACTCTGACTCTGCCGGGTTTTCTTTAACAAGCGAATTGTGTCATCGGCTCGTTTTGCGCGCTCCCGAATCTCGGTGAGTGACTGTTCGAGCTGTGTGCTTTTCTCTTCATGGCCGCGGATGATTTGATCATTGCTCGTGCGTTGTTGTTCGAGCTGTGCTTGCAGATCGGATATGTTCTGTTCCAGCTCCTCTCTTTGAGAGGAAAAGTCCTGGTTGGCGGTTCGGGCTTGATGTTCGGATTTCTCCAGTCGCGACAATGTGTCCTTATTAGAAGCCAACTTATGTTGCAGTTCTGATAATCTTTCCTGATAAGTCTGCTTTGTCTCGCTGAGACGCTTGTTACTCTCTATCAACGCCATTTCCGTGGTCTTCTGCAGGTCTCTCAGCCCGCTGCTGGTATTGCGTTCCTGCTCGAGAAAAGTCTCCTGCTCGAACAGTTTGTCTTGCTGTTTGCGTGCTTCAGCGCGGATTGTCTTAAGTTGTTCCTGTAAAGTCTGGTATTCGGTCTGTGCCTGTTGTTTGATCTCTTCGAGTTGCTGTTCCGACTCGATACGATTTTCTTCCAGTTGTTGATTGAGCGCTTTGATTTCTGATTCGAAACGCGCCTGCTCTTCGCTTGCCAGTTGTTTCTCGGCCGCCAGGGCCTGTTCCTGGGCCTGATTCATCCGCTCCTGCAGCGACTGGATATCCACCTGCGTCTGGTATTTTGCTTCATCCAGAGCCCGATCAGATTGAATCCGGTTCTCTTCCAACTGTTGATTGAGTGCTTTGATCGCTGAGACAAAACGGCTTCGTTCCTCGTTGGCAAGCTGCTTTTCGGCCTCCAGAGCCTGTTCCATGGTCTGGTCCATCTGCTCATGCAGTGAGCGGATATCCGCCTGTGTCTGGCGTTGCGCCTCGTCCAATTGTCGATCGGCCTCAGCGCGGGTTTTTCGCAACTTCTGAGTGAGCTCCTCGTTGATTTTTTCCAGCCGTGTCTGCTCCTCCCGGGCATGCTGTTTTTCATTCGCAAGGGCCTGATTCATCCGCTCAAGCAGCAGCTGAGATCCGGCCCGGGCTTGTTGTCGAGCTTCCTCGAGTTGTCGTTCCGCCTTGCTGCGGTTCGCATCCAACTGTTGATTGAGCCCGACAATAACCGAATTTAAGCGCTTGTGTTCTTCGTCAGAATGACGCTTCTCGGTTTCCAGGGCCTGTTTCATCCTCTCCTGCTGTCGCTTGGCGTCAGCCTGTTCACGTTGGCGCGTTGCTTTCAGTTGCTGATGTGATTCGTTCAGGTCTTGATTTAAAGTCAGAGCTTGTTGAAGTTCTTGCTTTATTGCCGTCATCGTCTTGTTATGAACGAGTTCGGCTTCCTTGCTGGCGTGCTGCGTGGTTCTGAGAACCAGCTCCAGACCTTTCAGGCGTTCTTCCAATAGTCGCGATTGTTGAACAAACTCCAGATTGCGGGAGGTTTCTGTCTGCAGGCTGTTGGCCAATACAGACTTCTCCTGCTGGAGTTGTTGCCGGGAAGCCTCCTTGGCCTCGATCAACTGCCTTAAATGCGCGATTTCAGCCTTGGCATCATTCAGGTTTTCGTGTGCGGAGCGTCTTACCTCATTCAAGCTGGTCTGGAGCTCAAATTCCCGTTGCTGGTGTTTGGTGTGCAGTATTTGTAATTCGGTTTTTAGGTAGTCATGCTGTTGATGGATTGATTGGCGCTCCTGGATCGTATCGTTGAGCTTGAGTTCATTGGCGGAGAGTCGCTTCCTGGCCACCAGAAGGGTTCGCTTCAACAGTTCGATTTCAATATGCCGCTGGGCAAAAAAATCGTTCAGCTGTTGTTCTGTGATGTAGGAGTTCGAATCATTGAAACGATCCAGATAGATCACATTGTCGAGGGGTTGTTTCAGCTGCTCATCAATCCTGTCGGGATAATCTGAAAGCACAGCCCTTAGACTGTTTTCCGAATAGAGTGTGTTTCCATTGTCCTTCAGAAGAAGTGAATGGGAAGAGGATGCGATGAGCTGTATCAGTAGCTCGAGTGTGTCCTGGTTGGGTGGACTCAACGGGGTCGCCGGGTGATGTGGCTGACGGGTGCCGATCTGGTGAATCAGCTTCAGATCATGGGTATTCGCCAAATCCAGCAGTTTTAGATCGGATTTTTGTTTGGGGATCAGTTGAACATGATTTGCGAAATTGAGAAGCGGTTGGGGCCTTTTCCTTAAGCCGCTGTCCAGCAAAGAGTTTCCTTTTTCATACGCCTTGCGCATTTCCGATCCTCGTATCTCATTCAGCCTTCGCATCGGGTTCCATGATGCCTGGGATTACCAAATCAGTCCGTAATCATTCCTTGATTACTACAATAAAATCAAAAGGATATGCGGCGATTCCTTGGGCACGGGAAATCCCTGCCTGTGGTGCAACCGCAGCAGCCTCCCTCATCTGTGTAAAAAAATGCTGGCCAAGGGTTTCTATCAGGGCCATGAGTGGACTGGGCTATCCAGCGGACAACCGATCAGTGATCTTGATTGCCCGGAACTAAGCGATGCCAGGAATTTATTAAATTTATGATCAAAAAACAGATAGAAACTAATGGATTTGAATTGACTCGAAGGTCGGCAAATCCAATCGGCGCTCCTTATTTAATCACTCTACTATTAAGGTAAAATGTGAACTGTATCACAAAATCAACTTGATTAGACGAGTGGTATCGACTGCTTCACCCCTTGCCTGAAGGTTGTTTGTGTTACTACGTAATGTCGGGATCCGCCCATTCCAACTATCAATCTGTATCCGGGGTTGTGTCGTAACTCACTGTTACTGTTAAAAATACAGCATTTCTCACAAACTGGATCGGATATTGCTTGGTACGAAAGCCTATGGGTTAAAAACTGCGAACAAGGCTGCATCCATGAGTTATTACGATATCCACCCAGAACTGCTCAGCCGTATTACCGCGATACCGGGTCTGATCATCATCGATCAACGGGACGAATTGTCCCGTAGCCGTGGACAACTGCCCGGATCGGTAACCCCCAGCGAGGAGCTTATCGCCGGCCTGGTCCGACGGCGTGGTGATAATCCACCGGTACTGGTCTACTGCTATCACGGCAACCAGAGTCGCGAACTCTGTGCTTTCTTCGCTCAGTTCGGCCTGAGCCAGATCTATAACCTGGAGGGTGGATGGCAGGCCCTTGAACAATGGCAGTCACAGCAGGCGGATGGTATGAATTCCCATGTTTCATGGATGCTTGAACAGGGTTTCGAGCCCCATGACCTGAACAGTCGTATCGACCTGGGGATGTCCGCGCTGATGCTCGCCGCGCTCCAGGGGGATCTGGCGCGGGTGGATTGGCTGCTGCAACAGGGGGCCGATCCCAACCCGATCAATGATGACGGTCATCACGCCCTCTGGTTTGCCTGTGTCAACGGTGACCTGGCCCTGGTGGACCGGTTGATCGAGGCGGGGGCCAAGGTAGACAACCGTAATGTCAACGGGGTGACCAGCGCGATCTACGCGGCCTCAACGGGGAAACTGGCGGTGCTCAAGCGGTTGCTGGCGGCAGGCGCCGATCCCGCGATTCGTACCGACGACGGATATAACGCCCTGGACAGTGCCAGTACTCTGGAAGTACTCAGGTTCCTCAAGCCGATTATGCAACAGACCGGGTAGGGTTCTATCCGGGGCTTCGTCCGACTGAGGGGGCCTTTATCGCTCAGCTCAGATCGAAATGCAGGCACAGTTGCTCGATCGTCTGTTCCAGGGTCAGCCCTTCCAGGGGTTGATAGGGTGCCGATACGCCCCGCGACTGATCGGGAAAGATCAATTCCAGGCCATAGTGCTTTTCGGCTTGAGCATAGGTGTACAGGTAGGCGCTCAGCCCCTCGATCCGACGGTCACTCAGGTACAGGGCTTCACGGTTGTTCGAGCCGACGTTTTCGACACTCAAGTGTCCGATATCCACCGCCTCATCCAGGGTCAGCAGCAGTAATCGAAGTGCCGCCACTTTGGGCAGGGCCCAAATATTAATCTTGTCAGGGTTTTGCGGGTTCATGGGGTTTTTTCATGCAACGGCTGTTCCTCGCGGTCAAAGATAGGCTATGCAGGATTATCCGCTCTCAGAGTACGGAATGCTGTATTAACAACGACAACCACCGTATTAGTGGCAGCATCAGGTAGTCGGACGATAGCCGATCTACCTGACGTTCGTCACGTTCGCTTGTCTGTTGAGGTAATCCTTCAAGAAATACCGTATGCCAGCTATCAAAGCAGTCGGTTAGCAACCCTGACCTGATGATAGTAGTTGAGGCGATGTAGAATATGTCCTTGCAGAGTATTCAGCCAGCGCTCTTTGAAGTTCGCGGAGGTTGGTACTTCACTGATCGTTAACATGTTTTCATCGAAGGATATTTTCACTTTTGGTACGCCGTTATAGACACCAATGAGATAGTTCCTTTTATGCTCAACGATTTCCCATCGGCTTTTTATCATTACATCGATGATAGACTTTTTTATCTCTAATGGGGTTACATCGAATGGCGCCAGTTCTATCTCTCTATTTTAAGGGCTGGGTCTGACTCTGATTCCATAACATCGTATGCTGAAACAGTGCCGATGAATGCATACAATGCGACTAGTAAAATAAAACGCTTCATCTCAATTTTCTCCGAAATAATTCATCCAAACCTATTCTGTTTTTTCATAAAAAAACAGTTCTTTTATACCTTGATAGAAACTTGCTGTAAAAAGAGAATTTCATATTCAAGGAATGTCATTCCCAAATCTTTAGGTGTGTTTTGATATCATCCCGCGGCGGTACTATTTACCGAACTATTATCGATAAGGACAAAGCTGAATATCATGTTTGCTACTACATACAATATAAACAGGGCTGTTACTTCTGTAGCGGTACTCTTAACACTATATTTTGTACCCGCCTCACCAGTTGTAGCCGATAACGGCCACTATATCGGCTTTTCATATGCTTCAGGCGCAAGAGAGATTTGGGACTGGCATGACGATAATCTCTATCTGGATGATGAAGATACAGGAGTGATACCGATGGGGCTTTCCTATCGATATGCATCGCAGTTCAGATCCGGTTTAAGGGCTGACTTCGGTGTTGGGCCTTTTGTGGTAATCTATGGGGATGTCAGCTATCTCGATATGCCGGTTCAAGCAACATTGGGATATACCTTTGCGCTGCGTGCTCATGTTCGTCCCTATGCCCGACTGGGCGCAAGCTTTCATATAAATGAAGGTGACTATGTTGCTGAGAAAGCCAAACTAGGCGTTTTGGGAGCTCTTGGTCTTGAGATTGGGAACCCCGGGTCAGTCAATTTCTTTATAGAAGCGGCCTATGACAGTGCTGAGGCAACTTTTTCAACCGACGAATACGATAGTTATTGGGTTCGCAACGAGTCTGAGGAAGATATACGGGTGGATAATTTTCTTCTGACACTGGGCGTCAAGTTTTAACCTGGACGATTAAACAGCCCGGCGCTCAGTGTACGGAATGTTGTAGCAACAATGACAGGTACGCCTCGGGTTGTTGGATTGGCAACATCGGGAATGGCATAACCACCCAGGATATCTGCCCGTTGAAGGTGTGGCACAGGAATTGCGCGGAGTGGGTGAACCCGGCATCAACGGAATCCCATGAAACTGCAGATCGAACGCGCTTATGCCCAGGCCATGATCGAGACCTTTCCCGATCTGTCGCCGCTGGGGCAACAACTGAGAATTTCCAATCGTGCGGAGATGCCACTGAGCGCCTTTTCGCCCTCGCAACTGGGCTATCTGCACGAGCTCTACCGGGCGGCCGGTCCAACCATGCAAGGCAAGGCCGCGCAGATCGCCACCCTGCATGAGGCCATCCGCCAAGAAGGACATCGGTATCAGGAGGGTGAGCTGGAACGCCTGGTGCCCGATATCGCGGAGTTCCTGATCAAGGACGGCATCCGAGGCTGGCTGTTTAAAGCCAATGCCCGGGGCACCCCCATGCCTTACCTGGTGATGCGCATCGACTTCACCCCGCCCGGTGAGGAGGAGGCAGGGCGGGTACTGATCGACCTGAAGGCCAATACCATGGCCAGGATTGATACCCTGAGCCTGATCATCCGGGAACGGGATTTGTGCGCACGCACGATTGCCGAGCTGTTTGCGGAAAAGGGATTTCTCAAGGAGACACCCGCGCTCATCGAGGCCTATGACCGGTCCGCCGAACACTATTTCTCCTGGCGTACACAACACGGCAAGCAGTTTTCCGGCTCGGGTACGGGCTACTTCGCGGAGGATCCCGGCGCTTCGCACCGCAACACCGACTGGTCGCGCAAGAGCCGTGTGGTGCTCTCATCGTCGGGTGGGTGGGCACGTCTGGTCAACGACGAGGACATGCTCAAAGAGCGGGCGCTGAGCGTCGACACCAACGGTGACATTCTGGTCAAGTACCTGCGCAAGGCGGGTCGCAGTACCCGCTACTCCGACCAGGTGGAGCAGGCGGCCGAGCAGTTGCACGAGGAAATACCCGGCAACCTGTTCACCGAGTTGCCGGTGCACGGTTACATCCTGCTCTATCATCTCGATCTGCACCACCATCTCTGGGTGCACGTGGACAACCTGCGCCCTTACGCCTACCAGCCGGACCTCCGGGAGAAACTGGTACTGCCGGAGCGCCATACCGACCTGATCGATATCCTCACCGCCGAGATGGACCTGCTGATGGATGACATCGTCGAAGGCAAGTCCGGGGGAACCACCGTGTTGTGCGCCGGTCCACCGGGTGTCGGCAAGACCCTCACCGCGGAGGTCTACGCGGAGATCATCAAACGACCCCTCTACCGGGTCCACTCGGGGCAGTTGGGCCTGAATGTGAGCGAGATGGAAGTCGCCCTCAAGCAGGCATTGATCCGCGCCCAGCGCTGGGGGGCGGTGATGCTGATCGACGAGGCCGATGTCTACATTAAACGCCGGGATGACAACATTGCCGCGAACGCGGTGGTCGGGGTTTTTCTGCGTGTGCTGGAGTATTTCAACGGCCTGCTGTTTCTCACTACCAATCGGGTGGATGACATCGACGAGGCGATCGTCTCGCGCTGCATCGCCTTGATCCGTTACCAACCACCGGACCGGGAAGAGCGGCGGCGTATCTGGACGGTCATGAGTCAACAGTTCGGCTTGGGCCTGGATGCCGGTATATTGGATTGGCTGGCGGAGACCTTTCCCCAGGCCAGCGGACGCGACATCAAGGGCCTGGCGAAGCTGGTTGCCAAGTACTGTCAGCATAAGTCGCTGTTACCGGAAAGAGCGGTCTTTGAACTCTGCAGTGTCTTCCGCGGGCTGGAGCCGGTGACCCATGACTGAGTCGGTGAGAAAGGTTGCGGTGGCCAGTCAACAGGGCTTGGTAGTAGACGAACACTTCGGCCATGCCAAACGTTTCTGGATCTATTTGGTTACCCGGGAAGGGTGCACGTTGTTGGAACAGCGCGAGGTGGATCACTACTGCCATGGAAACACCTCGGACAAGGGCGCTCTGGTGCGGATACTGGAAACGATCCGCGATTGTGAGGCGGTGCTGGTGGCGAGGATCGGAGACGGTCCGTCCGACAAGCTTGCTGCAATCGGGGTAAGGGCGGTATCGGACTATCCCTGGTCGCCGGTTGAAGAGGCTGTGCTGGCCTATGCTCGGGAGCAGGCTGGATTCTCGGTTTGAAACGTCTCCGCACTGAACCCAAGCCCCACTATTGCTCATTTAACGATACTGGGTTGGAGCAGATGTGCCCTGAGCACAGAGGGTGTGAGCCCCGTCCACCGTTTGAATGAGCGCCGGAAATTGTTGGCGTCATGAAAGCCCAGATAAGCGGCGATTTGCTCATTGTTATAACCGTGCGTACACATCATCTGTAGGGTGACATGGGTGCGTACTTGATCCAGTTCCGCCTGAAAATGGCTGCCGTGCTGGGCGAGATGCCGTTTGAATGTGGCCGGGCTGATACCGAAATCGGCTGCGCTCTTCTCCAGAGAGGGGGCCAGGCGGACGCGTTCGTGCAGGTAGTCGTATAAAGCCGATAGCAGGCTTTGCCGACAGAATGACGGCGAGGTCTCCTTTTCGATTTCGGTCAGCGCCACGTTGGCGGCCATCTCGCTACCCCGTGGCCAGGGGTAGTCCAGCCAGTCGTTGTCGATGAGCATGGCATCGAAGTAGTCGTTGAACTGGGTTTCTGTTCCCAGATGCACTGCGTATTGCTCGATATAGGCCGGGCGGGTGCGGTTGAACCGGTAGCGCCAGGGCAGACGTACACCGCTGAGCCAACGGGTCATGCCGGTGACCGCCGTCATCATCATTTCCACGACGAACCCGCGCAACCGGTGCGTGACACAGCTGTCGGTCCAGTACAGCGAGGTCTGCTCCCCAAGCGTCATCAGATGGGGGGCCAGCAACGGGCTCAGCCAGGCTTGGTAGCGGATCAGGATATCGAGGGCCTGGCGCAGGTTTCGGGCTTGCAGCATGGCATGACTGATATTGCCCATATGGCCCGGTAATAACTGTTGCCCGAGCATGAAGCTGGTGGCGCGGTCCGGCAGGATTTCGCTGAGATTCTGCAACATCCGCAGGTAGTCCGCGGGGGTCAGCTGGGTATTCTCGGTCACCAGTTCCCGGGGTTGCAAACGCGTACCGCGCAACAGGGTAGCGCCCTCTATCTCCTGGTCCCGTGCATACTCAAGCAGCAAGGCAGCCTGATAGTTCGCGGGAATGAATCGGGTATTGGCTTGGTAGTAGGGGGGCACGCCGAGTTCCCGAGGGCTAAGTGATGGGTGCCGTGGCATGTAGGGAGGGTGGTGTCGGTTCCAGCGCGGTATTCAACGCATTCAACAACATGTCCGGATCGGAGTTTGCCACGGCACAAGCAATTCGAACCGATACCGCGATGCGTTCACCTTGGGCGCGGGTATGGTGCGCCAATAGATTGACCGCCCGTTCCAGGTGCCGGGCCGTTTGCCTTGCCGGGCCCTGGCCGGTGGCCGGCATGAGGATGGCAAAGCGGTCTCCGGCATAGCGGCAGAGCAGATCATCCGGGCGCATGTTGAGCAGCAGCAGGTGGCTGATCGCCTGCAGCAGGCGGTTCCCTTCTCGCTGGCCATACTGGCGGTTGATCAAGTGAAACTGGTTGACGTCAAGCAGGATCAAGGCGCAGGGCTGTTTTGAACCGCGTTCCTGCTCCAGACGGATCTGGCGGCGTAGATAGTCGGCATTGGCCAGTTGGGTGATACGGTCGAATGAGCGGTGATCGCGAAACAGGCGTTCGCGCTTTTGCATGTGCTCGTTGAGAGAAAACTGCTCCTGGCGCCAAAGATACAGACCGGCGGTCAACGACAGCATGCCAACCAGGGTCGGCAAGGACTCCAGCCAGTTGTCCCAGTACTGATCGTGGGGGATGGCGAAGAACTCGTCCAGGCAATCCACCCAGGAGCCGAATGCGATGGCGGACAACCCCCCCGCCAGCAAGGTGGTCACGTGCCCCCTCGGCCGACTCGAGAGGATAATCAGGGACCATACCGCCGACATCAACGAGATGCCGCCCTCTCCGGCGATGTCCACCCATTTCCACGCCGCGAACGGTTTGCCCGTGCCAAGGCTGGCATACAGCGCAATGCAAAGACCGGCGACCAGGGTCATGGTTGCCAGGGCAAAACGGTATCTCGTCGACATGAACACTCCAATGACAGTTTGCGAGGGTGCCATGCTAGGGGGTGTTTGTGACAAACACGCTACCATTTCGGCCAATTTGGAATAGGGGGTGCGATCGGCTCAATAAAATATTGGGTTGCCCCCAACAACAGCAAACCACCTGGAGTTTTCGTGCCTGGTCTGGCAAGGCATTTAGGCTCACATTTTCGCCAAAACAGCGCTAACGCATTGTTTTTCATACCCGACGGCTATGAGCTGTCAAAGAACTGAAATTTTTCCTGCGTATTCTTCGCCCCGTAGACAACGCAATGGCCAGGCACAGCCATCAGGGGATGGTGCGCCGATCCTGCCTCATGGGAGAAGTACGATGTACGAAAATGCAAAGATCATTACGCAGAGAATCGATGGGTTGTGCCGTAAGGCTCTTGTCATTGCCGTAGCCACAGCGCTGAGTGGTCAGGTTCACGGGGAGGATGAGACGACGGTACTCGAGACGATCCAGGTCACCGGCCAGGCGGCCAGTTTGGACAGCGCCCTCGATGTACAGCAGATGGCGGATAATATCATCAGCGTAGTGCACGCGGACGCCATCGGCCAGCTGCCGGACACCAATGCGGCCGAGGCGTTGCAGCGGCTTCCGGGTGTGTCCGTCGAACGGGATCAGGGTGAAGGCCGCTACGTGCGGATTCGCGGCATGGCGCCGGATCTGAACTCGGTCACCATTAACGGCAGTCTGGTGCCGGCACCGGAGAGTGGTGTGCGCGCCGTAGCCCTCGACGTGCTGCCGTCGGGCCTGATCAGTTCACTGGAAGTATCCAAGACGCTGACCCCCGATCAGGACGCCAATTCCATCGGCGGCACCATCGATGTCAAGACCCTCTCCGCCTTCGATCACGAGGGAATGTTCTATTCCCTCGAGGGCGGCATGACCCGTGATACCAATATCGATGAAAACAGCCCCAACGGAGTCGCGGCCTGGAGCGATCTGTTCGCCGAAGGCAAACTCGGAATCGCCGCCGGTATCAGTTCCGATACCCGGGAATTCGGGTCCGATAACGTGGAGACCGGTGGCGCCTGGGATCAGTCCGGCGACACCGCGGCCCTGGAGGAGTTCGAACGCCGGGATTATCACATCACCCGGGAGCGCCAAGGCGGTGTGTTCAATGTGGACTACCGCCCGCAGACCGAAGCAGCCTACTATCTGCGTTCCCTGCTCAGCAGCTACTCGGACGAGGAGACGCGGCAGCGTCAGAACATTGAATTCGCTGATCCGCAGACCGCGGGCACCCTGGGCGATACCGAGTCGTCCCGTGAACTCAAGTCCCGCAAGGAGACTCACGATATCCGCTCCCTTCAGTTGGGCATGGATCGCCGCTTCGGCGACTGGCAGCTGGGGCTGGGTGCCGGTATCAGCAAATCGGATCAGGACACGCCGAACTACATTTCGTCCGCCAAGTTCAAGTCCGGCGAGACCTACCAGGCCGGGTTCAGCAATACCCGTAAGCCGGAGCTGATCGGTGATGCCGCGATCAACGCGACCGCCGACTACGAACTGGACGCCATCAAGATGGAGGACCAGTACACCGAGGATACCGAGCACAACCTGCACTTCGATCTGCAGCGCTACCTTGTCTTCGGCGGACTGGACAACGAATTCAAATTCGGCGCCAAGTTCAGCCGCCGTGAGAAGACCAACGAGTTCACAGCCTGGAAGATAGACGGTGATGACTTCGGTAACCCGTCGTTGAGCAACTTCGTATCGGGTAGCGTCGATTATCCGTATGGCGATTTCGGTCCCGCCATCAGTGCTTCGGCGCTGAATGATTTCGTTGACAGCATTGACCGCTCGGCCTACCTGGACGAAGAGGACTCGCGCATCAATGATTTCACGATGAACGAGGACATCGATGCCGCTTATATTCAGAACACCTTCAGTCGGGGCATGTGGCGGCTGCTCGCCGGCGTCCGTTACGAAAGCACCGACTTCAGCGCCGAAGGCACCGGGGTTGAGGACGGCACCTTCAGCGACGTCGAGGCGGAACACCGCTACCACAACTGGCTACCGGATCTGCAGTTGCGCGTCGATCTCGACAACGACACCACGCTACGCACCGCCTGGACCCACTCGGTGGTGCGTCCGACCTTCGAACAACTGGCTCCTGGCTACCTGATCGATGGCGATGAGGCGGAATTCGGCAACCCGGACCTGAAGCCGATGAAGTCCACCAACCTGGACCTGGGCATCGAACGCCGCATGGGTTACGCGGGGGTGATGTCGGCCTATCTGTTTTATAAGGAAATCGACGACTTCATCTACAACAGCGATCTCGCGGGCAGCGGTGTCTGGAGCAGCTTCGGCGCCGCCGAGACCTATGCTAACGGCGACCGGGCCAAGGTTCGCGGGCTCGAGCTGGCGTATGCCCAGACCTTCCGGAAACTGCCCGCGCCCTGGGACGGCCTGCTGTTTTCCGCCAACGCCACCTTCACCGATTCGGAGGCACGAATCGAGGGTCGTAGCGCAGGAGAACGGGTGTCCAGGAAGATCGCCCTGCCCAGCCAGTCCGACGTCACCCTGAACGCGACCCTGGGTTACGAAAAAGGACCCCTGGGTCTGCGGCTGGCGCTGAACCACAAGTCAGACTACCTGGACGAAGTCGGTGAGTTCGACAACAGCGACAGTGACCGCTATGTGGATGACCAGACACAGTACGATCTTTCGGCCCACTACAGGATCGGGCGCAACATGCAGTTGGTGTTTGAAGCGTTAAATCTGAGCGACGAGGAATACTACGTCTACACAAATGATCAGGATCTGAACGCCCAATACGAAAGCTATGGCCGAACCTATCGGCTGGGTATCAAAGTGGCATCGTTCTAAGAAAACACCGAACGGGTCGCCATATCGCCGCAAGGCGGTGTGGGGATTTGTTGCCTATCCGTTTGCATTTTTTCTCTTTTCCCGAATGGGGTCTTTCATGTTTCGATATCTGTTGTTTGTGTTATGGATGACGTTGTTCACGTTGACGGTCGACATTGGCGCGGCCGAGTTTCCCCGGCTTGTGGTTGACGCCCGCGAACTCGCCGAGCTCCCCGGTGGTCACTGGTTGACCCTGAACAAGCACGAGCTGAGCCTGATCGACGGCCGCGGCGATGAAGTCACCCGTCTGAAGCTACGGGGCGCCCACCTGGACAGCCGGCCCACGCCCCTGGGCGCCCTGGCGGTGGTGTTTGACGAAAATGACCAGCGGGCGGAGCTGCTCGATGTTGACCTGGCAAAGCGAAGGATCGATGTGGTTGCCCGGTTGCCCAGGCAAGGGTTCTCGGTGAAAAGTCTGTGTCTGTACCGGGACGCTCAGGAACTCGATCATCTGTTCCTGATCGGCCGTGATGGTCTGGCCGAGCAGTGGCTGCTGAGCGGTCCCGAACCGCGCCTGTTGCGGCATCTGGCCCTGCCTCCCGGCACGGAACACTGCCGTGCGGATGACGTCACTCATACCCTGTATGTCAGCGAGGAAGCGTTCGGTGTCTGGGCCTATCCGGCGGACGGAGAAGGGGAGCCGGTCCGTACCCTGGTCGCGGCGCGCCGGCCTTACGGTCAACTGACCGGTGGCGTCGGTGCCCTGGCGGTGCTGCCCCAGGGGCTCGCGGTGCTCGACGCCAAAGGCGAACATGTGAGCCTGTTGGCGCACCGGCAGGGGGATTGGGGGCTGGTGCGTTCCATAAAGGTCGAGGATGCCGATCGATTGCTTGTCACGACCGGCTGGCTGTCGATGCGTATCCAGGGGCGTTGGCAGGCCCGCTCGCTGGGGTGGCCTCGGGCGGATCGTCCGATGGCAACACGGCCTGTCGTGGAAGCCCAAGGCCAGACGGATCCGGTGGCCCAGCGTGGCGATTCCGCCGATGATCCCGCCCTGTGGATCGACGCGGCCGATTATAGCCGCTCCCGGGTGCTGGCGACCGACAAAAAACAGGGACTGCTGAGTTACGACCTGCAGGGTCGGCAACAGCAGTTCCTCGCTGTGGGCCGGGTCAACAATGTGGACGTGCGCCAGCAGGTACGCCTGAACGGACGCCAGATCGACCTGGCGCTGGCGACCCAGCGTGACGAGAACACCCTGGTGGTTTTCGAAATCGATACCCAGGGCAAGCTGCGTGACGCCGGCCATCTACCGACCGGGTTGAAGGACCTCTACGGTATCTGCCTGTACCAGCCGCCGGAGGGTGGACTGGAGGTATTTGTCAACGACAAAAAAGGCACCTATGCGCAGTATGCGATCGCCCTGCACGGCGATGACTACACCGCTACCGAACTGCGCCGGTTCAGCATGGCGGGACAGGCCGAGGGCTGTGTGGTCGACGATCAACGGCAGCGCCTGTTCATTGCCGAAGAGGATCGTGGTATCTGGACCCTGTCCGCTGACGCCGCACTCGCCGACCGGCTCCGTCTGGTCCTGTCGGTGGGGCAGCCAATGAGTGCCGATGTTGAGGGACTGGCCATCTATCCGGGCAGGGAGGCGAATTACTTGATCGCGTCGAGCCAGGGTGACAGCAGCTTCGCGGTGCTGGATGCCCAACCCCCGTTTGTCTATCGCGGATCCTTTCGTATCGGCATCAATGCCGTCACCGGCATCGATGGGGTTTCGGACACCGATGGCGTGGAGGCCACCGGAGTCGATCTTGGCGGGGCTTATTCCGACGGGATGCTGATTGTGCAGGATGGCTACAATCGGCTGCCGGATAGGGCGCAGAACTTCAAATATGTCCCATGGAAGGCTATTGCACGGGCGCTGCAGTTACCCTGATTGCACCGGGACGTGAGAGGTACGGCTTCCTATGCGGCACGCTAGAAACCTGGGACTGAGCACAGGGTATCGCTTCGGTATAGCTCTGGTCGCGACCGTCGGCCTGCACGGGGCTATGCTGGCGCTTCTGACTGGGATGACCACGTCCACGCCTCAGCCGTCCCGGGTCATGGTGGGCGTGTTTGTTAAGAGTCCGGCGCCAAAGTCGGCCGAACCTTCGGCATCCGCCCCACCTCCGCCACCCGCGTCAGAAACACCGCCACCGCAGCCGCCACGGTCACCGCCACCGCAGCCGCCACGGTCACAGCCTCCGCAGCCACCGCCGAAACCTGCGGTTTCATCCGTCCGTGCAAAGACCGTCGCGCCAGAGAAACCAGTTCCCAAAGTGAAACCAGTTTCCAAAGTGAAACCAGTTCCCAAAGTGAAACCAGTTTCCAAGGTGAAACCGGTCCCCAAAGTGAAACCAAACCCAGAGACCGACACTCAGTCGGTCGTGGATCCGTCCGCTGCAGTCACCGACCCCGCGCCGCCCAGCACTCCGCTGCCGCCGGCAACGGACTTTGACAGTACAGAGCATCAGGCGGTCTCGCCGCCTCAGTTTCACGCGGAATATCTGAACAATCCCCGTCCCCGCTATCCGCTGATGTCCCGTAAGCGGCATGAGGAGGGCGTGGTGCGCCTGCGGGTCAGGGTCGATGCCAAGGGCCACCCCGAGAGCGTGCGGATCCTCGTCAGCAGCGGATATCCCCGGCTCGATCAGGCGGCCAGTAGCGTGGTTCAGGAATGGCGCTTCGTACCGGCCAGACAGGGCGGCAGGACCCTCGCCGCCTGGGTGGAGGTGCCGATCCAATTCAACCTGGAGAAATAGCATGAATGATCTCAATCCCATCGATTATTTTTTTGCCCATACCGATGCCTTGGGCGCGACCCTGTTCTGCACCCTGTTGCTGATGTCGTTGCTGTCATGGCTTTGGATCGTCAGTAAATCCCTGTTGCTGTGGCAACTGCAACGACGCGGTCATCGCTACCGCCTCGACATGTGGAACAGCGAACAGCCCGGTTCAGAGCTGATTGCGGAGCGCAACAATCCCTTTTCTCGTCTGGCCCAGGCGTCGTTTTCCGTCCACGCCGATGTGGGGGAGATGCGGACCTCGGATGGGGAGGACCTGTTGTTACGCAGCATGCAGCGAGTGGTGGGCGAGGAGGGCGCGCGGCTCGACAATGGCCAGACCCTGCTGGCATCCGTTGCCGCCGTGTCACCCTTCGTCGGGCTGTTCGGTACGGTCTGGGGTGTACATCATGCCCTTGCGGCCATCAGCATCGAAGGGGCGGCCTCCCTGGCTCAGATTGCCGGTCCGGTTGGCGAGGCCCTGATCATGACCGCCCTGGGACTGGCGGTGGCTATTCCCGCGGTGCTCGCCTTTAATGTGTTTTCCCGCAGTAATCAGATGCTGCTTGCGCAACTGGACGGTTTTGCCCATGAACTGCATCACTACCTGAGCACCGGACAGACACTGCCGTGCAGCGTCAGGGGGATTTGACATGGCCTTTCTCAACCAGGGAGCTTCTGCGTGTGGCGGACCGCGGGCCGAAATCAATATGATCCCACTGATCGACGTCATGCTGGTTTTGCTGGTGATCTTCATGGTCACCGCACCTTTGCTCACCCATGCCGTGAAGCTGGATCTGCCCCAGGCCAGTTCTCAGGCCAGGCAGCCGGCCAGCAAAGTGGCGATCGCCATCGACGCGGCGGGGGTGCTGTATTGGGACGGCGATACGCTTGATAACAAAGACCTCGAATCCCGGTTTGCTCAATTGGCGAATCTCCGTCCGGATACGGAAGTTCATTTGTATGCGGACAAGTCAACCCGCTATGAAATCGTTGCTGAAGTCATGGCATCGGCCTCACGGGCCGGTTTGACCCATATCGGCTTTATAACCCAGCCGGAAAGATCTCCGACTGTAAAGTCCCGGTAAACAAGACGGCGTATAGTCCGTGCTCGATATGCGCCCTAACCACGGTCCACCAAAACCACCATCCCCCGGGGCTGTCACTGCGCTTTCTGGGCGTGGGCAATGCCCAGGCAACCGAGCTCGGTGCTTCCGCCGCCGTGCTGGAACAACAAGGCGTCCCCCTGCTGCTGATCGATTGCGGTCCGGACACCCTGAGCCGGTCTCGCCATGTCTATGCCGGTCTCGAACCTCCCGCCCTGTTCATCACCCATTGGACACAGCCTTGAAATAGGAAGGATTCGGTTTGTGGAAGCTTTGCCATGGCACAAGCAATTCGAACCGATACCTCGATACGTTCACCTTGGGCGCGACCCTGTTGCTGTGGCAACTGCAACTCAGAGTGCTTGTAACGGGCAATATCGGCCAATGCCTGAGTTTAGTGATAAAGGAAAAAAGGGCCGTATATCTTGTAATATCGGAATTTCACTCCTAATATGCAAGGTATGATTCTTCGTCAAATTACCGAGAAGCTTCAAGCGACCCTTGCACAAGTACCTGCGGTCGTACTGCTTGGCGCACGACAGGTTGGCAAGACGACGCTGGCAAAAACCATTGCTGAAAACATCGATGCTATCTACCTCGATTTGGAAGCCCCCGAGGATGTGCTGAAGCTCAGTGACCCCAGCAGTTTCTTAAGTGCTCATGCCGACAAACTCATTATCCTGGATGAAATACAAAGAATCCCGGACTTGTTTCCCGTGCTGCGGGGGCTGATCGACAAAAACCGGGAGAGAGGGCGTCGGTCAGGTCAGTTTTTGCTGCTTGGGTCAGCATCAATGGATTTGATGCGCCAGTCTTCCGAAAGTCTCGCAGGTCGGATTAGTTATCTCGAGATGAGCGGCCTGAGCCTGGTTGAAGTTGATCATCATCAACAGGAAAGGCAGGCCCTGTGGTTGCGAGGTGGTTTTCCAGACAGCTATCTTGCTGCGGATGATGATCTGGCCATGGACTGGCTGGAAAATCTGATTCGTACCTATCTTGAACGCGACGTCCCGCAAATGGGTTTTCGCGTTCCCGCGGCGAGGTTACGTCGTCTGTGGACTATGTTGGCACATCTTCAGGGTGAAACCGTTAACTATTCCAAGCTCGCCGCAAACCTGGAAGTCGACGCCAAGACGGTCAGTCATTACATTGATATTCTGACCGATCTTTTGTTAGTCAGGCGTCTTGAACCCTGGTATGTCAACGTCAAGAAGCGATTAGTGAAATCTCCTCGTTTTTACGTGCGAGACAGCGGTATTTTACATAGGTTGCTGGGGATCAATGCTTATGATGCGTTGCTGTCTAATCCGGTATTGGGAAAGAGCTGGGAAGGATTCGTCATCGAGAATATCCACTCGATCCTGCCGGGTCGTGCAGAAACCTACTTTTACCGGACAGCCGCTGGTGCAGAGATCGATCTGGTAATCAAGATGCCATCGTCTGAAATTTGGGCCATAGAAATTAAATATGGAGTCGCTCCCAAGCTCGGTAAACATTACAGCAAAACTTGTGATGATGTTGGAGCAAAGTATAAATATATCCTCTATGGTGGAGAGGATGAGTTTCCTGTGGGCGATGATATTAACGTTATTTCACTGCGTGGACTGATGGATCGATTCTGCTCCGCAAACAGTGAATCACGATGAGTTGAACGTTGCGAAACGCGTCAATAGTGCGGAGGGGGTGGTTCGGGGGCGTCGACCTGTAGCGGAGAGGGTTCCAGGGCGCGGAGTTTTTCATCCTGCAGGCGGACCCTGGCTTCCAGGCGCTCGATAAGCTTCTGTTGCTCGGCCAGGGTCTCACTGAGGCTGAGCAGGGTCTGTTCCTGGAAAGCGAAGCGGCTTTCCAGATCAATCAGGCGATCTTCCATACGGACTCCCGTCAGGCGTTGCGGTTATTTTGGATACCGGTCATCCAGGTTCGCCGGGCAGAGCACGTTACGCATGATGCCGATCAGGTCGAGTAACTGGTGGTTGCGGATCCGGTAATAGATGCGGTTTGCCTCTTTGCGCGAGACCACGATGTTCTTGTTGCGTAGCTGCTCGAGGTGCTGGGAGATGTTGCTCTGGGAGGTGCCGGTCCGCTCCACGATTTCGCCGACCGAGAGTTCATTGTCGCCGAGGGAACAGAGAATCTTCCAGCGCAATGGATGCGCCATCGCCTTGAGTGCATTCGCCGTGAGGGAGGTGTCCTCGTGTGCCGATACCATCGGATCTTCGTCTGATTGATTCATTGATTGACTCCTCTGGAGAGGGGCTCCACCATCTCCATCTCGCGGATATAACCCGTCATGTCTTTGGCGATACAGATAATATGGCTGATATCCCCATCGCTGTCTTTGACCGCGGTGCGGGAAAATAGAATTGGCACGCGACGCCCGTCCTTGGCGATGAAGCGCGCCTCGATGCGACTCAATGCGCCGGTACGGATCAACGCTTCGAGCCAGGTGCCGAAGAAGGCACCGGCCTGCTCCTCCTCCTCTTCTTCGAAAACATCTCCGATCGACAGTGCGAGCAGATCCTGTTCACTGTAGTCGAGCATGGCGCAGGCCGCGGGATTGGCCGACTCGATGCATCCTTCCGGATCGAGCACCAGCAGCGCCTCGCCCATGTGGGTGATGATGTTTTCCAGATGCTGTTTGGCGGCGGCCAGTTCCATTGTGCGCTCCGCCACCTTTTGCTCCAGGATTCGATTGAGCTCGCGTTCCTTCTCGATCAGCCGGAAGTAGGTGCTGATCTTGTTCAGTAGCTGATTGTCGTCGATCGGCTTGAGCAGATAGTCGACGCCACCGACCTCGTAACCCTTCTGCTGAAACTCCTCGGTCTTGAAGGCGGCAGTGAGAAAGATGATCGGGATATCCTGGGTCTTTTTGCGGATTTTCAACATCGAAGCGGTCTGAAAACCGTCCATCTCAGGCATCTGCACATCGAGGATGATGAGGTCGATACCGGGCTCTTTGACCGCGATATCAAGGGCCTGCTGACCCGAAGTCGCCTCGAATATCTCCACGTCCATGTAGCGATGTATCAAGCTACGCAGGGAAAAGAGATTGTGTTCGTGGTCGTCCACGATCAGCAGTTTAAAGCCGGCGTATCGTTTCATATGTCTATTCAGAGGCCCTAAAACCGCGCATGCGCCAACAGCGCCTGCGCGATGACATCATGCTTCTCCAAGATGCTTTTCAATGATCCGCTTCAGCGCCAATGGGTCATTGCGGTCAGCCAGGTAGTCATCTGCTCCGGCCGCCAGGCAACGGGTATGCTCATTGGCCGAATCCCCGGCGCCCATGGCAATGATTGTGAGTGCAGTCAGCTGCATCTTGTTGCGGATCTCTCTGATCGTATCATAGCCATCCCGCTCTGGCATCGCGAGGTCCATTAAAACCAGTGAAAAGGCACTATCCTCGTTCAGCGTCTCCAGGGCCTCCTGGGCATCACCCGCGGCAACCACCTGCATACCCCAGGCCTCCAGCCGGGGAGTAAGCGCCAGCAGGTTTCTCAGATCATCATCCACCAGCAACACCCGATGACCTGAGAACGGCATCTCTATGCTCTCTTTCTTCCCCGTCCCATCCACTCGTTGCCGCAGCAGGACAGGGTCCTGGGTCGTCGATGTGTCCAGCCCGGCAATCTCCACCTGTTGCTGTGTCGGCAATCCCTGGTGATCAAAAATCAGTGGCAGGCAGAGGGTGAACTCCGCGCCCTCTCCCTCTTCACTCTGCAGCGTGATTTCACCACCGAGCAGATGGGCCAGCTCCCGGCTGATACTGAGGCCCAGCCCGGTACCGCCATAGCGGCGGCTGGTAGAGCCGTCGGCCTGTTTGAAGGCCTCGAAAATCAGCTGCTGTTTGTCGGACGGTATACCGACACCTGTGTCATGCACACTGAAACAGATCGGTTTGTCCGGAGACTCAGGCCGGTGCCACAACCTCAGCGTGACCGTGCCCTGGTGGGTAAACTTGAGGGCATTGGAGAGGAAGTTCTTGAGAATTTGGCGCACCTTCTCCTGATCCGAGACGAATTGTGTCGGCAGTGTGGCATCCCGCTCTAATGCAAGCTGGAGCCCCTTGGCGTCGAACTGGGGTCCGACCAGGTCGATCAAATCGCTAGCCAGTTGATATGGCTCGATCGGCTGCAGGCTGAAACTGGCCTGACCCGCCTCAATCCGGGATAGATCGAGAATGTTGTCGATCAAGGCCCGCAGATCGCACCCGGCGTCATGGATCACCTGCAGCTGTTGCTGCTGTTCCTGGCTCAAGCCGCCGTCCCCTTCATTGAGCAGTTTCGAGAGCAACAGGATCGAGTTGAGCGGGGTGCGCAACTCGTGGCTGACATTGGCGAGAAATTCCGATTTGTACAGATTCGACTCCTCCAGCTGCCGTGCATGCTGGCGCTCCACTTCGGCTTGCTGGGCGTGAGTTTCAGCCAGCTCAGTCAGCTGCTCGCCCAGCAGCTGGAACTCCTTTGGACCGTGCCATTCAAAACGAACCGGGGCATTCTCACTCAGCACCTTACCGACACCATCCCGCAACTTCTTGCCGAACTGTTCGGCGCGCAGGCCAAGCCAGCGCGCCACCAGCAGCAAAACCACCAGTGAGATCACCACCACGGTCATTACCCGACTGATCAGGACATTGCGGAACTGATCCAGTGGCGAAGGATCGACCCGCCGACCGACCCACAAGGGGCCAGACCCCTCAGTGGCAAACAGGGGCACCCAGATGACCTGCTCTCCCCCGCCCTCCCATAGCGCCAGCTTTCCCGCCTGGAAAATCTCGCTGAGGCGCTCGAAATCCTCGAACGCCTTGGGTTCATCGGTTCCAGCCAGGCGCTCCTCCAGATAGACCCCGTCACTGGTCACCCAGAGAGTGTTACGATAGGCCCTCGCCATGCCGCCCACATCAATATTGATCACCACTGCCCCCACTGATCGCAACCGTTCCTCATGATCCGGGCCGATAATCGGACTGATCATACGCATGGTCATGAAACGACGGGGATCGGTCAGGGCGGCGCCGGGATTGAGACTGATCTTGCTCACGGCAACCCGGCCAAACTCCTGATTGACGCTGCTCTGAAAAAACTCCGGGCTGGGCATGTCGGGCTTTTTCAGGGTCGGCTCCCACTGCCGGGTGCGCGCATTGAGCTCAAGCCAAAAGCGCGGCTTGCCCTGCATATCGAGGAAAAGGATCTGAAAGATATCAGGGTGATCGCGCAGGATGCGATTTAACCATTCGGTGTAGAGCACCCTTGACTCGTCGATCTCCTGGGCCGTCTTGTCTCCCTGTTCACCCAGGATAAAACCCGGTTCCGGGAGTTTGGCCAGCAGACGGAGCATTTCGTGGCGGCTGGCCAGGTGTTCATCGAGATCTCGGAAATCGGCACGCAGATTCTGCAGATGGGCCTTATGGTAGAAGAATTCCAACCGCTCCAGCACAAAAGGCAGATTGCTGACCACAATGGCGGTCAGCGGCGCAAAGCCGAACAGGAACAGCAGAATGAGTATCTGGGTACGGAGTTTCACAGCAACCGATCACGGGGCCTCATCGGATGGAACTTACCACAGTATACATCCAGGCTCAGTGCCGCCACGAAAAGGGGGTTAGCTAAGCGTAAAATCCCCGAATGAACGCCAATTCCCGCGCAAGCGAACAAATCCAGGATCTCCCTGCCGGCGGGCAACGGCGACTGTTTACGCCTCACAACATCAGGCCGGCCGGGGTGACCTGAGCTATGTCAGGGATCGATCCGGGGCAATCTCGACCGTTCGGACAGGCAACGCCTCAGGCAATCTGCTTGACCAGCTCCAACACCTGAGCCGCATGTCCTTTCGGCTTGACATCGTAGATCGCTTCGCGCACGACCCCGGACTTGTCGATAATGAAGGTGGAACGCAGGATGCCCATGCGCTTCTCTCCATTCTTCTCCTTTTCGCGCCAGACGTCATAGGCGAAACAGACCTCGCCATCGGTATCCGCCAGCAGGGTGACAGTCAGGCCATGTTTATCGCGAAACGCGGCGTGGCTGACACAGTCGTCCCGGCTGATGCCGATCACCTGAGTGTCGAGTGCCGCGAAATCCTCCATCAGGTCGGAGTGTTCCACCGCCTCGATAGTGCAGCCCGTGGTGTCATCCTTGGGATAGAAATAGAGCACCAGATTGCTGGTATTGAGAAATTGCTCGGAACTCACTATGTGCATGTCGGAATCCGGCAGCTCGAATGGGGGGGCTTTATCGCCTGACTTCAGCATCACATCTCCTCGATCTTATCGTTATCGTTCAGGGTCGTTTGTGAAGTGAAGATAGTTGACACAATGGAAGCGGGTCAACCATCGATGCCCCCTTGCCGGCCGATGGATTATCTCGCCGGAAGCTATTCACCCGGCAACCTGATTGGTGAAGTTCAGCTGCAGCGTGCCTCTCCTTTAGGCATCCGAATGTCAGGGCCTTCAAGCGCACCCTTGCTCGGTGCTGCGGCGTTTGCCAAGGGAGTGAACCTTGCCGGCGAGCCGCGCCTCGAGCAAGGGCATACTTTAAGTCCTGAACTTCACCTCCTTTGCCGTGGTAATAATACCGTCAGCCCGCCCGCAAGGTAGGCAGTTTCGTCGATAAGATGCATAATAGGGAGTGTTGGAGTGTGCAGGAAGACTGCGGGGCGCTTCCATCTAGCACCGCCGCTATTGCGGCGGTT
>JBNKJP010000034.1:0-16328 GCA_050291245.1 Candidatus Thiodiazotropha sp. | reverse complement strand
AAGGCGGCATGGGCCGGGTAGGCGTGGTAGCAGTTGGTCCAGACCCGACCGGCCTTGATGGCGCGGCCCATACGGTAGGCCACGTTTCCGTTACGGGACCAGACGCCCGCACCGAGACCATAGAGCGTATCGTTGGCGATCTCCAGTGCCTCCGCCTCGTCTTTAAAGGTGGTGACGGCCAGAACCGGGCCGAAGATCTCTTCCTGAAAGATACGCATTTTGTTGTGGCCCGTGAACAGGGTGGGCTGCACGTAGAAGCCGCCTCCCAGTTCACCCTCCAATTGTGCCTGCTGGCCGCCGATGAGGCATTCAGCACCTTCTTCCTTGCCCAGTTCCAGATAGGAGAGGATTTTGGTGAGTTGCTCCTTCGAGGCCTGGGCGCCCATCATGGTGTCGGTATCCAGGGGGCTGCCCTGCTTGATGGCGGCGACGCGCTTGAGGACCCGTTCCATGAATGCGTCGTAGATGGACTCCTGGATCAGGGCGCGGCTCGGACAGGTACAGACCTCGCCCTGGTTAAAGGCGAACAGCACCAGGCCTTCGATCGCCTTGTCCAGGAAGCCGTCGTCCTTCTCCATCACATCGGCAAAGAAGATGTTGGGGGACTTACCGCCCAGCTCCAGAGTGGCAGGGATCAGGTTGTTGGCCGCGGCCTGCGCGATGACCCGGCCGGTGGTGGTGGAGCCGGTGAAGGCGATCTTTGCGATACGCGTACTTTGCGCCAGGGGCATGCCCGCCTCGCGGCCCAGACCATTGACGATGTTGAGAACACCCGGAGGCAGCAGGTCGGCGATCAGCTCCATCAGGATCAGTATGGAGACCGGGGTTGACTCGGCGGGCTTGAGCACCACGCAGTTGCCGGCGCCAAGGGCCGGAGCCAGTTTCCAAGCCGCCATCAGTATCGGGAAATTCCAGGGAATGATCTGACCGACCACACCCAGAGGCTCGTGAAAATGGTAGGCCATGGTGTTTTCGTCGATCTCGCTGATGCCGCCTTCCTGGGCACGCAGGGCGCCGGCGAAATAACGGAAGTGATCGGAAGAGAGCGGCAGGTCGGCGGCCAGGGTTTCCCGGATCGGTTTGCCGTTATCCACGGTCTCGGCATAGGCGAGCAGTTCCAGGTTCTCGTCGATGCGATCGGCGATCTTAAGCAGGATGTTGGAGCGCTCGGTGGTGGAAGTCTTCCCCCAGGCATCCGCTGCCGCGTGGGCGGCGTCCAATGCCAGTTCGATATCTTCGGCGCTGGAACGCGCCGCCTGGGTATACACGCCACCGGAGATGGGCGTAATCACATCCATGTAGGCGCCCTTGACTGGGGCAATCCATTTTCCGCCGATGAAGTTGTCATAGCGATCTTTATAGGTGATTTTGGCGTCGGCTGTGCCGGGTGCTCCATAAATCATGGTTGTCCTCCTGTTTCATTGTTGGTCTGTGTGTCCCGGCCCGCTGAAGGGTGCCGTTGGTGCATCATCACAAGTTGCGTGCCAAATCAGGCAAGATGAAAAATGCCTGTTATTGCAATGGCTTATGGATCCGTGATGAAGATGGAGAAGTGTCTTGGAACGTTCCGGAATACAACACCTGTCTCAATATGTGACACCTCAGGGTGTGGCACGACGGTTGCGCGGGATAGGGAACAACCTATACTGAGGGCTTTGGAAAAAAGCAGTAACCGAAATTACTTGTCTGATTTTCCAGGCCCCTGAATAACCCGATCCTTTCTCCAGTCAAAGGAATGCTGTATGAATACCGCATCATGCGCGACAAATCTGCAAAAAGCTCGCGAGTATTTCCTGGAACATGGCGACTGCCCGTCCGGTGTCATTAATGAGCGTGTTGCACGCTCCTGGCAGCGGAGTCTTGCCGCGGGGCTCAACCCCGCTGGCCAGTTGACGGAACTCGAACACTTCACGGGTAATCGCCTGCGTCGCGTCCTGTCGCGCAACCACGAACTGCTCGCCCATGCCCGCCCGGTGATGGAGTATCTGTACGAACAGTTGCGCGACAGCCACAGCATGATCATCCTGACCGACCAGCATGCCACATTGATGCAGACCCTGGGTGATGTGGATTTCCTGACCAAAGCCGAACGGGTGGCGCTGTCGATGGGCGCATCCTGGCAGGAGCGGGCGCGCGGTACCAACGCCATCGGCACTGCGCTGGAGGAGACGGACAGTATCGAGATCAACGGTGGCGAACACTACCTGGAGCGAAATGGATTTCTCACCTGCGCGGCGGCACCCATCATGGCCGAAGATGCTACCTTGCTGGGGGTTATCGATGTATCCGGCGACTACCGCAACCGTCATCCCCATACCCTGGGGCTGGTCAGCATGGCCGCGCGGATGATCGAGAACCGTCTGGTGCTCACCGATCATCGCCATTCCCTGTGCCTGCGACTGCATGCTTATCCGCAAGGGATCGGCAGTGTTGCGGAGGGGATCGTCACCCTGTCCGAGGATGGGATGATCCGGGGCGCCAATCGTGCCGGATTCGCCCTACTGGGTCTCAGCGCCATCGATCTGGGTGTGGTCTCCTTGCGCCGGGTGTTCTCAACACCCTTCGAAGAGCTCCTGTCGTGGCATCGGCGTCACCCGGAACAGGCAACCCAAGTGCAACTGCGGGACGGCACCCGGTTATTCGCACGCTTGCACATAGAGCGGCCGATGACCCTGTCTCAGGCGGTTTCACCGGTGCGCAAACCCGCCGCTGACGCACTGGCCGCACTCGACAGTGGTGATACCGCTTGGCGCGCGGCGGCGGATAAGGCGCGACGTATTCTCGACAAACCGATCCCCTTGCTGATCCAGGGGGAATCGGGTGTTGGCAAAGAGTACTTCGCTCGTGCCGTTCATGAAAGCGGTCCGCGTAACAAGGGTCCCTTTGTCGCCATCAACTGTGCCGCCCTGCCGGAGAATCTGGTCGAGGCCGAGTTGTTTGGTTATTGCGCCGGGGCATTCACCGGCGCGCGGCGCGAGGGTTATCAAGGGCGTTTGTGCGAAGCCCGGGGAGGCACGCTGTTCCTTGATGAGATTGGTGATATGCCGTTAGGGATGCAGACCCGTTTGTTGCGCGTACTCCAGGAACGCTCGGTAACGCCGCTGGGAGGTGGTAAGCCTATCGATGTGGATTTTTCCCTAATTTGCGCGACCCATCGCAAGCTGAGCGTAGAAGTAGACAAAGGGAATTTCCGCCATGATCTGTACTACCGTATCAACGGCCTGACCCTAAGTCTGCCCGCCCTGCGTGAGCGCAGCGACCTGCCGGTACTGACCGAGCGCATTCTGCGGGAGATCAACCCGAATCGCAGTGTCTTCCTTTCACCCGGTCTGTTATCCCTGTTTGGAAATTATCCCTGGCCGGGCAACCTGCGTCAGTACGCCAACGTGTTGCGTACCGCCAGTGCCATGCTCGATGAACACGAAAACTGCATCGATCGACAGCATCTGGCGGATGACCTGGTCGAGGAACTCACGGAAATGCCGAGGATTCCGGAGGACAACAAACCTCTGCCGAGAAATCTCAGGGAACGATCCCTGGCAACGATTCGAAACACGCTGGAAGAGTGCGGTGGTAATGTGTCCAAGGCGGCGCGCATACTGGGTATCAGCAGGCAAACGCTGTATCGAAAGCTAAAGAAATAGTCGCATTTGACGATCACCTGATGAAGTTGATGATTTGTATGGAATATTTTAATGGAACCTAGATGGAGGATGAGAGGCGTGGATTTCTCGCGTTGGTGTGAGTCGCCCGTACTGGGAATTGTCATTGTGTTGAGTCTCTTTGTTACGGGTTGCCAAACGCAGCCTAATTGGGTATTGGAAACCGCAAGTGCAACGGTAACGAAAACTCAGAACATGGTCGCGGGAAAGGAAATTGATCTGGATGCGACCTCCCCACGCACGCTGGTAATTTACACAAATGAGCGTGAAGATCTTCCGTTGGATCGAAAATCCCGCCTGGTTGCGGTAGAGCTTCATTACGAAAATCCGGTGAGTTTCAAGCACTACTTAACGATTCGTCAAAAAAGCGAGGGTGAAGGCTGTAGGCATTTCGTCAATTTGAAGCTTGATCAGAAGATGGGTGCGCATATTCTTCTGCTCGATATTCCATCGGATTGCGGAGATGATATCGATATAGAATTCAATGCCTGTGAGCCATTCTATATGGGGTCTCTGCATGGCGATATGTGTCCTTTGTCCACCATAACCGCGAAACAGAAGATTGAGATCGATGTGCCCAATAAAGGCGTGTTGCTTTATGCGGGGCGAATTTCAGTCAATCTGCAAGATATGTATCCTCATCGAGGTACCGCGAATCATCCTGTTTTCAAGGAAATTGATTATTCATTCGAACATAATAGATCGTTCGATGATTATTTTGTCGGATCATCACCATTGAGTGATTATGCGGTGGTTTACATAAAGGCCTCGAAAATGCCAACGAAGAGATTGTTTGATAATTCTAATTTTAAGTGATCTTCCCCAGGAGAAGTTTGTGAAACGGTTTTTTCATTTGGTATTTCAATGCGGCTTGATGGTTTTTTTGGTCGGGTGTTCGACGAATACCATTGTGATGCAGGATGCTTCACTATCAGATGGCAAAGGAGTGTTCGTGCTGGAAATAATTTCCAATTCAACCAATAGGGGTGACGTGTTTGATACGATATCCATCTGGTCTGATGCGGAAAAAAAGGTCTACTACGCGAAGAGTGAAGAGGCTCTGGATCCTGATAATTCAGAGATGAACAGTACGGCCTATTTTGTCGCAACCCTTCCTGAGGGGAAATACTGGATCGACTCAGGCATTTCGTATGAGCGTCAGGAGAATTATAGTACAACGCTGACCATACCCATGCATGACATTCTGGGGTCTTTTCAAATTGCCAACGGAGAGGTCACGGATCTGGGTGCTGTGGCCTACCTGCCTGCCCCCAAGGGTGAGGATGGGGATTCCAAAATGTTTCGGCTTGTGCAATTTGATGCCAAGCATCAATTTGAAGAGACGTTTTCCCATAAATACCCGAAATTGTATGCTCAAACAAAGAATCGCCCCGTACATCGATGGGATGCTTTACAACCCTTTCTAGCCAATAAGTTTATTCGCTCCTACATCAAGAAAAACACGCACCAAATCAATAAGTTCATCGAATCGAGTGACGGTGAGATCTTTGTGGGTGGTCGTTTTGGGCAGATATTACGGCGCACTAATGATGGGGCCTGGTTAAGTCTGGATACAGGCTCTACTCGGGAAATCATGGATGTTGAGAAATCCTCTCGAAATGATATTTACGCCATGGGGGAAAATATCGTATTGGTATCGAGAGACGATGGGCGTACCTGGCAAGGTTTGCCGTTGCCCAAGCTGCCTGGTCCATTCATGGACATATTGGTTTCCCCGGATGATGGGCTTCTGTTATTGGTGCGCACTGCTCGGACCCTGATATATTCCCATTACAAAGTGTTTCAATATGATCAGCAGGCCGGTGGTTGGAACGAAAAATATACACTCCTTTCCGGTGTTGGCTATTCAAAGGTCAAGGTGCCGGTAGACGTCGCGTCCGGTTTCTTTCCCGATTTGCGCTATGCGATCAATGGTGAGCATTTCGCTGTGTCGAATGGTGAAATGAAACAGCTGTCCGGAGGTATGAGCTTGAACAAGCCGAAGTATCTGCACGATGGCACACTCAACAGCATATCGGATATGCATACTGAGGTTCGTGAAGGTGTTGGTGATACCAAGGTGGGACAGCCTGTCAATCAGGTTGGTGTTTCTTTTTATGACTATCGGACGGGTAAGAGGGATTATGTGTGCCACTGGCCCAGATTGGATGGGTATTATGCACGTGATTCTGTATTTCTGAATCGTGATCAGGGATGGGCGCTTATCACTAAAAAAACCTCGCTGACCGGGCCGGCTGAGAAGACCATGCTTTTCTTCACGAAAAATGGGGGCAAAACCTGGGAAAGTATGAAGGAAATGCGAGGTGTCGGATGGATGTCAAATCTGTTCGCGTCATCATCGGGTGTGCTCTTTTTTCAGGAAGCGAGTACTTCGGGTAACATCTATTCAAGTAGGGATTTTGGAAAAACCTGGACCGCGGAAAGAACTACCCACACCCTCCAGGAGTTGTTGGATGCGATCCAAAAAAGGTCAGGTAAACAGTAACTCAGAATCTCTAGGTTGAAATGGGTTTGGACTCCGCCGTTTGGGTGGGCTCTGTTGGCTGGGAAAACGTCGTGTCGGCAATCACGCATTCGATCGATCGGCGAAGATGTAGCGCCTCATCGCGGTAAAATTGAAGCCGAGAATGACGGTCTCGGTGATCAGCTTGGCGATCACCGGGTGCTGGCCGGCTGGGTGCACGAGGAGGTACAGGAGTGCCAGGCTCGCGAGATAGGAGAAAAGCCATAGCAGGGCATACTGAATGGCCTGGTTGCGTGTGGTTTTGGTGAGGGTTGATCGATTTTGGAATACAACCCGCTTATGCCCGGCAAATCCCACCAGAGCTCCGGCGATACGCGCCAGGGTCTGTGCGCTAAAAATTCCCAGGGTGACATAGGTCAGGGCAAACAAAGTGAAGTCGACCAGCCAGGCAACACCGCCCACGATCAGATAGCGTACCAACTGGTGGCTGATCGCCTGGGATGAATAGGTCTTTTTAAAATACTGTTTCACGATCTATCCTTGACATTGTGCAGGGGCCTCGTCAAGCGGAAATTCCATGGCAGTCCATGCGGTTTAGACCCGCGGTCCGGCGTGTGTTACGGTCAACTGGGGCGGATCATGGCATCATGATACAGGGTGAGGAACTTCATGCCTTGGGTAATCGTGTTTAGTCTTCCCCATCCCCATGATCCGAGTCATCACTGTCCGAATCATCACTGTCCGAATCATCCTCGCCCAAGTCGATGCGGGTGGCAACCAGTACCCCGTCAGCATAGTTTCCACGGACATCGACCCTGCCCGGGCTGTAGCTGTAGCTGATTCCTGACACGTCGATCAGTACGCCAAACACCCGAATCGTGTTCGTGTCGACGGATTCGACCGGCCCCTCGACTTCGGAATTGTAGCTATGAGGTAACCGGTTGCGTTCCAGTTTGCTGGCGATCAGCGCTCCGTCACGGGTAAAGACCCGGGCCTCGATGTAATCCGTGTCATTGAGTTGTGCCAGGGTGAAGCTCGCTTCATCTTCCAGGTCACTCTTCAGGATGGTGCTGCTGGTTACCTGGATGGTCTGTCCCATGAGTACCAGGGTGTTCGCCTGCAGGTCGATCAGACGGGTGTCGACTACGCTGCCCATCTCGCCTTGCTCCGAATCGTCCTCGTATCGCAGATCGATCCGATCGGCGATCAGAACGGTATCCAGCATGACACCACTAACCTTGACGACGCGTCCCTCGGTGAGCTGACCCGTGGTTCCGCTATAGCGGGTGGCCGAGGCGTCGACCCATTGACCATCGACGGCGAACTGATCCTCGCTGTTCAGGGCGCTCGTGATGCGGCCCTCGGTCACCGCCGTTTCCCCGTCAGTCGCCAAGGGTGGGGTCCCCTGGCCCAGGATCTCTAGGGTTTCAGCCTCGAAGGCGGAACCGGAGAATCGGCTGCCGGTGATGGTGACCCATTCGCCTTCAGCGGGCGGTGTCATCGATTCACCCAGGGTGACGAGGAGTTGGCCAAGGCTGAACCCGGTGTCTGAGGGGGAGTGCACCGAGCCGGTGATTCGCAGGGTTTCACCACCCCAGGCGAGTGCGCGTACCGCCACCCGGGTGGCCAGAATCTCGCCGCCTCCGTCGGAGAAGCCACTGATCTCAACCACCGCATTCACCGGCAGGGCGTCAAGGGGTGTGGCATCGATCGGGTTGTCGTATACCGTGTCCGGGTCCACGGTGACGGTCTGACCCATCACATCCAGGGTGCCGTCCGTGGTGTAACGATTGTTTTCGATGACCCCGATAACCTGGCTCGAATAGGCCACCTGATAGGCTTCGCCCGTAACACCCCCGGCGTCTGTGGAGCCGGTGATTCGCACCACCATGCCGATGTCGATGTCCTGTTCCGTTGCGGATTGATTGTCGACCTGGAATTCGGCCTGATCCGTGAAGTATTCAATACCGTTGACAAACAGGGAGCCGTAACCGGTCACCCGGCCCTGAGTGACGCCGGTGCCGCCGATACCTCCCTCGGCCACCTGATTGTCGCCGCCTCCCCCGCAACTGGTCAGGAGCAACACCAGCGCCGTGGTTAGATAGAGGTAAAAAGAGCGAATTCCGTTTTGCATAGCGTCAGGCGTCCCGTTCAAAATAGTAGATGCCGATACCCGCCTGTTTTCGTCCGGTGCCCTCGATGTCAGGGACCAGATCCCGGTCGTACTGAGAGAGGTGCTTGTCGCAGGCCACCAGCAGGGCTTGTGCCCGCTCTGCGCTTATATTGCGAAATTCGGGTAACGCTTCCATGGGCAGGTTGTTGTATGACACCTTGCGCTGGAAGAAGGGGGTTTGGGTTTTTCCCTGCAGATTGTGATCGATGGTGGCAATCAGGAGTTCCACATCGGTGCCCAGGATATGCAGCTTTCCGGCCTCATCGGTCCGGGGTATGTAGCCGTCGCTGAGCAGGGTGATCTTGCCGTTTTCATCCTTGGCGATGGTCCCGACGTGCAGGAGTTCGTCGTAGATCGCCCGAGGGGGTACGTCACCGCTGTGTTCCCGGACAAGATCACTGAAATTGTGCTTTCCCTTATCGAAATGCAAGGGGGCGGGGGTGCCTTTTCGGGTCTGGAAACGGGGGTCCCGAAGCCAGCCGGAGATCACCCGCGCGGCCCGGTTATACTGGTGGGCGATGGCGCTGTCATCCGGGGTCTCGATTTTCTGCAGGCGGCTCACCTCCTTGCGGGTGAGGCCGGTGATGACCGAGACCCGGGAAACGGTCTGCTTGCGCCCGGGTATGCCGAACTCCTGTGAGGCGACATCCATGAAGGTCCATTTGCTCAAGTCGGCGAAATCTCCGTAGGTGAAACCGTTGCGCAGCATCAGCCTGACCAGGGGTCTGAGCAGTTTCAGAATGGAGGATGTGAGTACTTTGCGGATCTCATCCATAGCGTCTGTCTTAATTTGCCTGACGATGTCTAATGTTCTGACTGTACGGCTGAATCGGAAAGAATGTCGTTGATATTTATCGATTCTGTCGTTGAAGTCTGGCACCAGGCTCTCAATCAGGGAATGCTCACCGCCGACCCGGGTCGTGGCCTAATCACACTGTTCATGGGAAAAATCTCCCAATACTGCATTCGAACGGATTATAGTGCCTGCAACCGGCCGCTACAATCGATTGAACCGTTTTTTCGTCCGTCAGTATGATGCAGGTCATATTACGGGCTGCTTTTTTAGGAAGGGATTTGGGGTTTCCGGCATGTAACCGGGGGGGATTGTGTGTTAGATTTCCCTCTTTTTCGAACCAGGAATCAGGCGGATGTCACTTGATCGTTCCGACGTTGAAAAGATCGCCCATCTCGCGCGAATGGCGCTGGATGAGTCGCAGATCGATAGTTACGCTACGGAGTTGAGCAATATTCTCGCATTGGTCGAGCAGTTGGAGCAGGCGGATACTGCCGATATCGAGCCCATGTCCCATCCACTGCACATGGCCCAGCGTCTACGCGGCGACGAGGTTACCGAAACCGATCGCCGGGAGGCCAATCAGGCGATTGCACCCCAGGTGGAGAACGGTCTCTACCTGGTGCCCAAAGTGATCGAATAGCCATGCGTTCTCTGTACCACGGATCCCGGTCACTTCCGGTCTCCGCCACAGCGCGCGTCCTGTCGGCCTACGTTTAACAGGCAGTAAATCAGACCATGCATACGAAAACCATTGTCGAGCTGGGGGCCGGACTCAAAGCCGGTGACTTTACCAGTGTTGAATTGACCCGGCATTTCCTCGAGCGGATCGAGCGCCACAATGGCGAGCTCAACGCCTACGTAACGGTCACCCCGGAAACCGCCCTGCGGGAGGCCCAGGCCGCGGACGAGCTGCTGCAAGCCGGTCAGGCCGGCCCGTTGACCGGGATCCCGATTGCCCAGAAGGACATCTTCTGCACTCAGGGCGTGAAAACCAGTTGCGGTTCACGCATGCTGGATAATTTCATCTCACCCTATGACGCCACCGTGGTGGAGCGGCTCAAACAGGCCGGTATCGTCTCCCTGGGCAAGGCCAACATGGATGAGTTCGCCATGGGGTCTTCCAATGAAACCAGTTTTTACGGTCCGGTGCACAATCCCTGGGACCCTGATCGGGTACCCGGTGGCTCGTCCGGCGGCTCCGCGGCTGCGGTGGCGGCGCGTCTCGCGACGGCTGCCACCGGTACGGATACCGGCGGATCGATCCGTCAGCCCGCGGCCCTGTGCGGCCTGACCGGTCTCAAACCCACCTACGGCCGGATCTCCCGGTTCGGCATGATCGCCTTTGCCTCCAGTCTGGATCAGGCCGGGCCCATGGCCCAGAGCGCTGAGGACGCCGCCCTGCTGCTGCAGGCCATGGCGGGATTTGATCCCAAGGATTCCACCTGCGCCAACCAGCCGGTGCCGGACTACACCGCCAGTCTGAACGACTCCCTGGAGGGATTGCGTATCGGGCTGCCGAGGGAGTATTTCGGTGAAGGCCTGGATCCGGCCATTGCCACCGCCATCGAAGCGGCGATCGAGATCTATAAAGGCATGGGCGCAGAAGTGGTGGAGATCAGCCTGCCCAATTCCGCCCTGGCGGTGCCCACCTATTACGTGGTGGCCCCGGCGGAGTGCTCCTCCAATCTGTCCCGTTTCGACGGGGTGCGCTTCGGCTACCGTTGCGAGGATCCGAAGGATCTTGAGGATCTCTACAAACGCTCCCGGGGCGAGGGCTTCGGCGCGGAGGTCAAGCGCCGCATCATGATCGGCACCTACGCCCTTTCGGCGGGTTACTACGACGCCTATTATCTGAAGGCGCAACAGACCCGTCATCTGATCTCCGACGATTTCAGCAAGGCCTTCGAGCAGGTCGACGTGATCATGGGCCCCACCTCCCCGGCCACCGCCTTCGGTCTGGGGGAGAAGACCGACGACCCGGTTACCATGTACCTCAACGATATCTATACCATCGCCGCCAACCTGGCCGGACTACCGGCCCTGTCACTGCCGGTGGAAGCGGTTAATGGTTTGCCGGTGGGGCTGCAGATCGTGGGCAACTATTTCGCGGAAGGGAAGCTTCTGAATGTGGCGCACCGGTATCAGTTGGAGACCCAGTGGCACAGGCAGATGCCAAAAGAATATAGGTAGGAATTTTGAATTTTATATTTTGAATTATGAATTGAGGTACTCGCTTCGCTCGCCTTTTTTTCATAATTTCAAAAACCGTGCGCAAAGCGCACACATCAATTTAAAATTCAAAATTTAAAATTCAAAATTACTGAGAAAAGTTATGCAGTGGGAAACCGTCATCGGGTTGGAAATCCATACCCAACTGGCCACTAAATCGAAGATATTCTCCGGGGCCTCCATCGCCTACGGCGCGCAGCCCAATACCCAGGCCTGCATCGTCGATCTGGGATTCCCCGGGGTCCTGCCGGTGCTCAATGAGGCGGCGGTGGACATGGCCCTGATGTTCGGTCTGGCGGTCAATGCCGAGATCGGCGAACGCTCGGTGTTCGCGCGCAAAAACTACTTCTATCCCGACCTGCCCAAGGGTTACCAGATCAGTCAGTACGAACTGCCTATTGTCGGCAAGGGCTCCCTGACCATCGACCTGGATGACGGAACGCAGAAGGTGATCGGTATCACCCGGGCCCACCTGGAAGAGGACGCGGGCAAGTCGCTGCACGAGGATTTTCACGGCATGAGCGGCATCGACCTCAACCGGGCCGGCACTCCGTTGCTGGAGATCGTCTCGGAGCCGGACATGCGCTCGATCAAGGAGGCGGTGGCCTATGCCCGCAAGATCCATCAACTGGTGGTCTATCTGGGGATCTGTGACGGCAACATGCAGGAGGGCTCTTTCCGCATCGACGCGAACATCTCCATGCGCCCCCTGGGTCAGGAGGCGTTCGGTACCCGTACCGAGTTGAAGAACATCAACTCCTTCCGGTTCATGGAGCGTGCCCTGCACTTTGAAACGGAACGCCAGATCGACCTGCTGGAGAGCGGCCGCGAGGTCATCCAGGAGACTCGCCTCTACGATGCCGACCGGGACGAGACCCGCTCCATGCGCAGCAAGGAGGAGGCCAACGACTATCGCTACTTCCCCGATCCCGACCTGCTGCCGGTGGAGATTACCGAACAGCGCCGGGAGGCGGCCCGGGGGCGTCTGCCGGAACTCCCGGATCAGAAGCGCGCACGTTTTGAAACCGCCTACCAGCTCACACCGGACGATGCCTTGATGCTTACCCAGAGCCGCGCCCTGGCGGATTACTACGAAGCCGTAGTGGCCAGCGGCGCCGAGCCCAAGATGGCGGCCAACTGGGTGACCGGTGACCTGAAAGGGGCCTTGAACAAAGCGGGTCTGGAGATCCAGGACGCCCCGGTGTCCGCCGGACAGCTGGGCGGGTTGCTGATACGCATCGCCGACAACACCCTCTCGGGGAAACTCGCCAAGCAGGTGTTCGAGGCCATGTGGCAGGGCGAGGGGGATGCGGACACGGTGATCGAGGCCAAGGGCCTGAAGCAGATCACCGATACCGGCCAGATCGAAACCCTGATCGACGAGATCATTGCCGCCAACCCGAAACAGGTGGAGCAGTTCCGCGCCGGCAAGGACAAGCTGCTGGGCTTCTTCGTCGGTCAGGTGATGAAGCAGACCCAGGGCAAGGCGGACCCGGGGCAGGTGAACAAGATTCTCATCGGCAAACTCAAGGGATAAACGAAAAAAAGGGTGAACGGAGTGCCGGCCTTCCGGTCGGAGACAGGGTGGGCTGAACGACAAGTAAACGCATGACGAAATGCTCTGTCCCGAGAGGTGGAGAGCGAGTGAGAGGGTTATGATGGCGGTATCCGGATGGCTTAAAGGCGGACTGGCTCTGTTGCTTTCCGCACCGCCTTTGCTACACGCATCCCTGTGGCAGGACTCGTCCCCAGCGAAACCGGACCTGGCGGTCCAGAGTAGCGCTCCGGTCTACTATCGCGCACTGAATCTGGATCGGGACGCCCTGAAGGCGCGGCTCGATCAGTCCCCTCTGGAAGTCGGGATCCTCCAGAGCGGTGGCCAGACCCTGGAACTGCCCCTGCCCGATGGGGGGATGACCCGACTCTATGTCGAGACCTCGCCCATCATGGCCCCGGAATTGGCGCAACGCCATCCTGAAATCACCACCTACCGGGTCCGAGGCATCGATGAACCGGAACTCACCGGACGTCTGGACCTCACCCCCCTGGGCTTCCATGCCCTGCTCAATACCCCCGCCGGGACAGTGTTCATCGATCCGGATTCCACGGGTGGCTACCGCAGCTTCTACAAACGGGACTACGCCCGGACCCATCCCCTGGCGGGGCAGGACCATGTCTGCCACACCCCGCAACATGACAGCGGATCGCTCAAGCAGTGGCAATCCGGGGGTCTGCAACCCACAGCCCGTACCCTGAGCGGCAGCCAGCGCCGTATCTACCGTCTCGCGGTGGCGGCGACGGGGGAGTACACCGCCTATTTCGGTGGCAATAAGGATCTGGCCCTGGCGCAGATCGTCACCGCCATCAACCGGGTCAACCAGATCTACGGGCGGGATATCGCGGTACAGTTTCAGCTGGTGGGCAACAACGACCGGATTGTCTACGCCAACCCTGCGACGGATCCCTATACCCAGCGTGCCGCCAGCATCGCGACCATGCTCGAGGAGAATCAGGACAACCTGGACTACACCCTGGGCAGGCGTCAGTACGATATCGGTCACCTGTTCGGCCTGGTGGGCGGCGGGCTGGCCACCCTGGGCTCCGCCTGCATGAACTACCGGGCCCAGGCCTATACCGGAACCCCGAACCCCGACAGCGATGTGTTCTATATCGACTTCGTGGCTCATGAACTGGGGCATCAGCTCAACGCCAGCCACTCCTTCAATGGCACCACATCCAACTGCAGTGGAATCAACCGTAATCCCGACACCGCCATGGAACCGGGCAGTGGCTCAACCATCATGAGTTACGCCGGCATCTGCGGTGATGAAGACCTGCAGAGCCACTCGGACGCGACCTTTCATGCGGTGAGCATCCAGGAGATGCAGGAATTCATCACCCTGGGCAACGGTCGACTGTGCGGCTCCCTGGTGAGCACCGGCAACAGCGCGCCCCAGGTGGATGCGGGGGCGAGTGGTGAGGATGGTCCCTATGTCCTGCCCATCGGCACCCCGTTCCGGCTGACCGGGCAGGCCCAGGACGCGGAAGGTGACCCGCTCTCCTACCAATGGGACGAGATGGATGCCGGCGGGACCACCGGCGCCACCGATGCGGATACCATCGGCACCGACATCCCCGGGCAGTCCAATCCGCTGTTCCGTTCCTATCTGCCCGTATCGACCCCGGAGCGTTATGTGCCCCGGCTGAGTACCCTGCTCAGCGGGCAGTTCGGGATCGGTGAGACGCTGCCCGATACCGAGCGGGCACTGAATTTCCGTCTCACGGTTCGGGACGGTGCCTCCGGGGTGGGGGATGACGATCTGCAGATCCAGGTGGATCCGACCCTCGGGGTGTTCGCGGTGAGCGGTGGTTCGTTGAACAATGGGGGTTCCTACCAGGGCGGCTCGGAACAGTCGCTTCAATGGTCGGTAGCGAATACCGACAGCGTCTGCCAACAGGTACGGATCAGTCTGCTCAGTCTGAACGACAGCACCGCTCCGACCCGCTACTGCGATCGCAACGATGAGGGTATGACGGTGCTCGATCTGGGCACCTATCCGAACAACGGCGCGGCCGTCGTGACCCTGCCTGAAATCGGTCTGCTCCACGCCCGGGTCATGTTGGCCTGTGCCGACGGGTTGTTCTTCAATCTGTCCCATAACTCCATCCGGATCCTGGCCTCGGGAGAGGTCGCCAGTGACTGCAGACCCGTTGACGGGGAGACCCGTGAGCATGGTACGGTGTTCACCGATGCGGACAGCGCCACCAAGTTCGATAGCCCGGGTGGCGGCGGCCTCTTCTGGTCACTGAATCTGTTGTTGGGCGTCTTAGTGTTCGTGCGGGTCAGGTTCTCAGGCGACAGGGCGCACTGAACAGACTGAACATCTCGGACAGCATCCGGGAGGCGATGTTAAACAGGTGCAGGTTGACCCGGTAGTGGTTGTTCGCCATGAGGAAACGCTGCCGGGATTGATCCCGCTGGGTCAGGTAGTTCAGCCGTTCATCCTCGCCCATGGCCTCCAGGGTCGCTTGATCGCACCACGAAAAGCCGGAATTTTCCTGCATGGTTTTCAGATTCTCCATGGCCGCGGCGATGAACTTGACCTGCATGCTGGCGATCGCTCCGGCGAGGATGGTCAGCCAGTTGCTGGTTTTTTCTTCTATTTCATTCAGGGATGAGGCTTTCAACGCCTGGAAAAACAGATTTTCGTAAAGACGTTCGAGATGTTGGAGAATCCCCCTCATGCCATCGCAGGAAATGCCGGGTTCGATCGGTGTGGATTCAACATCTTGGAGTTCCTGTTCGATTTCCTCCGCTGGATCCGTTGCTTCGGTGTCCGCCGATTTGACCGGGTCAGCCGTTGGAGCCAGGATCTCGGAACAGTTGCTCAGGCACTCTGGGTGGATTGCCTGGTGAGGGGGAATGCACTCCTCGCGGGTGGTGAGCAGGAGTTCGTCTTCCAGGAATTCGGGCAGGGAACCGTCCCGTAGATTTTGATCCAGAAAGGTTTCCACCTGCAGGCTGACCTGCCGGATCAGACCTTGACCGAGTTGCTCCGCGCTGTATTCCTCAGAGAGTTTTTTCAGTTTTTCATCCATGCGTCGCCGGTTGCGTCCGATGTTGCGAACCGGGACATGCCTGCAGGGAAGTTTACGGGCAACGATAAGGGCTTTGAGTTGAAAGGAGGGCACAGACTTCATGGAGAACACGCCTACAAGATCACGGATACAACAAGTCAATCGTGTTCAATGTAGTGGAAAGTCTCAGATTGTGTAACTAGGGATTGTACTAGTGCATGTGATCGTGTTACGGCAGGCCTTCTCACGGTCGGAGCGCCGTTTTCTCAATGGTATGGACTCCTCCCCCACCGAGCCCTAAGGTTGGTGAGGGGGAAGTTGTCAAGCAAACAAAGGAGCCCATACCATGAAAAAGACTACCACTATCTGTATCGATCTGGCGAAAACTGTTTTTCAGATTGCTGT
>JBNKJP010000033.1:0-104659 GCA_050291245.1 Candidatus Thiodiazotropha sp. | reverse complement strand
AACAGGAGCTGAGAATCCAGGCCACAACCGACGCCCTGACAGGCTTACCAAACCGGCGTCAGTTTTTGAGTGAACTCGAATACGAGCTCAACAGAATCAAGCGAAATCCAGATTCAAGCTGTGCCGTGCTGATGCTCGATCTGGACAATTTCAAATACATCAACGATCGCTATGGACACGCCGCAGGAGATGAGGTGCTGAAACAGTTCGCGCAGGAGATCAGACGGGTCTCGCGCAAAGTAGATAAGCTGGGACGATTGGGCGGCGAGGAGTTCAGCATCCTGTTGCCTGATACCAGCGTTGAGCAGGCCAGCCAGATGGCGAACCGCATATGCTCCCATGTTGCCGACTCACCCCTCTATCTGAATGGTACTGAGATCTGTTATACCGTCAGTATCGGGATAGCCATGATGCAGTCCGTCGATGTATCGACGGATGCTGCACTCGTCAGGGCGGACCAGGCGCTTTATCAAGCGAAAGACTCAGGCCGCAACTGTGTGGCTTTTGCCGGCCATTCTTGACCATTGGATGTGGCCACAGGCAAGTCATCTATTTGGTTGCCGGGTTAATAAAGCCATACAAGCACACTTCTGTCAGCTACATCATCATGTCATCGATCAGGTTCTTGAACCAGCTGTGGGCATAGCTGACTTCACGCTTGCGCTGCAGGTCCGAAGCATCCATGGGAGACAGACCGCCGGCATCCTTGATCGGGAGGATGGTGTTGCTCTCCTTATCCAGCGAATAGACCGCCGCGACTGAGATGCCATGTTCCTCGCCAAGGATGCTGTAGCAGGTGTTGACGAAGGTGGGATCAGGGGGTTCGATACCGTTGAAACGGGAGATGATGGCGGCCGCAGCGACCTTGGCCTGGGAGTTGGCGGCATAGGCCGACTTGGGCATTTTGGCGGCGTTCGAGGCGTCACCCAGTACATAAACGTCCTTGTGGCGGGTCGACTCGAAGGTGAGTTTGTCGACCGGACACCAGTCGCCATCGACCAGGTCCGAAACCTGGGCAATCTTGCCCGCCTTCTGCGGTGGGATGATGTTGATGACGTCACCCTGGAAATCCTCGATCTCCGCGATCAGGGTGCGGGTGGATGGATCGAGTGCCTCCACCGTGCCGCCGCCTGCCGCACCCACCCATTCGATCATGCTGTTTTCCGTGCCAAACCCGTAGTAACGGCTCCAACCCTGGCGAAACAACCCCTGTTTCGAAAACGCGTCTTTCGGATCGAGGATGATGATCTTGGCCTTGGGTTTGTGGTGTTTGCAGTACATGGCGATCTGCGCCGCCCGTTCGTAGGGACCGGGTGGGCACTTGTAGGGATTGGGCGGCGCGACGATGATCACCCGACCACCCTCGGGCATGGCGCGGATCTGATTCGCCAGGGTCAGGGTCTGGGGGCCGGCGAACCAGGCGTGTGGAATCTGCTCCGCCACCGCCTCGTCGTATCCCTCGATCGCGTCCCATTTGAAATCGACTCCGGGTGAAACGATGCAGGCGTCATAACCGAAGGCGTCGCCACTTTCGGTTGCCACCGACTTTGCCGTGGCGTCTATGGCGCTAACCCGGTCATGGACGACCTTTATGCCCTGTCGTTCGAGCCCCGCGTAGCCAAAGGTGATGGATTCCAGGGTGCGATCACCGCTTAAAACCTCATTGCTCATGAAACAGGAGGTGTAGGCCTTTTTGGGCTCGATCAGTGTGACCTCGATACCCGGATCAAGCTTTCGGAGATATTTGGCGGCGGTACAACCGCCTACACCGCCACCCACAACCACCACCTTACGGGCCGCCGCCAGCAGCAGGCCGGGAAAGCCCAGTACGCCACCGGCCAGGGTCATGCCGGCAGACCAGCGGAAAAAGTCTCTGCGGTTATAGTTACTCATTATGTTCGCTCCTGCGCCACTACTGGTGGCTGCCGTAGTAGTGGATCAGGGCCGGTACCGCGTCACTGCCTTCCGCCTCGACGAGGGCGTCCACTTTGCGTTTCATCTTGCGCGGATAGGGCCTCAGACCATTGAGGTAATCCGACAAGCTGTTTTCGAGATAGGGCATCCATTGGCCCGCCAGGGTTCCGGCATCGCCGGCCACACCCCCGTTCTCATGACACTTTTCGCAATACTTCTCATGCAGGGTTTTGCCTCGCGCCGCCAGGGCCGGATCGAATTGTTGCGGTTTGAGACGCTGTTCCTGCTTGGCGAAGTACCAGGCCATGCCTTTAAGCGCCTCATCATCATAGGCCTTGGCGATACGATTCATGATGGTCGAATTGCGCTTGTCCTTGCGATAGCCCTTCATCACGTCAATAAAGACATCGGGGTCCATACCGGCGAGGGTCGGGCTCGAGGGCCCGACACTGGAACCGTCGGTGCCGTGACAACCGGCACAGGTGAAGGCGAGGGCCTGAGCGGACGGTTTTTCCCCCGTAAAACCATAGGAGGGCAGCATCGCCAGCAAGGCCAGTAACGTAACGGGTTTGAGGTTTCTCATGCGTCGGGTCTCCCGGTTTAAGCCGGTGCGGTCATCAAACCGATCAGCACCAGGGTCAGCAGGCCCAGTCCGGTCATGATCAGTACAGTGGTAATGAAGGAGGCCGCCAGGTCGGCGCGGCGTGATGGGCGCCTGACGAGATGGCTGTCCAGTTCCCCCTGTTCGAGCAACCGCTCGTATTCGAGGCGGTGATCGTGCTTGAACTCCTCAATGGGTATGGCACCGGTGAAGATCGTGGTACTCATCGGGAAACGCTCCGGGCGGAAATGCACGTTGAAGAAGTGCACGGAGTTGAGGAAGATCGCGGCCAGCAAAGCCTCTTCCGCGTGTACCAGGGTCGCAATGTTGAACATCCAGCCCGGCAGGATCTTTGCGGTCGCCTCCGGTGCGAACAGCATGATGCCGGATGAACCGATCACCGCCGCACCCCAGAAGGGCGCCCAGTAGTCGAATTTCTGCCAATAGGTCCAGTGGCTGAACTCGGGGCGCGGACCCCGGCCGATGAACCAGCGGAACATACCTTTCAGGTCGTCCCAATCCTTCCAGTTGGGCAGCATGGAGGTGCTACCGAACCACTTGAATGTGGCGCGTTTGCTCCAGATGTTGCTGATCGCTATGGCCATGTGGGTGATAAAGATCGACAGCCAGATGATCGCGGCGGTGCGATGGATCTTGCCTTCCATTTCGGTTCCGCCGAGGAACACCACCACCGCCTTGGCCCAGTCGGTGTGTGAGAACAACAGCGTGGTGCCGGTGAGGATCAGGCTCATGGTGGAGACGGCGAACAGTCCGTGGATCCAGCGCCAGACCGCCGGAAAGCGCCGGAAATAGACCACGTCCGGTTTGTTCAGATCCTCGATGAAACCTTTTCCCTGGATGTAATCCATGACCTCGCGGTAGAGCCACATAATCACATGCACCCAGAAGAACGCCATCACGGAGAAGATCAGGATCTGCATGAATTTCTTGAAGAACCAGAGCCCGGGATAGTTCTCCCGGTCATCCGCATCCCCGTGGGGCCAGAAGGTCAGGAAGTTTTCATTCGCGTCCTTATGGCAGACCTTACAGTTTTCCAGACGGTTATTGGCGTGGATCTCCGAGGTCGGATCATCCTCGCCCTTAACCGTGTGACCCCCATGGCAGTCGTAGCATTTTGCGGTGTTGGTGTAGCCCAGGCGATGCACCTGGCCATGATAGGAGTCGAAATAGGTGCGCTGGGCCTCTTCGTGACAGTCACCGCAGTTCTTGGTGATCGCCAGTTTGGCCTTGTCAGTTTCGGGATCGTCGATGGCGTGGGTGGTGTGGCAGTCGGAGCAGACCGCCGAATCACTGTCCTTCTCTTCGAGGACAGCCACCCCGTGTACGGAACCGCGGTACTCTTTGAGTTGTTTCTTATGGCACTCCCCGCATACCTCGGGATTCTTCAGGCGGTGATCGGCCCGTTGATGACTGCCCAGGGTGCCGATGTTATGGGCGTCATGGCAGTCGTAGCAGGTGGCGTTGGTGACCGACTGGTCCTGCTTGTTCGGGCGGGCGTGCACGGAGTCGTAATAGGCGTCGATCGTCTTCGCCACCACCCCGAGACGTTTGTATTTATCCCCGGGATCGTTGCGGTGTTTGTCCCAGGTTTCCTGGTGACACTCCACGCAGCCCACCACGACTTGCGGTGCCTCGCGGTGGGGCACCCGGTCGATGGTGGCGTGACAATCGGTACAGGATCGTTTGCCATGCACACTGTCTTTAAGCGTTTCCGGATCGGCGTAGATCTCGACGATGCTGCCGTTATCCCGGGTATCGGTTTTCTCATGCACATCCCCATGGCATTTCAGGCAGCGTTCGTTGGGAATAATGCGTTTTCCCGTCGCCGGGTCGAATCCCGGGGGAGGGGTTTCACCCAGGACGGTCAATTCGGGCTCGGCGCCCTGAACGGGGGTGAACAGGCAGAAGCTAAAAAGAAGCGCAATGATCCAGTATGGGAATCGTGTCCCTGTGTACAGCATGATGGTTTCCTCGCGGGTTACATGCACAACCGCTACGAAGAGGCTAATTACGCTAATACACCAAACGCTGCCAAAAACGGGACTACAGTGCCAGACGAAGTCGACGATCCATGTGTTCTACATGACTCGGCCAGTATCATTATCGGATCCTAATTCTTGCGAGCGAGGAAATTATGTCAAGGCTAGTCGATGGGTATAAATTGATCTGGATCAATTAATGCTGACTCTCTTGTCCCAATGCCGCGTTCTGATGTGGACTACAACTTTTAATAATTTCACGAATTGCTAATATCGCTCGTTGAGATTGTCGAAGGTTTCAATCCGGAGTGCCCAAGGGAGATCAACATGAACGTAGCACCCATCTTGATCATGGTGTCAGCCGTTTTCGTATTTTCCGTTACAGCCCTGAGTATCGCCACCCTCCTGGGACTGGCGATCGGTCAAGTCCGACATTATTTTCAGAAGAAAGCTCAAGCCTGATTCCACCCGGTATCGGTTTTGTATCAGGGACGGATCCGAAGGGTACAGAATCTGTGACGGGGTATGCTGGCTGGACTATTAACAAATAGAACAGTGCTATTGTCAGCGGGCCTGACAGTTTTCCGGAGATTGCTCCCAATGCCCACTGCTTTCCATGTTTCTTGTTCATTTTTGAACAATATGGCCGTTAGATGCATTTCGTGTCCGGCGCTTACATGTCTCATCGTATGGGCATAAAAAAAGCACTTAGAGAAATCTCTAAGTGCTTGATTTATTTGGCTCCCCGGGACAGGCTCGAACTGCCGACCTAGTGATTAACAGTCACCCGCTCTACCGACTGAGCTACCGGGGAATGAGTTAAGAGGGGCGCATGATAATGACACAGACCCTGAGCGTCAATAGTTAGTCGTACAATTTCATTCCTCGCATCGAACCGTCGAGTCCCTGTCTACCCGGTCGGAGATGCGAATTCGCCCCACATTGTTCACGATCAGGTATTTACCGGGCACCCGGTTTTTCGGATCACAAAAGGCAAGGGTGAGGTTGTATCCGCTGGGCCGACCGTCACTCAGGTAGTGAACCTGGGTACGGGAGGGGCTTGAATGGACTTCGATTTCAGAGCCGGTCTCGGCGTTGAACAATGCACTGACGGGTTCGCCGGGGTCCGCCTGACCATTTTGATCGATGTCTGTTACCTGGATCAGGCCCTGGCTCCAGTCATTTCCGGGCAGACAGGTCCGGTTGTCTTCACTGGGACACAGGATCTGGCGTGTCTCATCGCTGATCGCCAGGCCCCTGGCCTGGTGAAACAGGCTGGAGAAGCCGTTGATCAGGCTGGCCTGTTGTGTCTTTACCAGCAGAGTTTTCAGGCCCGGAACACCGAGCGTGACCAGGATGGCCAGCAGGGACAGGGTCGTGATCAGTTCGATCAGGGTCATCCCGTGGATGTGTTTGAAACGCGGAAAAAAATCTGTACGAGACATGGTACTCCCTCCCTGGAGTGGTTGTCGGGCGCGATCCGGCACCCGTGAGTGATGCCAAAATCCGCTTCGGCACCATAGAAATGCTTAACCCTGCCCCGGGTCGTACGGTCAATCGCACGCCTTTATGGAGCGGGGAGATGAGCCACCTGTAACGCGAATCCGTCGGGTCGGTGACCCGATGGACGTCGCGCGCAGGTGCAACCCAGGTTCAATCTATCAAGGCTTGAGCACCGATTCAATTCGGTCGAGGGCCTTTTCGAGTTTCTCCATGCTGGTAGCGATGGAGATGCGTACATGTCCGCCCAGGCCGAAGGCGGTGCCCGGTACCAGGGCCACGCCGGCCTCGGTGATCAGGTATTCAGAGAGCTCCAGGTCGTTGTTCACGCCATTGATGTGCTTGAGCGCCTCCTCGACCTTTGGGAAGCAGTAGAAGGTGCCGTCACTGGGCAGACACTCGATGCCGGGCAGGGTGTTGAGACGTGCGACTACATAGTCGTGGCGTTCCTTGAACGCTTTGAGCATTTCGCCGATGCACGCCTGCGGACCTTCCAGCGCAGCCTGGGCCGCAACCTGGGAGATGGAAGTGGGGTTGGAGGTGCTTTGGGACTGGATTTTCTTCATCGCCTTGATGATCTCCACCGGACCGCCGGCATAACCGATACGCCAGCCGGTCATGGAGTAGGCCTTGGAAACCCCGTTGAGCACCAGGGTGCGTTCCTTCAGTTCGGGACAGACATTGAGGATGTTAACGAAACTCGCGCCGGGCCAGAGGATGTGTTCGTACATGTCGTCCGTGGCGATCAGCACCCGGGGATGTTCTTTCAGCACTTCGCCCAGTGCCGCGAGTTCCTCCCGGGTATAGGCCATGCCGGTGGGATTGGACGGACTGTTGATGACAAACAACTTGGTCTTGCCGGTGATCGCCGCCGCCAGTTGCTGGGCGCTGATCTTGAAGTTCTGGCTGGCCCCCGCGGATACCAGCACCGGCACGCCGCCGGCGAGGATCGACATGTCCGGGTAGGAGACCCAGTAGGGCGCGGGAATAATGACCTCGTCGCCCGGATCCAAAACCGCTTGCGCCAGATTGTAGAAGCTCTGTTTACCGCCGCAGGAGACAAGGATCTGATCAGCCGCGTAGTCGAAGCCGTTGTCACGCTTGAACTTGTCAATAATTGCTTGCTTCAAGCCAGGTGTGCCGTCCACAGCAGTGTACTTGGTGAAACCGTCGTTGATCGCCTGGATGGCGGCTGCCTTGATATGATCCGGGGTATCGAAATCGGGTTCGCCGGCGCCCAGTCCGATGACATCCTTACCGGCAGCCCGCATCTCGGCGGCACGGGCGGTAACGGCAAGCGTCGGCGAAGGTTTGACGGCTTTTACGCGACTGGAAAGTTGTGAATTCATGGCGGTTTCGGGTTCCTGGTGCTGAACGACAGTCGTTGGATTCAAGCGTCATTCTATGATGACGGGGTGCGGATGTCATAATAGCCAATTAATCCATGTTGAAGAATACCTAGTGTACCCTGTCACAGATTCTGTACCATGTCAGAGCCCCTCAATACGCCAGAACAATGAGCAAAGTGTTTCAACTGAATTCGAAATTTGAACCCTCGGGTGATCAGCCCGAGGCCATCCGTCGCCTGGTGGAGGGCTTGCATGACGGCGAGGCCGGCATGACCCTGCTGGGGGTAACCGGCTCGGGCAAGACCTTCACCATCGCCAATGTGATTCATGAAATCCAGCGGCCGACTCTGGTGCTGGCGCCCAACAAGACCCTGGCGGCGCAGCTCTATGGAGAGTTCAAGGAGTTTTTCCCCAATAATGCGGTGGAGTACTTCGTCTCCTATTACGATTACTACCAGCCCGAGGCCTATGTGCCCGCGTCGGATACCTTCATCGAGAAAGACGCCTCGATCAATGACCACATCGAACAGATGCGACTCTCCGCCACCAAGGCGCTGTTGGAGCGTGAAGACGCCATCATCGTCGCCACCGTCTCATCGATCTACGGTCTGGGTGACCCGAGGGCCTACCTGGGTATGATGCTGCATCTGAGCCGGGGCGAAGTCATCGATCAGCGCGCCATCCTGCGCCGCTTGGCGGAGCTCCAATACACCCGTAATGATGCGGCCTTGCAGCGAGCCAGTTTCCGGGTGCGCGGCGAGGTGATCGATATTTACCCGGCGGAGTCCGATGCGGAGGCGGTGCGGGTGGAGCTGTTCGATGACGAAATCGAGCAGATCTCGGTTTTCGATCCCCTGACCGGTCAGGTATTGCGCAAGGTGCCGCGCTATTCGATCTTTCCCAAGAGTCACTACGTAACCCCTCGGGAGACCCTGCTCGAGGCGGTTGAACAGATTAAGGTAGAACTTAGGGAGCGGCTGACCCAACTCGAATCGGCGCATAAACTGGTAGAGGCACAGCGGCTCAGCCAACGCACTCTGTTCGATATCGAGATGATCAACGAGTTGGGTTATTGCTCCGGCATCGAAAACTATTCCCGCTACCTGTCCGGGCGCAAGGCGGGAGAACCCCCTCCGACCCTGTTCGACTATCTGCCCCAAGGAGCCCTGCTGGTGATCGACGAGAGCCATGTCACGGTGCCGCAGCTCGGCGGTATGTTCCGGGGTGACCGTTCCCGTAAGGAGACCCTGGTGGAGTATGGCTTCCGTCTGCCTTCCGCGCTGGACAACCGGCCGTTGCGTTTCGAGGAGTTCGAGGTCCGCTCACCTCAGACCATCTATGTCAGCGCCACCCCCCGTGATTATGAAATCCAGCACTCTGGGGCGATTGCCGAGCAAGTGGTGCGGCCCACCGGATTGGTGGATCCGGAAGTCGAGGTGCGACCGGCACTGACTCAGGTGGATGATCTGTTGTCCGAGATCCGTCTCCGGGTGGCGCAACAGGAGCGGGTGCTGGTAACCACCCTGACCAAGCGCATGGCGGAGGATCTGACCGATTACCTGGGGGATCACGATGTGCGGGTGCGCTATCTGCATTCCGATATCGACACGGTGGAACGGGTGGAGATCATCCGCGATCTGCGTCTGGGCGAGTTCGACGTGCTGGTGGGCATCAACCTGCTGCGGGAGGGTCTGGACATGCCCGAGGTCTCTCTGGTGGCGATACTGGATGCGGACAAGGAGGGGTTTCTGCGTTCCGAGGGGTCACTGATCCAGACCATCGGCCGGGCGGCACGCAATGCCCATGGCAAGGCGATTCTGTATGCGGATCAGGTCACCGGATCCATGCGCCGGGCGATCGATGAAACGCAACGCCGGCGGGAAAAACAGCAGACCTACAACGAGACCCATGGCATTACCCCGAAAACCATCCTCAAATCCATCGCGGACATCATGGAGGGGGCCTACCCGGGTGCTCAGATGAGCCCCAGAAAGTACGCCAAGGTTGCGGAAGAGGAACGGGACTACGCCAGTCTCACGCCCAAACAGATGGCCAAGCGGGTCAAACAGCTGGAAGAGGCGATGTACCGCCATGCGCAAAACCTGGAATTCGAGGAGGCGGCCCGGGTTCGGGATCAGATTCGCGATTTGCAGGAACGGGGTCTGATTGCATAGCCCCAACGGTTTGAGGTGTATTTTTTTTGCCTTATTGCTACGGCGGTATATCCTAAGTTGAAAGTGTCTCATTTTCAGTCAGCCCTGGTATTTGATCACGGCACTGGAGAACTGACAGTTGTACGCTAAGGCCACACCCGGGAAACGCGTTCTGTATGCCGAATCTTGATGAAATGATGCGGGATATTCGTGCCGAGACCAACTATGCCTGCCGCATGACCGGTCGATGTACACTCGATGCCCATGTACTGGACGCCATCAGCCGTGTACCCAGGCAGGAGTATGTGGGTCAGAGCTTCCGTCACCATGCCTATGAGAACAGCCCTTTGCCAATCGGTCAGGGACAGACCATATCCCAACCCTTTATTGTCGCGTTAATGACGGATCTGCTGGAACTCAAACCGCAGGACAAGGTCCTGGAAGTGGGTACCGGTTCCGGTTATCAGACCGCGGTCCTGGCCGAGTTATGCGAGCATTTATACACCATGGAAATCATCCCCGAGCTTGCCTCGCAGGCCCGATGTCGACTTGAGGAGGAGGGTTACGGGAATATCCAATACCGTATTGGCAACGGTTGCTTTGGGTGGCCTGATGAGGCGCCGTTCGATGCGATCATGGTGACGGCCGCGGCGGAGGAGATACCCCGGCCTCTGGTAGAGCAACTTGCGCCGGGCGGGCGTCTGGTGCTTCCGGTCGGTCGCCGCTACTATGCTCAGGATCTCATCCTGCTGCAGAAAGATCTCACCGGCGAGGTGCACTCATCCAACCTGTTACCGGTGAGTTTTGTCCCGCTGACCGGAGAACGGTGACCCGGCTACGCCTGTGAGGCGTGATTGCGGGTATTTTGACTGCGGCAGGGAGGCCTCTCTCCCGGGGTTGCAATGCCGGTGCCGGTGCCTGTATGATTCGCCTTCTTTCAGGCGCGTAGCTCAGTTGGTTAGAGCGCTACCTTGACATGGTAGAGGTCGTTGGTTCGACTCCAATCGCGCCTACCAAATACAAAAGCACTCGTGATTTTACGAGTGCTTTTTTTTTGCACGCTCCAGGATCGATGTCCAGCACTGAATTTCTCTCAGTTATCGTCTCTTCCTTTTCCCTGGTCGGCCTGGCCGAGATCGGTGATAAAAGCCAACTGGTTTGCATGACTCTGGCCGCCCGGTATCGGGGCTGGCCGGTATTCTGGGGCGCCATTGCGGCCTTCGCGCTTTTGAACGCCCTGGCAAGCGTATTCGGAGCTGTTGCCGTGACCTGGTTGCCCGAGACGCTTTTGAGTCTGGTTGTCGCGATGGTGTTTGCCCTGTTTGGGTTCCAGGCTTTGCGCTATCGTCCTGAATCGGAAACGGGGCTCAGTGAAGCAATCCCGGGACATCGGTTGTTCATCTCCACACTGATAATGATCTTGGTCGCGGAATTTGGCGATAAAACCCAAATAGCGGTGGTGGGTATGTCTGTCAACTGGCAGCCGTTCGCGGTTTGGTTGGGAGCAACCCTTGCGTTGGTCTGTGTTACCGCATTGGGTGTAGTACTGGGTAAAACCCTGCTGCAACGTCTGCCTGTGGCAATGCTTCACCGGCTGAGTGGCGGGGTGTTCCTGATCTTTGCTGTGCTCGCTTTCTGGCGAGCATTATGACCATAAAGTGGTGAACCGGAGGGGGGTATAAAATGCCCCCTTGGGCAGGTACAGGTTTCCGTCATTCCGGCGCATGCCGGAATCCAGGAAAGTTTCTCGTTCCCACGCAGAGCGTGGGAACGTTGAAACGGTGCATCCATGCACCGCTCCTCCGGTATACGCCGGGATGACGGTGGCTTTTTGCTTAAGTTAAGTGTCATTCCCCCTTGGGTTGTGTTTACCCGGTTACTCAGGGAAAGGTGATCCGCCAGCTTTCGATCTCACCACTACCCAGGGTACCCAGGTCTCTGGCCCGCAGTTGCCAAACGCCCTCGGAGGGCAGATCGCCGAGATCCAGGGTGTAGCTTTCCAGCAGATCAACCCCTCCGCCGCCGAAGCCCTTCAGGTGGTGTATCGTACCGTGCGGATCGATCAGGTCGACCGCCAGTTCCCGGATGTAGGTGTGGCGTATCGTGACCGTGACGGTGACCTGTTCCGATGGACCCGCACGATCGACGCTTATAGGACTGAGTGCGCCGATCAGGCTGCCATCCGGGATCGGGTAGCTTTGCAGGTTTTCAAAGGTCCTGCCGGGTAAGGATTGCGGGGCTTCAAGCTGATACCTCGCGACCAGGGTCAGTCCGGCAAAGTCCGAGTAGGCATTTAACATGATGTAGTAGCGGCCGGGATTGACCGGCCGGATGGTGCAGCGTTCATTATTTCCGTAAAGGTAAGGACGGCAATCGAACTCGCTAAGGGTCGGTTTGCTGGCATAGCGCACATGCAGATCCGCATCACCGCTTCCCCCGGTGCTGCGGATGGTCAGGCTCGTGGCACCCTCCGGCACATCGATCGCCAGCATCAGGGATTCGCCGGTTTGCGCGGAAAGTCCCGTCGCCGGCACCCCATTCGCGAGCAGGGTCAGTTCGGGTTCCGACACCTGAAGCGATGCCAGGGTGGCTTGCGCATCGACGATACCGGAACCGCAATTCGAACAGGGGGAGGTATAGTCTCGCGCGTTTTTCACGAGCAGGCGCTCCACTTCGTTCGGAGTAATGTCCGGAGCAAGACTGTAGAGGAGCGCGGCGACGCCGCTGACGTGGGGGGCGGCCATGCTGGTGCCGGTCATGAACCGGTAGCTGTCCCCATTGGCGATAACGATGCCGTCGTTGTGGGTTGAAAGGATCTCCTCCCCCGGCGCGGCCAGGTCCACGTTGTCACCGAAGTTGGAAAAATCCGCCAGAGCCCCATCCCGATCAGAGGCGGCGACGGTAATCACCCCACTGCAATTGGCCGGAGAGATCCCGGCACTGTCCTGGGTTTCGTTGCCCGCGGCCGCCACCACGCTGGCTCCCCGACTGCGGGCCAGGTTGATGGCCTCCTGAACGGTCTCCGGGCAGCGCTCTGTATTGCTGCCGAGACTGAGGTTGATCACCTGGGCCGGATGGGCGTTCACCGGCAGATCCGGCAGGTCGGCGCCAGCCGCCCAGGCAATCCCGTCCGCGATATCCGACAGGTAACCGCCACAACGTCCCAACACCCGCACCGGAACCACCCGTGCCCGGTAGGCGATGCCCGCGACACCAAGGTCGTTGTTAGTGAGCGCCGCGATGGTGCCAGCCACATGGGTGCCGTGCCAGCCGCTGAGGTAGTGTCCACAGCTTGGATCGTAGTCTCCGGGATCGGTCGGGTCCGCGTCCCGGGCATCGCCGTCGTTGGCGACATACTCGTCACTGATCATGTCGTAACCGGGCAGCAGGTTGGCCGACAGATCCGCATGGGGCTGATAGCCGGTATCCACCACCGCCACCACCACGCCCTCTCCCTGAGTCTGGTCCCAGGCCTGGGGCAGCCGAATGCCGCCCGCTGTTTCGAAGTAGTGCCACTGTTCCGCGTACCGGGGGTCATTCGGAGTGAACAGGGGGTGCATGAGGATGTCCGGCTCCGCGTATTCGACCCCATCGATCCGGTTGAGGCTTTCGACAACGGCCTCGACCTGTTCCAGGGGGCGGGGCTCACTGAGTCGAATCACCGTGGCACCGCTGAAGGTCTGTCTGACCGGGGTTGAGTCGGCTCCGGTCATCTCGCCCAGCAGACTGGCCGTGGTGTCGGGCAGTTCATCGCCGGAGGCACTGCTGGCATACTTGATGATGATCCGGTCGGTGACCGGTGCGGGGTAATCCATGGCCGTAAAGGTCGGGTCCGCGGCAGTCGAGGGGCCGGATAGTGCGATCCCCAGAATCAACAGCATTGTCCGGGGGTATAAGGCATCGCTCAAATTTGTTTTCATACTAACTCCATGTTATCCAAGTCCGTAGTGCAGCCCGAGTCAGGGCCTAAAAAGTGTTTGGCTTAGGCTATTGATTAAATACTTTACTGTGCGGATGTTGAGGAATAGGGTTCCCGGATGTCATTTGGATATGAACTCCGTTAAATGTTTAAATCCTAATCTGTGAAAGTGATTACAGAATTCAAGGCGCGAGAGCCTTGGGTTGAGAATAACATCTCGGAAATAGGAATAAAAATACTATTTGTTTAGGCTGATTACACCCATCCCAATGGTTTTTTGGTTGGGTATCGGCAGGCACACATCGAGGAACGGATGTCAGGAAAACAGGGCGTGACAAAGCAAGGGACCGGGTCCGGGCAGGATACCTCGCAGGCGCGTATCCAAGTGCCCGATTCCATCCGTTTCGGCCGGGAAACCTGCGGAACACTTGATCAGGCGGAACAGCGTGAGTGGTGGTTGACCGACGGGCAGGGCGGTTACGCGGGCGGCACCCTGGCAGGCAGTCTGACCCGACGCTATCACGGCCTGTTGATCGCCTCGGCACAGCCTGGCCAACCGCGTCGGCTGTTGATGGCCAAGGCGGACGCGACCCTGACGATCGCCGGCCATAGCTGGCCCCTGTTCACCAATCGCTGGTACGGCAAGGTGATCGAACCCGCCGGGTATCGGCACATCGAACATTTTCGGCTCCTGGGACGCATGCCCAGCTGGTGCTTCGCCTGTGGTGAGCACCGCCTGGAGATGCGTATCTGGATGCCGTCCGAGGGTCGCACCACCTACGTGGCCTACCGCTGTCTGGGTGGCTATGATGCGACACAACCCATCGCCCTGTCCGTCAACCTGCTTGCCAACCGACGCAATCATCACGGCAACCAACCGGTCAGTGGCACCACGGCAACGGTCACTCAAGACCGGGGGCAGACCCGGATTGAATGGCCTGAGGGTGAGGTGGTTTACCTGCAGACCACCCACGCCGGTTTTGAGCCCCAGCAGCACTGGCACGAGGGATTTCTACTGGCCTGTGAAACCGAGCGGGGATTACCGGACATTGACAACAATCTCTCCATCGGACGCTTGGTTTATACCCTGGAACCGGGCCAATGGGCCGGTTTCGCCCTCTCTCTCGACCCCCATCATGACTTTGATCTGCCTGCCTCCATGCAGGCCTATCTGCAACGCGAGAACCTTCTGAGTCATCCTCCGGATCAACCGGTGTTCGATCAGGCTCCGGAGTGGGTGCGCCAGTTGCTTCTGGCCGCGGATGATTTTCCGATCCTGCAACCACTGCCGGGTGGCGCCACCCGGTCATCGGTGATCGCCGGCTATCCCTGGTTTGCGGATTGGGGTCGCGACACCATGATCGCACTGCCGGGCCTGACCCTGATCAGTGGTCAGCTGGAGCGGGCTCGGGGGATACTCATGAGCTATGCGGATCTGGTGGATGAAGGGCAACTACCCAATCAGCTGGGTCAGGGGGAAGAGCCTCCGGCGTACAACAGTGTGGATGCCACTCTGTGGTATTTCGAAGCCTGGCGCGCCTATCTGGAAGCCCGGGATGATCCCGAGGCGCTGCAACAGGTCTTTCCGGTTCTGCAGGCCATCATCGACGCTTATTGCAAGGGAACCCGGTACGGCATCGGAATGGATTCCCGGGACGCCCTGCTGCATGCCGGTGAAGCGGGTACCCAGCTCACCTGGATGGATGCCAAGGTGGGTAATTGGGTGGTCACGCCGCGCATCGGAAAACCGGTGGAGGTGAATGCCCTCTGGTATCACGCCCTGTGCTGTATGCAGACCTTTGCGCAACGCTTGGATCAACCCATGCGCGTCTATTGGGAGCTTGCCGAGTGGGTGCGTGAGGGGTTTCAACGTTTTCGGTGTCAAGCCAATGGGGGGCTGTGCGATGTGCTCGACACTCCCCAAGGCGACGATGCCCGGGTGCGACCCAACCAGATCCTGGCCCTCAGTCTGGAGCATTCGCCTCTGGATCCGCAACACTGGCCCGGGGTTCTGACCCAGTGCGGTCGTGAACTGCTGACCTCCTACGGACTGCGATCCCTGAGTCCCCGGGACAAGGACTACCGTCACCACTACCGGGGCGGGGTGGCCGACCGGGACGGCGCCTATCATCAGGGTACGGTCTGGGCCTGGCTGCTGGGCCACTACGCCTGGGCGGAATACCGGGTCACCGGTGACGCCCGTTCCGCCCTGGGACGCCTGGAACCCCTGGCGGACCATCTGCGTCATGGGGGTTTGGGCACCCTCAGCGAAATTTTCGATGCCGACCCGCCACACGCTCCGAAAGGCACCCCTGCCCAAGCCTGGTCGGTAGCCTGCACCCTGCAGGCCTGGGTGCGTCTGCAACGGGTTCTGGCCTCAGAGCGACAGGTCTCCGAGTGAACCCTGCCACTCCACGAACTCCGGGTGATGAACGCAGCCGACTGGAGGAGCAGTCCCGGGGTGTGGCGAACTGGCGACTCTGGGGGCCCTATCTCGCCGAACGTGCCTGGGGCACGGTGCGGGAGGATTACAGTTCGCACGGATCGGCCTGGGAGTACTTCGCTCATGATCAGGCGCGTTCCCGGGCCTATCGCTGGAGTGAGGATGGCCTGGCCGGTTTGTGCGACGAACAACAACGCCTCTGTTTTTCACTCGCCCTGTGGAACGGACGGGATCCCTTTCTCAAGGAACGTGCCTTCGGTCTGACCGGTAACCAGGGCAACCGGGGCGAGGATGTCAAAGAATACTACTTCTATACCGACGCAACCCCGAGTCACAGCTGGTTGCGCTACCTCTACAAATATCCCCAGAATGCCTATCCCTACCAGACCCTGGTGGATGAGAACCGAACCCGCAAGCGTCGCGATCCTTCCTTCAATCTGCTTGACAGCGGGGTGTTCGATGAGCGCCGCTATTGGGACGTGGATGTCTGCTACGCCAAGGCGGCGCCGGATCGGCTCAAGATCCGTATTCAGGTACGCAATTGCAGCGACCGGCCGGCGGAACTGCATCTCATCCCCCAACTGTGGTTTCGCAATACCTGGTCATGGAGCCCGGACCAACAACCGGCTAGGCCGCAGCTTTCAAGAATCGATCCTCCCATCGGAGCCCATTGGTGCATCCGGGCGGATCACCCGGAGTTGGGGGCGTACCATCTCTACGGGGAACAACAGGTCGAATTGCTGTTCACGGAAAACGAAACCAACACCCAGCGTCTGTGGGGGGTGCCCACGGCAACTCCCTACGTCAAGGATGGGTTTCACCGCTATATTGTCTCGGGAGAACAAGGAGCGGTAAATCCGCAGGCTCGAGGCACCAAGTTCGGTGCCTGCTACCGTTTGCGGATCGCCGCGGGTGAGACCCATCAGGTCAATCTGGTGCTTAGTGCAAAGGCCCTGGATCGGCCCTTCGCCGAGATTGAACGGGTATTGGCGCTGCGCCGCTCCGAGGCGGATATGTTCTACGATGAACTGTTGCCCGAGGCCGATCTCGAGGATCACCGGATCATGCGTCAGGCCCTGGCGGGGATGATCTGGAACAAACAGTATTTTCATTATGACGTATCGCAGTGGCTGAACGGGGATCGGCACCCCCCGCCTGAGGAACGCAAGTCCGGGCGCAACGCCCAATGGCGCCATTTCAAGGCATCCCATGTCCTGAGCATGCCGGATACCTGGGAGTACCCCTGGTTCGCCGCCTGGGACTTGGCTTTTCATACGGTGGCGCTGGCCTTGGTGGACGTGGATTTCGCCCAAGGGCAGCTGGAACTGCTGCTGGGGGAGGACTATCTGCATCCCAATGGCCAGATCCCGGCCTATGAATGGTCTTTCAGCGATGTGAACCCGCCGGTGCATGCCTGGGCGGCGCTCAAGGTTTTTCGCGCCCGGCGCATGCAGACCGGGCAGGGCGACCGGCGCTTCCTGCAGCGGGTGTTCCACAAACTGCTGCTCAACTATGCCTGGTGGATCAACCGCAAGGACGTCTTCGGTCAGAATCTGTTCGAAGGGGGCTTTCTCGGATTGGATAACATCTCGGTCTATGACCGATCCAGACCCCTGCCGCCGGGCTACACCCTGAAACAGGCGGACGCCACCGGCTGGATGGCGATGTTCGCCCTCAACATGACCATGATGGCCCTGGAACTCGCGGTCGAGGATTCCGACTATGAAAACATCGCCATCCAGAGTTACAAGCAGTTTCTCGCCATCGCCAAGGCGATCAGCGGCGGAGGAGAACACGGTCCCTCCCTGTGGGATCCGGACACCGGTTTTTTCAAGGACCTGCTGATCGCACCGGACGGTTCCCATCACCGTATCGACGTCTACTCCTGGGTCGGTCTGATTCCCCTGTTCGCCACCGAGGTGGTCGATCGCCGATTGCTGCAGGGCGTGCCGCGTTTCCGGGAGATTCTCCGGGAACACAAACTGGGGCTGTTTCAGGGCAGTTACGTCTGTGCCTGTCCGGAGTGGGAGAACGAACAGGGCGAGCATCTGCTGGCCCTGGTTGATCACTCCATGTTGCCGCGTATCCTCAATCGCCTGCTGCATGAAGATGAGTTTCTTTCGCCCTACGGTGTGCGAAGTCTCAGCAAGCAGCATGAACATCTCCAGGACCTGGGGGACCTGCCCGGCATCGGGCATACCCGGATACGCTATGTTCCGGGAGAGTCGGAAAGCGGGTTGTTTGGCGGAAATTCTAACTGGCGGGGACCGGTCTGGCTGCCCACCAACTATGCCCTGGTGCAGGCCCTGGAGAAATATCACCGCTTTCTTGGGGATCGTTTCAAGTTTCATGTACCCTGTCTGCCCGGCGAGTCCCGCACTTTACTGGAGATCGCCAGCCTGATCGCGGATCGCCTGGTCGACCTCTACCGCCGGGACGACGAGGGCTGCATACCCGCCCTGCGACGGGACAGTCCCTTTCAGACCGATGAGGGTTGGCAACACCTCAATCTCTTCTATGAATACTTCCATGCGGAGACCGGGCAGGGGCTTGGCGCCGCCCACCAGACCGGCTGGACCGGTCTGCTGGCCAACCTGGTGATGCGCCGCTACCGTCGGGATATACCGGTCTTCCTGGGAGAAGACGAATCTCACAGTCTCTGAGTTCGTGCCGAATGGCACTTAATTTCAAACTGGGTTCGGGAGAACTATTTGTCCCGTTCATGAGGGTATGCGGAGAAGTAATGGCCCCATAGGAGCGATCGTTTTGCTTTCATGCCTTGGCCTGATTTAGGGTTTCATGCCATTGAGTCCGGTCCACTTCATCAGCAGGAGGTTTTTCAATGAAGTACGGTCCACGTGAGATCACCACCCCCTTTCGTCCCATCCCATTGGAAGTGCCGGAAGGTATGAAACCCAATGAGTTTTTCAACAGTACGGAAAATCTCAACGATCTGGTGCACAACAACGGCTTGCTGGTAAACCCGGAAAATCTGCTGCTCTACCGCAAGGCCCTCGGCCACAGTACGGAATTCGATACCTCGATCATCTATAACACATCCAAGGTGATCCTCAACCCACTGGGCCGGCCGGTGCGGCGGACCCAGGTGCCGGTTCAGGTCCGTCATGCCTGGAACCGCATGAACCAGATCATCATCGAGTACATGCTGGAGCGCTATCCCGATCCCAACGAACACCTGGTGCTGGCCGGGGAGGCGAGCCTGGACGCCACCTGGCCCCTGACATCCCCGGGGGTGCCCAGCATTCGCATGCTGCACAACCATTTCATCGTGTTTCCCATGGATCAGCTGCGTAAAGCCGAGATCGCCAATCCGGACAATCCCAACCTCACCGACGGCGGCCAGCACAGCCTGTTCCAGGCTTACATGCGGGATGTGTACCGGGAATTTTTCGAAAAGGCCCTGGATCTCAAGGTGCTCAAGAGTATCAGTTCCGACGAGTCCGGGATCCGTTTGACCGGCTATCCTCAGGGACTGCCCTGTTGGGAGATCCGTGGCGGGGAACATGCCTTGAAGAATATCCGCTTCTGGCATGAATACGATGCCATTCTGGAGGGTTTTATCGACTTCTACCGCACCTTTTTCAGCCAGGTTTCGACCCGTAACGCCCCCATGCCGAAGGATGTCCACTACCCGGACCAGGTGGAGTCGGTGCTGCTGTTCAATAACGACTTTCTGGGCACCGCGAAGAAGGTGCGCGAGCGTTGCATCATCGATGCGAAATACGCCAATTCGATCCGTTGGCAGCCCGCCTTTAAACAGCTTATCTACCGCAACGAAGAGGGTAAGCTGATCGTAACCATCAGCCAGAATTCCATTGGCAATGCGATTACCGAGTTGCTCGGCGTGGTGGTCAAACGGGTGCCGGATACGGAGGCCTACGAAAAGGCCGAACCCGCCTTGCTGGAAAAATTACTTGAAGTCCGGGATCGGCTTGTGGAAGCTGATCTGGGTGAAGGCATTGCCACGGAATACTGGCCGGCGTCCTGACCTGAATCAAGATGCACTGAACAGAAACTGGCTTTCTGGGGTAAACACGCCTTAAATTGTAGAAAAATCATGGCACATTCTGTACACCCTCCTCTCGGGGTGAACCGGCTGTGGCGTCACCTCAGGTGAGGAGGAGCGGAACACCGTGCATCACACATCACTGAAAGGGAAATCTGATCCTTGCCGCTGGCAGGTGGGTGGATAGGTCAGTTCAGGGAACGATCACCGTGTTCAGAATTGTTGTCCATTTGCTCCGTGTTCTGATACTCACCGGGATCTCGTCCTGGTGCGCATTGGCCGGGGCGACAACACCTGATCAATCCCAGACACAGGTCGCCCCCGCAGACAGTGAAACCCCGGGCCGGGAGGGCTCCCTGATCATCGCGGGCAGCAAGAATCTTCCCCCCTTCAGTCAATTGGACGGTGCCGGACAGCCAACCGGAATCGGAGTGGATATCTGGGCGTTGTGGGCCCGGCAAAGCGGCCACCCCATCCGCTTTCGGCTCTCGAATCTGATGGACTCCCTGGAGGACGTCAAAGCGGGACGAGCCGATTTCCACATGGGACTGTTCAGCTCATCGCAACGCAGTGAGTGGCTGGCATTTTCCAAACCCTATCTCAGTGTGCCCGCGACACTCTATTTCCGATCCAACCAGGATCTCTCGAAGGGTTTAGCGGGTTTTCAGGGGCTGCGTATCGGGGTTCTGGGCCCCCCGCCGGAGGGCTTGTTCCGTGAGCTATTCCCCCGGGCCGAGCCGGTAATCCATGAAAACATACCCAGTATGATCAAGGCCCTCGACAAAGGGGAGATCCAGGGTTTCATCGCGGATCGGCCTTCCACTGAAATCATTCTGTTACGTCAGGGCAGGCGGGGGGATTTTATACCCTGGGCGAGCGATCTTTATCAGGCGGAATTGCGCGTCGCGGTCTTGAAGTCTCGGGGCGCGCTTTTGGAGAGCATTGAACAGGGTCTTGACCTCCTGACCCAGGAAGACATGAAGAGGATTCTGGGGCGCTGGCTGGGGGCGAATGTGGACTACAGTCAGTTCTTACCCCGGTTCGACAGGGTGGGGTTAACCGAAACCGAGCGGAACTGGATCAAGCAGCATCCCCATATACGGATCGCTGTGGATCCGCAATTCGCCCCCTATGAGTTCATAGACGAGCAACAACGTTACCAGGGTATCTCCGCCGATTTTCTCAATCTGCTGGGGCGTCGGCTGGGGTTGGAGTTCCGTTTGGTGCCTACGCCCGATTGGGACACTTCCGTACAGCTTGGATATACCAAGCAGGTGGACGTGCTGCCAATGATCAATCGGAACGCGGAAAGAGAAAAGCATCTGCTGTTCACCGATCCCTATTTTTTGTCCCGCAGGGTCATCATTACCCGGGGCGTACGGGAGGATTTGAATACCGAGGCGAAGCTGGCGGGTAAGCGTCTGGCGTTACCCCTTGGCTACTCCATTGCGACCATATTGGAGGAGAAACACCCCGATATCCACATCCTCGAGGTGGCGGATATTCCCACCACGCTGCTGAAGGTGTCTGATGGCACCGCTGACGCCACCATTCTCAGTATCGCAGTGGCCGGATACTGGATGGAACGGGGTGAAATCAGCAATTTACGGATTTCCGGCATTTACGATCGTCCCAGCATCCTGTCCATGGCAACCCGTAATGACTGGCCTGAACTGCGGGACATTCTGCAAAAGGGGCTGAACAGCATCACCGAAGAGGAGTACCGCCAAATACGGCGTCACTGGATCACCCTGAATCAGTCCGACGATTCCTCATCAAACGACGCCTCGCTCAACCTTGATCTGAGCGTCAAGGAGTGGTCATGGCTGGAGGAGCATCCGAGGATTCGGATCGGCATCGACCCTGATTGGGAACCCATCGAATATGCCACACTGGACGGACAGTACCGGGGAATCTCCTTTCGCTTCATGCAACACCTGACCGAGATGCTCGGGCTTGAGATGGTGGTAGACACCAACCTGACCTGGCAACAGGTGATGCACAAGGCGGAGGCCGGCGAGATCGACGTCCTGCCCGCGATCAGTTCCTCTCCGGAGCGTTTGCGCTATCTGAATTTCACCAGCCCTTATCTGCAGTCTCCCATCATGATCTTCAATCGGAAGAACAGTCCCTTGCTGACCGGATTGCCGGAGCTCAAAGGGCAACGGGTCGCGGTGGTGAAAAACTATATGGTCGAAGAGAATCTGAAGCGGGATCGACCCGATCTTGATCTGTTCCCCTATGCTACTGCGGAACATGCGCTCAGAGCCGTGGCATCGGGCAAGGCGGATGCCTATGTGGGCAATCTCACGATCGGCAGTTTCCTGATCGATCGGCTCGGGCTGGGTAATCTCAAGGTCGCCGCCCCAACACCCTATACCAATGCACTCTCCATCGGTGTGCGCAAGGACAGTCCCGAACTGTTCGCTATTCTGGAGAAAGCCCTGGCCTCCATCGGGGAGGACGAACGTCGCGCAATGCGTCAGGAATCCCTCGCGATACGTTACGAGGTCGAGGTGAACTACACACTGCTGTGGCGGGTCGTCGCCGGCGCGGCGGTTCTGTTACTGCTGAGTTTTCTGTGGCTGGCCCAGACCCGCAGGCAGAAGCGGGCGCTTGCTGCCGCCAAGGCGGAAGCGGACCAGGCCAATCAGTTCAAGAGCTATTTTCTGGCCAACATGAGCCATGAAATCCGCACCCCGATGAATGCGATAGTCGGTTTTGGTCATCTGGTGATGCAGACCGAATTGTCGCAACGGCAAAAGCACTACATCGAAAAGATCCAGATCTCGGCGAACGCACTGCTGAACGTGATCAATGATGTGCTCGATTTCTCCAAGATCGAGGCCGGAAAACTGGATGTCGAACAGGTTCCGTTTTCCCTCGGCGAGGTGTTGGACAACCTTTTGAGTATCAATGCCATCCGCGCCGAGGAGAAAGGCCTGGAACTCCTGCTTCAGCAGGATCTGCAGGTGCCGGACAACCTGGTCGGGGATCCCCTGCGTCTGGGGCAGGTGTTGGTCAACCTGGTATCCAACGCCATCAAATTTACCGAAACGGGTGAGGTGACCATCCTGGTGAGTGAGATCGAGCGGGAGGCCGAGCAGGTACGCCTGAAATTCAGTGTTGAGGACACGGGAATCGGTATACCGCAGGACCAGGTCGAGCGTTTGTTCGATGCCTTCACCCAGCTCGACGGATCCACCACGAGACGTTACGGGGGCAGCGGGCTTGGCTTGAACATCAGTCAGCAACTCGTGCATCTGATGGGAGGGCATCTCGAAGTTGACAGCACACCGGACCGGGGCAGCCGGTTTTCGTTTGTCTTGCCCTTTGTTTTGCCTCGCCAGCAAGCGGAGCGTTCCTGGTTGCCGGCTCCCGGACTGCGCGGACTGCGCGCCCTGGTGGTGGATGACAATGCCATGGCGTTGCAGATCCTCGGCGAGATGTTGGAATCCTTTACCTTCAGTGTGACCACGGTAGGCCGCGCCGAGCAGGCGCTCGGCCAGATCGAAGAGGCCGACAAACAGCACAAACCCTTTCAGCTGGTGCTGATGGACTGGCGATTGCCCGGTTTGGATGGGGTCGAGGCAGGGCGTATGATCAAATCGGAATTGCAGCTGAGCCACAAGCCGGTGGTCATGCTGGTAACCGCCTTCGGGCGTGAAGAGGTCATGCAGTCTGCCCAGGATGCCGGATTGGATGGGTTTCTCATTAAACCGGTCAGTCCTTCGGTGTTGTTCGATGCGATCATGCAATCGTTCAATCAGGAACTCACCGCGGAGTCCAGGCAGCGCTCAAGCAGTATGAAACTGCAACCCCTGCAGGGTCAGGTTCTGCTGGTTGAGGACAACCCGATCAACCAGCAGGTCGCCCAAGAGATACTGCAACTGATGGGCGTGGAAGTCAGTATAGCGGGAGACGGGTATCAGGCACTGGAACTGTTGCATGACCGAAGCTTCGATCTGGTGTTGATGGATATCCAGATGCCGGGTATGGATGGCTACGAGGCGGTACGACGCATTCGCGCCGAGGAGAAGTTCAACGGTTTACCGGTAATCGCGATGACCGCCCATGCGATGAGTGGCGACCGCGAAAAATGTCTCGAGGCCGGGATGAACGACCATATTGCCAAACCGATCGAGCCGGCCCGTCTGCACGCGACCCTGCAGAACTGGCTGGAGACCGGCGATGAACCGCCACCAGCGGTCAGCACACCCACGGCTGATCAACAGCCGAGCTTTCCGGATACTCTTCCCGGTATCAATCTCGCCTGGGGTCTTGAACGCATCGGCGGCAATCGCAAACTGTTCGCCCGGTTGCTGGCGGACTTTTTAACCCATCATCGTCATTCGTTACAGCGCTTTCAGGATCTATTGATGCACGATGAGCAGGATGATGCGCGTCGGGAGTTACATACATTGCAAGGCGTCTCGGGTAATCTGGGCGGACTTGAACTGCAACAGGCGGCCAGAACCCTGGAGTCCCAGTTGCTGGAAGGCAAGGAGGGTTTGTTGGATGGAGATGCCTTCAAGACTTTTGCCCAGCGTTTCGATACCTTCATCAGTTCGCTGACACAGCTTGACAATGACCGTGTGATCGCGGGACAAGCGGATGACCTGGCGGAACCTGAAACGAATACCGAGGATGTGGTGTCACTGCTCGAGCGGCTGACTGAAGCCTTGGAAGAGGGTGATCCGGAAGCCCGTAACCTGCTGTCCGCGATCGAGGTAAAACTACCTGATGAAGCGGCTCAGCGCATCTTCAGTCGGATGACCGAGTTGATCAACGGCTACGATTTCGATGACGCCCTGGTCATGTTGAGTCGCCTGAAAGAAACCCTAAAGGAACCATCGGAATGACCCTTGAAAGACCGAAGATACTGATTGTTGATGACGAGAAATTCTATCTCGATGTACTGATGGAATTACTTCAGGATCAGTACAAGATCGTGGTGGCAAAGGATGGTGAACAGGCACTGCGCCGCGCTGCCTCGGATCCACGCCCCGACCTGATACTGTTGGATATCCTGATGCCCGATATGGATGGCTATCAGGTCTGCGAGAAGCTCAAGGCGAATCCCCAGACCCGGGATATCCCGGTCATCTTTCTCACCATCAAGAGCGAAGTGGCGGACGAACTCAGGGGATTCGAACTGGGGGCGGTGGACTACATCTCAAAACCCATGAGTCCACCGATCGTGCAGGCCCGGGTGAACACCCACATCGCCCTCAACCAGGCCCGGGCGCAACTGGCCAACCGCAACTTCGAACTCGAAACCAAGGTACGTGAGCGCACCGATGAACTCAGCCGCACGAAAGACGTGGCGATCTACTGCATGGCCTCCCTGGCGGAGACTCGGGACACCGAAACCGGTAAGCACATCCTGCGCACCCAGAACTACATTCTTAGTCTGGCGCACAGATTGAAAGAGATGGGGCTGTATGCCGACTATCTTGACGATCACACCATCGAACTGCTCTACAAGACCTCGGCATTGCATGACATCGGCAAGGTTGGCGTACCGGACCGGATTCTGCTCAAACCTGGGAAACTTGACCCGGAAGAGTGGGAGATGATGAAGCAGCACGCCCGCTACGGCCACGATGCCCTGTTGCGCGCCGAACAGGTTCTGGGCAGTACCGATTTCCTGGTCATGGCCAGGGAGATCGCCTACAGCCACCACGAGCACTGGGACGGCAGTGGCTATCCCCAGGGACTCAAAGGGGATGCGATTCCGATTTCCGGACGCCTGATGGCGATTGCCGATGTATACGATGCGTTGATCAACCGGCGGGTTTACAAGGATCCCTATCCCCATGAATACGCGGTAAAGGTGATCCATGAGGCATCGGGCAGCCATTTCGATCCAAGCCTGATCAACGCCTTCATGACGTTGACAGACGATTTTTTCAGGATCTCCGTCGATTATGCGGACAACTGATTGTCCAATGCCAGGTTTTGACTTGCAGAGTTGGGTGTACTTCCTCGTTCCCACGCTCTGCGTGGGAATGCCTACTAAGCCTGTTGTGACGATCAGCCTTGCTGAGTGATCCATACCCCGGTCTGCGTTCCCACGCGGAGCGTGGGAACGAGAAGCTTCGGTCTTGATGCCCTCTCACGCTGACTTAACACGATCGCGTCCGCTTGATGAATGCACTCGGTTGCTTTCAGATGGGTGTTCGCGCAGCGGGCTGGGGGCGCTAAGGATCGCATCCAGAAAATTCATTGTTTCCGCCTATTGCAACACCCTCCTTCGCGGGAGAGGAGGCATAAAAAAACCTGTGAGCGCAGCGAACTCATCCACTCAAAACTAAAAACTCAACACTCAAAACTGCTGTTGGAGACTGATCCACTGGCTGAGTAAAGTGGGTAATCAGGATATTTTTTACAAGTGGAGGTGCCTTGTCAGGTTTTGACTTGCAGAGTAGGGCGTATTAGACTCCTCGTTCCTTAAAGAGCGCCTGATAACCCGTTGAATATGTGCGGTTATAAGGCGCTATTGGGCCATCTGTCAAAGGCCCGTTCCCGACTGACTCCGTGTGTCAGCCGCAACCCTCTCGCCGAGCCGGCCCGCTTCGCCGGCTTTTTTTGTTTTCAAGTGGCCTCTCGTATGGGCCACCACTGATGAGGAAATGTAGTTATGCCTGTTATTTCGCTTCCCGACGGTTCCCAACGCGCATTTGACCAGGCGGTGACGGTGATGGATGTCGCCAGCGCCATCGGTCCCGGCCTGGCCAAGGCAGCCATGGCGGGTCTTGTGAACGGTAATCTGGTCGACACCTCCCACCTGATTGAACAGGACAGTGATCTCTCGATCATCACCAGTCGCGATGACGAGGCCCTGCCGTTGATGCGCCACGATGCCGCTCATGTCATGGCGCAGGCTGTCCAGGAACTCTATCCCGGTACCCAGGTCACCATCGGTCCGGCCATCGAGGATGGTTTCTACTATGATTTCGCGCGCAGCGAACCCTTTACCCCCGATGATCTTGCGAAGATAGAACAGCGTATGCACGAGATCGTCAAGCGGGATCTGCCGATCCAGCGCGAGGTATGGGATCGGGACGAGGCGATGCAGACCTTCGAGGGGATCGGTGAAAAATACAAGGTGGAGATCATCCGCGAGTTCATTCCCGAAGGGGAAGAGGTTTCAGTGTATCGCCAGGGTGACTGGTTCGATGTCTGCCGGGGACCGCATCTGCCCAGTACCGGGAGGCTCGGCAAGGGCTTCAAGCTGATGAAGGTGGCCGGAGCCTACTGGCGGGGCGACTCGAACAACGAGATGCTGCAGCGTATCTACGGTACGGCCTGGCGGGACAAGAAGGAGCTGAATGCCTACCTGCACCGTCTCGAAGAGGCCGAGAAACGGGATCACCGCAAAATCGGTAAGGCGATGGATCTCTTCCACACCCAGGAAGAGGCTCCGGGCATGGCGTTCTGGCACGACAAGGGCTGGCGGATCTATATCACCATCCAGCAGTACATCCGTGACAAACTGAAAGACCACGGTTATCAGGAGGTGCACACCCCCCAGGTCATCGATCGCAGCCTGTGGGAGAAATCCGGGCACTGGGAGAAGTTTCGCGACGACATCTTCGTCACCGAGACCGATGACCGGGTCTATGCTATCAAGCCGATGAACTGTCCGGCGCACATCCAGATCTACAACCACGGCCTGAAGAGCTACCGGGATCTGCCCCTGCGTCTGGCGGAGTTCGGTTCTTGTCATCGCAACGAACCCTCGGGGACCCTGCACGGCCTGATGCGGGTGCGCAATTTCGTCCAGGACGATGCGCACATCTTCTGTACCGAAGACCAGATTCTCTCGGAAGTGCTGGCGTTCAATCAGCTGCTGTTCGAGGTCTACAAGGACTTCGGTTTCGAAGAGGTTCTGGTCAAGCTCTCCACCCGTCCGGAGAAACGGGTCGGTTCCGACGAGGTCTGGGACAAGGCGGAGAAGGCCCTGGAAGACGCACTCAATCAGCAGGGACTCGACTGGGAGCTGCAACCCGGTGAAGGGGCGTTTTATGGCCCCAAGATCGAATTCTCGCTCAAGGACTGCCTCGGGCGGGTCTGGCAACTCGGTACCATTCAGCTCGATTTCTCCATGCCGGAGCGCCTGGGGGCCTCCTATATCGCGGAGGACAACAGCAAACAGGTCCCGGTGATGCTGCACCGGGCGATCCTGGGATCCCTGGAACGTTTCATCGGTATCCTCATCGAGCACTATGCCGGGGCGCTCCCCGTCTGGCTGGCTCCGGTGCAGGCGGTTGTGATGAATATCACCGATCGACAGGCCGATTATCTGGATAAATGTCTCAAATCCTTGCGGGACAACGGTTTCCGGGTGGAATCGGACTTGAGAAATGAGAAGATTGGCTTTAAAATCCGCGAGCACACGTTGATGCGTATCCCGTATCTGCTGATCCTGGGTGACCGGGAGATGGAAGAGGGTAGCGTTGCAGTACGTACCCGCAGCGGTGAGGATCTGGGTTCCATGCCCCTGGAAGACTTCATCGAGCGGATGCGCGCGGATGTACGGAAACGTGTGAATTGAGTGTAAAAGCACTGGTATGGCCGGTGCTTTTTCTACTTTTGGGGTTTGAACTTTTTGGAGGAACCGGCTATCGCTGCTGTTAAAAAGCACCGTTTAAACGATGACATCACGGCTGTCAAAGTCCGACTCATCGGAGTCGATGGTGAACAAGTTGGGGTTGTTTCAATCGAGGAGGCCTTACGGGCCGCTCAGGAAGCAGGTTTGGATCTTGTTGAGATCGTACCAAACGGGGAGCCCCCGGTTTGTCGCGTAATGGATTACGGCAAGTTTCTGTTTGAATTGAAGAAAACGAAACAGGCCGCAAAAAAGAAGCAAAAGCAGGTTCATGTCAAAGAGATCAAATTCCGTCCAGGGACGGGAGAGGGGGATTATCAGGTAAAACTGCGCAACCTGATACGTTTCCTAGAAGACGGGGACAAGACCAAGGTCACCATGCGGTTCCGCGGACGCGAGCATGCGCACCGGGAACTGGGTTTGGAACTTCTTGAACGGGTGGAGAAGGATCTGGCCGATTATGGGCAGGTTGAACAGAAACCCATGATGGAAGGCCGCCAGATGGTGATGGTGCTGGGTCCCAAGAAAAAGTAACCTTTCGCGCCACTGCGGCGCGCAAATAGCGGAGTTTAACGACTATGCCTAAGATTAAGACCAATCGGGGCGCGGCCAAGCGTTTCAAACGCACCTCGTCCGGTTCCTTTAAATGCAACAGCTCGCATCGACGTCACATTCTGACCAAGAAGAGCACCAAGCGGAAGCGCCAACTGCGTTCGCCCAACACCATCGCGAAGACCGATGTGGCCATGGCCCGTCGGATGATGCCTTACGCTTAACCTCAACCGGAACCGGAAACCAACATGTCTCGAGTCAAACGTGGTGTACAAGCACGCGCCCGTCATAAAAAGGTGCTTGACGAAGCCAAGGGTTATTACGGAGCCCGCAGCAAAGTTTATCGCGTCGCCAAACAGGCGGTCATCAAGGCCGGTCAGTATGCCTACCGCGATCGTCGCCAGAAAAAGCGTCAGTTCCGTGCCCTGTGGATTGCCCGTATCAACGCCGGCGCCCGGGAGAACGGTCTCTCCTACAGCCGCATGATCAATGGCCTGAACCTGGCCAATATCGAAGTCGATCGTAAGATGCTGGCTGATCTGGCCGTCAACGACAAGGCTGCATTTAGCGTGCTGGCAGAACAGGCCAAGGCCGCTCTTTCCAGCTAAACGGCTGTTGTCGCGCACGGTCTGACCGGCGACACAGTGAGCAAAAAAGGGGGAAGGCCTTCGGCTTCCCCCTTTTTTGTTTTTTGAATAAGGGCCGCGACCCTAACCATTGCGCCATGCCGGGAAAGGGATGGACGAAAGCGAACTTGAGGTTTAACGACAGATGGACGATTCCACATTGGACATTGCGGGGCTTGTAGAGGCCGCGGAACAGGCCATCGATCAGGCACGGGATCTGGCCGGACTCGATGAGGTCCGTGTTGACTACCTGGGCAAGAACGGTCAACTGACATCCCAGTTGAAGAAACTCGGTACGCTGCCGGCGGATCAGCGTCCCCAGGCGGGACAGGCCATCAATCAGGCGAAGCAGCGCCTGCAGCAGACCATCGAGGCGCGGCGTGAAACCCTTACCCAGGCGGCGTTGGCCAAGCGTCTGGCCGAAGAGCGTATTGACGTTACCCTGCCGGGGCGCGGACTGCACCGGGGCGGACTGCATCCGGTGACCCGCACCCTGAGTCGGATCGAACGGCTGTTCGCGCACGCCGGATTCGAGTCGGTCGAAGGGCCGGAGATCGAAGACGACTATCATAATTTCGAGGCCCTCAACATCCCGGAGACCCATCCGGCGCGCGCCATGCACGATACCTTCTATTTCGATGCGCACCGGTTGTTGCGTACCCATACCTCGCCGGTACAGATCCGGGCCATGGAGAAGAGCCAGCCACCGTTGCGCATCATCGCCCCGGGGCGGGTCTATCGCTGCGATTCGGATCTGACGCATACCCCGATGTTTCATCAGGTGGAGGGCTTCCTGGTGGATGAAGAGGTCTCCTTCGCGGATCTCAAAGGGGTGCTGTACGACTTTCTCAGCCGCTTTTTCGAACGCGAACTGAAGTTGCGTTTCCGTCCCTCCTACTTTCCTTTCACCGAACCCTCCGCGGAGGTGGATATCGAGTGTGTGATGTGTGGCGGTGAGGGCTGCCGGGTGTGCAGTCAGACCGGTTGGATCGAAGTGCTGGGCTGCGGCATGATCCACCCGGAAGTGTTCCGCCATGTGGGCATCGACAGCGAGCGTTACACCGGATACGCCTTTGGTATGGGGGTCGAGCGCCTGACCATGCTGCGTTACGGGGTCAACGATCTGCGTCTGTTTTTCGAGAACGATCTGCGCTTTTTGAAGCAGTTCGCCTGAAGGTTATTAGTAGAGTAGAGCATCATGAGATTCAGTGAAGCCTGGTTAAGGGAGTGGGTGAATCCGCCGGTCGATACGAAGGCCCTGGCCGATCAATTGAGCATGGCCGGTCTGGAAGTCGATTCCGTGGAGCCGGTCGCCGCCGCATTCAGCGGCGTGGTGGTGGGCGAAGTGCTGTCCCGGGAAGCGCATCCGGATGCGGATAAACTGAGCGTCTGCCAAGTCAACGTCGGTGAGGATGAGCCGCTGCAGATCGTCTGCGGTGCACGCAATGTGGCCGCCGGGATGCGGGTGCCGGTCGCAACCGTGGGTGCCTTGCTACCCGGGGATTTCAAGATCAAGAAGGCCAAGCTGCGGGGTGTTCAATCCCTGGGAATGATCTGTTCCGCGAGTGAACTGGGTCTGGCCGAAAGCTCCGAGGGCATTCTGCCGTTGCCTGGGGACGCCCCCGTCGGAGAGAATTTCCGCCACTTCCTGGCTCTGGAGGATCAGGCCATCGAGGTGGATCTGACACCGGATCGCGGGGACTGTCTGAGCCTGGCGGGCATCGCCCGGGAAGTGGGGGTGATCAATCGTTGCCCGGTAACTCCCGTGGCCATCGCCCCTCAGCCGGCCACTATTGAGGATTGCGTGGAGGTGGTGCTGGAGGCCGATGAGGCCTGCCCCCGTTATGCCTGCCGTGTGGTGCGCAATGTGGATGTGGCGGCGCAGACCCCCCTGTGGATGCAGGAGCGCCTGCGCCGCAGCGGCCTTCGTAGCCTGGGGCCGGTGGTCGATGTGACCAACTATGTGTTACTGGAACTCGGGCAGCCGATGCACGGTTTCGACCTGGAGCGGGTCGCACAGCGGATCCGGGTACGCCTGGCCCGGAGCGGAGAACGTCTGACCCTGATCGGCGGCCGGGAGATCGAACTGCTGGAAGGTACTCTGGTGATCGCCGACGAGACCGGCCCTATCGCCCTGGCCGGCATCATGGGAGGCGAGGAGAGCGCGGTCAACGATGCCACCCGGCATGTGTTGCTCGAGAGCGCCTTTTTTACCCCTGCCGCAATCAGTGGTAAGGCTCGTGGCTATGGGCTGCATACCGACTCCTCTCATCGTTTCGAGCGGGGAGTCGATCCGCAACTCCAGGTCTCTGCCTTGGAGCGTGCCTCTGAGTTGTTGATATCGATTGCCGGTGGCGATCTTGGGCCGGTGGTCGAGATGGCTCATGAAGAGAGCATCGAGCCTCGTCCTGAGATTTTTCTGCGCGCCGAGCGGGTGAATAAGTTGCTGGGTGTCGATATCGCGGCGGATGAGGTGAAGGATATTCTGATCCGATTGGGTATGCGGGTCGAGGTCACGGAACAGGGATGGCGGGTACAGGCGCCGAGCTGTCGCTTCGACATCAGCATCGAAGTGGACCTGATCGAAGAGATCGGGCGCATCTACGGTTACACCCGGATCCCCGCTCATCGGGGTATCTCGCCGATGATCATGGAGGACCGGGCGGAGGCCGCCTTTGGCCTCGATCGGGCCAAGGAGCTACTGGTCGGACGCGATTATCAGGAGGTCGTGACCTACAGTTTCATCAGTCCCGAACTGGAAGCTCTGATCGATCCGCAGACCCAGGGTATTCGACTCGCCAATCCGATCTCCGCGGACATGTCCGTGATGCGTACCTCGCTCTGGCCCGGTTTGTTGCAGACCGCTGCCTATAATCAGGCGCGGCAGCAGCCGCGGGTGCGTATTTTCGAATCCGGTCTCTGCTTTCAGCAGGAGGACACCATTAAGCAGCAGTCCCGGCTGGGCGGGCTGGTGTCGGGCAGTCGCTACCCCGAGCAGTGGAGTGAGGCCTCCGTTCGCGCCGATTTCTATGATGTAAAAGCGGATGTTGAGGCCGTACTGAGCTTTCTGGGACTGAATCAGGGTATTCGATTTGAAGCGTCCGAGCATCCGGCGCTGCATCCGGGGCAATGTGCTGAGATATTCGTGCAGGACGTCTCTGTCGGGTTGCTGGGCATGCTGCATCCCGAACGGGAGAAGGCGCTGGACCTCAATGGTGCCACTTATCTGTTCGAGTTCGATCTCGAGCGCTTGGGAGAAGGTGTATTGCCGCATTTCGAAACGCTTTCGAAATATCCCTCCATTCGCAGGGATCTGGCGCTGGTTGTCGATGAATCGGTCAGTTTCGACAGGATTAGGAATCTGATTCGTGATGAAGCAGGCAAAATTCTTACAGACATACTGCTGTTTGATGTCTATACTGGAAAAAACATAGATTCGGGTCGAAAAAGTCTCGCATTAGGATTGATTTTACAGGAAAAATCACACACTCTTACAGATCAGGAAGTGGAAGAGGTGGTTGCTGCTGTGTTGCAGAGGCTGGCTCGTGACGCAGGTGCGAAACTGAGAGATTAGGACAAGTTATGGCACTGACAAAAGCTGATATGGCAGCCCGGCTCTTCGACGAGCTTGGGTTGAACAAACGAGAAGCCAAGGAAATGGTCGAGATGTTTTTTGAAGAGATCCGGCTCTCCTTGGAACATGGGGGGCAGGTCAAACTCTCCGGTTTCGGAAATTTTGATCTGCGTGAGAAGAAACAGAGACCGGGGCGTAATCCCAAAACCGGCAAGGAGATTCCGATCTCCGCGCGGCGTGTGGTTACCTTCCGTCCAGGACAAAAACTAAAGGCACGGGTAGAAGCCTATGCTGGATCCGAGCAGCAGCAGTAACGATTTGCCCGCCATACCGGGCAAGCGCTATTTCACGATTGGAGAGGTCAGCGATCTCTGTCAGGTCAAGCCGCATGTACTGCGTTACTGGGAGCAGGAGTTTCCCCAGCTCAAGCCGGTCAAGCGCCGGGGGAACCGTCGCTACTATCAACGTCATGATGTGTTGATGATTCGCCAGATACGCAGCCTGCTCTACGAACAGGGTTTCACCATCGGAGGGGCGCGACAGCAGCTCTCCGGTGAGACCGCCAAAGAGGATCTGCAGCAGAGTCAACAGATCATCCGGCAGCTGCGCGGTGAGCTTGAGGAGATCCTGCAGATCCTGAAAAGATAGCCGTGAATGGATTGACACGACAGGCTTAACTGCCTAGTATTGCCGCTCCTTCTTTCCGGGCGTAGCGCAGTCTGGTAGCGCACTACAATGGGGTTGTAGGGGTCGGGTGTTCGAATCACCCCGCCCGGACCAAATCGAAAAGGGTTGCCGATTTCGGCAACCCTTTTTGCGTTTCAGACTGAACCCGCGAATCCACGCCGTCCTCAGATCCCCCTCGTCTGAGTCATAGACAAGATCCACGACACGCCCACGCCCAATCGCGGATAGTTTTCTCCTGAATGGTTTACCTGGACCTGGGGAGACCTACCGTAAACGCTTTAACTCAACTGCCTTGCGTCGCTGATTCTCCATGGGTGAACTAAATATCAAGTAGATTGATATGTTGCGAAATTGTGAGGTGCGTCGATGTTTTATGCTTTTCGATAAATTAGCATCCATCGCGACGGATAGCACGAATAAAAAGCCTACAGGGAGTTGCGCGAAAAATTGCCGGATGAATAGTAATCGGATAGGTACTCAGGAGCTGTAAGAATGATAACAAGTAGCGGACGCCTTTTTTCATCAACAATTTTACTACTGCTCACCACCCTTATTCAGGCGCCTGCCTTTGCGGCAGCGGATCCATCGAAACAAGTTGAGTTGGTCGCCAGCGTCACTACCCAAGAGGTGCAACTGAGCTGGACGCTGAGCAATCTCACCCCCATGGGGCAGGAGATCTATCGCGATACGGATTCGAACCCGAGAGGGCGCAAGAGAATCGGCTTTACTCGAAACGGTACCGAGTTTACCGACCGCAACGTAACGCCGGGGACAACCTATTACTATTGGATCAAGGTCACCGAATCGGATTGGACGTCCACAAATTCCATGGCCGTATCCGCAACCCTGCCGGTCGATGCGCCTGATCCCGAGCCCGTGCCGGATCCGACTCCCACGCCCACGCCCACTCCGTCTCCGGCCCCCGAGGGCGTCAATATTGCACCTCAGGCATCCGCGACCACCTCATACGTATCCCCCTGGGAAACCTTGAGCGCCGTCAACGATAACAGTTCGCCTGCGAATTCAAACGACAAATCCAGTGGCGCCTACGGAAACTGGTACAACCCGAATGCGGTGCAGTGGGTGCAATATGACTGGCCGCAAAACTACCGCCTCTCTTCAACACAGGTTTACTGGTTCGATGACAACGGGGGAGTTCTGACCCCGACGATGGCCTACTTCGAATATTGGAACGGAAATACCTGGGTCAGAGCGGGCGATATTCCCTTGGCAAAAGATGCCTTCAACAACCTGCAGCTGGGCGATGTGGTAACCAACCGGGTAAGGGTGTCCATGCTCAACACCCGCGAATCAACCGGTATGCTGGAATGGCGCGTGTTTGGTGAACTGAGCGATGATGTGACGCCGACCCCTGAACCCAATCCGGATCCGGTTCCCGGGGATTGCCAGGGGCCGGTGGCGGGAACCCAAGGGAGTAATCCGATCTTGCCGGGTATCTATACCGCGGATCCTGCGATACTGGTTGATGATTGCACCTTCTACATCACCGCGGGCCATGATGAGGGTACCACGGGCTTTTATCTGCGGGACTGGTACGTGCTCTCTTCCAAAGACATGGTCAATTGGTCCGATAATGGAGGACCGGCATTGACTCTGGATGTCTTCGCATGGGCGGATGCCAATGCCTGGGCAAGCCAGATGGTCGAACGGAACGGCAAATTCTACTGGTATGTTCCTGTGAATGAACGGGGCAAGGGTATGGCGATCGGTGTCGCGGTATCGGACAGCCCCCTCGGACCGTTTCGCGATGCCATCGGCGGGCCTCTGGTCAATGATGACATCGAGATGAGCGCGTTCAACTATAGCGAGGCCTATCAAACCGTCTATACCATCGATCCCGGGGTTTTTGTGGATGATGATGGTCAAGCCTACCTGGTCTACGGTGGTTTCGGACGTATGGTCACAGTCGCTCTAGGGGATGACATGATCTCGCTGAAAGGGAACATGATCGAGCGTACCCCGCAAGGGTTTTTCGAGGCGCCTTATCTGACCAAGCGCGAGGGTGTCTATTATATGGTCTACGCAGCCGGTGTTAATCCGGCGACGATCGACTACGCGACCGCTAGCAGTCCATTAGGTCCCTGGCAGTATCGCGGTAGAATCCTCGACGCCATGCCGGGCCTGCCGGGAGAGGATGCCCCCACCAGCCATCCGGCGATTGCCGAGTTCGCCGGGCAATGGTATCTGGCCTATCATCTGAGCAATGGCCCGGGTGGCGGTACCTATCGTCGCCAGGTGGCGCTCGACAAACTCACCTTCAATGGGGATGGATCGATCCAGAAGGTGACACCCTCCTCGGGGTTGGTCTTCGCGGATAACGGTAGCGCGAATCATCCTCCGGTCGCGCAAATCGATGCGGTTGGGGCGGTCGTCTCGGGGCAGACTCTGACCCTTGATGGCAGCGGTTCCAGCGATATCGATGGCGATACGCTCACTTATCGCTGGAGTCAGACGCAAGGTTCTCAGGTTGTATTAGGTGATGTGTCCAGCCGTACCCTGAGTTTTGTCGCACCCGCGGTGTCTCAGCCCACGAGCTTTACCTTTCAATTGACCGTCAATGACGGCAGCACCAGTGATTCCGCCAGTATCCAATTTCAGGTGACCCCTGTTTCGGATACCTCGGCGCCGGTTATCCTGTCCAGGGTTCCGCAACCCGGGCAAGGCGCTGTCAGTGTCAATCCAACCATCAGTATCACTTTCAGTGAACCTCTGCGCGAAGATCTCATCAGCGATCAAAGCGTCGTGGTCATGCAAAGCGGGAATCTGATTCTGGGTGTAGTGAGCTATGACAGTGGCAGTTACACGGTCACTGTGAGTCTGTCAGCTGATCTGATGCCGGGTGCCCAGTACACAGTCAGCCTTGGTGACACGCTGCAGGATCTGGCGGGTAACGCTGTGCAGAGTGATTCGTGGAATTTCACGACCCTTGGAGACAATACTGGCGGTGATGTCGTCTGCGATTTCTCCGAGCCGCCCGCAGCAGTCTCGGCATGGGTCGATGAAAGCTGGAATGCTCAATTGAAGAGTAATATCACGGGTCGCGAGGCCTGGTTGCTGGATAACGCCATGAAAGGTAATGGTGAAATCAATCTGTGTGTCCGGTGGGGTGCGAGTACTCCGATGACCCAGAGTGTACGCGACAAAATCGCACCCGCGATGCAGCGGTGGCTCAACGAGTGGTATACCGCCTTGGGAAGCTACGGCTGCTTCCCCTATCCCAATGGTGTCAAGGTGAAGATTACAGGGGTTGCGGTAAAGCCCGGTCAGGAGTCTCTTCTGCAGTGGAGCGACAGTTCCATATCTGTCTATACCGAGACGGATGGGGAGGGTGAGCCGATGTGTCCGGACAGTTGCGCATTCTTCACCCATTGGGATCATGAATTCCCAGGTTGTCCCGGTGGAGAAGCCAACCACTTCGACTACAGTTTATGGTTGGACGATTCAATCGGCGGTGGGGCGGCTGCCGTGGGCGGCGACTGGGGTTTGCGGATGCCGGTGGACAATTTTGTCAATGCACTGGATCAGCAATCAAACAGTGTCGTCGAGCACGAGATGGGACACGGTTTTGGGATGCAGGACTACTATGATTGGACCGGCTCTCAACCCGAAGGCGGCTCCGTCATGATTGTCGGCTCCCATTGGGGAGATCCTGTGCTCACCGTTGGCGACAGTTGGTTGATACGTCGCGTCTGGAAAGAGATGAAAGCAATGCGGGGATGGTAGTCCCAGTGGTTTGCTGAATCAAAACGCCTGCCATGTGCAGGCGTTTTTTTTGCCCATGCGGTCAGTGATTGAGATGAAGAGAAGCGCCTGTTTCATGCGCATTTGTCGCTGATTCATCAGTTCAAAAGGGGAACGAAAATATTATCAGGTAACCTGAGTGATTTGTGACCCTCTTCGAAGAATCTACACGCTGTGATAATTACCATGCGACCGGTGTGTCATTAATCCGGCAACCTAACATTTTTTGTCGCCGGGTTGATAACCCGACCTTTCCATGGCCCTGAAGAACAATCACCAGAACTGGAATTGCTGATGTATCCAAAGTTCCTGTTGTCAGTCAATCATCGACTGGCTTTGATCAATTTCTTGTTGTTGCTTGGCGCAGTTGTCGCCACCACTCCCGCTCTGGCAAACGACTCTACGGGTCAGGCCTGTGCCATGACTAGGTCAAGCGACTGGGGTTCCGGGTTTACGGGTGAAGCCGTTGTCAGGAATGAAACCGGGCAGAATATCGGTGTCTGGTCAGTGCGCTTCAATGCCGATTTTCAGATCGACAATATCTGGAACGCAAAGGTGGTCTCCCATACCAACGATAGCTATGTGATACAGGGGGTCGATTACAACGCAGCACTTGCGCCGGGTGCCGAGGTTCGGTTTGGCTTTGTGGGGAGTCCGGGAAATCGCGCTCTGCCCTGTGATCTAACCCCGATTGATGCGACCCCCGCACTGACCTCCAGTCCCCAGGTTTCGATTCAGAATGTCAATGACTGGGGCTCCGCTTTTCAGGGGGAGGCTCAGGTTGTCAACACCGGCTCATCGGAAATGTACGGCTGGAATCTGGCTTTCGATGCGGATTTTGAGATTCAGCAGATTTGGAATGCCAGAATCGTCTCCCACGAGGGCTCGTCCTATGTCATAGAAAGTGCGGATTGGAACCGACAGGTCGCCCCGGGCGGTCAGGTGGGTTTCGGCTTTATTGCATCGCCTGGGGGCACGGAAATGCCAACCGAGTTTGTTCTCAATGGCAAGGCCTCGAATCAGGACAACGGCGATGATGGCGTGGTCGCGACTCAAGGACACGAAAACCTCACTTACCAGGGACCCGGAACCTGTCTCGAGTGCCATGAGCAAGAGGCGTATCAAGTACATGGCTCGACCCACTATCAGTGGCAAGGTGAAGCGGCCTACATGATCGACGGCAACTATCAGCTGCAGGGGAAAATCGCGGGTGCGATCAACACCTATTGCGGTTCCATCGAAGGGAACTGGGAGGACTGCAGTAGCTGTCACGTGGGACTGGGCGCCAAGCCGGAAGCGGATGCATCGCGCTCCCAGCTTGAGAATATCGATTGTCTGGTTTGTCATCAAACGGAATACAAACGAATCAAGCTCAACGGCGAGATGGTTCCCGACACAGCCGGCATGTCGATCAGCATGGACGAAGCGGTACAGACCGTTCATAGGCCGACAAAGGAAAACTGTCTCAACTGCCATGCCAAGGCGGGAGGTGGCGATGCAGTCAAGCGGGGGGATCTCGCGCTGGCTTCCGGCCATACCGCGGATGTCCACTATGATGTGCATATGGCCTCGACGGGAGCGAACCTGGACTGTCAGGATTGCCATAAGACCCAGTTGCATCGATTCCAAGGAAAGGGTTCGGACCTTCGCACGTCTGATACGGTGACTCCGCTGGAGTGTGCGAGCGCCGGTTGCCACGATGCCATGCCCCATCAGAATAGTGACCTTAATGCGCACACGGCTAAAGTGGCTTGTCAAACCTGTCATATCCCGGTGTTTGCCAAGCACGCCGAGGACTCTCCGGCAACCGAGGCGACCGAAATCAACCGCAGCTGGCAATCGGGTTCGGATAGCGGCCAATCCCCTTATCATCCGATACTGACGCTGCAAAATGACCTGAAGCCCACATACAGACACTGGAATCGATATACGGACAACTACAACCTGGGCGAGGCGATCTATGCGGATCAAACCACAGGAACCTACCCGACGAGTCTTCCGGACGGTTCCGTGGATGATGCGGCGAGTAAGTTGTATCCGTTTAAATACAAAACTTCGGACTACCCACTGGATATCAACAGCAATAGGTTGATTCCCCTCGATACCAAGGTCTTTTTCGACGCCGCGGACGCGAATGCCGCAACCCTAGCCGGTTTGGAGGGTATGATCGAAAAGCAGGTGCCGGGATTCGATCCGGGTGATCGCTATGAGTGGGTCACTACGGATACCTACCAGGCCCTTAATCACCAGGTGGGGCCAAAATCCGAGGCCCTGAGCTGTGAATCGTGCCATCTTAACTTGACCCGAATCGATCTTCAGGGTGCCCTGGGCTATGCGCCTCGTGAAAAGGATCAGGCAACCTGTTCATCGGACTGCCATGAATCAGACATTGCGCAAGCCTGGCGTTTTGGTCAGTTCGATGATTTCAAGCTGTTCCATGCGTCACACAAGGATTTCGGTGCAAGCTGCATGGATTGTCATGATTTCAGTCGCTAACAGATACGGCGCGATTCAATGAGTCAGAAAGGAACCTAATGGGACTGGCACATATTAAGTCCAAACTCTGCGTCATCCCGGCGCCTGACGGGATCCAGAATACTTGACTGAGCGCCATTCCTGGAGGCCTCGTTCCCACGCTCCGCGTGGGAACGCATACCTAAGCCGGATGAATTGTCGGCCTCGTTCCCACGCTCTGCGTGGGAATGCATACCTAAGCCAGATGAATTGTTGAGATGTAACCCGGATGAAGCGAAACGTAATCCGGGATCGGGCAGAATGAGAAGAAGCACGAGTTATCACAACCCTTTCCAGGTATCTCCACCTGGCCGGAAAGTGCTTAGGAGAGGGTTTGAACCCTGCTGATCGGTTTTGCTGCGCTACTCGCTCGGGGCAGAAGAGCTCTCAAAGAGGCGCTGGCATCAACTCAAAAGGCACTTTACTTGAACCAATAATCACCGTCATCCCGGCGAATGTCGGGATCCAGAATGCCTTAAGGTGCGATACACCGGGAAACCATCCGTAGATCCGTAGCAGTGCATCCATACGCCATATCTCCAACACAAGCCGGAAATGAAATCTAGAGTACCGCCATAAGCAAGCGTCATTCCGGGCTCAGATGAAGGATGTATGGGTAATCCCCAGTATCCAGGCACACCTTGCATGACATAAGATCCAGGATAAACCTAAGAGTCGTGTACGGAGGGACCCGTGACTACCGCCAATCTGTTCACCCACAGCGCCACCGCCCAATCTCAAGCCGCTCTCGGCGCAAATACGGACGGTACCCACCAGACAGAGGGTCAGGCCCTCTATCAACAGGCCAGCCAAAGCTCCCAGCCGGAAGCCGTGGTCAAACGCCAGTTTGAACAACGAAACCGGGATCAGCAAACCCAACTCGCCAACGAATTCATCGAGTCCGCAGGCAGGGAAGGGATCAACGATCTGGCGGCCACTCCGGACGGTCAGCATGCCCTGGCGGTGGTTTACGAGCACGCTGACAGTGATACTCGTCAATTCATGCGGGAAGTGCATGAGGAACAAGGCAACACAGCGGTTGATTACACCCCGGCCGAGGGTCTGACGGATAAAGAATCCGAGGTGATGATCGGTTTGGCTCAAATGACCCTCGATCTGGTCGGAATCGTCGATCCCACACCTATTTCGGATGTTAGTAGCGCAGCGCTGTCTATAACACAAGGTGATTGGTTAGGGGTGTTTATTTCTGGGCTGAGCATAGTTCCCTACGTAGGGGATTTGGCGAAGCTTGGCAAACTGGGAAAATGGGCAGAGACAGTCAGTAAAGCCGTTGATTTGGCAATAAATAATGCAGAATATGCCAAAAAAGTCGAGCCGCTATTGAAAGAGATTGGTGAGGCGATTGGGAATATTCCTGAAAGCGCGATGAAAAGCCTGCCGGAAGAGATGCAGAAGAGTTTGAAGGAGATTAAGCAAAAAATTGATAAACTGATTTCCCCAGCCGTAGATACTCCTAAAAATTTTGGCGCGGGTGCGGCGGGTGATAATAAACTATCGAGTATTGGTGGAAACAAGGCGAGTGAGGTTGATGCAGGGAATAGCGCAAACTCTTTGAGTGACGCTACGGTGCGGTCAGGGGTGGTTGGTCCAGATAACATGTCTGCAGCAAGCAGCTCGGCAAATGCTACTCGTTTGGAGGGACAACTTATTTCTGAGGAAGTGTCACAAGGGCATGCTTTTGAGAAGCATGTTGTTGAACGTGGCGAGTTTTCACCGTTAGGCATTAGAACGAGAGAACAATTTCAAAATCACATTGAGGGGATTGTAAGCAATCCGGAAATACCTAGACGTTACGCTGCTGACGGTACAACGTACTATCTTGATGAATCAACGCGAACGATTGTTGTACAAGGTCAACGAGGGGAGGCAACAGCTTTCCGCCCAGATTATGGTGTAGGTTGGGATAATTACCTTGAGTTGCAAGTCCCGAGAAATACGCAACCTCCAGCCTATAATCCAGTTCCTTCGGGAAGGACTTTCTGATTATGAATGATGCAAAAATGGTTAATATTGAATTATCTGAGAATGAACTTAGGTATATCATTTCATGCGGCGTGGCTTTAATGCAAAATGTTCCAGAAGGATCTGTGGCTACATATTGCGGATTTTCTCACGAGGAAATTGTGGAATTCTCTCGTAAAATGAAGGCAGTAGCGGATAATAATGGAATTGAGTTGTAGGTCCAAACAACGCAAAGTCTGGTTCCTCACTAAATGACCTCTTGTATCAGTGGTCAGCTGAGTTCGTAAGTAAGGTGAATTCATGGTGTCGGCCCAGCAATTTGGAGATGCTTAACCCAAATAATTGCAGCAGTTCTGACAAAAGAACTTCCCCAGATGAATGTCACATACCTTCATAAGCAAGCGCCATTCCGGCCTTAGATGAAGGATGTATGGGTAATCCCCAATATCCAGGCACACCTTGAATGACATAAGATCCAGGATAAATTCAAAAATCGTGTACGGAGGGACCCGTGACTACAGCCAATTTATTCACCCACAGCGCCACTGCCCAATCTCAAGCCGGTACCCACCAGACAGAGGGTCAGGCCCTCTATCAACAAGCCAGCCAAAGCCCTCAGCCGGAAGCCGTGGTCAAACGCCAGTTTGAACAACGAAACCGGGATCAGCAAACCCAACTCGCCAACCAATTCATCGAGTCCGCAGGCAGGGAAGGGATCAACAATCTGGCGGCAACCCCGGACGGTCAGCATGCCCTGGCGGTGGTATACGATCACGCTGATGATGAGAGTAGAGCATTTATGCAGAAAATGCATGAAGAACAGGGAGCTACGGCTGTTGACTATACTAACCGGGATGCTGAATTGAACAAGGCAATGGAGTCAGGAATGGGTTCATTGCAAAGTGCAGCGTCGGTCTCCAATAATACACAGCAACTGATCGAGTTAATCAACGCACGTTCGGAAGAAATGGGGTTGTCGATTAACTTGAGTGATCAAGCAAGCCAAGCAGAAATCGACCAAGCCAATGAAACAATCAATGCGGTCATCAAGTATGACCAAAAGACTTTCGGAACCGTATTGACCACGGATAAAGTGAAACTGCTTAATGAGTATATTCAGCAACAAGAGAGTGATTTACCTCCGATAGCGTATGTCGGAGGTGACGAACAAAAGTACGCACCGATAAAGCCGATTATTGGTAAAATTAATCAATTAAAATCAGAGTCGAAAAATGAAGATGGATTTTTCGATAGACTCAATCAGAATATTAATAAAAGTGCGGCGTTCAAACCACTGTTCCAGAGCCAGTCAACGGGACAACCTGTCGTCGATGTCCTTACATCAACAAGTGACGCCATACTGAACCTACCCACTACAGCAACCAATCTGCTGCTTGTGGCAGCGAATTCTCCGGCAATTGTGATATCTGCCGCTACAGGCGATCCTCTGGAGAAGACAGAAATGGATCTCATTGGCGCTGCCATGTCGGTATCACCTCTGGCGGAGGGAGTGGCTGAACTCTCCACGATCCGGAGAGCAATAGGCCTGAGAGCTGTAAACACAACAAATCTTGCATCGAATCGACTGTCTGAAGGAGGGAAAAAAGTTACCGATTTCCTCCAGAAATCATTCAGTGAGCGGTTGAAAAGGGATGGAGAATCTCCAATTCAGACTGAGAGGATTGTTGATCAGGTTGAATTGAAGATAGATAGTGGATCCAGTCAGGTGACAAGCAGTGAAGGCGTTGGTTCTCGTAGTGCAGCTTCACTTGAAGCTGAAAATGGTGTTACGATGTTGGATGGGGTTAGTGGTCCAAATAATCGTGTACCTTTAGCTGGAGATCTAGATTTTGTTGGGCCAACTCAAGTGGGACAATCTTCAAGGTTAGTTCCTGGTGGAGGCTTGCAAGCTCATGAAGGTGTGATGTCAGTCTTTAATCAACCGGCGCACACAATCCAGAGACATGTTGGCCAGTCGTTGACTGATTTACAACAACGTTTAGCTAGCAATACGCGGCTTAGGCAGGTATCAACATTTAACGATCGTTCTCAAGCTGAATCGATCTTGTCCAAAGTAATTAATTTGAAACAGACTGAAATAAATCAGTTTATGGCTCAACCAGTTTCAATCGTAGCTAGGGATAATCGCCTGGTTTTAAATGTACCTTTAAATGAAAATACAGGTAGCATACTAGTCAGAGGCAATACCAATTTTGTCGATGGTAGTGGCGTAAGACTGATAATCGATAAAGTTCAAAATCAAGCCGGATTACCATATGCGATAGTTACTGGATTCCCTACAAAGTAAGGTCAGATTATGTTTGATGATAAATATAAAGAAATCACTGAGTTTATGGATAAGTGCTTATATCAGGAAGCAGCATTTACTATGGAAGAAGCAATTCAACAATATCTGGTGAACGGGCCGGATGTTGTGGATAAGCTAATATCTGAGTTGGATGAGGTTCTTGCATCAGATTTAGATGAAAGTGAATTATTGGACTATGTCGAGCGGCATAGTGATTATGTTGAAAACGATAGTGCAAGGGATACTTTCAAGTTAATCAGGCAAGTTTTGGTAGAGGGCGTTCAAACGTAGTTAGAGTGTTGGTCCAAACAGATCACCGATAGTTACTTCTTTAAGCCGTGCTGACTTAAAGAGGCAATTGGTAGCTTGATTGCAGCGAAGGGGTAACTCTCCCAGGAAAGCCTCACTAGCCAATAGGCTGGTGAGGCTTTTGTTTCACTGTTCCTTAGCTTAGCCACCCGCGCACCATAACCTTTGGCCCGGTCGCAAACCCCACGGCTTTCAGCTATCGGTGCTGCATCTGAATCCACGGAACCGTGACCGATTAGGCTGGTTTGACGTGCCAGGCGGAGTGTCTTGGGTATGGGAGTAGTAGAAATAGAACTTACCGACGGTGAGCTCTTCTCGGTAAGCATTTTTTGTGCTATTTGGATATCTACAATAAAATGAGCAAAGAAGATGCCAAGTATGTATTTCCAAGCCCTGTGTGGGAATGCCGATAATGCTCGACTGATAAATGTTGAGCGTTAATCTCGCTGTGTTGATGATCGAATCTCCTTTATCCTTTGCGAAAAACGGTGCGGTGCAAGGGGAGGAGCGAAATACATCCATTATGCAAAAGGTACAGATCAAGTATTGCGGGTATCAGAGTGCTCTCATAATTATCAGTACCCAGGAAAACACGCTTCAGAATGCTAGGTTCTACGCTCAAAACTTTGAAATGTGCGATGAGTTATCGGAGCACCCCACAACACCGGATCCTTGCTAGCTATCGTCCATATCTCATTATTGTGATACTCATCACATTACTATCCCTGTGCAGCCGAAGCTAAATATCACATTTTGATGCCTGAAAAACTACGAATCACAACACAATCCACCAAATTTTAACCTTCAATTCTCTTGCAAAGACAAGGGTATGCATTTGAACAATGATCATAACTTATTGAAATTAAGTGATAATTTGAGTGAGTTGACAATTAATCGTTTGGTTCTTGTGCCTACCTTCCAGGCAACATATAATCAGAGAAACCCCTCAAGTAACCTGGCGAGGATCAAAGGATAGAACGGAAAACCTACGGATAGGTGTTAACCCTAGCTAGGACAATTCCCGATTTCCCAACACCTCCGTAACGCTTACATTAGAGTCGTCATCTGAATGAACTGGGTGGCGATCGTAAGGAAGCAGACATGGAAGGTTCTTCGATGTCGCTGAGTTCAAACGATTTATTACGTATTTGTAACAAGGAGAATTATCATGGGCTTTGATTTAGGTGGTATTGGTAGCATGATCGGTGGTGTTGTTGGTGGCATGTTTGGTGGCCCCATCGGTGCTCAGATTGGTTCAATGATTGGTGGACAGATTGGTCAGATGCTTGGTCAGATGGTTGAGCAGTTTGGTCAAGGTAATGTCCAGAATGCAATGAACAATAATGCTACAAATTCTTTGGCGGGCTGTTTGAAGGAAGCAGTGCAAGGTCTCGGACTTCCTCAGTTTATTAAAGATGAGTTGTGTGGAGCCATTGATCAGGTGGCGTCTGGCAGCCAACAATCTACACCATCAGCGTGTCAGAGTGGTGTGGATAATGCTATCGGTGACTTCAACAAGCAGATGTCTAAAATGATAACCGATATGGTTATGAATCACGCAGAAGAGGAAGGGAAAAAAGACCAGAAATGCGGATCTGGTAGTGGTGAAGGCAAAGGGAACTGGCTTGTGATGCTCGCCAAAGCGATGTCAAAAGTCCAAGGAGAGCACCTGAATAAAATGTTGTCTGCTTCAGATACAATGGCAAAGAGTACGGGTGAAGACGAAAGCTCACGGCAAGATTTTTTGGATGCTCAGGGCGAATTCCAGGCTGAGTCCAAGCTTTTTGGTATGGCTTCGGAAGCAACCGCTACTGCAATAAAGACTATTGGTGATGGTCTGTCTTCTATTGCAAGAAAGCAATAATATGTTCAGTAGTTAGAGTACTGAATCAATGTAGCCAGGCATGTTTTGTGCCTGGCTTTTTTGCGTGGTCACCAAATCGAAGATTTAACCTATGAATAAAGATCGTAAACTAAAGACAGTGTTCGCTGTTATTTTTATGCTTTTTCAAATAAGTTGTGGTGGAGGTTCTGGTGGCACATCAACTCCAAATAATAATACCAATCAGGTAATTGATGAAAATCATGTAAATGGTGACGCTATAACGGGGCGTTTGTTTATGGGGGGTGATAATGATGGATTGATACTTGATCTATCAACAGGTAAATATTCTCAAATACCAGGTGTTGACTGGACTGAAGAATTAGATAATGAATATCATTCCATGGCAAATTACACAGCAATGCCTAGTTCTGATGGCACTGAATTTGTTGTCTCGGTTAGCAATTGTTTGAATACAACTGATTCCGAATTCCCTTCGCTTTTTGATGACTGTATTGAGATTCGCAGTAATAATGGGGATCTTATAGGCACAGGGAAGCTTATTGAGGAAATATCACGCAATGCAAGATTATCCAGGAATAAGCAATACTTCGCTTTTTTTCATAATGACTCACGATATCAAAATGGAAATGATGAATTAGTAATTTTTGACCGAAATTTTCAATTTATAAGTAGTTCATATTTACCAAGTCATTGGGCGCGATCATTTGACTGGCTAAACGATAGCGGTCAAATAGTTTATATTCACGATCAAACTGTTTATGTAACAGCACCATATGGCACAATGGGTACACCAATTTATACATTCACTGAAGATGCTGGCCGACCCGATTATATTTCTGCAAGCCCGGATGGAACAAAGATCGCGTTCACACTAGTAACTAGCGCTTCAATGCATTCTATTCATGGATCGACATGGATTATGAATGCCGATGGAACGGATTTGCATCAGCTAGCTTATGTCCCAAATAATGATAACCCAATAATTAATTACCCTGCATGGTCACCGGATGGGAAATTTATCATGAATATGGTCGGATACGTGAGTGGCCAAGATGATGAGGTTGTTGGGATTACTGTATTTGGTGGGTTATATGCAATTCCATCTGATAGTCGAAATGTTGCGCTAAACGATGATGGTGATGGAGGTATTGTACACATTGTCAGTTATTATAATTCTAATGAATTGAATAATGATTTTGCTTCGAATGGCAATTTGGTGTGGATACCATAACTCAGAAAGATCGCGGGAAGTCAGGTTGTTTTATCATCGAACTACATGAACGAACGAACTACATGGACAGCCATTGTAAGAAAACTGGTTTCGCCATCAAAAATACACAAAAAGTGGATTTGATTAACGGATCCAGTCTGAAAAAGATTTGTTGGTGTCGTCGCTTTATGCTCAACAGAGCTTAAAACCTGAGGATTCTGGCGTATTTCCTAATCGCCGAGCGCAGAGCTCTCTCTGCAACTGTAGATTTGGTGTAGTGCCGTATGAATTGAGAGGTTTTCTACGTCAGCAGCAGTTTACAGGCCGACAGACCTGGGCTGCGTTGATATCCGAGGCTCTGACAAGCCTGTTTCAGGGTATAGGCCGCACCGACCAAACCCTTGAATTGGCTTTCGAAATGATAGGTGTCCTGTCCGCATGTCCGCCAGGCGACATTTGGAAGGATTCCCCCCTAAAAAAATCAATTATCGACTACACATGACGACTTTTTTGCGGAGCAAATATCGATAATGTGAGGTGGTTCACTCATAAACCGCCTCTTCAGGGGGAGGGCGTTATCTCACGCCTTGGTTCAGTAGACACAGCTCTCCGCGGTGTCCTGTCCGCATGTCCGCCAGAGGATATTTGGAAGGATTCCCCCTCAAAAATTAAAATATCGACTGCTCCTGACGACTTTTTTGCTGAGCAAATACCGATAATGCGAGGCGGTTCACTCCTGTTCCGCCTTCTCAGGGGGGGCGTTATCTCGCTACTCGGTCCGATAGGCGCAACTTCACGCGGACAGCCTGAAATCTCTATCCGGATGACGATCTGTTGGCTACCTGGTTACTCAATACAGCATATAGTATCCTGTTAGCAATCCATCCCAGGCCGCTACCGGAACAGATTGCCGGGGTTCGGTGGCATAACAATCGATCCCCGCCCAGACTTCCGCCGGTGTTCGCCCATGCAGATGTTGATGTGGTCGCAGGTGATTGTACCAAATCCGAAACAGTCCCAGGGCTGTCTCAAGCTGTTCGCGGGAATCGACCTCCCAGCGATCGAGCTTTTCTTTCAGGGTGCCGAAGAAGCGTTCGATGCGCCCATTCATCCAGGGGCAGCCCGGTTCGGTTGTCTGGTGTTTAATATTGAGCAGCCACAATGCGATCTGAAAGCGTTTGGCTTGAAAAAGTGGTTCATTGTCGGTGCGGATGATTCGGGGTTTGCCATAGCGGCGGATCACGCCAATGAGCTGTTCCAGCAGGGTCAAGATCGTTTTGTCCTTCAAGGCGCTCAAGACCAGATTTGCCCGGCTGGCGTGCTCCACGATGCCCAGCAGGCTATGGGTGTTACCATCACGGTCCGTCTTTCCTGTTAAGTCCAAGCCCCAGATAAGGTGCAGAGGAACGAGACGGGGTGGCCGGCGTTTCAGCTCCGTGCTCAGAACCTGAATCTCATAGGCGTACAGCTTGAGCGTTTCAGCCACATAGGTTTTGCCCACCGTCATCCGGCGAGCCACTAGGAACCTTCGGTTAAAGGTGGCCGCCAGGAAACGGCTGCTCGCCTCAGGTATCTGAGCCTTCATGCGCAAGAGTTCCTCACGAACCCAGGGTGGTTTGGGGGTGTTGAGTAACCGCAACCCTGGTGTGCGGGTGATCGGAATGGGTTTGCGCCGTCCGTGATAGCGCGGCGTTCGGTTCGGAGTCAACCTGCGCGCCCAGCGGTGCAGAAAGGCGGCCAAGCAGGCCCTGATCCGGTACAGAAGAAACATCACGGGATCGTACATGAAAGATTCCCCAAAGCTAGGGTTATCATATATATTCGAATAACCGCTCTGTGGTATAGGATTGAAATAAGATCGTCAATATACTAATCAGAGGGATCCGTGACATCACCCAATCTGTTCACCAAAAGTGCGGTAGCCACCACATATTCGGCTGTAAGCGCCAACCCGGAAGGCGCTGCTCAAACGGAGGGCCAGGCCCTCTATCAACAGGCCAGCCAAAGCCCCCAACCGGAAGCCGTGGTCAAACGCCAGTTTGAACAACGAAACCGGGATCAGAAAACCCAACTCGCCAACCAATTCATCGAATCCGCGGGCAGGGAAGGGATCAACAATCTGGCGGCCACTCCGGATGGTCAGCATGCCCTGGCGGTGATTTACGAGCACGCTGGTGGCGAGGCCAGAGATCTGGTGCGACAAGTGCATGAAGAACAAGGAAATACTGCAGTAGACTACTCAAGCCGGCAGAACAGCGGCTTGGATGACCCGCTTGGTGTGAGTGATACCGGTGTCAAAATAGGACCTCGCATCAACGGGTTTCAGTACACAGCCATGACAGCGGGCGTGGTCTATGGCCTGGCCGAAAACACCGTGATGGGTCTGGTTGACATGGGCAAGACTGTCTGCAAAGAGAGTGAAGAACTGAAAAACGTAGACAATCTCGAATTTCTCGACATTGACAGTACCGGGCAAAAAAGCGACTCACCCGGTTTGTCTTTGCCCAGCTGGGAGGATATCGGAGCGGGCCTGAAAAGGAATATCCAGGCAACCAACCAGGCAATAGCAACCGCAAAACAACAAGGTGGTTATTTTGAAGTAGGAAAAGCCATTTCGAATGACGCTATGCTGCAGATGACAGGCTTGGGTGATGTAGCCGTATTCGGCTCACTGGCGCGAATGCGAACATTGGCGAAGCTTGAATCGCTGGCGACGGATACTCCCAGAAAGCTGGGTGGAGGTGCAGAGGCGGCTGGGGATGGTAAACTGTCGAGTATTGACGGAAACAAGGTGAGTGAGGCTGATGGAGGGGTAGGAGCGAACTCTTTGAGTGACGCTTCGGTGCGGTCGGAAATAGTTGGTCCAAATAATGGATTTGCCCGCTTTACAGAGAAGTACGACGAACACATCGTATATCGAGACTACGACGTTCCCCGTAAACGTGGCATCGGCGGCGCACATAACCGAGATGAATTCTTAAAGTATTCCAATGAATACAAGATTGAAGAGGTTGTACCGCATCCGTCTGTAGATGGTGTCAAGACTATACGATACAGAATGACTGCATTAGACCCGTCTGGTAATCCCACTGGGAGTTACCGAGCAGCAATCCTTGAGAAAACTGTATATGATCCAAAAAAGATCTCAAACGAACAGTTTATGGATTGGGGGAGACAGGCAGCAGCAGAAGCTCAAGCTGCGGGGAAACTCAATAGAGAATGGGTTGGCACTGCACCAAATGGATTGGAATTTAGAGGGTACTTAGATGATACCGGTGCAGTTAAAAGCTTTTTTCCTAATTTCTAGTGGTGATAGCGATGAATGATAAATTCAGGGTGATTCTAGAAGATAGACTACTTCCGGTGCAGGTGTTTTTTAATGCGATTCCAGATAGAAGCTTTATTACTACTTTAAAAAGCTTTGAACAGGGGTTAGGAGCTGGATTTAATGACGCCTATTGTGGATTTCCTGGTGAAGAAGATTGTGGAGAAGAACCCCTTGAGGGCATTGAGTTTGCAATAAAAGGAGAGGAGGTAATTGTCGGCTATAATGAATTTTATTCGATATTAGAAAAGGCATGTGACTCATATAATGTCAAACATCCAGAGCAGATAAATATAGTTACTGATCTATTGCTTAAGGTTAAAGAAAAACTTAGCGCTTTATAGGTCCAAACAAATTTGGTAGTGCAGCTGATCATATTTATGACGATATGAGGCCACTAGCCGACGAGTTTCCTGAGTTGGCTGGAATAAATCCGCATTACGTCCCCGACGCTCCACCTGGGGTTAATACAAACTGCATATCCTGCGCAAATTCTACACAACAACGGTTGCTCGGCACTGATCCATATGCGGTTGCTAATCCCTCTGGTGGCCAGTACGGCGCGCCAAACGACTTGCTTCCGTCGGCTCCATTCGGTTTCCAGCCGCCGACAACAGCAGCAGAAGTTAGGGTGCGAATGCTTGAAGCAGGAAATGGGTCAGTAGGTGTGGTTCGTACAACTACATGGACAGCCATCAACTACATGGACAGCCATTATTAGCAACTACATGGACAGCCATTATTAAGAAAACCGGATTCGCCAACAAAAAATACATCAAAAGTGGATTTGGTTAACGGATTCTGTCTGAACAAGAGTTGTTGGTGTCGTTTTATGCTCAACGGAGCTTAAAATCTGGGGATTCTGGCGTATATCCGAAACACCGAGCGCAGAAGCTTCTCTGTACTCACAGAATCACGGTATTTCCAATAGGGATGAAGCAGGCTTTCTACGTCAGCAGCAGTTTACAGGCCGCCAGACCTGGGCTGCGTTGATATCCGAGGCTCTGACAAGCCTGTTTCAGGGTATAGGCCGCACCGACCAAACCCTTGAATTGGCTTTCGAAGTGATAGGTCATAAACAGCCAGTGTTTAGGATCGATCTGTAGGCGTTCAAGTATCGGGGGCAGATCCTGCTCAATGTGACCACGCTTGTCTTCGCGAATGATTCGGCCGGTCCAGTCAACCAGTGCCAGATAATCCGTGAGTTTAAAGGGTAGTTCCTTGGGCATCTCTTGAGGTGGATTACCAACGAATGACAGGAGATGCGAGGGTTGATCTCGGTTCATCTTTCCCACAGCTCCTTCGTCTAGTGCTAGAGAAGTGGGATAGCAAATAAAAAAGGGTTGCCGGAATCGGCAACCCTTGGGGATGGCTTGAATACCGTTTCAGTATTCAGGCAGAGTGAAAGGACTCGTACCTTTCAACTAATCATGATTGACGGTGGTGAGACCCAGGCTGACCCAATCCTGCATGCCGCCGCGATACCATTTCAGTTTATAAGCGGGATAGCCCAGTTTGAGCAGGGTCTTGATGTTGATCGAAGACTGGGGGCACCAGCTGCCGTTGCAGAACAGGACCAGGGTTTTCGCATTACGGAAATCGAGCGTTCCGTTCACATCCTGAACACCCATCTGGTCGACCAGGATGTCGTGTATGCCTTCGGCTTCCGCGGTGGATTCGAAGGTGCCCTGCATGTCCACGTTGATCTTGTTCCAGGGGATGTTCACGGAACCGGGAATGGTGCCGCGAATGATCCAGTCCGGAGTCCGTGAATCGATCACAAGGACCTTGCGATCACCGTTGCCAACACGCTGCAGGTAGCCCAGTACCTCCAGTTCACCTACGGTTTCGACGCCCGGTGCCACTACGGCAGGCTGGATGCAGAAAGGTGGGCAGTGGCGTGAGGTTTTTGCGAAGGCCTCCGGGATATGCGCGCCTTTCTCTGCTTCACGGGTGATCACGACTTTTTTACCCGCATGGGTCACTTCCACCGATTGCAGGCCCGGGGTAATCTGATTTCCGTCCTCGGCCATGAGCTGCATTGAGAACGCGAGACTGCCCACCAGTGTGGTCAGCATGATTGCTTTGACAAACTTCATTCTGTCTTCCTCCTCTGGCCTCAGCCTTAGTAGTGCAGGTACGAGGGCATTTTTAGATCTTTCTGCGACCTGGCCTGTTCGTAGCCCAGACGCCCCTGTTTGGCGGCTTTGTTGGCGAGCTTCGCGGCTGCCACATATTCGCCTTTTTCCAGAAGTCCTTTGGACTCTTTGATCATCTTTCCAGTGTCACGCCATTCGCCGCCCACGGAGGCGGCCTCTTTGCGGGCGGATTCGGCCGCATCGATCAGCTGCTGGACCTTGGCGGCGGAAATGTCATCGGCCAGGGTGGCTGACGAGAAGCCGCAACATAACAGCCCGGCTATTATCATAGTCGAGAAAAGGGTTATCTTTTTGTGCATCGTATCAACTCCGATCACGTAAATCTTAGGTAATGAACAGCGGGCCAGGATTATTTTCGGGCGCCCGGTCCATTCAATGGCAGACCGTTACTCATGTAGGTCAGGAAGTACTCCAGGTTGCGGTACTCATCACCCTGGGCCTTGAACGGTTTGGCGCGCACTTGCTTGTTGCAGCCCGTGAAGCGGCGATGCAGCGTGCCGACGGTACCCCACTTGGAACGGTAGACCGGGAAGTGGGTGGTATGGCCGATGGCCGGGCTGAGCACTTCGGTGCGCAGGATCATGCCGGCGTTCTGCATATGGCAGCTGGCGCAGGAGAAGTTCAGCTGACCCCGGCGGGTATAGTAGAACTTTTTACCCGCCTCGTAGGCCTTGAGCGCGGCGGGATCATTGGGGATCTCCACGTTGGTGATCTGCCCGCGGGATTCAAAGGCGATGTAGGAGAGGATGTCGTTGATCGGGCCCTTTTTGTACTTCATGGGTTTTTCACCATTGGCCTCAAGACACTGGTTGAGCGCCAAGGGCAGGGTCATGACCATGCCCTTGTCTTTGTCCCAGTGCGGATACTTGCCTTCAATGGCGGGGCCGTCGGGAAAACAGTCTTTAAAGGTCTTGCCGTTGGCAAAGGGTTTTTCCCATATTTCCCGTCCGGCATCGATGAACGGTTCGTAGGGGGGGAACTCTTCGATGGCTTCCCAGTTTTCACGTCCGACCGGGTCGATGGCGTAGGCGCCGTTGATGTAATCCTCGGTTTCGACGTTGGGGAAACGTTTTTGGAAGAAGTCACGGAAGGCCTTGAGGTCTTCCTCCGGGGTGGTCGCTTGAGCGGGAGCCACCAGACCACAGGAGATAATCAGCAGGGTCAGGCTACGTAAGAGGTGTTTCATGTTGTTCAATCCTCGCAATGCATGGCATTCAGGTTTGGGTGATCGATCCACTGCTCAGAGTGACCAGATGTAATCGACGACTTTATGCAGCTCCGATTCGGAGAGAATTTCATGTTTGCCGAAGGGCGGCATGGCCGATTCCGGGTTGGCTACCGTGGGATCCCAAACCTGTTTGAGGAGCGCCTCTTTTGTCGGAAAGCGTGTTTTCATGGCGACCAGGGCCGGCGCGATATTGCCGGGTGAGGGGGCGTCCTTTATGGAATGGCAGGCGAGGCAGTTGCCTTTTTTTCTGTCAAACGCGAGTTCTTTGCCCGCTTCGAGGCTGTCCGCGTCCGCAGCCATGGCTGCCGGGGCGATGAGAAACTGGCTGGCGATCAGACCTATCGCGCCGGCCATTCCTATCCACTTCTGGGTGTTACCTATCATCTTTTCCTCCAAACAGGGGGTGGAATGTCGTGGTGACCTGTTGTCTGCATAGTCTCTGATATTGTTCTGGTAGTGATTCAGTTGCTGCAACAAGTCGTTTACAGGCCATTGTCTCTACTGGACAATTATCGGCGAAATACATTGTGATCCTTGGGCACAAGGTCTGTAAAGTCGCGAAACTATTAAACAGGGTAGTGGTTTACCTTAATGAACGATGACATCACGGCGGGCTGGTTCGTATACATTCTACGCTGCTCGGACAGGACGCTTTACACGGGCATCACCACGGATGTGGCACGGCGGGTGCGGATGCATAATCAGGGACAGGGCGCCAAATACACCCGCGGTCGGGGGCCAGTAGAGTTGGTGTTCGTGGAGAGCTGCCGCGACCGATGTCAGGCTTTGCGACGTGAGCATGCCATCAAGCGGATGTCCCGATCACACAAGGACCAACTGATTGCCGCAGAACCGGCATTGGTAAGTGGTCACGCCTGAACTGATACGATTGTGCCGTATCGCGCTGAGTCGATGTTCGCGGCAGGCGCAACGGTAATCATAATAGCGCATCCGCCGTCGGGTGGAATGGGTTGTGTCAAAGCTGTGACAGCGGCGCGCGGGTACCTGGAAAAACGCCATGATCTGCCGCCATTCCCGACCATGAGGTTTGATCTTCTGACCGAAGCGCCTGCGGGCCACGATGTGTGCCACCTCATGAGGGATGGTCTCATCGATGAAACGTTGTCCGTAGCGGAGCAACAGGGGGGCATTGTAGCGGATCACACAGCGGCTCCCAGGGCCGAAGATCACCATGCCTGCGGATTTTCCGGTCAGATCGAAGCGGATCTCGGGTCTGAGGTGTGGCAGATCGAACGCGGACTCCGCCTGACTGAGCAATTGCCAGGATTTCGCGACAGCTTGGGATTGTGGTTCTGACTTGATCATGGGCGGTGTGAGCACATAGTGTCACGACCCGTCCGATCAGGCAAACAACAGGGCTATTGATCCAATAACTTATTGTTTAAGAAAATTGGCCGCAAATGCACGCCAATCATTGCAAATATGCACCAATAGATAGGTGAACTCGTCAAATTAGTTCTCGTTCTCACGCTCCGGGTGGGAATGCTGGCCGGGGTTCGGATCACTCAGTAAGGCAGATCGTTACAACAGGCTTAATATGCGTTCCCACACAGAGCGTGGGAACGTGTTGAAGACACGCCAATTACCGCAAATATGCGCTAATGGAGTGATAAAGCGATCAAATCATGCGTTCAATTTCGGTTGATATTCTCTTTGCCTATGGCCCTTGAGCGGCCCGGCCCTTGTTTAGGCCGGGCCGGTATCTCACATGTAGTTCTTGGCCTCCTCGCCGGGATGGGGCAGTCCGGCGATTCGCCAGGCCTCGCGGCAACCGCCAAACAGGCGTTCGACACCATGTTTGCCCAGGTGCATGATCCGGCAGATATGTGACATCACCGGCAGTCCGCCAGATTCCATGTGTTTCTCCCGAAGATAGAGAATCACGGACCAATGATCCGGGCTCAAGACGCCGATCCCGTCCATTTCCGCAAGCAGTCTGGCGGTTTCCCGGGTCCAGGCCTCGCCATTGATCAGAAATCCGTCTTCATCGAACTGCAACGGAATATTTCCCTTGCCTGTCAGGTGTGGTTGCGTGGTGATATGACTCATGGTTGGTCTCCTTGGTAGAAAGAATCTGACGAGCAATGGCATTAATTATATTTATATGCCAATAAAACTCCATATAGGTACTATAGCTCGATTCATCCAACGATCAAGTGCTATTGCTCACAGGGTTTCGGGGTGAATGGCACTTACTTAAGCCAAAAAACCACGGTCATCCCGGCGGATGCCGGGATCCAGAATGCCTGACGGTGCGCAATTCCTGGATTTCGTCCTTGGATCCGTAAACGGTGCATCCATGCACCACTTCTCCGGCATTCGCCGGAATGACGAAAACCGAGAGCTTTGCCTTAAGTAAGTGCCATTCGGTTTCGGGGTGTTTTGCCGATTTGCCTACCCTTGATTCGGAAATCTGTCGCGAAACCGGCGTCCGATCACAGCCCTACCCAGCCGAAGTGTTTAATATGCTAGGTTCTTTACGTTTCGGCTGAGCATATGCTGCGTCCCAATCTGGTCATTGCCCTGGCGATTGCCCTGTTTACCCTGATGATCTGGAACCTGCTGGGCGGGGTGGCCAATGAGCCGCCCTGGCCAAAGCAGATCAAGGGTTTTTCATTCTCCCCGGTACGCGAAGGCCAGGATCCCAGCCAGGGTATCTATCCCAGTGAGGCCCAGATCGATGAAGATCTGGCCCTGCTTGCGGACAAGACCTATGCCGTGCGCACCTACTCGGTCGGCAACAGCTACCGGGAGATCCCGCGTCTGGCGGAAAAACATGGTCTCAATGTGGCTCTGGGTGCCTGGATCAGCGGCGATCCCGAAGCGGACAAGCAGGAAATGGATACCCTGATCTATCTGGCCCGGCACAACTATAAGAACATCGTGCGTGTGATCGTGGGCAATGAGGCGATTTTCCGCAACGAAGTCACTGTCGATGAGGCAATCGCGAATCTCAAGTATGTGAAGAAACGGGTCTGGACTCCGGTCAGTCTGGCCGAGCCCTGGCATATCTGGATCAAACACCCCGAACTGGCGGAACATGTGGATTACATCGCCGCCCACATACTGCCGTACTGGGAGGGGCAGTCCATCGACAACGCGGTAGAGTTCGCGATCGAGATTTACGACAAGCTGCAGGCCACTTTTCCGGGGAAGCCCATCGTGATCGCAGAGGTCGGCTGGCCGAGCAACGGCCGTCCCTATCAACAGGCGACCCCGTCCCAGGCGAACCAGGCCAGTTTTCTGCGGCGTTTTCTCGAACAGGCCGAACTCCGCGGCTATACCTACTATGTCATGGAGGCCTTCGATCAGCCCTGGAAGATGCGTCAGGAGAGCGGGGTGGGGACCTACTGGGGGGTCTATGATGTAAAACGACAGGCCAAGTTCACCTTTACCGAACCGGTGGTAACCATTCCCCATTGGCGCGAACTGGCGGCGATCTCTATCCTGTTTGGCGTGTTGGCGCTGATCCTGCTGTTTCGTGACAGTGAGGGGCTGGGATCTCTGGGGCGCGGCTTCCTGGCCCTGGTCGCCTATGGCGCGGCCACCGGATCGGTGTGGTTATTCTACGACTACACAAGACAATATATGACTTTTTCGACCGTGTTGGTCGGAGTGCTGCTGTTCATCGGTATGCTGGGCGTGCTGGTGGTGCTGTTCGCCGAGGCCCATGAGTGGGCGGAGGCCTTGTGGTTGCGTAACTGGCGGCGCAAACCCCTGGCCACGGATGACAGCGTGGAGCGGGAGACACCCATGGTGTCGATCCACGTCCCTGCTTATAACGAACCCCCTGAAATGCTGATCGAAACCCTCGACGCGCTGGCGAAACTCGACTATCCGAATTTCGAGGTCCTGGTGATCGACAACAACACCCGGGATCCTGAAATCTGGCAGCCGGTCGAACGCCACTGCGCCTTGCTGGGCGAGCGATTCCGTTTTTTTCACCGTGCCCCGTTGGCGGGATTCAAGGCCGGCGCGCTCAATTTTACCCTTCAGGAGACCCATTCCGAGGTCGAGGTGATCGCCGTGATCGACAGCGACTACCAGGTGGACCCGGGCTGGTTGAAGGATCTGGTGCCGCAGTTTCAGCGACCGGAAATTGCCATTGTGCAATCCCCTCAGGATTATCGGGACGGTGGCGAAAGTTGTTTCAAAGCGATGTGTCTCGCCGAATATCGGGGCTTTTTTCATATCGGCATGATGACTCGCAATGAACGTAACGCGATCATTCAGCACGGCACCATGACCATGGTCAGACGTAAGGTACTGGAGGAGGTCGGCGGCTGGGGGGATTGGTGTATCACCGAAGATGCCGAGTTGGGTCTGCGGGTGTTCGAGCAAGGTTACGAAGCGGTCTATATTCCCAGAAGCTATGGCAAGGGATTGATGCCGGATACCTTCATCGATTTCAAAAAACAGCGTTTTCGCTGGGCCTATGGTGCGGTGCAGATTATCAAGCAGCATCTCGGCAGTCTGTTCGCCGCCCGTCGCAACAAACTGAATACGGGGCAAAGATACCATTTCATCGCCGGTTGGTTGCCCTGGTTCGCGGACAGTTTCAATCTGTTTTTCAATATCGCCGCGATTGCCTGGTCCGCCTCGATGCTGCTCTGGCCAATCCAGTTCACCGCGCCGCTACCTCTGTTCGCGGTTCTGCCCATGACCCTGTTTGTGTTCAAGCTGTTAAAGATGTTTTTCCTTTACCGGCGCCGGGTCGAGGCCACGGTCAGGCAGAGTATCGCCGCGGCCCTAGCTGGTCTGGCCCTCTCGCATACCATTGCGCTGGCCATAATGCAGGGGGTCTGGACCCGGGGGTTACCGTTTTTCAGGACTCCCAAACAGGCGGGCCATACGGGTGTGTTACGTGCTTTGCAGGATGCTCGGGAGGAACTCCTGATGATGCTGGCCCTGTTGCTCTCGGCGGGCGCCATCGCTTGGCAACAGGCGGCGGAACTGCCCGACGCAAGGATCTGGACTCTGGTACTGGTGTTGCAGGCAATCCCTTACATTGCCTCGGTGCTGGTTTCCCTGATCAGTGCCTTTCCAAAACTGCCGGCATCCATTGTTGGGCCGATGGGGGAGATGGTGGAGGTCATGGATAACAAGCGGCGGGAGTCGCCACCCCTGGGGGAATTGCCGGATGCGTCATCGACCGAGAAATAAGGGCCTTGCCTGACACCGGTTCAGGACACGGACACCGCACGCAGGAGTTGCAGGGGGCCGATCCGGCGCAGTCGATCCAAGGCCGCCTGGTCCGTGACGAACAGGGAGCCCAGGTAGCCGAGGCTATTCACCGAGATGCCTTCACAGAACTCCTGGGAGCGCGGCACCAGGAACATCCACTCCCGGGTCATCAACAGGTTGTATGGGGCTGACTGGTATGTCTTGCCCTCCCGGGTGAGCGTGCCTATTTCGCAGTCCGAGAGCATTTCAAGGTAGAGCCGGTGACAGCCCGTCCATGCCTCTTCGGGGGCGTGGGACCACTCCGCAGGGAGGCGGCACCAGCGGTGCTGAAACCCCAGCTCCGCAAGGGTCGTCTGTACCCCCGGGGAGGAATCGGCTTGTAGCAACGGGGCGAAAGGGTAGGGTGGGCTATCCTCGCTAGGCTTCGGGTAAAGCGGCAGCGGCACCAGCTGCAGATGCTTGTGTTTCTGGCTCGCACCCGCGGCGGCCCCTCCGTTATAGAAACCCAGTGACGGGTATTCGCCCAGGCATTGCCACAATGCGGCAAAGTCCCTTTGAGTCAACAGGGTTTCCTGGTCTTCGAAGGCGCGGGTGACAAGCAGCAGGTGGTGATCCACTACATTGAATTTATTCAGCACGGCGATGTGCGTACTGGAGAGTTGGCACACCGTCAGTTGGGGTTCCGGGGGTAGAAAGGGATTGAAATCCGCGGACTGCTTTTTTTTCTCCGCGGCCTTGCGTTTGAGGTTGGCGGCCAGGCGAACGGTGAAGTCGACCCCGTCTTCACTCAGCGGGCAGGCGCCGGTCTCAATGCTGTGCAGGTGACCGCTGGCCTTGGCCGATTGGCTGCGTTCGGTGAGCATCCGCCACAACTGGCCGGGTTCGCAAGAGGGCGCCACGGCGAATGACTCAGCGTTTCAGAATGTCCGGCAGGATCCGGGTGACCGTGTCCACGATGGCCTGGGTTTGCGGATCGATCTCGATGTTCACCCGGTCGCCCGGGGTTCGGGAACCGATGTTGGTACGCTGCAGGGTCTCCGGAATCAGGTTGACGTCGAACTCATTGCCGGACACCTCGCCAATGGTCAGGCTGATGCCGTCGATGCCGATGTAACCCTTGGTGAACAGATATTTCGACCACTCCTGCGGCAGGCGAAAGCGCACCTGGTGGTTGTTTTCCGAGCTATGCACTGCGATGACCTCCGCGGTGCACAGGATATGCCCCGACATGGCATGACCGCCGATCTCGTCACCGAAGCGGGCGGCGCGTTCGAAATTGATCCGATCACCGGGATTCAGTTGGCCCAGGTTGGTGACTCGGAGGGTCTCCTGCATCAGATCGAAGTCGACCAGATCACCCTCGATCCGTGACACGGTCAGACAGCAACCGTTGTGTGCGATCGAGGCACCCGGCACAAGATTGGACAGAGCCGAGTCGGGAAGGCGTACCTGATGGGTTCGGAAGTTGACCTTTTCAGTGATCGCCACCACCTCGGCGGTACCCTGTACGATTCCGGTAAACATGCTATTCCCCGCTCAGTCTGTGTCAGGGGGGAATTATGCCTTCCTGAGAGGTGTCGCAACAAGCGTACGGCGGGACCCCCTTACAAATGAGGGGTCTAGGAAACCGGACTACTGTTTTCGGATCTGAAACGCTATAATGAGTCAAACTTCTACCATTCCGTAGCCAGGATGTTCGCAACTATGAAGGCATTGCAATCCAACAGTTTTCGTAAACTGAAAAAAGATCATCCCGATGCATTCCAGGAGTGGATATCGGGTAAATCGGATACCCTGAAAATTGGCAAAAAGAAACTCCGCATCGTACCGGTGCGAAGCAATAAATCGAAGGATTGATCTGACGCTACCTAATGGATTCGTGCTGATTGGCGCGAACATCACAATGACGTGAACCTTGCTTTTCCCGCACTACTCACCTTCCTGCTGATACTTCCCGGTTTTATCTTTCGCGCGGCCTACACCCGTTCGGAAAGGACCCAACTGGATAATCGGCCCTTCACTTCGGAAACGGTTAAAAGCCTGATTCTGGCAACCCTGTTGCACACCCTGTGGATTCTCGCTGCCGGACTCATAACGCCCATTAAACTGGATTATCATGGTTTTTTGACGATCTATACCTCTGCTCATGGTGACTTGCTCGAAGCGACCATCAACAACGCGGCGAATCACATGCCGTCCATCATCGGCTATCTGATGTCCCTCTATATCGGCTCCTATCTACTGGGTCGGGTACTGCAAAAACTGGTTTTGCGATTCAAGCTGGACCGGCATCCGTTGCTCAATGACCTGTTTCGTTTTGACACTCCCTGGTTCTATCTTTTCAAGGGGTACAACGATGAGGGAGACGAAGCCCATTTCGTGAAATTGGCGGTGACCGTGAATCAGGTGGGGGCGACCTACCTCTACTACGGGATTCTGGAGGACTTCTATCTCACCGATTCGGGCAATCTCGACCGGGTCATACTCTCGTCGGTGGTCAGGCGGCGTCTCGAGGCGAATGAATCATTGCAAAATGGCGAAGCCCGGTTTTACGAGATTGCCGGCGACCGGTTCGTGTTGAGCTATTCGGACATCACCAGTCTTAATGTGGAATATTACAAAATCATAGACAACGATGTTGGGGATATGCCCCCAATTGCCCAGTGACTGCCTGGTTATAAATATCTATGGCCTGGTTAGTAAATAGGCAGGTTCAGGGTTAAGGCTTACTTGTACGGCTTTCCTGATGGCCGTATAGGCTGCTGTACAGTCCGTTGTTTTCCAGCAGTTCCTCGTGTCGTCCCTCTTCGATGACCCGGCCATCCTCGAATACCAGTACCCGGTCCGCCTGTTTCACCGCGCTCAGGCGATGGGCGATGATGATCGTGGTTCGATCCCTGAGGAAGCGTCTCAGGGCCTGATGCAGATCGCCCTCGGTGGTGGTGTCGAGGGCAGAGGTGGCTTCATCGAGAATCACCACGGATGGATTGGTCAGGACCATGCGGGCGATGGCCAGGCGTTGGCGTTGGCCACCGGACAGCCTCACTCCGAAACGGCCGATCAGGGTATCCAGACCTGCTTCCAAATTTTCGACCGTGGTCTTGAGCTGGGCAATCTCCAAGGCCTCCCAGAGCTGTTCATCGTCGAACTCCCGTCCCAGGGTCAGGTTGATGCGCACCGTGTCGTTGAGCAGCGCGGGATGCTGCAGCACCGTGGCGACATGATCGCGGACCACATCCATGCCGATCTCCTGCACCGGCACCCCATCGAAGGAGACGATGCCGGAGGTCACCGGGTAGAGTCCCAGAATGACCTGCACCAGGGTGGTCTTGCCGCCGCCACTGGCGCCGACGAAGGCCACTTTCTCCCCTGGCCGAATCTCCAGGTTGACCCCATTGAGGACCGCTGGGCCCGTACCGTAGACAAAGTTGATGTCCGCCAGGCGCAGACCTACCGTGGTTTTATCTTTGAAGGGATTGTGCCGGTGGGGATAGACCGGTTCGAGATCGGCCTGAAGCAGTTCGTTGATGCGCCCCAGGGCCGCTTGCGCGCCATGATAGGCATACTGGATGTTGAGTACCTCCTGCACCGGACCCATCATGAACCAGAGATAGGCATAGACCCCGAGCATCTCCCCGATGGTCAGGTCCGACCAGAGCACCATGAACATACTGACGGCGCGAAAGATATCGAAACCGAACAGGAAAATCATGAACGAAAGCCGGTTCGCCGCATCGCTCTTCCAGGTGAAGGCGGCGGAGTGCTGGCGGATTCGGTCGGCCTTGTCAACGATGCGCCGGATATAGTGTCGCTCCCGGTTGCTGGCACGGATCTGCTGGATCGCCTCCAGGGTCTCCTCCAGGGACTCCTGGAACAGTTGAAAGGCGGAATTTTCCGCTTTCTTGAGATGCTTTACCTTGCGTCCGAATACCGTGGTGAAGTAGATCACCAGAGGATTGAGAAACAGGATGAACAGCGCCAACGGCCAATTGATCCACAGCAGTACCAGAGCGGTGCCGAGGATGCTCAGCACGGCCACCAGAAACTTGCTGGTGGTGACGCTGACAAAGCCGTCGATGGCCTCCAGATCGGTCACCAGATGTGAGGCCACGGTACCGCTGCCCAGGGTTTCGTAGGCCGACATGGAGATGCGCTCGAGCCGCAACAGCAGATCCCGGCGCATGTGGTAGATCACGTCCTTGGCGATACAGGTGAACTGCCTGGTCTGCCAGACCCCGAATATCAGGGCGATGAGCCTGAGGAACAGGGTCAGTACCATGATCGCCAGGATGTAGAGGATCGGCCCATGCCAGGCCTCGGGAAACAGGCTGTTCATCAGACCCACGGCACGCCCGGGTTGATGCAGCAACACCTCGTCGACCAGCAGGGGAATCAGCAGTGGCACGGGTACCGCGGCAAGGGTGCCCAGTATGGCCACCAGATTGGCGATCACCAGTTCCCGCCGGTGGCGCAGGATCATCTGGATCAGTTCATTCCAGCGGTAGGTCTCCTGTCGAAGTGGGATTTCAGGGTAGTGCGCCGGTTCGGCATCAGTACTCATAACAGTGCAGTCGCGCCTTCATACGTCGGAGTGCTTCGATACGGTTTTGTGAATCGTTGATACGGTCGTCCTCATAATACTCGGCCACTCCGGAATAGCCCAGGTAGGCGAGCGCCCCCGGAGCCCAGATTGCGCCGACCCAGATCGATGCGCCGTGATACGGGTCTTCGTAAAAACCGGGCTTGGCGCTATAGGTGTCGCTCTCCAGCACGGCAATGGTCTGGTCCAGTTGGCGGCAATTCAGTGCCGCATCCTCCGCCTGAAATTGCGGTCCCATGGGACGGGGATAGAGTCGGGTGGTTTGAGACCCGGTTGGAATATCCTCCGTTTGGGATTTGGATCGGTATTCCGAGAAGGGATCGTCGCCAGGGGGATTTGCCATCAGACAGCCTGAGAAAGCCAATGTAAGAATGCAAGTAATTGTTTTAACGTTGGTAATCGACATGGGTTGTCCACTCCGAAAGTTTCCGCTACGAGCTGCCTCGCCGGTTCGGTGATCACCCGGTGCGTACCTTAAGGGGGGTTGCCGTGAGGCGGGCAGTACCTGGCGAATCGAATCTGTTGAGAATGATGCATGTTTTGCGCCAATGCCGGGTTTGAAAAGTTTTTAGTTTTTAGTTCGTTGCGCTCACGGGTTATGGCTCTCCCTCTCCCTTCGGTGGGTGTTGTAAAAGCATGCCGAGACTCATCTCAAACGGATTTTGGTTGCAGATGCAATCGATTTTGTGCTTTTTATCGAACGTTTTACCGAGGCAATTCATTCTTTCCACCTTTTGCGACATCTTCCTTCTCGGGAGAGGGCCAGGGAGTGGAGGTATAAAAAATCTGTGAGTGCAGCGAACTCATCCACTCAAAACTATAAACTCAACACTCAAAACTGCTACGGGCGACTGATCCACTGGCTGAGTAAAGTGGGTAACCAGGCTTGCTTAAGCCAGAACCACCGTCATCCTGGCGTATGCCAGGATCCAGATTAGGCATGGAAATCCTTCAAGGTACTGTGGGCAACCAGCCAGGGTGCGATACTGGCCAGTAGACAACAGACGATCAGTGCTCCGGCGGGCAGATCCAGCCAGAGAGAGAGCAGCAGACCGGCGGCATAGGCGAACCCACCCAGCAGATAACCCAACCAGAGTTGCCCTTGCTGACCCCGTTTGCGGGTCGCGATGGCGGGTAGAATCAGGCTCGCGAAGACCAGGTAGACCCCGACCAGTTGCACCGAAACCGTAACCGTCACGGCAAACAGGGGATAGAACAGCAGGGGATGGTTGCGAGCCGGAAACGTAAACCAGATGGCGAGAATCACAGCATAAAGGATCCCAGGCAGCAACAGGTCGGCATAGCCGACCCAGAGGATTTGTCCCACCAGGAGATCCTGCAGATGCTCCCCACCCTCCGGGTTGTGCGCCAGTAGCAGGATACCCAGGCAGGCAGCGACCACGAATAGCACGCCGATCAGTGCCTCCTGGATATCCGGCCAGAGTTTCTCCACTCCCCAGAGTACCAGGGCGCCGGCCAATGCGGCGATGAAAGCAGCCAGTTGCGCAGCCAGGCCATGCTCATCCCAGCCGAGATTGGCGGCGAGAATGACCCCCGCGCCAGCAACCTGGGCGATTGCAAGATCGATGAAGATTATCCCCCGGGCCAGGACTTGGCGGCCCAGGGGGACATGGGTGGAAAGCACCAACAGCCCCGCCGCGAAGGCGGGGCCGAGGATGCCGATGTCGAGTCCGAACAGACTCACTTCAGGGCCTGCAGCAGGCGGGTGAGGGTATCATCGAAGAGTCCGAACAGGTCCTTGGCCTCCTCACTGCCGCCCACGGTATAGGGCAGTTCTACTGCCTGAATACCCGTTTCCCGGGAAAGCCACTGATCGGCCCGCCCATCCTGATAGGCGGCCCGAATCGTCATTGCCGCCGGCCGGGCGGCCAGCTCCGCCTTGAGTCCGGCCAGATGGCCCGCGGAGGGGGGAACTCCCGGTTTGGATTCCAGTTGACCGGCGTCTTCCATGCCCAGCCAATCGAACAGGTAGACCCAGCTTTTGTGATGCACCACCACCCGCTTGCCCCGCAGGGGCTGCGCCTCGGCCTCCCATCCCTCCAGGGCGGTTTTCCAACGTGCGGAAAAATCCCTCTGGCGCACATCGTAGTCCGCTGCGTGGGCCGGATCGATCTGCTTGAGCCGTTCGGTCAGCGCAACGGCGATCTCGGCGATACGCCGCGGATCGGTCTGGACATGGGGGTTGCCCTCCGGGTGGACATCCCCCATGGAGCGGTCAACCGATTCGGGAACCTCGAGACGTTCCACCTGCATGGCCGCCTCGAACAAACCGGGTCTGCCACTCTGCACTTTGGCGTTACCGGACTGGCGTTGGAGCATCGGTAGCCAGCCGATTTCGAGGCCCGCGCCGGTGCAGACCGCCAGATCGGCCCGGCGCAGGCGTGCGATCAGGGAGGGGCGTGCCTGAATATGATGGGGATCCTGGCGTGGGGTCGTGGCGGTGGTGATTTCGGCGTGTGCACCAGCCAGTTCCTGGGTCAGAGAGGCCCACTCGGGTTCACAGGCAAACACCTGGAGATCGGCGGCTCTGACGGGACTCAGAAAAAGTGCAACAGTCAGAGCAATGGGCAATTGAAGTGAAGGTTTCATCTCATGTCTCCTTGTCAGAACGAGTGCGCGCCATGCGCGCCCAGGCTCATCTGGTACTGCAGCAACCATTGATTGTCGGTCTCATCGGTCGCGTCGTCATGGTTGTACTGCAACCTCAGGCGACTGTATTCGCTGTTGGAATAGTCCACCATCAGGCTGCTGACCGATGGGTCATGTCCCTGTGTGTCGAGTACGGTTCCGGCATACTCCGCACCGGGATCGTCCATCTTCAGCTGGGAGTGGCGCAATCCGACCCGCCAACCGTGGGTGAACTGATAGATGGCCTGCAGGTACCAACCCTCAGAGGTGACATCGAGGGGCTGGGTGTCGGCTTCGGCGGGGGTGAACTCCCCATCGTCCTTACGCTGGATGTACTCAGCCTGGAACTTGAAGTTGCGCTCGTATCCGTTGCCATCCGGCGCCCATTTCCAGACAAAGTCGGCCAGGATGAGATCGCTGTCACCGGTGAACAGATCGTCACCGAATTCACTGGAGGTTTCCCGATCGGCGGATTTTGCGTTGAGATAGGAGAGTCCCGCCCGCCAGCTGTAACTTTCGTTCAGATCGTCACCGAGATGAAAAAAGGCCGACCAGGCACCGCGGCCTTCATTGTCGCTGCCACCGGCGGGAAAGGCGTCACCGCGCAGCCACTCAGCCCCCAGTTCCAGAAACAGATCCGTGGGGGCCAGCCAACGCACCTGAAGACCGTCGTCACCCAGTTGGTTGCCGAGCATCGCCCGATAGGCCAGGGGGGCATCGACAAAATCCCAGGTGTGGGCGTGCTGCTCATTGAGGTAACCGATGCCCGAGAAGAAGCGACCGGCGCGAAGGGTAAGACCTTCACCCAGGCTGGTTGTCTGAACAAAGGCGTTCTCCACTTCAGCGGAGCCATCGCCGGTCAGCGCCAGGGTCAGCAGACCGTACCAGTCCGGGTCGATATTGGCGCTCAGGGATAACTCCGATTCACCCAGAGAAAAACCCGCCTCGCCAGGACCGGTCTCTTCGGCAAGTGGAAATCCAGGGATGGCGTAATCTTCGGGATCCGATTCAAAATCACCGTAGGTGCCACTGAGGATCAGGGCGATGTCAGGGTTGAAATTATTGCCTGCCGCCAGAGTGAGCGAGGGCACGGCGGCAAAGGCCGCGAAAAGATAGCGTCCGCATTTCATGCAGTTTCTCCGAATTCAGTACAGGGGGGCACTTCCGATCATCTGTGAGCCGGAAATCCCCGAAAAACAAAAAATAATCAGATTGAATTGGGAGGGGGAGGGCCGCGTTGAGTCAGTACGGATCGAAACAATGGCTCCAGTGCCGGCGCGTCATAGATGCGGGCAGCTCGGTAGCCGATGATCAGAGCTGTGTTGGAGAATTGGGGGAGTGAGACATGCGCACCATCTCCCAGGTGCCCCATGAATACGCAGACCTCGCAGCTCTCATCCGAATGCCCCAGATGGTCTGTCAACTCATGATGCAGTTGCAGCCAACCAAGTAACAGGAGTGAGAGTGCCAGAGTCAGGCGGAATTTATGATGCAATATCCTCAAGCGGAGATCCATGGGTAATGAAGACTCGGATGCTCGCAATATTGTTTTATGTTTTTAGGGATGCGTCAACGCCTAATGACCGATTCGGACATCTGCTAAGGGTTGTGCACTACGAAACGTGTCATTCTTGCGCATGCAGGAATCCGGAGGTGGCACGTGCCATCAATGAGTACTACTGTAAAAACAAACCTTGAGGAGAGGACTCCCCTAGGTTTGCTTCTGGACTATGCGGCAGAAACCGTAGGCTTACGCTTTTTGTTTATCGAGATAAAACCTGGCAACCCTGGTAAACAGCCAGGCGGCTGCCGGTACAGGTACGGGGTTCGGTGTCGATCCTGGAAATGCTACAGCCTCTTATAGGCTGATGTTATTGACGAGTCCGTTGCATTCAATCCTGAGCCGGTGATTATAAAACGCTGGCAATATCTAAGGTGGTCAATGATTGAGTCGAATGTGTCATCCAGGGTGTATGCTTGTCGGGTATTGCGGTTGATAAGGAGAAGTTCATCGTTATACATTCCGGTGTGCGTACCGGTAAAATTCATGCTAACCCCTTGATAGTAATTCTGAATATTGTAAGTGTTAAAATAGAATTCATTCCATTGTTCAGTAAAACGAAAGTTGTTAGCATAGTAGTGAGTTAAAATTGGCAAGCGGCATAGGGGCTCCAAATAGAAAGCCTTGGCCCTCCGGGCAATCCGCTTCAAGCAAGAACTGATGTTGGGACGGGTTTTCAATACCTTCCGCGATAATCTCTTTACCCAGATTTTGCCCTAGCAGTAGAATCGATTGGACAATCGTGGCGCTGTCCTTTGCATGGGGAAGTCCCATGACGAAGGAGCGGTCGATCTTCAAGCGGTGTACGGGCAGGCGATGTAAATAGGAGAGTGACGAATAGCCGGTACCGAAATCGTCGATCGCCAATCGGATGCCTAAGTTATTGAGTGCTTCCAGGGCGTGCATTGTAAACTCGATGTCCTGGAGAATAACGCTTTCAGTCAATTCCAGTTCCAGGGATGACGGAGAAATGGTGTATTCGCTGAGGATGCGTTCCACCAGGGCAATAAAATTTCCATGCGGTCCGATTTGACAGCCGGATACATTGATGGCCAAACGGCCGATATCAATCCCATTGCGTTGCCAGGATTGCAATTGATAGCAGGCTTGCCGGATTACCCATTCGCCGATTGTGATGATACTGCCATTCTCTTCGGCGATTGGAATGAAACTGCCTGGAAGCAACAATCCGCGTGAGGGGTGATTCCAGCGCAACAACACTTCAGCACCTGTGACTTTTCCCGTATCCAGACGAATCTGCGGTTGGTAGTAGAGCTCAAATTCCGAACGTTCGATTGCGCGATGCAGATCCTGTTCCAAGCTTAACCGGGTGGCGACGGCTTGCGCCAGTTTCGCTGAGAAATAGCAATAGTTATTACGACCTTGCTGCTTAGCCTGATACATTGCGGCGTCGGCGTTGCGTAACAGCTGATCCACATCCTTGGCATCGTCAGGGTAGAGCGAAATACCCAGGCTTGCGGTGGGAAAGAGATCATGGCCATCGACTTGAAAGGGTTGTTGGAAAAGTGCCAGCACTTTCGTGGCTACATTGCTGAGATCATGGACATCGAAGTGACCTTCCATCAACAACACGAATTCATCGCCGCCCAGTCGTCCTAATGTGTCTTCCTCGCGGATTTCCGCAATCAGGCGCTTCGCTACCTGCTGCAAGAGGTGGTCGCCAACCTGATGGGAAAGTGTGTCATTGATATTCTTGAACTGATCCAGATCGATGAACAGTACCCCGACCCGGCTCTGGTTGCGCGCGGCATGGTGAATCGCATGCTTGACGCGGTCATAGAAAAGTCTCCTATTGGGTAAGTCCGTCAGGGGGTCGTGGTTGGCGAGGAATTCCAGCTTGGCTTGCGTGCGTTTGCGTTCCTCGATCTCCTCTTCCAGAGATTGGTTGAGATTTTGCACCCGTGCGTAGTAGCGGGAGATTTCCAGTGAAGAGATGGCCTGGGTTGTGAGCAATTGAAGGACTTGGGTGTGGGTTCTTGTAAATGCGTGAGAGGCCAGATTGTTTTCCAGATACAGAATGCCCGCTAACTCTCCCCGATTAATGATTGGCAGACAGAGCAGTGATCGGCAGTTTCGGCTCGCGATGCTGGGATCCGCGGCGAATATGGTTGATTTTGAGGCATCATCGAGATTGACGGGTTTCTGAGTGTGGTCGACATAGTTGATTACAGTCGAGGCGATTTCCGGAAAATCCGCCAAGGTACGCCACTGCAGCACTTCTACCGATGAATTGCCCGGATACTGAGCCGCCACCACACGCCATTCATTATCTTGTTTCAAAAGCAGAAATCCGCTTTGTGCCCCAGCTGTTTCTATTACAAGCTGGATAAGGCGAGCCAACATACGGTCCATGACAAATTCGCCCGCGACGGTCTGTGCCGCCTTGAGAACCGAGTAGATGTCTACGGCATGCAGACTATCGCCGGAACTGCTGGAATGGCTGCCGGATGCGGGTGGATGAGACGGTGTCAGTTGCGATGCGTATCGTTGCATCAATAGGTCGACCTTTGTTTTGGCCCCCCAACTTTCATAACTCTCAATAGTGCGCTGCAGGTATAGACCCGCCAGGAGAGGTTTGTCTCTTCGCAGCCAGCAAGCCGCTGCTCGCTCGCAGGCCAGTGCGAGGTCTATCGTGCGACCGGCATCGGCAGCGGCATCGATGGCGGCGTCATAGGCATCGAGCACCTGGCCACGGTCACAGGTTTGGTGGTCCAGGTCCAGTAATTCCGCTTCAATCAGAAGCCGTTTCGGCCGGTAGTTCTGAGGGCTGTGTTGTGCCCAGGTATCGAGTTGTTTGCGGTAGTTTTCGAGTTGAATACGAGGCTCTTCTCCGCTCAGCCTGCCTTCGCGTATGGTTTGGGTTAGAGCCAGGGCATGCAGGAAGTGATGTTGAACAACCCATGCCATGCCAGTCAGGCCTGGGAGCACATCAGACGCCAATTGCGCTTCAATCAACGCTTCGTCTGATTTCTCCAGAATCAGCATAAGCATACAGCGCATAATGTGGTAGACAGACAGCATAGTGGCATTGTGGGTCTGTTGCCACAGCGTTACCATCCTGAGTCCCTTGTACTCAAAGTTGATGTCAAGCATCGCTTCTTTGGGGTTGGTCAGAGCTTTGACCGAGTGATGTAAAAGGTAGAAGAAATGCTGCCCGTCTTCCTGTCGAATAATGTGATTGATATCGGAATACTGAGTAAGACTTTGGTCTATTTCTGTCAAGGACTGACCCGCGAGCAGTCCGTTACCGTGCATGTGATTGATGCAATATGAGGCAAACTGCAGATCTCCGGTTTCGATGCCTATGCGCCAGCCTTCATCGAAAAGCGGTAGTGTGGCTTCCAGGGGGGCGCACCAATGCTGGATGAATGCGGCATGAAAGAAATTGGTTCGTGCGCGCAGTGCTGCGGCATCGGAGCGTTGGGCAATCTTCGTGGCCAGTCGGCCGATTCGGAGAGCATTTTCATAGCGCTGCAAACCGTCCCCTAATATCATGCCGAACACACTCAGGGCAAAGCATGTAAACCGCGATAAACCGCCTTTTAAAGCACGGCTTGCAAATTCGAGCGCCACGACAGGGAAAGTCTTTGAAGCGGAGATGTACGCGGGTGTGGTGAGATGGGTCAATAAGCCGACGATTGCAAGTGCTTGTTTATCGTGCATTTCCGGCCAGGTGGAAATATCATCGCCATAGGTATCTAAAACCGTATCAATCTCGGAAACACCCTTGTTTATCATTTCATCGGAAATCTGTTCAGGTAGATAAATACCCAGTTCGGCCAGGGCTTGTCTGCCTTTGTCCATTGCCTGGGTCAGCTTGAGTTCTACCGTGTGTATGTCGATCAGCATCTGATAGATTCGGGTGCGCGACAGGTTATCAGTGGTGAAGGAGAGCAGATTTTCGAGGTTCTCAATAGAAGTTGCGACATCACCCAGATAAAACAGGATCTCTGCTTTATGAAAGAGCAATTCAAAGCGCGGTTCCGCTGTTGTTGGGTCGTTGAGTTGGAATAGTTTCTCGCCGGTTGAGTAGAAATCCAGGGCCGAGTTATAGGCCATGGTGGCCCTTGCGGCATCTCCCGCTTTTAGATTCAGTAAAGCAAGATGTCTTTTCTCTTCTTCTGAGTCGATAAGTGCCAGACTGAGATTGAGCTGCTGTGTCGCCTGAAGCGGTGCCTCATGAGGATGGGGTTGTCCGAGCAGAAAGTGACCCAAACGATTGTGAATGAGCTGAGTCTCGTCGGAGGGTAGCGACTGATAGACCGCTTGCTGGATTCGATCGTGAGTAAAGCGGGCATGATCTCCCGTGACGGCCACCAACCCCAAGTCCTCTGCGGCTGATAGTCGTTGCTGGACTGTCTGGTCGTCAAGCTGGGCGCCAACCGATAGAAGATTCAGTGGGAAGGTATTTCCGATACAGGATGCCACTTGCAGGGTTCGGGTGGTTTCCCGGTTGATTCTTGCGAGTTTGCGCAGCATCAGTTCCACGACATTGCTGCTGATGTCCAAGGCGTTGATGTGCTCCGGTTGCCATTGCCAATCTTCCTTTTGAGCGTCGAAGTACAATGCCTCTTCACTGATAAGGGTTTCCAAAATCTGACGAATGAAAAACGGATTGCCGTCGGTTTTCGCATGGATCGTTTGGGCAAGCTGTGCGGTCTTTTCCGTGGGCATATCCAATGCGTTCGAGATCAGGGCCATAGTTTGACCCAAATCAAGACCGGTGAGTGAAATCTGATTGATATGGGCGGATTCTGCTTGCAGTTTTACGATCAGTTTTGACAGGGGGTGATCGGGTGTCAGTTCATTGTTCCGGTAGGCTCCGATAATCATGTAATGATTTCGTACTGATCGAGTAGCGATCATGTAAATCAATTCCAATGAAGCCGCATCCGCCCATTGGATGTCATCGAGGAAAAGCACCAACGGTTGTTTCGATCCAATGATACAGTGAAAAAAACCGAGTAATGTAATGGTGAAACGGTTGGCAGTCTCTGCGGTATCCAGTTTTGGCGGTATGGGTTGTGGACCGATGACGTTTTCCAGAATAGGCAGAAATTCCAGAATCAGGCCTGCGTTGGTACCCAGGGTTTCCAACAACCGATTGCGGAACGATTCCAGCTCCTCAGGTGTGCCCGCAAGTAACTGATGACACAGTTGGGTAAAGGCTTCCGCAAAACCGGCATAGGGTAACGCGCGTACGGTCTGATCGAATTTTCCGCTGATATAGCGTCCGCCTGCGGCGACCACCGGGAAGCGCAGCTCACTGACCAAGGTTGTCTTACCGATACCCGAGAAACCGGAAATGAACTGTATTTGCGGTTCACCGGAAACTGCCTGCTCCAGGGCTGTTAGAAGTTGCTGCTGTTCGCGTTCCCGTCCATAAAGAATCGGCAAAAAACGCAATTGTCCGGGATGGTCATAGTGGCCAAGATCGAAAGGGGTGATGTGGGCATGTGTTTGCCATTCATTCAGGCACCGCGACAGGTCACGCCGAAGTCCTCGTGCGGTCTGATAGCGATTTTCCGGAATTTTCGCGAGCAGACGCAGGATGATGTCGGAAAGGACTCGGGGAATGATTGCTTCGCGCTGTGCCGGTGCAATAGGCTGTTGGGCGAGATGCGCGTGAATCCAGCCGCCACTGTCCTCGGCCTGGAACGGTAGTGCACCCGTAAACATCTCGTACAACACGATACCCAATGCATAGAGGTCACTGCGTTCATCGACGGGCAGGTCGATCCGCCCCGTCTGTTCCGGCGCGAGATAGGGTAGTTGGCCGTCGATGCTGTAGACGAAATCACTTTCACCGTGACTTCGTTTGGCGAACTCGAGATCGATGATGACCGCTTCTTGCTTGTCGTTGCGAACCAGCAGATTCGATGCGGCAATATCACAATGAACTATTCCGGCCTCATGCAGTGATTCCAAGGCTTCGGCGGCGCTTACAGCGAGAGGAAGCGCAACGCCAATAGGGCGATGATCGGGATGGCTGAAGAATGACTTGAATGAGTCGCCAGGGATAAATTCCATCTCCAAGGCGGTGCGTCCTTTCCATTCGCAACGACCTATGATCTTGCGTACCGCATGAAGATTGAGTTTGGAACCTATCTCATACTCACGATCGAGACGCGCCAATATGGCGTTCGGAGGAAGGGCTTGAGTGGGGTATTTCAGCAAGACAGGCGCAGCTTGCGAAGATTCACGTCTATCCAGAGTGAACGCGGATCCAGTGTGGATACTCTCTTCGCCCGCAACACTCATCTATTAATGCCCGTTTTCCTGTACTACGTAAAGAATAACCCCATATTTAATAAGGTACTAGTCGTTGGCGGTCGCTTAGTCTAGCAGGCATTTTCAAAGCTGCCCTGTTGCTACGAACCTGATTGGTAGGGGGTGGATACGGATATACACCCCTGTGTTTTCTATCTATATGATAAATAATAGAAAATATAAATATAATATCTTGCTTCGATGGGGCGCGGCTTGGAAAGATTTATGCGAAGCGGATTCAGGTTCAAATAAGCCTGTGATGAGTCAGTTCATAGAACCGATTCATTGAAGTCGTAGATGAGGTTGCTTTCCGGTCTTTGCACAAAGTTGCCCTGTACATAATCGATGCCGCTGCTCCATAACACCGCAAGACTGCGGGGATCCTCCACCTGGGGGGCGATCGCCTTGATCTCGTGTGAGTGGACCAACTCGATCAGTTGCTGTACCTCCTCGCCGGGATTATTGAGCAGACTGTAGTCCAGCTTGATGAAGCGGAGGGGCAGATGATGGATGATTTGTTCCGTTTCCGGGGTCAGGGTAACCCGGGTCAGGAGACAGGAGATGCCCAGCTTGTTCAGCATCTCGAAGCAGATCTTTGCGGTTTTCAGGTTTCGACCGACTTCATGGATGTTGAATTCAAACGTCAGGGTATTCTTGAACAGGTGGCCGGCACTGTGTTTTTTGCTCAACCAGCTGAGCCGCTCCATGTTGTCGAGCAGATCGATCGACTGCGAGACAAACAGGTGCAGATGGGTTCCATTTTTCAGATTCTCATTCACCAGATTAATCGCCCGGCGGGTGACCCACTGGTCGATCTCTGCGATGATCTTCAACTCTTCGGCAATGGGAATGAAGTCCCCGGCCGTGTACAGATTGCCATCCGGTTCCTGGAGTCTTAACAGGGTTTGGTAGTGGGCGACTGATGAGCCTTGCAGCGCGACAACCGGCTGAAAAAAGATCTCAAAGTAGTCCTCCTTGAGCGCCTTTTGCAGCAGAGTCCCCATATCCTTCGTCTGATGGGTGTCGGCAACAGCCGGTTTCTCTATGGTATAGATATTGATCTGGTTGCCGCCCGCCTCAGTTGCCCGGCGGCTGGCGATCTGCGCATGGGCGATGATGGATCGGGAATCCTGATTGCCGGCTTCCACCGGATAGACGCCCACGCTGAGGGTGACGACGGCAGTGGTGTTCTCGACCTCGATAATCTGGCTCTGAATGTGATCGCAGAGTGACTGAGCCAGTTGTTTGAGTTCCTCGGCACTGCTCCGCAACGCCAGCATTCCCAGGCTGTTGTCTCCGAACCGGGTCAGAATGTCCTGGCCTTGGAGTTGATCCTTGAGATGCTTGGCGACCTCGGAAAGGACTACATCGAGTCCTCCGATTCCCACGGATGCGATAAGCTCCTCAGGCTTGTCGATCTGCAGGTAGAAGACCCCGGTGATCTCATCGAGGGCGGCCTCGGAAATCAGTAGGGCGTCGAGCCGTTCCAGCAGGTAGTGGCGGGAATGCAGTCCGGAGACCTTTTCGTTGCTGGTATCGCCGTGAAAACGATGACTCAACTGGCGTGCGCGCCGGATCCGGTTGGTGACGGTGCGTATGAGGTGTTTGGGGGCGATGGGTTTGGAGAGAAAATCCTCGCCACCGAAGCTCAAGGCGCTGAGTTGCTTGTCCAGATCCTGCTCACCGGAGAGGAATACGATCGGGATATCGATGAACTCATTCTGCTCCCGGATCACCGCGGTCAGCTCAGTGCCACTCGCCTCCGGCATATAGAGATCCATGAGAATCAAGTCCGGGCGAAATTCATGCAGCGCCTCGAGAACCCGTAGCGGGTCGGTAACGATCCGGCAATCGAACTGGGCCTTACTGAGAATTGCATCCGCAAAATCGGCCTGGGCCGGGTCATCCTCCACGATCAGCACGCGATATTGGGTATGTGCATGCTGGGAGCACAGATCATTGACCCGTTTTGCCACGACGAAGGGATCGATCGGTTGGTACCAGTAGGCGCTGGCGTCCACGCGTATCGCCGCAAGCCGGGTTTTGAGGTCCGGGGAGTCAGCGATGAAGGCCACGGGGAGACCCGGCAGTCCATTGCTTTTGTTCCACAGACCGCCGGACTTGGATTCCGGAAACAGTTTGCCGAGCATCTGGGTGTGACTGATCAGGAAGCACGCCACGGTTGGGTTGAGTTCGTATTCATGGATGATCTCTTCCGGACTGTCCAGCAGGGTGACATCGAAATCCTGGGCCTGAAGATTGCGGATGATGCCGGCCGCCAGGGTCTCTTCGATACCCAGCAGGTAAACCTTGTGATTATCGTGAGTTGCCTGAGGTGTGGTGCTTTTTGCCTGGGTTTCCGGCTCCTTGGCCAGAGCCTCAGCCTGTTGGTTGCAGGCCTGGATAGAGGCGTCCTTGAAGGCATGGACCAGACCATCCAGTGCGACCACGTCATCGTGTTGAGGTTTCAAGCCGGTGCCGTGGTAGTCACTCAGATGTCCGATCAGGGACTTGCCACTCTGGGCGATCTGATGCACGGCGAATTTCTCACTGGATTCCGAAAGCGTGGTGATGCGTTCGATCAGGTTATCGAGCAGGTCGCCTTTCCAATCGCTGTGTACAAGCTGATGCCAGTTTTCAAGTATGGCGGATACACGGCCGGGCACTTGATGCAGGAAAGAGCTCATCAGGTTTGTTTTGGTGCTCTTACTGGGGGATCGGTCACTACTCATTGAATCGGGATCAGTCGCTTCTGACGTAAGGTATCACGGCTTGACGTATAAAGGGATGATAACGGTTTGTGGGCGCCGCTGAAAGTCCTGGTTGGGGTGCGAGGTCTTTGTTTCCCATGCCGGGAGCTTTTTACTTGGATCGGTTACACCGAAGCCCCAACTTCACGGATTTCCAGAACATGACAGTGTCCCTCGTGAATCGACCAGCGGAAGTTGTAGTCGTAGAGCCGCATGCCGAACTGGTTTCGCCGGCTCTCCTCCAGATAGGCCGGTCTGGGGTCCTGGGCCAGTATCTGATGGAACAGACGTTTCAGGTGCTCCCGGCGATCGTGGCTCAGGCTATTCAGAAACTGCATGGCCTCCGCGCTGTAGTCCAGGGTGATTTCGTTTCCCGGCGGGGTCGGGGCATAGCCTGCCCGGGCGTCTGCGATGATGTCCGAATAGGGTATGTAAGGTTTGATATCCAGAACCGGTGTGCCATCCAGCAGGTCGATCCCTCCCAGATGCAACACTACCTGAGCTTCGGAACACTCCAGTTTGAGCAGTTTGAGGACCGACAGGCCGATCGGATTCGGCCGAAAGGGGCTTCGGGAAGCGAACACCCCGACCCGTTGATTACCGCCCAGCCGGGGCGGTCGTACCATGGGCTTCCAGTCATCTCTGCGGGCGGCATGGAAGACAAAGGTGATCCAGACGTGTGAGTAGTCCTCGAGTCCGCGAAAGGCCTCGGGTCGGTTGTAGGGCGGAAGGATCTCCAACTGACCCACGGCATCCGGAATCAGTCCGCACTGACGGGGAATGCCGAACTTCTCTTTGAAACAGGAGTGAATGATGCCGATGGGGTTGAACGTGAGCTTCATGATTTTCTGGACTGAATGACCTTTTTCAACGGATTCAGGTTGATTTCATCAAACACCGTACCGGGGTGAGCGTGCAGGACCATATCCACGGTGTCGGCGATGTCTTCGCAACGCAGATGATTCTCCGGCGAGTCGCCCGGTGCAAAGTCCAGATCATCGAAAAATCCGCTCGCCACCATTCCTGGATTGATCAGGCAGACCCGCAATCCGCTGTTGCTGCATTCGGCGCGCAATGCCTGGGCAAACCCCCTGAGGGCGAATTTGCAGGCACTGTAGAGGGTGCCTCTCCGGCCGCCGCTTAAGGCGGATTCCGAACCGATGATGATGATGTCACCCCGGCCCTGGCGTTTCATATGCGGTAGGAATGCGCGCGCGACAAACAGATGCTGCACCAGATTGAGATCGATCATGTTGCGGATCTGTTCATAGGAGAACTCCTCCAGGGAACCGAAGCGTCCCGATCCGGCGTTGAGCACCAGGCCATCCAGATCGGGATGATTGCGCGCGATCTCACCGAGCCGATGGGGCAGGTTCTCAATGTCCATCAGGTCGAGGCTGATGGGCTCGAATGCGGGATTGGGTTGTGCCCAGCCGGAGAAGTCCCGTCCAATGCCGATGATTCGTTCTCCCTGGTTGAGCAGCCGATGGGAGATCGCCGCGCCGATGCCACGGGAGGCGCCGGTTACCAGGTATTTGCGGGGAAATGCGTCAGTCATTTCTAAGCCAGTTAAGCATCTCTGCAATGAGATTTGTCTGTTGTGCAATCAGCCCGCGAACCCCCTTGGCCGTGATCCTTTGGCTGCTGTGTTGTGGATTGTCGGAGATGACCTTGAGCAGCCCGATGCGACGGGGATCGGCGTGGGGTTTCAGTGCCGCCAGGAAACCGGCCGATTCCATATCATAGGCCATCTGAGCCTGATAGACCTCCTGGGGTTGCTCGACGCAGCAAAGGGTGCCGGTTCGACAGCCGAGCTTGGGTGGGATGGTCAGGTCCCAGCGCTCACCGTCCGGAGCGACTACCTGATTTATGATCAGGGACTCCCCGAGCGGGCTGGATCCGTGACCACAGATACCGATATTCAACCAGGCGACAGGTTGCCCAAAAGATGCGGCAGCGATTAGGTGACGGGTTGCCTGGTACATGGCCGGAATCCCGACTCCGGTGACTGCCAGGCAGATCCCGGGTGCCATGTAGACCGGTACCGGACTCTGGCGGGGACTGCGTTGCAGGCCGAATTGTTCGATCAGCGGTCTGGCCTCCGCAGGCAGGGCGGTCAACAGATTCACGGGAATCGAGGGCTTCATCCCTGCAACTCCCGTTCATAGCGTTTGAGGATCTTCCGGTATTCATCCGCACGCGCCCAGGCACTGCGTTTTTCGGCGCCCTGGATGAGGATCCGGCACTTTTGCGCCAGCGTGCGCAGGGTCTCCGCCCGGTCTGCGGGAGAGAGTGTCTGGCGCTCCAGCAGTTTTTCCAAGGCGTGGACCCGGAAGCGGTCCATGCCCCAGTAACGGCGGGAAAGCTGATCCTCGTGACCCCCGTATTTAATCACCAGGGGTTCATCAACATAGGCGACCGGTTCCCGGGAGCAGATCCGCAGCCAAAGGTCGTAGTCTTCACAGGCGGGCAGGTCCTCATCAAACAGACCGTACGTCTCGAACAGACAGCGGTGTAACAAGGCTGCCGAGGGAGAGATCACGCAAAGTGGCAGGCAATGCTGATAGATTTGCCCGCCCTGTTTGGCGTGTTTGCGCATCGCATTGACCCTTTTTCCGTTGCGAATCCAGATTTCGTCACTATGGCACAAGCGATGGCCCGGTGAGGCGGCAAGTGTGTCAAACTGCCGCTCGAGTTTTTTCGGCATCCAGCTGTCATCCGAGTCGAGCAGGGCCAGCCATTCACCTCTCGCCTGCTGGATTCCCCGGTTGCGGGCCGCGCTGACCCCCTGGTTGTCCTGCCTCAGGTAGTGACATTGCGCATATCGCTCGGCCATCAACCCGGGTGTTTCATCGGTGGACCCGTCATCGATGACGATGATTTCAAGGATCGGATGGCTTTGGGCGAGAACCGACTCGAGTGCGCGGGACAGGGTGTGGGCGCGGTTGTGCGTCGGAATGATCACGGATACCGAGGAATTCATCAAAGCGATCGACCCGGATACCATCGGACGTCCAGGGGTTTGAATGGGGTAACGCGGTACATGGTTCCTGATGAGACACTACACTGATATGAGGAGTAGTATACCCGCTGCGGATGAAACCGCTTCAATCATCGCGGACGGGAGGCTTGAGCCCCTGTGATGTCTGACGCAGACAAATAATGGGTTATGTTTTATACTGCCAAGGATCAGTTGCGTTTCAGGTAGTTAGATTGGGAAATAACTGATTGTATGGAAAAGGATTTCTTGTGTAGGTGTAGTTTAACCTGAACGAGGCATTTATCCATGGAGTCCATACTAAGTGGCATCAAGAAGATTCGATACTGACGCCGTACTGAACAAGATACTTGAGCATGATCAAGAGGGGTTCAACTCTTTCTATGAACGTTACCGTGGCCGGGTTTATCGTTTCATCGTAAGGCAATATGGAACCGGAGAATACGGTAAAGCCGCCTACTATTCCGCCTGGCGCCATCTGGTCGTATCCTGTCTGGCCAACAAGACCCCCAAGGCCCTCAAGCTCTCCTTCTACCAGTATCTGGGCTCGTCGGTGGGTTCGGTCATGCCCTCCAAGAGGGTCCAGGGTCAAACCAGCTATCTCCCCAAGGATATTGAGCAGGATGGAAACTGGAGCCTGACTCTGATCGAGCATTTCAAGCACTTGACCGAAGATAAAAAGCGCTTCTTTCTGTTCAAGCACGAGATTGGGATTAGTGAAACGGCTATTGCTCGCACCCTGAACGTCAAGAAAAAGGTGGTCGAGAACAGTATCGAGGAAGCGGAAAACGAGCTTCGGGACGCCATGACGGAATCCGGCTGTCCATCCCATCTGACCCTTGAAGCCCTGTATCGGGGCAGTCGCGTTGTCAAACCACCCGTCTCCTGGGACAAAGAGATCATCGAATCCTTCACCATGTGGATCAAACAGACGGATCATCAACCTTTGGGGCATCAGAGCGCGCCTGAACCGGAAGAGCCTGTTGGCCTGTCCGGCAAGTGGAATCAGATTCGCGATCGGGTCAAGTCCAAGCTGTCCAACATGAAGTCCACATCAACCGATAGGCGAAGTAAAAGGCGAAATGTTCCCTCGACGAATCGCTAATTCGCTTTCCAACATCCTGTAATATGGGGAATTAGGGAAATCTCGGATAGGGATATTTCTATTTAAGGTGCCGGGTTAATACCTTGCGGGAGTGTTTCGGGAAGGGCCAACTATCTGGCACTGAGAGCCCTTGCCGTATCCGCCTCATCCCCCGGACCATTTACCTTTCCCCAGCTTGACGATGGGTTCCGGTCCTGTAATTCGGTATCGGAACCTAGCAATCCCTTCCGCTCGAGCCAAATGAACCCACTCCCTTACTGAGCAGGGCGATTTAACCCGGATGGGATTACTTCGGAAAACTCCGGTTTATGGCACGGCAGCAATGCTCGGGAAATTGCTGATAGGGTAATTCCCAACTTGTTGGGTCGTCGTGATGATGGTTTATTGAAAGGCGTTTGATGCTTTGGATCGTTTTTTCAAGGAGAACATAATGTCGATGATTTCATCCATGAATGGAGCCATGGCCGCCGGGTTGAACAATCTGTTTAGTTCCGCCGGTTGCCAGAAGTTTATGCTGCCCACCGTTTTCAAAATCTGTTGCAGATTCGCACCCTCAAATCAAGGCCACCACGGACACAGTCATTGCCATGGACACAGCCATGGTCACGGTCACGGTCATGGTCCGTTTGTCCCCTATCACGGGCATTCCGGGCCACTGCACCCCTATCATCCCGGTGGTTGCCAGATTCCTCCAAGACCGCCGGAATGTCCTCCGGAACCTCATTGCCCTCCGGAACCCGAGTGCCCGGTAGAGCAGGAGTGGACCGTTTCCCAGCAGAAAGATGGTAAGGCCACCATCGATCTGGGTGATAAGTACGAACTGCAACTCAACGAAAACAAGTCCCAGATCGTCATCATCAACAAAGAGACCGGCGAGAAGACCAATATCTGGGGCGATCCCCACGTCGACTGGAACGGGGATGGTAAGACCGACGCCAACTTTTGGGAGAAGACCACCTTCCAGTTGGAAGATGGCACCAAGATCACCATTGATACCGAGAAGTTCAAGAACAACGACATGTACGTAGCCAACGATATCACCATCACCAAGGGTGACAAGGTGATCCAGGTGACGGGCCTGAGCCAGAATGAGAAGGGCGACATGCAGATCAACCAAAGTGACTGCGGCGGCCAACTGATGGACATGCTGGTAACCGATGGCTTCGTGGTAAAAGAGAACGCCTGCGGTGATGGCTGGATCAACCCCGAGACCGGCGAAAAGGCAACTCAGGAGGACTTCAATGTCACCAAGCCTGGAGCGGAAAAACCCTATGAGTTCTGCCAGGAATTCGGCCGTTCATTGGGTGTATTCCTTATGACCGGGATGCTGTCCTGGAACTGGAACGACTGACAAGACCGATACATTCGTTCCCACGCTCTGCGTGGGAACGCCTACTCAGCCTGTTGTGACGATTCGCTTTACTGAGTGATCCGAACCCAGGTCTGCATTCCCATGCGGAGCGTGGGAACGAGCCGAAAATCACTGTCATTCCGACGTGACCGGGATGACGAAAATCCAGAGCATCCCCTTAAGAAAATTGCCATTCCTACTAGAGACCCTTCCTGATACATCCGGGCTGGTGTAAAATTCCCGCTTTTTCCCTTAGCGGTATTACCATGCTCGACATCAATCCCATGATCCATCAGATCGCCGAACTGAAGGGACGCGCTGCCTCCCTCAGGGGGTATCTTTGACTATGAAACCAAACAGGAACGGCTGACCGAGGTTCTTCGGGAACTGGAAGACCCCGCCATCTGGAACGATCCTGAAAGGGCCCAGACACTTGGCCGTGAACGCGCGAGTCTGGAGTCCGTGGTGCTGGGATTGAGTGAACTCGCCAGCGGTTTGAATGATGCGGGTGAGTTGCTCGAAATGGCTGCGGAGGAGGGGGATGAATCCGCCGTTGAATCCATCGGGCAGGAGCTTGAGGGTTATGAAAAACAGGTCTCCGGTCTGGAGTTTCGCCGCATGTTCTCCGGTGAGACCGATGCCTGCAACGCATTTCTCGACATTCAGGCCGGTTCAGGCGGTACCGAGGCCCAGGATTGGGCCGAAATGCTGCTGCGCATGTACCTGCGTTGGGGCGAACACCGGGGTTTCAAGACCGAACTGATCGAGGCCTCCGCCGGTGAGGTCGCGGGTATCAAGAGCGCCACGGTACGCTTTGAGGGCGAGTATGCCTTCGGCTGGCTGCGTACCGAGATCGGTGTGCACCGTCTGGTGCGTAAATCCCCTTTTGATTCAGGCAATCGCCGTCACACCTCCTTTGCGGCGGTCTTCGTCTCTCCGGAAATCGACGACTCTATCGAGGTTGATATCAATCCGGCGGATCTGCGTATCGACGTCTATCGGGCGAGCGGCGCGGGTGGTCAGCACGTCAACCGGACCGAGTCCGCGGTACGTATCACCCATAACCCAACCGGGACTGTGGTGCAGTGTCAGAACGACCGTTCGCAGCATAAGAATAAGGCCACGGCCATGAAACAGCTGAAATCCAAGCTCTACGAGTTGGAGATTCAGAAACGCAACGCCACCCAACAGCAACTTGAGGAAAGCAAATCCGATATCGGCTGGGGCAGTCAGATCCGCAGCTATGTACTGGATGCTTCCCGCATCAAGGATCTGCGCACCGGCGTGGAGACCGGCAACACCCAGGCGGTGTTGGACGGTGGCCTGGATATGTTCATCGAGGCGAGTCTCAAGAGCGGCCTGTGAACGATGCGAACCCGCATGGATTAATTGTAAACCGGCGCAGTGCGCGAAGGGCCGGCAGACACGAACGATTTGAGTAGATGTGATCATGAACGACGAGACACAGGACGAAAACAAACTCATCGCCCAACGCCGCGACAAGCTCCGGCAGTTGCGTGACAACGGGATTGCCTTTCCCAACGACTTCCGGCGCAACAGTCTGGCGGGTGAATTGCACGCCGAATATGACGAAACGGGGGACGAGGAACTGGAGAACCTGGGGCTGAGAGTCTCCCTGGCGGGACGTATGATGAGTCGTCGGGTGATGGGCAAGGCGAGTTTTGCCCACCTGCAGGATATGTCCGGGCGGATGCAGCTGTTCGTACAGCGGGACAGCCTCGAGGAGGGGCTCTACAACGAGCAGTTCAAAAAGTGGGATATTGGCGACATCATCGGTGCCGAGGGTGTGCTGTTCAAGACCAAGACCGGGGAATTGTCGGTCAAGGTCGATCAACTGCGTCTGCTCACCAAGTCGTTGCGGCCCCTGCCGGAGAAGTTTCACGGCCTGTCCGATCAGGAGCAGCGCTATCGGCAGCGCTATGTGGATCTGATCATGAATGAGGTGTCCCGGGAGACCTTCCGCCAGCGCACCCGAATCGTTCAGTTCATCCGTCGCTACCTCGATGAGCGTGGCTTTCTCGAAGTTGAAACGCCGATGATGCAGGTAATCCCCGGAGGGGCTACCGCACGTCCGTTCATTACCCATCATAACGCCCTCGACATGCAGCTGTTCCTGCGTATCGCCCCGGAACTCTATCTCAAGCGCCTGGTGGTGGGGGGGTTCGAACGGGTCTATGAAATCAACCGCAATTTCCGCAATGAGGGCCTCTCGACCCGGCATAACCCGGAATTCACCATGCTGGAGTTCTACCAGGCCTACGCGGACTATCGCGACCTGATGGATCTCACCGAGGCGATGCTGCGTGAACTGTGCGAGGCGGTGCTCGGCACCGCCCAGGTGACCTACCAGGGGGAGACCTACGACTTCGCCAGCCCCTTTCAGCGCATGAGCGTGAAAGAGTCGATTCTGCATTTCAATCCGGATATCCGCTCCGAGCAGCTCGACGATCTGGATCAGGCCCGTGGGATTGCCGAACAGCTTGATATCCCACTCAAGCCCGGTTATGGGTTGGGCAAGGTACTGATCGAGATCTTCGAAAAGACCGTGGAACACCGTCTGATGAACCCGACCTTCATCACCGCCTATCCCACCGAAGTCTCGCCTCTGGCGCGGCGCAACGATGAAGATCCGTTCGTCACCGATCGGTTCGAGTTTTTCGTCGGCGGGCGCGAGATCGCTAACGGCTTTTCCGAGTTGAACGATGCCGAGGACCAGGCGGAACGGTTCCGTAAACAGGTGGCGGAGAAGGAGGCGGGAGACGACGAGGCCATGCATTTCGACGACGATTACGTGCGCGCCTTGGAACACGGCATGCCGCCTACCGCTGGTGAGGGGATTGGGATTGATCGGTTGGTGATGCTGCTCACCGACGCCCCATCGATTCGTGACGTGCTGCTGTTTCCTCACATGCGCCCCGAGATATGAGTGAGCAGACAGGCGATGACCCGGTTCAAACAGCCGGTCAAGTCGTGACTGAACGCCCATTGTTAATAAAACACGGACCCTGGACCCTTTGGTTCCCATTCCTGACCTTAGGACTGTTTCTGTTCGGACTGACGGCCGCCTTTCTGCTTGGCTGGCAGTTCGACAGGGCCGGCTATTGCGCCCTTCAGCGCGATGCCTTTCTCACTCTGAATACGACACTGAATGCCTGGCCGGCTGCGTTATGGACGAACCTGACACAGTTTGGTGACGCTGCTGTGCTGATCCCCCTACTGTCGCCGATCATCCTCTGGCGCCCCCAGGCAATGGCTGCGGCTCTGGCCGCGGCCCCGGTTGCGTCTGTGTTCTCCGTGACACTCAAACATCTGATGGCTGTCCCGAGACCGGCCGCCTACCTGGACCCGGATCAGTTCATCATTCTGGGCCGTACTCTGAAGGCGCATAACAGCTTACCGTCCGGGCATTCACTAACCATATTTACCGGCGTGATTGCGGTTGTGGTCACTCTGTATCTTTTCGAGAGGTCGTGGCGAATGGGGTTGCTAACCCTGGCCGCACTGCTGTTTGCCGCCACGGTGGCGCTCTCCCGGGTAGCGGTGGGTGCGCACTGGCCACTGGATACCCTGGGCGGAGGGTTACTGGGAATCCTGGCCGGAATCATCGGCGCGGCAGTTGCTTCGCGCTACCAAAGATGGTGGCGTTTACCACCCGGATCCATTGTGCGATGTCTGGTGGGCGCCGTCATGCTGCTGCTGAGCGGGTCACTCTTTTACCAGGCCTTTAAAAAGCCCGAGTTGGTTGTCAGCCTTGGACTGTCCGGTCTGTGCGGTCTGGTTGCGTTGGCATGGCTATGGCAGGGTTGCCGGTCGCGCTGGCTACCCGGGCCGGACAAGCAACAGCGGAGTGCCCTGCAATGAGGCGTGATCGACTGTCATTGGTTACCCCCCGGCAGGTGACGTTCCGCAAAGGTGTCTTAGACGTGAAACCACGATATCCCTCCGGCACGATCGGGCTTATGCTTCTGCTCAGCCTGGTGAATCTGCTGCTCTACCATTGGCCACTCTACCGTTTCGCGATTGCGAATTTCGACACTATTGACCTTAACAGTGTCCTCACACTGGTCACCCTATCGGTGGTGATCTTCGTTATGACACTGTGGGTGCTTTCATTACTGCTACTGATCAGCCAACGGCTGCTCAAGCCGATTGGCATGGTGATGTTCATTGGCAATGCCGTGGCGCTGTATTTTATACAAACCTACCAGGTTGTCCTCGACAAGACGATGATCGGCAATGTCATGAACACGCGATACTCCGAGGCATCCAGTTTTTTTCATCCCATGCTTTTCGTTTATGTTCTCGTTTTCGGGCTGCTTCCGAGTGGGATACTTCTGGTAAAACGCTATCGGCATACGACCCGATTGCGGCTCGTGATGGTCATGTGCCTGAGTCTGGTGTTGGGTGGGGGATGGGTCTATGCAAATGCCGATACCTGGCTGTGGATCGACAAGTATGCAAAAAAACTCGGTGGCATGGTCATGCCCTGGTCTTTTGTCATCAATACGATTCGCTATCAAACGGAACGCCACGTCAACTCACGGGAACAGGTACCGTTGCCGCCAGCACAGATCGATTCGGACACCAGGACCGTGGTCGTGTTGGTGATCGGGGAGTCCGCGCGGGCGGCTAACTTCTCCCTGTATGGTTATGACCGGCCCACTAACCCGATGCTCAGTGCAGACGCTGCGGTGGCGATGCGGAACACCCAGGCCTGTTCCACCTATACGACGGCTTCCGTGAGCTGCATGCTCTCCCATGATAATTCAAACACGCTTTTCGCCGAGCAATATGAGCCCTTGCCCAGCTATCTTCAACGCTTTGGCGTGGATGTCATCTGGCGTACCCGCAACTGGGGCCAACCGCCCTTGAAAATTGCAACCTACGAAGAGGGCTCCGCAATCAAGGACCGATGTGAAGGGCAACCCGGTTGCGAGGGGGACGAGGTTCTGTTGAGCGGGCTGGCGGAGCGCATTCAGTCATCCACTGAAAAGAAGGTCTTCGTGGTGCTGCATCAGAAAGGCAGTCATGGCCCCAATTACTACACCCGCTATCCGCAAAGGTTCGAGGTGTTCAAGCCCGTGTGTGAAACCGTCGAACTTAACCAGTGCTCGCATGAAGCACTGATCAATGCCTACGACAACTCTATTGTCTATACCGATTATGTTCTGCACCGGCTCATCGACATTCTGAAAAATCTGGACGGGATTCCTGCGGTGATGTTGTACATCTCCGATCATGGTGAGTCCCTGGGAGAGCATGGACTCTATCTCCATGGCACACCCTATGCCATCGCCCCCGATGTGCAGAAGCAGGTCCCCTTCATCGTCTGGATGTCCGAGGATTTCGCCCATGCCAAGGGTATTTCCAATGCTCTGCTTGACAACCAAGCGACGCATTCACAGGACAACATTTTTCACAGTGTCCTGGGGGCGTTAGATGTGCAGAGTAGTGTGTATAACGGGAATCTCGATATTTTTAACAACTCCGGTCAGTAAAGCGTGAGCCGGCCTGACCATTGAATGGATGCGGCACTCCGGGGCGATCGTGTGACATTTTGTTGTTGTCGCTGATGATCGGTTCAATGCCCATAAAGCAACAGACCCTCGGCGTGTTCCAGATGTCGGGGGGTGCCGGCCAGCACCAGTACATCCCCGGCCTGCAATCGGGTTTCCGGGCCTGGCGCCTCGCCGCGAATCCCGCCTCGGCGCACCGCGGTGACGCTGATATCCCAGTCCCACAGATGCAGATCCTCGATGGTGTGGCCCACCGCGAAGGCGCGCTCGGGTAGGGTGACGGTGTGTAGCCGTTCCTGGAAAGCCTCGCCGTGCTCCAGGTCGATCGCTTCCTGGCCGTGGTAGAAATCCCGCAACAGCTTGTAATGATTCTCACGGATCCTGCGCATGATCTTCAGAATGCGTGAACCGGGCACCTTCAACAGCAGCAGCAACTGGCCGCCCATCATCAGACTCGCCTCTACCATCTCCGGCATGACCTCGGCGGCGCCCGCTGCCTCGAGCTCCTCCAGGTGGGTGTCGTCGCGGGTTCTCACCAGCACCGGAATCTCCGGGTAGTGCGCCTTGAGGTGGTGGAGGATCTTCATGACCGTGGCATGCGCTTCGTAGGTGACCACCACCACGCCCGCCCGCTCGATGGCGGCGGCGTGCAGAATCTCCTGCCGCGAGGCATCCCCGAAAAACACCGGGTCACCCGCGTCGTGGGCTTCCTGGACCACCCGTGGATCGAGATCCAGGGCGACGTAGGGAAAGCCTTCCTGCTGCAACAGGCGCCCCAGGTTCTGACCGATACGTCCGTAGCCGCAGAGAATCACATGCTTCTCCAGGCGCTCGGTCTCCTGCTGCAGGTCGAGTACGGAACCACTCAGGTCTAACGGGTTACGCAGGGCGCAGAAGCGTTTCGCAATGCGGCCGTTGTAGCGGATCAGGAACGGTGAGCTTGCCATGCTGATGATGATCGCAGCGAACAGGATCTGCCCGTACCGGTCCTGAAGCAGGGAAGACTGCAGGGACAGGTCCAGCAGTACGAAACCGAATTCCCCACCCTGGGCAAGCAGCAGCCCGGAGCGCAAGGCGGTTTCCATGGGGCGTTTCGAGATCCGCGCCAGGAACAGGATGATCAGCGCTTTACTCAGAATCAGGCCGAGCGCCAGCAGCAGTACCCAGTGCAGGATCGGCCACAGCGAGACCAGGTCGACACGCATTCCGATGGTGACGAAAAACAGTCCCAGCAGGACATCCTGAAACGGCCGGATATCCGCCTCGATCTGATGACGGTATTCCGTCTCTCCCAACATCATTCCGGCCAGGAAGGCGCCCAGGGCGAGAGACAGCCCTGCCTCATGGGTCAGCCACGCGGCGGTCAGCGACACCAGCAAAACCGTGAGGGTGAACAACTCCGCGGAACGCGCCCGGGCGATCTCGTGGAACAGGGGACGCAGAACCCAGTGGCCGATCGCCATAATGATGGCGAACACCCCGGTGGCCTTGATGACCGCCCAGGTCAACGGCCACAACAGTCCCTGGGAACCCTCCTGGTTCAGCAGGGGAATGATCACCAGCAGCGGGATCACGGCCAGGTCCTGAAACAGCAGGATACCAACCGCCAGGCGGCCATGTTCGGTGTTTACCTCCGCCTGTTCGGACAGCAGTTTGGTTACAATAGCGGTGGATGAGAGGGCCAGAATGGCGCCGATGATGAGTGCCCCCATAGGCGCCACACCAAGCAGCCAGGCAAAGGCACCGAACAGGGTCGCGGAGAGTAACATCTGGCTACCGCCGGAACCGAATACCACCCCCTTCAACGCCATCATCTGTGGCAGAGAGAACTCCAGGCCAATGGCGAACAACAGGAACACGATGCCGAATTCCGCGATGAACCGGGTCTCTTCGTTGGATGCGATGAGTCCTCCGCCGAAGGGTCCGACCAGAACGCCGACGATCAGGTAACCGAGGATCGGAGGCAGCTGCAGGCGTCGAAACAGGGTGACGATCAGCACGGAGACGCCGAGCAGTATCAGGATGATCTGAAGGGTGTGAATGTTCATGGTTCGCGGGTTTTTTATTGTCCGAGAGCCTGTCCATTGAGATGGCAGGGCTAGTGGATCCGATCGGTCGGTGCGCTATCAGTTTGAGGAAAAGCCGAAGATAAATCCAGAATGACAGCCTGGGGGGCTGATGGCGAAACGATTTCGTGGGGTTGCTTCGCGAAAGTGGTAGAATCGGAAGATTAAGTCAAACAAGTAGAAGAGAACGTGGCAAAAAGATCAAACAAAGGCTCCTCCCAGAACAAGGATCCGCATCAGGCGCGCGAAGCGCGAAAATACGAAAACCCCATTCCGAGCCGGGAGTTCATCATGGAAACCCTGGCCGAGGAGGGGGTGCCCATGGACCGGGAGGCCCTGGCCGAACGGTTGGATATCTCCTCGGAAGAGCAGCTCGAAGCCTTACGGCGCAGGCTGCGCGCCATGGAGCGGGATGGTCAGCTGATCTGTAACCGTAACCACAACTACTGTCTGGTCAACAAGCGGGATCTCATCGTCGGACGGGTGATCGGTCATCCCGACGGGTTCGGCTTTCTCCGTCCGGACGATGGAGGTGACGATCTGTATCTCTCCTTCAAGGAGATGCGATCGGTGTTTCATGACGACCGGGCAGTGGTACGGGTCACCGGCATGGACCGGCGCAACCGTCTGGAAGGGGCGGTGGTCGAAATTCTGGAGCGCAACACCCACAGCGTAGCCGGACGTTTCTACATGGAGAGCGGTGTTGGTTTCGTGGTCCCCGACTCAAAACGTCTGAGCAAGGACATCATCATACCCTCCACCGAAGTCAATCAGGCCGAACCGGGACAGATCGTGGCGGTGGAGATTATCGATCAACCCACCAAACGCACCCAGCCGATCGGTCGGGTCCTGGAGGTCCTCGGAGACCACATGGGACCCGGCATGGAAACCGACCTGGCGATTCGCACTCACGGCATCGCGGTGGAATGGCCCGAGGAGGTGGAACAGGAGATTCGCGGTCTGACCCCGGAGGTTGCCGAAGCGGACAAAAAAGGCCGGGTGGACTTGCGGAATCTTCCCCTGGTCACCATCGACGGCGCCGATGCCCGGGATTTCGATGACGCGGTCTACTGTGAACCCAAACCCAAAGGCTGGCGTCTGCTGGTGTGTATCGCGGATGTCTCCCACTACGTGGTCCCGGGTTCGGCGTTGGATCAGGAGGCCCGCAACCGGGGTAACTCGGTGTACTTCCCGGACCGGGTCATTCCCATGCTGCCGGAGGTGCTCTCCAACGGGCTTTGTTCCCTGAATCCCCAGGTGGACCGCCTGTGCATGACCGCCGAACTCTACATCAACCAGGAAGGCAAGATCACCCGATCCCGGTTTTTCCCCGCGGTGATGCGTTCCCAGGCGCGTCTGATCTATGATGATGTGGCCGCCATGCTGGAAGGGGATGAGGCGCTGTGCGCGCAGCATCCGGAGCTATTGCCCCATCTGCACAACCTCTACCAGTTGTTTCAGGTGATGCTGGACCAACGGGCCGAACGGGGCGCCATCGATTTCGATACCACCGAGACCCGCATCGAGTTCAACGAACTCAAACGGGTAGAGCGGATCGTCCCGGTAATCCGCAACGATGCCCATCGCCTGATCGAGGAGTGCATGCTCGCCGCCAATGTGGCCGCGGCCCGCTATTTGATCCGCTCCAAGCAGCCTGCCTTGTACCGCATCCACGAGGGACCGGCGGAAGAGAAACTCACCGATCTGCGGGAGTTCCTGGGAGAACTCGCCCTGAGTCTGCCCGGTGGCAAGAAACCCAGTGCCGGGGACTATGCGAAACTGCTCGAACAGGTGCGCAACCGCCCGGACCGCCACCTGATCCAGACCGTATTGCTGCGTTCCCTGTCCCAGGCGGTCTACAGTTCGGACAATGTGGGTCATTTCGGGCTGTCCTACCAGGCCTATACCCATTTCACCTCACCGATTCGCCGCTACCCCGACCTGATCGTGCACCGGGCGATCAAGCACGTCATCGAAAAGGGGCAGCCTGACGATTTCGACTACGCCAAGTCCGAGCTTCAGGCGATGGGGGAGCATTGTTCAAGTACGGAACGCAAGGCGGACGAGGCCACCCGTGATGCCCTCGATTGGCTCAAATGCGAGTACATGCAGGATAAGGTGGGGGAGACCTTTAACGGCATCATCACCAGCGTCAACTCCTTCGGTGTATTCGTCGAGCTTGAGGATATCTATGTAGACGGGCTGGTTCATATCTCCTCCCTGGACAACGACTACTACCATTACGACCCGGTGGGGCATCGTCTCACCGGTGAACGTACCGGCAAGATATTGCGTCTCGGCGATCCCCTGGCCATCGTGGTCGCCAAGGTGAATCTGGATGAGCGCAAGATCGATTTCGTACCGGTCAAGGCCGAGGTGAAAGCCGGGGAGGGCAAACGCAGAAAACGCAGCAAACCCTCTCGTGGGAAGCAGCCGCCGGCACCTGAAAATGCCACGCCGGATAAGCGGGCGCCAAACAACAGTGCCGCGCGGAAGAGTGCCTCCAAGAAGGCGGTCAAGAACGCCAAGAAGCGTGCCGCTCGCAAGCCCCGCAAGGCCAAGAAACCCCAAGCATGAAATCCCAGGAAGCCTGGATTCTCGGGCTGCACGCAGTCAAGGCAGCCCTGTCTCGTGAGCACCACGCCCGGGAACTCTGGGTCGATGCCGGTCGCCAGGACCAGCGGGTTCGGGAGATCCTGAGCCTCGCCGAGCAGGCGGGCGTACCCTGTCATCGGGTGTCCGGACGGGAACTCGACGAACGCTTTCGCGAGGCCCGCCACCAGGGTGTGGCGCTTTCGGTGATGCCCCGTCAGGCTCAGGACGAACCCTACCTCAAGGCCCTGCTGAAACGCCTCGATCATGCACCTTTCCTGCTGGTGCTCGACGGGGTCCAGGATCCGCACAACCTGGGGGCCTGCCTGCGCACCGCGGATGGGGCCGGGATCGATGCGGTGATTATTCCCAGAGACAAATCGGTCGGGCTCACACCCACGGTACGCAAGGTCGCCAGCGGTGCGGCGGAAACCGTGCCGCTGGTTCAGGTCACCAACCTGTCGCGCAGCCTGAAGTGGCTGCAGTCCGAGGGTGTCTGGCTGATCGGCACTGCCGGCGAAACGGACCAGAGCCTTTATCAGGCCTCCCTGAGCGGGCCCCTGGCACTGGTCATGGGGGGCGAGGAGAAGGGGTTGCGCCGCTTGACTCGCGAACAGTGCGATCTTCTGGTAAGTCTGCCCATGCGGGGAAGTGTCGAAAGTCTCAACGTATCCGTGGCGGCCGGCATTGCCCTCTACGAGGCGGTTCGTCAGCGGACCGGTCAGAATTAAACCCGAATCCGCGGGGGGCATGGTAAATTCCGAGCGTATGCAATAGCTTATGCCAGCATGCTATCATGCGTTCACGGATTCAGGTTAAACCCAATAGCTGAATTCTCATTGGGAATTCAGCTATACTAACCAGGTTATTAAGTATCCCGGTAAATTCGATAACAAGCCGTTGAGTATTGGTTTACGAACTGCGTTCTCAAGCTTTTCCATAGGTGGCCGAAACGACGTTTAATACCATGTCGTGAGTCACCGTAGCGGTTGCATATCGGGATGGCTTGGTCAGATACAATTTCAAAGTGTTCCAATAGAGTACAGAACAATGAAACGCAACACCTGCCTCCTGATCCTGACATCCGCACTCGCCCTGCCTGTACAGGCGGACATGCTCGGATTCACCGTGGATGCCGGTATCTGGAACATGGATTCCTCCGGTTCTCTGTCCGATACCACGAAAGCCGAGATGCAGGACTTTGAACTGGGATCTCGGGGTACGGGGGTCTTCTCTTTGGCATTCGAACATCCCATTCCGGTCATACCCAATTTTCTGCTACGAACCAATGATCTCAGCGCCGAGGACTCGACCCGGTTGTCGAGCCGTTTTACCTATGATGGGGTCGAATATGTAGCGAATTCGGATGTGAATGTTGAGTTAAATCTCATCAGCAGTGATTTTGTCTTCTACTACGAAGTTTTCGACAACGATCTCGTATCTTTCGATTTCGGCTTGAACCTAAAGTATCTGGACGGCGATATCCGTGTTGAAAGCAAGGATAGCAATCTCTCCTCCGAAGACCATTTCAAAGGCTATGTGCCCATGCTCTATGGCGCGGCCCAGGTGGGAATACCCACCACCCGTTTTTCCATTTATGGCGATTTAAATATCCTGAGCATCGGGGATCACACCCTGCAGGACTACCAGGCCGGCGTTGCATTCGGTCTGGTCGAGACACCCCCCCTGGATATCCGGCTCAAGGGCGGATACCGGCGTTTCAGTCTGGAGCTGGATGATCTTGATGGGGTCTACACCGACTGGAGCTTCGACGGCCTCTATCTGGGCGTCCAGGCCGACTTCTGAATCTATCCCGAACCTCAAGGATCCGGGTTCACTCCATTCCCCCTCCGTAGGCTGATCCGGTGCTGAGTGGGCCGGGTTGGTTTGCCATTTGCGGTTCTATGCGCAAAAAGGTAGAATCCGCGGCTTCCCGGTGCCCGACGACCTGCCCGAGACCCGACATCGTCCGGCTCGCGCATGTGGACCGGGCATCACTCCTTGCCTTACTGCCCATGCAGAAGGCTGCCTAACCCGTAAGGAGTTACAATGAGGCACTATGAAGTCGTGTTCCTGGTCCATCCGGATCAGAGTGAACAGGTACCTGCAATGATTGAGCGTTATCGTGCAGGTATCGAAACCAAAGGTGGCACCATCCACCGTCTCGAGGACTGGGGCCGCCGCCAGTTGGCCTACCCCATCAACAAGATTCACAAGGCGCACTATGTTCTGATGAACATTGAGTGTGACAGCGAAGCCTTGTCCGAACTGCAGAGCGCGTTCCGTTTTAACGACGCGGTCATCCGCAACATGTTCATCCGTCGCGATGAAGCCATTACCGAACTCTCCCAGCTTGCCAAGTCGCAGGAAGAGGACGAACGTCCCGCCTCCCGCAATCGCGACGACGACGATGACGATTCGGATGATGATGGCGATTCGGATGATGATGGCGACGATTCCGATGACAGCAATGATTCGTCGGACGATGACTGAGCATCAGGTTTAACGAGAGGACAAGACAAATGGCACGTTTTTTTCGTCGTAAGAAATATTGCCGCTTCACGGCAGAAGGCATCAACGAGATCGATTACAAGGATCTGAATCTCCTCAAGGCCTACGTGAGCGAGAGCGGCAAGATTGTTCCGAGCCGTATTACCGGTACCAAGGCCAAGTATCAGCGTCAACTGGCGAGCGCCATCAAGCGCGCCCGTTACCTGGCACTGCTGCCTTACACGGATCAGCACTGAGTTAAGGAGACAACACCTGCCGGGAGAGCGGAATGAAAGCACTGGCATCCTTCGTGATGCGGGGGCAGGCCCAGGCCGTACTGGTCACGACCGTACTGGCCATGCTGGCTCCTTTCTTTCCCTTTGTCGGCCCGTTCAGCAGTGCCTGTGTTGCATTGGTGACCCTCCGCCAGGGGTGGTCGGCGGGGTTGAAAACCCTGTTGTTGTCCACTCTGGCCAGCGGTCTGCTGATGGGGATGCTTGTCGGCACACCCATGCCGGTGCTGATATTGCTGTTGATACTCTGGCTGCCGATGGTTTTGCTCGGGGCGTTGCTGCGCAACACCCGTTCCCTGGATCTCACGGTCCAGGCCGGAATCGGATTCGGACTCATCACTATACTGATGCAGTACCTCAGCATGGGGGGCGAGCCGGCCGAGTTCTGGAAGGCCCGCCTGGAACCGATGGCTCAAAGATTCATCGAGTCCGGGTTGATCGACGCGGCTCAGAGCAGCGAGGTCATCACGATACTGTCGAACATGATGTGCGGCGTGATGGCGGTGGCGGTGATGCTGCAAACCGTGTTCAGTCTGTTCGTGGCGCGTTGGTGGCAAGCCATGCTCTACAACCCCGGGGGGTTCGGCGAGGAGTTTCGCCGTTTCAGACTGCATCCCGTGGTTGGGGTGCTAGGAGCCGTCGCCCTGGCATTGGGACTGTTCCCGGAGGGCAGTGTACCGGACTTCGTGAGCTGTCTGGACATGGTGTTCCTGGGAATCCTGTTCGTGCAGGGACTGGCGGTGATGCACGGCGTGTTCAAGCCGATGCGTTCGGCACAACTCTGGCTGGTGTTGGCCTACTTGACGCTGATTGTATTTATGCCTCAGATGGTGTTGCTGTTGATCGGACTGGGTCTGGCAGACATCTGGGTGGATTTTCGAGCCCGCTTCGAGTCATCGAAACAGGGGTGAGAAGTGTTGCGGCAGGTTCCTGCTATAGGACCGGCCGGACACAAACGATTTGACCTACATAGGGTGATAACAATGGATATTATTCTGTTGCAAAAAGTGGAAAACCTGGGTGACCTGGGTGAAAAGGTAAGTGTGAAAAGCGGTTATGGCCGCAATTTCCTGATTCCCACCGGTCGTGCGGTTCCCGCCACCGAAGCGAACATGAAGCACTTCGAAGCGCGTCGCGCCGAACTGGAAAAAGAGGCTCAGGACAAGCTCCAGGCTGCTCAGTCCCGCAAGGAGAAACTCGACGGCATGGCTGTGAGCATTACCTGCAAAGCGGGCGACGAGGGGCGTCTGTTCGGTTCCGTGGGTACCGTGGACATTGCCAAGGCAGTGACCGATGCGGGTGAAGAGCTGGCCAAGAAAGAGGTTCTGCTGCCGAACGGTGCCTTCCGTGTGGCCGGTGAGTATGAAGTCGATCTGCACCTGCACACCGACGTCAACGCCACCATCAAGCTGAGCATCGTTCCCGAAGCCTGATGTACCGGTCGTGGTCCGGGTCCGGGAGGACCTGAGCCACGACCCGGGCAACGCTTTCCCCCGTTCTGTCTGAAAGATCCAGCGGTGGTTATCACCAGCGCAGGGCTGGCTGTGCCTCAATCTAGTATGAAGCACCACACTTGCCTGGATGGAGCGAAGCGTAATCTCAGGATCCCGCAGGATCTGAACAACGCCTCCTAACACCCTAACCAACCCGGTTCCACCACCTTCCTGATCCATCCGCCTAACCCCCATCCTCACACCGATTATCATTCCTGGCTGTGACTCCACACGCTTTTCTAGCCACTCCCGATGCCGTATCCTAAGCGACCACTTCCTGATTCCTAACACCACAGACCAGCCCTGATGTCGGAACCCGCATACCCTGAAGAACCGCCTGTCTTTCCGGATCTTGATACCCACGCCATCAAGGTGCCGCCGCACTCGATTCAGGCTGAACAGTCGGTGATCGGCGGGCTGATGCTGGACAACGCCAGCTGGGACAAAGTCGCCGACCTGGTGGTCGAGAGCGATTTCTACCGCAAGGAGCACCGCCTGATCTTCAGCGCCATAGCCGCCCAGGCGGAGGACAGTCAGCCCTTCGACGTGGTGACCCTGGCGGAACACCTGGAGCGCAAGGAACAGCTGGAGCAGGGCGGCGGTCTGCCCTACCTGGTGCGGCTCGCCGAGGAGACCCCCAGCGCGGCCAACATCACCTCCTACGCCGGCATCGTGCGCGAATACTCGGTGATGCGCCAACTGATCTCGGTGGGCACCGACATCTCCGACAGCGCCTTCCATCCCCAGGGACGCAAGGCGGAGGAGCTGCTTGACAACGCCGAGCGCAAGGTCTTCGAGATCGCTGAACAGACCAGCAAGGGCAAGGGTGGTTTTATCGCCATCAAGTCCCTGCTGACCAAGGCGGTGGACCGGATCGAAACCCTGTTCCAGCAGGACGAACCGATCACCGGCATCAGCACCGGTTTTTCCGATTTCGACCAGATGACCTCGGGGCTTCAGCACGCGGACCTGATCATCGTCGCAGGGCGTCCCTCCATGGGCAAAACCACCTTCGCCATGAACATCGCCGAGAACGTGGCGATCCAGAGTAAGAAGGCGGTGGCGGTCTACAGTATGGAGATGCCCGGCGACGCCCTGGCGATGCGCATGATGTCCTCCCTGGGGCGCATCGACCAGTTGCGGGTGCGAACCGGTAAGCTGGAGGACGACGAGTGGCCGCGCCTCTCCTCGGCGGTGAGCATGCTCGCCGAGACCCGGCTCTACATCGACGACACCCCGGCCCTGACCCCCACCGAGGTGCGCGCCCGGGCTCGCCGTCTGAAGCGTGAGCACGACGATCTCGGGTTGATCGTGATCGACTACCTGCAGCTCATGCAGGCGCCGGGGGAGGGGGACAACCGCACCAACGAGATCTCCGCCATCTCCCGCTCCCTCAAGGCCCTGGCCAAGGAGCTGGACGTACCGGTGATCGCCCTCTCCCAGCTCAACCGCAGTCTCGAACAACGCACCAACAAGCGCCCCATCATGTCGGACCTGCGCGAGTCGGGCGCCATCGAGCAGGACGCGGATCTGATCGTGTTCATCTACCGAGACGAGGTCTACAACGAGGACAGTCCCGACAAGGGCATCGCCGAGATCATCATCGGCAAGCAGCGTAACGGCCCGATCGGCACCACGCGCCTGACCTTCCTCGGCAAATACACCAAATTCGAGAACTATGCGGACGATATCTATGGCGGCGAGGGCTATTGATGGAATTCGCCCCCCAGGCCCGCATTGATCACGCGGCGCTTCGCCACAACCTGAACCGGGTCCGCCGGGCGGCCCCCGGATGCAAGGTCTGGGCGGTGATCAAGGCCGACGCCTACGGTCACGGCATGCTGCGGGTGGCACAGACCCTGGCAGGGGCGGACGGCTTCGCCGTGGCCCGTCTCGACGAGGCCCTTGAGCTGCGACGCCATGGGTTCCAGCATCGCATACTGATCCTCTCCGCCTGTATCACTCGGGCGGAGTTCAAAGCCGCCGCCGAGGCCGGTCTGGATACGGTGATTCACCACCCCTGCCAGCTCGAGGAACTACCCAATGGTAAAGACCTCACAGCCCCTCTCTCGGTGTGGCTCAAGGTGGACACCGGCATGCACCGGCTCGGTTTTGATCCAGAGGCCATTGCGGAGGTTTCAGAACGGCTGGCCCGCCACCCGGCGGTCGGTGACCTGCATCTGATCTCCCACCTGGCCTGCGCCGACGATCCGGCGGACCCCCTCACCGGGGCGCAGTGCCGGCAGTTTTTCAGTCTTGACGCCAGTCCCTACCGGGCGCGCTCCCTGGCCAACTCCGCCGGGATCCTCGGGGTGCCTGAAAGCCATGCCGATTGGGTGCGTCCCGGGATCATGCTGTATGGGGTCTCCCCGTTTCTCGACTCCCGTGCCGAACAGGTGGACCTGCGCCCGGTGATGACCCTTGAGAGCCGGGTAATCTCGGTCAAACAGTGTCAGGCGGGGGAGACCGTCGGTTACGGTGGCACCTACCGTTGTCCCGAGGCCATGCCGGTGGCGGTGATCGCGGTGGGCTACGGCGACGGCTATCCCCGCCACGCCCCCTCCGGCACCCCCGTGCGGGTCCGGGAGCAGAATCTGCCCCTGGCCGGGCGGGTCTCCATGGACATGATCACCGTGGATGCCCGGGCACTCCCCGATATCCGCATCGGCGACCCGGCGGTGCTCTGGGGGGAGGGAGTGCCGGTGGAAGAGATCGCCGAACGGGCTGGCACCATTGCCTATGAACTGTTGTGCGGGGTCACCCGGCGGGTGACCTTCATTGATTGCAATACCGGGGAGGCCCCCTGATGGCCCAGGGCGGACGTAAGCCCGGCAAAGCCCTCTACGTATGCCGGGAGTGCGGCGCGACCTTTCCCAAGTGGGCCGGGCAGTGCTCCGAGTGCCAGGCGTGGAATGCCCTGGAGGAGACCGTCGCTCCGTCCTCAAGCGGGAAGGGGCGCTACTCCGGTTACAGCGGCCACACCAGCCCGCAGATCCTCTCCCTGGCCGAGGTGGAGACCGACCGGGAGGCCCGCTTCGCCACTGGCAGCTCGGAACTCGACCGGGTCCTCGGCGGCGGTCTGGTCGAGGGCTCGGCGGTGCTCATCGGCGGCGACCCGGGCATCGGCAAATCGACCCTGTTGATCCAGACCCTGGCCCGGCTCGCCGGCGAGATGCGCACCCTCTACGTCTCCGGTGAGGAGTCCCCGCGTCAGATCACTCTGCGGGCCAAGCGCCTGGGACTACCGGTGGAACCCCTGCGGCTGCTCCCCGAAACCCACGTGGAGCGGATCATTGCCGCCGCCGAACGGGAACGCCCCCAGGTGATGGTGCTCGACTCCATCCAGACCATGTACACCGAACTGCTGCAGTCCGCTCCGGGCTCGGTCTCCCAGGTGCGGGAGGCCACCGCACAGCTGGTACATTTCGCCAAGCGCAGCGGCACCGCCCTGTTTCTGGTCGGGCATGTGACGAAGGAGGGCAGCCTCGCGGGACCCCGGGTACTGGAACACATGGTGGACACGGTGCTCTATTTCGAGGGCGAGTCCGGCAGCCAGTACCGCCTGATCCGTGCCATTAAGAACCGCTTCGGCGCGGTCAACGAACTGGGCATGTTCGCCATGACCGACAAAGGCCTCAAAGAGGTCAACAACCCCTCTGCGATCTTCCTCTCCCGCCAAGCCGAAAAGGTGCCGGGCAGTGTCATCCTGGTCACCCGGGAGGGCACCCGTCCGCTGCTCGTTGAGGTGCAGTCCCTGGTGGACGAAAGTCCCCTGGCCAACCCCCGCCGGGTTACCTTGGGTCTGGAGCAGAATCGGCTCTCCATGCTGTTGGCGGTGCTGCACCGTCATGGGGGCATCGGCATGTTCGACCAGGATGTCTACGTCAACGTGGTGGGCGGGGTGCGGATCACCGAGACCGCCTCCGATCTTGCGGTGCTGATGTCAGCCCTGTCGAGTTTTCGCAACCGTCCCCTGGACCAGGGATTGGTGGTGTTCGGGGAAGTGGGGCTCACCGGGGAGATCCGGCCGGTGCCGAATGGACCGGAGCGGTTGCGAGAGGCGGCTAAGCATGGGTTTAAGCGGGCTGTGGTACCGAAGGCGAATAAGCCGCGGCATGGGGTTGAGGGGTTAGAGATTATTGCTGTGGAGAGCCTTTCTGAGGTTTTGCAGATTGATTGATAGTCAGAGTGGATGAGGACTTAACTCTAACCCTTAAGTTTAACTGTTTCGACGGCGGATGTTATGAAAACGTTGAGTTAAAGGTTTGTTTTAGCAATCCGGAATTGATCTATTTGCCTTTTATGGCTTCAGGTGAATTCCAATTTGTAGAATTACATGGCAAAGATAGGTTGAGTAGGGTTCCCGAAAACTATCTTGAGTATGATCCCAAGGTATTCAAACTTATTATAGGTGTTGATAACGGTTTCTACGTAAGCTGTAACGAAATTGATTGGTATGTTTCAGGTAGCGGTGTAAAAAATAAACATGAGCTAATGCAGTATGAGGGCACATAACAAGTTGGTGAACGGGAGCTAACTACGCTCCACAAACAAGTGGTTCGCTGCGCTCACTATACCACTCGTTTGTTCCACTACGTCGGCCCCGTTACCAAGGCGTTGTGCAAAATAATATGAATACTTACGACCTTCTAGACAAGATTAGGCGAAGACCAGGATTATATATTGGAGATCATTCCCCTACGCATTTAAGGTCTTTTATCTCCGGCTATTGTTTTGCTCTATCTGAGAATGAATCTAAGGATGATTTATCAGGGCCTGGGTTTTACGGATTTCATGACTGGGTAGCAATAAAGTATGGCTACTATGAATCAACTAGTGGTTGGTGCCACATGATTGAAGATCAGAGAAAAAGTCCAGAAGAAGCCCTGTGGTTGTTTTATCAATTGCTTGATGAGTATCGAAATCTACATCCACAGGTATTTTGTAGAGTAGAAAACACAAATGGTTTTGATGTTAACTATGGTTATGGAGGAAGTCATTGTAGGCCTTCAATTTTACAAATCGAAGAGGTATTGCCAAATAAAGAATGGGTTTCTTTGGTTGCGTACAATGCTGTTAATGAAATATTAGACGTTTATCCAGAAGATGATATAGATCAAGCCAAACGTCGTGCATATGAAGTGTTCAAAGTTAAAAGTACAAGTTGGAAGTAGTATTTTAATGTGCACTCAAATTTTCATAACCAGGCATTGCAGCGGACAAGCTGCTGAATGTTACGTTTATCAGGACCAATAATGAAGTGCTCTTCTAGAATAATGTACATAGGGTATAAAGGTGACGATGGCCTGGTCGGCGCAGCTAGAATTGGACGTGTAACCTTTTCTAGATCGGGTCAGTCACTGCATTATGCCGGTCTTACATTCCAGACGCTAAAAGGTGCGGGATTTAAGTCAAATTACTTTGATGTGGAAAGCGGAGATAATTATTGGATATCAGGTTGCAGGAAGGATGGGCGCGATGCTCTCTATAGCGACATGGCAGAAATTGATGAAGACGTGCGAGAAGAGTATTGGATCACATATGGAGAAGCTGCTGGGTACCTGGAGTAATAAGCCCTTAGGCAATGACACAGCTCAAAACTGGTTGGTTAGCCTGAATAATTGTAAAGACGGCTCGCAACAAATCGAAAATACACTTAGAGCAGCGATTGAATCCTGTGTGGACGATGCGTCACTCGCAGAAGAAGGGATTGCCGCAGCAGCAATAACAGCGGCAGGGTCCGTGATGAAGGTTGCAGGGATCTCTCAGGATGCCAAAAGATGGATCGAAATCTCTGCATTCTCACAAAGTCGCCGGTTAAAGAAATTGGCGATCAGTGTGCTGGACTCGATTGAAAGCAACTCTGAGAAGAAGAATCTTTCAATATCTACAATCTCATGATGCATTGAAGTCATCAGATTTGGATGAACCTGTCAGCTTGCTCATTCGTAGATAGACAGGTGGCAGATAGGTCTACAATTAGTACAGGTTTCATCATAAAATCAAGTTTCGTACTCCATGTGCTAACGGTTTTAAACGGTTTTTAGTGTTGTATTAATCGATGTTTAAAATGCCTGGGCTCAGGTGTGTGGCAGTATGCATTTAACCCGATTTCATGGAGTAAAAATATTTTTTAGTCATAAAATCAGGAGGATGCAATGGCGCTAGATCTTGATTATTCGCATCAGATGGCTGTTGATGTGCTCGAAAAACAGGCAATTATAGGACATTTGCGAGGGGTGCTAAATACGTACGTCAACAATCCGGCCTATAGCAGGTTTTATATTGGCATTACGAGTAACCTTCAAACCCGAAGAGCAGAACATGCGCGCGAAAAGCCTCAATTTAAAAAGATGTGCCCAATTTACGAGGAATCTAGTCCAAGAGCAGATATGGCCTTTCATGCACTTGAAAGGGATGCGATTAATGCTCTGCGGCAAGGGATTTTTAATCCATCAAATCCCAATAAAAAAATGGTTTGCGAGAATCTTCCGACTGGTTCACTGCCGAAGAACTGTCTGTATGTGCTGATTGGATAAAGGATGGAGCCGTTCTAATCTTGTTTAACATCCAAAACGATTTCATTGAATTCAGGGATGGGGAAGATGCTTGGCGAGAAATACGGGATTGTGATCCCTTAACGATGTGTATGTGCGGGTAAGTATTCAATGTCGCCATTGGATTACATGCAAGCTTTAGGAATGGGGTTTGTGGTTTTTGTTGTGGCGGCATGGTCGGTCGCATGTGCAGCTGTCATTTCCTGGCTTCCGGGTAGAAGCTTGCGAAGTAGAACGAAATTTGTATTGATATGCTACATCTTGGTAACTGGCATCTCCGCCCTTCTCGAGCTTGCCGTTCTTCCTTTTCGTCTGGCTCACACCTATCTGTCTCCGCAATTGGAGGTCGATGGTTATGCCAAACTTGCGAGTACAATGTAAGCGCCCAAGAAACGGCATCTATTTTCGCTCCGAGATCCTGAGCCACACTGTCTCCTGACCTAACCCACAGGAGATCCCCAATGCCCGGTAATACAAATGCACAATCCTTGTCTGATCACTGGCGTCAGCACATAGAT
>JBNKJP010000032.1:0-44868 GCA_050291245.1 Candidatus Thiodiazotropha sp. | reverse complement strand
GTCGTTTAGTTGGCTTTCCCTCATTTCATCTGCTACCCAGTTAGTCATAAATAACTCCCTTTAAAATACTGGGCATTCAGTTTAGTTTATTTCTCTATCCAATTGAAATATATGATTAAGTTGTGTGTAATGATGAGCGCTCTGCGTGGGAATGCAGACCCGGGCTTAGGCGAACACATCGGGCCGGGGCAATACCCCACAGCTTAAGTATGGATTCCCAACTCAGAGCGTGGGAACGAGGCGTCGGGTAAATAGTAATGGCACTTTTATTCAACGAGTTATGCGTGATCAGATGCTGAATCTGAACCCCGAAACTTGAGCTACTAACAACACCTTCATTAATCAATATAAGAGGGGCTGCTGCGCCTATGATTGAAACAATCACAGATCCAATCCAAAACTTGCCCCTGTCTTCTAATACATGACTTTTCCCCAATATTGAAAAAAATATCCAGAAGCACAGCACGCCAATGAAAAGAAAAACTGAATCTAAGCCAAACATGATTTTTTACGATTACTTAGTTGTCGAGTAGATGGTTGCTGTATCACTGGCGCCCTCTATGACTAATCCTGTTGTTGTTGCTTATAGTGTTGGATATGTCTCGGATTGTCGAAACGGGGACATCATCATTGATGTCTCTATTTTACCCGTATACCCATCGCAATCTATCTGAATGTAGATGAAATTACGCATTGTTCAAAAGTATTTATTTGCGGGTCAAAATATCATTCGGCAGCAGCAACTCGAGTTGGTGGTTTTGGTTGTGTCGATGCCATTGGCATCAATCATTGAAAAGTATTTGGGCCCTATCTTTTTGGTGTCAATAAGCGGGGTGCGTATTCCGCCTCATCGTGACCGCCTGTTCCGAGGCAACGTGACCGGTGATTCCGATTGAACGTGACGATCTTACGATGGGTGTCCATGTAGATAGCTCGATCCGGCCATCGATATCCCCTGAGACCAGACCGAACTGAAACTGTCCAGTGCCATCCGAGCCGATGCGGATAAATCCCGGCACCTCCATGTCGACGTAATCCTGATCCCAGGCCTCCATCTCGACGATGCGCCATTTTCCAGTAAACGGTTTAAGCTGCTTCATAGTATGTCTTTTTGTTGTCTAACTCTGACCCATCAAGGTGTCACAGATCGATGTTGCAAGTCGTGTCGCGAGTTTGTTTCATGTTATCCATCGCCATGCTGCGCCCGCCACTGGCAGCCCTTGTCGGTCAGGCGGTATTTCTGCAAGCGACTGTTGGGCTTGTCAGGGATGGTCATCTCGATCAAGCCGTCGGCCAGGGCCGGTTTGAGGTAGCGCTCGCGGAAGGATTTGCGGTCCGAAAGCCCCAGGGCGGATTGCAGTGCCTCACGGTCCATCTCGCCATCAACCGCCGCCAGCAGATTGCCGACTTGGGGGGTGAGTTGAGGGCTGACTTGGGGGGTGGTAGTGGTCACGGCGTGCAGGATCATCTGCAGCATGAAAGCGATGAAGGGCGCGGAGTCGCTTTGATGTGTGCTCTCCTGAATGGCCTGGTAATACTCGGCCTGATGTTTGAAGATCAGGCTTTCCACTGGGATGTCTGAGAACAGTGGATTCCAACGAGCCAGAATCAGGCTCTGCCACAGCCTCCCCATGCGACCATTGCCATCTGCGAAGGGATGGATAAATTCGAATTCGTAATGAAAGACCGAACTGGCGATGAGCGGGTGGACGTCTGTGGTGGTTAACCAGCTGAACAAGTCGCTCATCAGAAGCCCTACCCGGTCTGCGGGTGGGGCCATGTGGATCACCTGTTGGCCCGCCATCACTCCGACTCCCCCCTGTCGGTAGATTCCCGCCTCATTGATCAGACCGGACATCAGAATCCGATGCGCCTCAAGCAGATCCTTTTCTGCTTCGGGCCTCAAGGTGTCGAACCGGTCGTATGCGGACAGGGCGTTTTTTACTTCCTGCACCTCTTGGGGCGGGGCGATGACCCGTTTGCCGTCGAGAATCGCGGTAATCTGGACCTCGCTCAGGGTGTTGCCCTCGATGGCCAGCGAGCCGTGAATGGTGCGGATACGGTTGATGCGCCGTAGTCGTAAGTCTCTAGTCTGCTCAGTGAGTACAGTCAATCGCCCGATGTTCTCGCTAATCTTGGCAACCCGGTTGATGATCTCCGGGGTAATGGTGTAAGGAGGTTGGTAGTTGGAGGGTTTGGTCATAATTTATAACCTATTACCTGCTATAAAAAAGCCGGGTATTTCGGTTAATGAGTTTGATGATCCGATTGGTATTTTGTGCTGATATTCAGAGTATCTTTTCCGCATTATCTCATATTAGATTCGACATTAGTCAGGGACCGTACACAGTATTCAAAGCAACAGCAGCAATCGGTTTAGCCCAGTCAGGCATATTCTGCTCCAGCGCCCGGATCCGGCCATCAATCGTGTGCAGAAGACGTCGAATCCGGGGCTTTCCGCTGGCATCCAGAGAAGCGGAGTTGTCGTAGACGGCCAGTTGGTAGAGTCCGGGTGCCAGGCGGCACAGATTGCGCCTAGAGGTCTGGTAGCGTGAGCGGATCATGGTTTCGGGGATATCGTGGCCACCCCGTGCCACGCGCGCAGCAACCCGTTCGATGTGCTGTTCGGGGGCGGTGAGGCCGCAATACCAGACACTGACTGGGATGCCGGCTGCTATCGCGTCCAACAGGGTATTGGTAATTGTTGTGCCGCCAAGCGTGGTTTCGAAAGTGAAGTTTGTGTTGTCACGAATAGCGTTCTGTAGCCTCCGCACGCCTTCAGCCCAGACAGCGCTGTTGATCTCATTCACGGTGCGGTTCGGAAACTGCTTATGCAAGGTGCGCGCAAATTCATCCGGGTTGTACCAATCCTGGCCAGCTGCCCGGAGCGCGGAACCGCCGACAGAACTCTTTCCGGCCCCGTTGACGCCCGCTAGGACGTAAATCACTTCTTGGTCTCGGTAGCGCCGGGTTCGTAGGTTTCGTTGAGTGAGGCCGGATCTGCGAAGAGCGCCGCGTCGGTGGCATCCTGTGCTCCGGAACGGTTCATTTGGGTGATCAGGTGATCGAACCGCTGGCAGAGGGAGTCGACGAAACCATCATCGGATCTGTCCTCCTGAATTCTGCGGATCAGCTCCACCATTTCGTCATATTGACGTTTTGATACGGTGACCATGGCACCTTGGCCTTGAACGTTTATCGTGACCGCTTGCGCTGTTTCCTGAATCTTTTGTAGCACCGTCGTGCCTTTGCGCGCCAGTTGGGACATCGATACAGACTCCAGGGTATTGGAGGGCCTGAGCTGTAGCAGGTCTTCAGGGATGGCGATTCGCTCGGTTGTCACGGTGAGCTACTCCTCAGTTGGCATTCAGTAAGCTCAATATAGCGCATTATTCACAACATTCACAATTTCGATGTTCGCTTCGTGTGAATGTTTGGCCTTTTACGAGGGATTTCAGTTCGGTTGCCGAATATTGAGGCTCTTATCGTTTTCGACAATATTGGTCGCCATCGCTCTGATCTCGTATCCCATGGCCCGGTAGCCACGCTGACGCTTGTCCCACATGCGAGCAAGCTGAGGCTGCTCAGTGAGTACCAGTACCATTCGTCCTTCCCGATAGGCGGTCAGGATATCGTCTGCGATTCGCCGGTTACGAGGTGCATCCTTGGTAAGAATGCGGAACACTTCCTGAATCGGTGAGTCCGGTGGAATCTCTGGCCCGGGCATCATCGTTTGGCACGCCAGGCTTTAACCAGTTATTTCAGATGGCGCTCCGGATCTTGGTGATCTTATAGTACGTGGATGATTTCTACTTGGTCGGAGGCTATGCGGTAAACGCCACTGATTGTCAATGATTGTATTTTTATCTCTGGCCGGTCAGGTCGGGTGACGCGCCAGTCCCTTCATCACTCTTGACGGCGCTGCTTCTGGATCGACGCTGCCGATGACGAGACTGTAGAAAGAAACCGACCGCCTAGCCACCTTGGCAACAGACATAGGTCTGCGCGCTGTTGGCTTTCTGGTTGACGATTGTTGAAGCGTTTGACGTGTGGCTTGTATCAAGCAATCCCGCGGCGTGCGTCCTTGAGTGGTAACAAAAGCTGCTGTTCACGCAGTGGTGAAGCGATAAAACCAAAACGGGTATAGAAGCGAGCGGCTTCGTCATCAATGGGGTGAGTCAGCATAGCGCGAATGCCCGCCTGCTCGGCAATCAGCAGGGTTCGTCGGATGGTATCCTGCAGCATGCCAATACCGATGCCTCGGCCTTGATCCTGCCGACACACGGCTAAACGCGCGAGAATGACCACAGGGATCGGATATTGCCCCATGCCTTTGCGGATACGTTCTGGTGCTTCCAGGGTATCGACTTGGCCAACGGTGAGGCTGAAATAACCCGCTACGCGACCGTTTTCACTGACGACAAAGGTTTTGGCTGAGCTATCCCCCTGTGCCTGTCTGGCACGACGTAACAGCCAATCGTTTAGGGTAGGCTTACCACAGACGAAATGTTAGTACAAAAGACAAACATTCACCAGATTGGTTCTTATCGTGCTGAGCATCGTTGACCGGGAACCATGGAGTCCCAAAACCGCATAAATACAGGCTTTCACCCTGAGACTGCCCGCGAGCCAAGCAAAGAACAGAGACACTACACTAGGATGAGTGAATCTGCAGGATTTGACGGATTTTTCTGGGAAAGTGCCCGCAAAGCATCGGCTCGAAGCGCCACGCCCTGTGGGCTATGTGGAGAACAAAAAGGGCCTGGAGAGTATCCAGGCCCTTCTATTTGGTGGAGGCGGGCGGATTCGAACCGCCGTCCGCGAGTCCTCTGCCCAGAGATCTACATGCTTAGTCCGGTCTATTGTATTTAACCGGTTGCCACCCGACGGACAGGGCACGCAACAGGCGATTCCGTAAAGGTTTTAACATCGCCACCCCGGACAGGCTTTGATGCGATTCTGTGAGATATGACGCCTGAAAAGCTGGACGCACAGACACGGCTCCAGTCAGACGGCACCCTACCGGGTATTAAGCGGCGAGTGCGTAGTTGTCGTCGTTGGCAACTATAAGTTTGCAGCTGGATTAGCGAGGTTCTCTGCCCCTCGGCATGCACACTAGGTTTTGCAACCCCCGTCGAAGCCTACGTCGCCCCCATGACGGTTGTGTTAAGTTGGACATTATACGGAAGGGTTGGTTTCCTGGATAGGTGTTCGTCACCCTTGTTTGAACAACCGGGCCTTCTCCCGTTGCCAATCCCGATCCTTGTCGCTGGCGCGCTTGTCGTGCTGTTTCTTGCCCTTGGCCAGGCCGATTTCCAGTTTGGCCATGCCCTTTTTCCAGTACATGGCCGTGGGCACCAGGGTGTAGCCCTTGCGTTCGACCAGGCCGATGAGCTTGTTCAGTTCGCTGCGGTGCAGCAGCAATTTGCGGGTGCGCATCGGGTCGGGGTGGATGTGGGTTGAGGCGGTGCTCAGGGGCACGATATGGGCGCCGAACAGAAAGGCCTCGCCGTCCTTGATGGTGACGTAGCTCTCTTTGATCTGCACCCGGCCTTCACGCAGGCTTTTGACTTCCCAGCCCTGCAGGGAGAGGCCTGCTTCGTAGCGGTCCTCGATAAAATAGTCGTGACCGGACTTTTTGTTCAGGGCGATGGTCGAGCCACCGGAGCTTTTCTTCTTGGATTTCTTCGACATCGGGCTATTCTAATCCCGGTTTGCCGCGCTCACCAGTAGCGGCTTGTTAATCCGGGATAAATTACGGAGAATGGAGGGCTACCCATTCAGTGTTCGAGACGGATGGGTCCGGGTCATCATAAGGTAGGGGTACATGACGGAAAGGCAATCCATCCACGGCCAATGGTCATCGAGGCTGGTGTTCATACTCGCAGCCACCGGATCAGCCGTGGGACTGGGTAACATCTGGAAGTTTCCCTATATCACCGGTGAGAACGGCGGCGGGGCCTTCGTTGTGGTCTACCTGCTGTGCATTGCGGTGGTGGGCATCCCGGTCATGATGGCCGAGGTCATGCTGGGCCGGCGGGGGCGTCAGAGCCCAATCAATACCATGACCATGCTCAGCCAGGAGGAGCAGGCGAGCAAGGCCTGGTCCCTGGTGGGATGGAGCGGCGTAGTAGCGGGGTTTTTGATCCTCTCCTACTACAGCGTGATTGCCGGCTGGGCACTGGGCTACGTGGCGCGGGCGGCCGGTGGGTCGTTCAACGGCCTGGACGCGGGCGGCATCGAAAATCTGTTCAATCTTCTGGTCGGTGATCCCGAACGACAACTCGCCTGGCACACCCTGTTCATGTTATTGACCATGTTCGTGGTCGCAAAGGGCGTCAAGGCCGGTCTGGAGAAGGCGGTCACCTACCTCATGCCGGCGCTGTTCGTGCTGCTCATCGTGATGGTGGGTTATGCCATTAATACCGGCCATTTCAAAGAGGGGCTGGATTTCCTGTTTACTCCGGATTTCAACAAGCTGCTCTATTCTTGTCGTGTCGTGGAGGGTCTGGAACAGTGTGAACTCAGCGGCAGCCCGATCCTTACCGCTCTGGGGCATGCCTTCTTCACCCTGAGCCTGGGGATGGGCGCGATCATGGTTTATGGCTCCTACATGCCGAAGAAGGCCTCGATTGCCGGCTCTGTCCTGCTCATCACATTTCTGGATACCCTGGTGGCCCTGGTGGCCGGTATGGCTATCTTTCCGATCGTATTCGCCAATGGCCTGGAACCCGCCGCCGGTCCTGGGTTGATATTTCAGACCCTGCCGATCGCCTTTGGGGCGATGCCCGGCGGACAGTTTTTCGGCACCCTGTTTTTCCTGCTGTTGGTGTTTGCGGCCTGGAGTTCCGCCATTTCTTTGATCGAGCCGGCGGTGGCCTGGCTGGTCGAGAACCGGGATATGACCCGGGTGCGCGCCTCGGTGTGGCTCGGCGGGATTACTTGGTTACTGGGATTGGGCACCATTTTTTCATTCAACCTCGGAGCCGATTTCAAGATCTGGAACAAGACCTTCTTTGATCTGCTCGATTACCTGACGGCCAATATTCTTCTGCCGTTGGGTGGGTTACTGATCGCGGTATTCGCGGGATGGGTGATGAAACAGGCATCGAGCCGGGATGAATTTGCCATGGGTCCGTGGGTCTACCGTCTGTGGTGGATCCTGATCCGTTTTATCTCACCCATTGCCGTGGTAGTGGTTTTCTTGCACGCGATTGGAATTGTCTGAAGTGCCGGTTGTCCAGAAGAGCGCCCTGGTATATCACTCGGCTCAGCAGATGTACGAGCTGGTTTGTGATTTCGAGTCCTACCCGGAGTTTCTGCCCTGGTGCAGCAACAGTCGCCTGATCTCCCGCACCGAGGAGGAAATATGTGGCGAGTTGGAAGTCTCCCGCATCGGTATACGTCAACGCTTCTCCACCTGTAATAAACTGGTGAGGAACGAACGCATGGACATCCAGCTTCGCGATGGACCGTTTCGCAAACTGGAGGGTGGCTGGCGGTTCACGGAACTCCAGCAGGATGCCTGCAAGGTTGAATTGGCGCTGGAGTTCGAATTCGCGGGGCGTCTCATCGATGCCGCCTTCGGCCGGGTGTTCAGCCAAATCGCCAATACCCTGGTGGATGCCTTTTGTAAACGTGCCGATGAAATCTACGGACAGACGGGAAAATGAAATTTGAAGTCGCCTACGGCAAATTGAATGAACAGGTCCTGTTAGTGGTTGAATCCGCTGATCCCCTCACTGCGGGAGTGGCGATTGAGCAGTCAGGGATTCTTGAACGCTTTCCGGAAATCGATTTGAAAGTGAACAAGATCGGGGTGTTCGGCAAGGCCGCGAAACTTGATGCCCCATTGACGGACGGCGACCGGGTGGAGATCTATCGTCCCCTGATCGCCGATCCCAAAGCGGCTAGAAAACAACGGGCGGCGGAGGGCAAACCGATGCGCAAGGGGGCGGGGAAACCCTCGGCGGAATCCTGATCAAAACGACTCGGCTTGTGTATGCATGCCCACGCAGAGCGTGGGAACGAGGGAACCACCATCATTCCAGTGCATACCGGAGTTCGGGAATATTGCTCTGCCAAGCATTCTGGACCCCGACATACACCGGGATGGCTGTGGTTTTGGCTGAAGTCAGTACCATCCGGGTTAGAGGGAAGTTAATCGACCTCGAAGCCGAGGGATTTCCAGAATCGCTCCAGAATCCCCAGATCACCGTCGTAATCCGGTACGCTGACGATTAATTCCCGTTTTTCCTGCTGTGTCACCACATTCTCGGCAGGCTGTATGTCACCGACATAGCGAGTCATGGTGTCACCGTCGAAATAGACACTGAAGCGTTTGATCTCTATCGGTTCGTTGCGGCTTTTGACGGAAAACAGATAGTCCCAGCGTTCGTCGTGAAAGACATCGATCAGCATCGGGGTACCCAGGGCGAAACGCACCTGGCGCTGAGACATGCCCGGCTGCAGCAGTGCGACCATCTCAGGCGTGACGATATTGCCCTGTTCGATGTCGGGGGAGTGCACCAGGGAGAGCTCCTCCCAGGAGGTGCAGGCATTGAGCAGGGGGAGCAGAACTAAAATGAAGATGAGAATCTTTTTCATTATAAGTACAATTGGAAAAACTGACTTCATATTAGCGCATTCCCTTCCCCAGAGACATAGGTTGGAGACGTGTAGGGATGGATAATCAAGATATTCGAAAGGCCGGACTGAAGGTCACTCTGCCAAGGGTGAAGATCCTGGACTTACTGGAGAGCAGCACCCAGCGCCATGTCAGTGCTGAGGATGTCTACAAGATGCTGCTCGACAAAGGCGAGGAGATCGGTCTGGCTACCGTTTACCGGGTGTTGACCCAGTTCGAAGCGGCGGGGCTGGTGACCCGGCACAATTTTGAGGGTGGACACGCGGTGTTCGAATTGGACCGGGGTGGTCATCACGACCACCTGGTGTGTGTGGTCTGCGGCAAGGTCGAGGAGTTCGTGGATGGCACGATCGAGAAGCGCCAGCGGGAGATCGCCACGGAACACGGCTTCGAAATGGTGGATCACTCCCTGATCATCTACGGCCACTGCAGCAATCCCAAATGTAAGCTGAGTTGATCTCGGTTAGCCGAGGTTAACTCGCGCCTATAAAGCAAAGGGTAACTGTTTATAGGGATTAATCCGCAAATGCATGCCAATCACCGCAAATTTGCGCAAATGGATTCTCAGTAAATCTGTCGAATTTTGCGTTCATTTCGCGATGAATTGTGTCTATTTTCGGGTATGTGTTTCAGCTCCCGGAGGCCAGGCTGATCATCTCCTGGGCGTGTGCCAGGGTCTGCTCGGTGATCTTCACGCCTCCCAGCATGCGGGCGATTTCCTGGATCCTGTCCGCATCCCCCAGGCGTGCGATCGCGGTCTGGGTGGATTGCTTCCGGGTGCTTTTCTGCACCTGGTAGTGGTGGTTTGCCTGGGCGGCGACCTGGGGCAGGTGGGTGACACAGAGGATCTGCCGGTCGGCCGAGAGCTTACGCAGCATCTGCCCGACAATCTCCGCAACGCCTCCGCCTATGCCCACGTCCACCTCGTCGAATACCAGGGTGGGGGTTCGTCCGTACTGGATGGTGGCCACCTGGATGGCCAGGCTGATGCGGGACAATTCGCCGCCGGAGGCTACCTGTCTCAGCGCCTGAAGGGGCATCCCGGGGTTGGCGGAGACAAGGAAGTCGACCTGCTCCATGCCAGCGGGGCCGGCCTGGGACTCAGGCAGGGAGGTGAGGGTTACCGCGAACACTCCGCCGGACATACCCAGTCCCTGCATCGCCTGGCTGATCTCCTCGCCCAGCCGTTGCGCCGCATTCTGTCGCAACTCGCTCAACTCATCGGCCAGCCGCCGGTACTCGAGACGTTGTGTGTCGACCTGTGTCGCCAGGTCAGAGAGGGTTTCGTCGGCCTGCTCCAGGGCGCGGATTTCGGCTTCGACCTGGTCGAGCTTTTCCGGCAGTTGTTGCGGGTTCAGACGGTATTTTCGGGCCGTGTCATGGATGTTGGAAAGCCGCTCTTCCAAGCGTTGCAGCTCCCCGGGGTCCAGTTCCACGTTTGCGAGATATCCCCGGAGAAATCCCAGACTCTCGTCGAGTGTGATCAGGGTGCTGTCGAGCATCTCGCGGGGATTGGCGAGTTCGGCATCGAGACCCTCGATTTCCATCAATTTGTCCACCGAACGGGAAAGCTGGCTGCGCAGTGACTGGGCTTCGCCATCGAGCTGTTCAAGTATCCCGCTACAGGTGTCCCTCAGCTGTGCGGCGTGACTGAGGCGTCGGTGCGCCTGGTCAATGCTTTCCAATTCCTCCAGGCTGACTCCGAGTGTTCGGAGTTCCTGGGCCTGGAATCGCAACAGGTCCAGGCGTTCGGCCCGTTCATTAGCCGCCTCGGTCAGCGTCTGAAGCTGCTTGAGGTCATGCTGGTAGGTTTTGTACTGCTGCGCGACCCGGTCCTTTATCGCGACATGGCCGCCATAGGCATCCAAAAGCCGGCGCTGGTGAGCGGTTTTGAGCAATGACTGGTGGGCGTGCTGACCGTGAATCTCCACCAGCAGGCCGCCGAGTTCCTGGAGTTGCTGAAGAGGTACGCTGCGGCCGTTGATGAAACAGCGGGAACGTCCCTCCCGGTTGAGGCTGCGGCGCAGGATACAGGTGGATTCCTCATCCAGGTCATTCGCCTTGAGCCACTCCAGGGCATCCGGCAGGCTCAGCAGGTCGAACTCCGCGGTGACCTCGGCGCGCTCACTGCCGGTGCGGATCATGCCATTATCGGCACGCTCTCCCAGGGCCAGACCCAGGGCGTCGATGAGGATCGATTTACCGGCGCCGGTCTCACCGGTGAGTGCGGTCAGGCCGGTCACAAGGTCCAGTTCCATCGAGGAGACGATGGCCAGATTACTGATCTGCAGATGACTCAGCATCGTTTCTTGTTTGGGTTTTCGGCCCAGCCCAGTTTGGCCCGCAGAATGCTGAAGTAGTCATATCCTTTGGGATGAATCAGGCGTACCGGGTGTTCCGACTTGCGAATGCGGATGGTCTCTCCCGGCATGGCCGGTATCGTGGCCTGACCATCGCAGGTGATCTGCACATCCTCCGCGTGAGCGGCGTTCAGACGGATTTCGATCTCGCTGTCCCCATCGACCACGATGGGGCGGTTGCTCAGGGTATGGGGACAGATCGGAACCAAAGAGATGGCGTTCAGGGACGGATGGAGCAGGGGGCCGCCACCGGATAGGGCGTAAGCCGTGGAACCCGTCGGAGTCGAAACGATCAGGCCGTCGGAGCGCTGATCGTTGACCAGTTGACCATCTACATGGGTTTCGAACTCGATCATGCGGGCGATGTTCCATTTGTGCAGTACCACATCATTGAAGGCGAGAATCGGGTATTGCAGGGTCGCTTCGTCACCCATTCGAACCTCGAGCAGGAAACGGTGCTCCTGCTCGAAGTCGCCCCGCAGGATTTCGCTCAGACGCAGGACCATCTCGTCGGGGGAGATATCCACCAGAAAGCCCAGACGTCCCAGGTTGATGCCCAGCATGGGGATGTTCTGCTGTGACAACACCCGGGCCGCATGCAGCAGAGTACCGTCGCCACCGACGATGATGGCCAGGTCAGGCTGTCCCGGGAGTGAAATCTCGGCCCGTCCGGTCACGGGTTCTCCGTCCAGCATGCGGCGGGTGTGGGTTTCGTACACCACCTCACAGTCCTGCGCGGAGAGGAAGTCGCCGAGTTTGAGCAGCGTTTCACGGACCGACGGATCGCCATGTTTGCCGATTAGGCCGATCTTTTGAAACCGATTGTACATGTGCCTGGGAATATTCTGGGTGGTCAGTCGGATGTTGTGTTTATGCTGTGCCGATCGGCCAACGTTAGCATGCCGGTAGAGGCAATCCAAGGGTCGGGAACGGTCGCTACCGGGAGGTTTCTAAAAACAGTCCTGGATCGGTCTGAGCTTGACTCTGAATGGACGAGTTGCTAATTTTCAACGGATTGGCACTCGTTCTAAAAGAGTGCTAACAGTAACGCGGAGAAGGCTTTGACAGAGAGCAGGTCAGGAAATGAAGCTGTGGTCAGCGAACGTGCCCAGCACTTCCTTAAGGCATTGATCGAACGCTACATCCGCGAAGGACAGCCGGTAGGTTCCCGCACCCTCGCCAAAGACACCGGCCTGGATCTGAGCCCCGCAACGATCCGCAATGTCATGGCGGATCTGGAGGAATTGGGGTTGGTCTCATCGCCGCATACCTCGGCGGGGCGTATTCCCACCATCACCGGTTATCGCATGTTCCTGGACTCTCTGCTGACGGTGCAAAATCTCCAGAAGAGCGAGGTGGAACAGATTCGCAACGAACTCATGATGGGAGGCGAAGAGAAAAAGGCCCTGCTGGCCTCCGCCTCGCGGCTGCTTTCCGGGGTGACTCGAATGGCCGGGGTGGTGACCCTGCCGCGGCGGGAGAAGACCACCTTCCGCCAGATCGAATTCCTGCCCCTGTCCGAGCGCCGTGTGCTGGCGATTCTGGTCACCGATTCCGGGGAGGTGCACAACCGTATCCTCAATACCCATCGCGAGTTCAAGCGGGTGGAACTGGAACAGGCGGCGAACTTCCTGACCCGGTTTTTTGCCGGAGAGGAGATGGATCGGGTACGTCAACGCCTGCTTCAGGAACTCAACGACGCCCGGGAACGTCTGGATCAGATCATGGCCCAGGCCCTGAGTATGGCGGAAGAGGTGGTCAACGCCACTGAGTCGAAGGAGGATTGTGTCATTGCCGGGCAGACCAATCTTATGGAGTTCAAGGAGTTGTCCGGGCTTGAGCAGCTTCGTAAGTTGTTCGATGCATTTACGGAAAAGCGCGAAATCCTGCATCTGCTGGATCAGTTTCAGACCGCGGACGGGGTGCAGATTTTTATCGGCGAGGAGTCGGGCTACCAACTGCTCAACGGCTGTTCTCTGGTGACCGCGCCTTACCAGGTCGATGAAAATATCGTGGGTGTGCTGGGGGTTATCGGACCGACCCGGATGCACTACGAACGGGTCATCCCGGTGGTGGACGTCACCGCAAAAATTCTCAGTGCCGCCTTGAAAAAGCACTGATCATCCCCATCTCTTGGCTACTGCCATGTCCGGTACCAGATCGATCCGGAAAACTGCTTGTGCGGCGCACGGCGCAGCCCAGCAGTCGGGGCGTTAATGTCAGACATATGAATTGAGGTCAAATTAAAGTGAACGATAAGGAACAACCGCAGGATTCCGCCGAGATGGTTGAAGAGGCCCAAACTCCGGATGCCGGGGAGATGGCGGATCCGTCTTCTCCAGAGGCGTCTGCGAATCCCGAGCCGAGTCATGAGGAGCTGACCCAGCTTCTGGAAGACGCGCGCTCCAAGGCGGACGATCACTGGGATCAGTTGATGCGCACTCGCGCGGAGATCGACAACCTGCGCAAACGCGGTCAGCGTGATCTGGAAAATGCGCACAAGTTCGCGGTGGAGAAGATCTCCCAGGATATGCTGCAGGTCTGGGACAGTCTGGAACTGGGCTTGCAGGCGGCGATGGATGAGAACGCGGTGGTGGAGAAGATCCGCGAAGGCACCGAACTGACCCTGAAGTTACTGGTGGATGTGATGGGCCGTCACGGGATCGAACAGGTCGATCCCCAAGGCGAGGTCTTCAATCCCGAATTTCATCAGGCCATGTCCATGCAGGAACGGGACGATGTCGAGCCGAACACCGTGGTGGCCGTTTTCCAGAAGGGGTATCTGTTGAACGGCCGCTTGCTGCGCCCCGCCATGGTGGTGGTTTCCAAGGCGGCATCCAGCAGCCCGATCGACGAGCAGGCTTGAAACGACAAACGATGACCCCACATTAGGGGTAGTCAAACAGAATTATCATTTTTTTACGAATTTCGGAGAGTTAGCATCATGGGCAAGATCATCGGTATCGACCTGGGAACCACCAATTCCTGTGTGGCGGTCATGGAAGGCAGCACCACTAAAGTCATCGAAAACAGTGAGGGTGATCGCACCACGCCGTCGGTCATCGCCTTTACCAGCGATGACGAGATTCTGGTAGGCCAGTCCGCCAAGCGTCAGGCGGTCACCAACCCGCAAAACACCCTGTTCGCGATCAAGCGCCTGATCGGCCGCATGTTCAAGGACGACGTAGTGCAGCGGGATGTGGACATGGTGCCCTACAAGATCGTCAAGGCCGACAACGGCGACGCCTGGGTCGAGGTTCATGGCAAGAAGATGGCGCCTCCGGAGATCTCCGCGAAGATCCTGCAAAAGATGAAGAAGACCGCCGAGGACTACCTGGGTGAGACTGTCACCGAGGCGGTCATCACCGTGCCGGCCTACTTCAACGACTCCCAGCGTCAGGCCACCAAGGACGCCGGGCGCATCGCGGGTCTCGAAGTCAAGCGCATCATCAACGAGCCGACCGCCGCGGCCCTGGCCTATGGCATGGACAAAAAGCGCGGTGATCAGACCCTGGCCGTCTACGACCTGGGTGGCGGTACCTTCGATATCTCGATCATCGAGATCGCGGAGATCGATGGGGAGCACCAGTTTGAAGTGTTGTCCACCAACGGTGATACCTTCCTGGGTGGCGAGGACTTCGATATGCGCGTCATCGATTTCCTGGTCGAGGAGTTCAAGAAAGACCAGGGTGTTGATTTGCGCAACGATCCGCTGGCCCTGCAGCGCCTGAAAGAGGCTGCCGAAAAGGCCAAGATCGAGCTGTCGTCCAGTCAGCAGACCGATATCAATCTGCCCTACATCACGGCGGATGCCAGCGGTCCCAAGCATATGAACATCAAGCTGACCCGTTCCAAACTGGAGTCCCTGGTGGAGGATCTGGTCAAGCGCACCATCGAACCCTGCAAACTGGCCCTCAAGGACGCCGGTGTGGACGCTTCCAAGATCGACGAGGTCATTCTGGTGGGCGGCCAGACCCGCATGCCCAAGGTTCAGGAGGCGGTCAAGGGATTCTTCGGCAAAGAGCCGCGTAAAGACGTCAATCCGGACGAAGCGGTGGCCATCGGCGCCGCGATCCAGGGCGGCGTGCTGGGCGGCGAGGTCAAGGACGTGCTGCTGCTCGACGTGACCCCCCTGTCCCTGGGTATCGAAACCCTGGGCGGGGTGATGACCAAACTGATCGAGAAGAACACCACCATCCCGACCAGCGCCTCACAGACATTCTCCACGGCGGATGACAATCAGACCGCGGTAACCGTGCATGTGCTGCAGGGTGAACGCGAACAGGCGGCGGGCAACAAGTCTCTGGGCCGTTTCGATCTCAGTGACATTCCCCCCGCGCCTCGTGGGGTACCGCAGATCGAGGTCAGCTTCGACATCGACGCCAACGGTATCCTCAACGTCTCGGCAAAGGACAAGGCTACCGGCAAGCAGCAGTCCATCGTGATCAAGGCCTCTTCGGGTCTGAGCGACGACGAGATCGATCGCATGGTCAAGGACGCCGAGGCGCATGCCGACGAGGACCGCAAGTTCCACGAACTGGTGGCGGTGCGCAACCAGGCCGATTCGATGATTCACGCCACCCGCAAGTCCATGCAGGAGCTGGGTGACGACAAGCTCGAAGCGGGGGAGAAAGAGTCGATCGAGAGCGCCATCAAGGATCTCGAAGAGGTGATGAAAGGCGACGACAAGGAAGCCATCGAGGCGAAAACCAAGGCACTGGCCGATGCTTCCGGTAAAATGGCCGAAAGACTCTATGCCCAGCAAGGTGACAATGCCGGCGCGGCCGGAGCAGCCGGTGCGCCGGGCGCTGAAGGTGCCGGGCAGGAAAGCGCTTCCGGCAAGGGTGATGATGATGTTGTCGATGCCGAATTCGAAGAGGTTAAAGACAACAAGAACTAGTCCGCGATCCGGGATCGCCAAACCGTACACCGGTTCGTCCGGTGTGCGGTTTTTGGCGTTATATCCCAGCGGTGAGTTACCGGGACTTCGATGACCGGAGGGTCATTCGAGTCGTTCATTCACAAAGAAAGGCAATAACGCAGCGACCATGGCGAAACGAGATTTTTACGAAGTATTGGGCGTCAACAAAAACGCCAGTGAGGCCGATATCAAGAAGGCCTATCGTCGCCTGGCCATGAAATATCATCCGGACCGTAATACCGGGGAAGCGGCTGTTGAAGCGGAAAAACAGTTCAAGGAGGCCAAGGAGGCCTACGAGGTGCTGTCGGACGGCCAGAAACGGGCCGCCTACGACCAGTTTGGCCACGCCGGTGTGGATCAGAGCATGGGTGGCGGTTTTGGAGGCTTTGGCCGGGGTGGGGAGGCGAGTTTTTCCGATATTTTCGGTGATGTGTTCGGGGATATCTTCGGTGCCTCCCGGGGTGGCGGCGGAGGGTCCCGGGTGCACCGGGGCGCCGATCTGCGCTACAACCTGCAGCTTTCCCTGGAAGATGCCGTAGCGGGCACCACGGTGAAGATTCGTGTTCCCACTCTAGTCGTGTGTCAGACCTGTGGCGGTAGCGGGGCGAAAAAGGGCTCCACGCCGAAGACCTGCGACACCTGTGGCGGTCACGGTCAGGTGCGTATGCAACAGGGCTTCTTTTCCGTGCAACAGACCTGTCCCCGCTGCCATGGCAAGGGCACGATCATCGATAATCCCTGTAGCAGTTGTCATGGTCAGGGCCGGGTTCAGGAGCATAAGACCCTGTCGGTCAAGGTACCGCCGGGTGTGGACTCCGGAGATCGGATCCGTCTGGCCGGAGAAGGCGAGGCGGGTGAGAGTGGCGGGCCGGCCGGAGATCTGTACGTTCAGGTCTCGGTCAAGCCCCATGAGATCTTCAGCCGTGAGGACAGCCACCTGTTCTGCGAGGTGCCGATCAGCTTCGCCACCGCGGCCCTGGGGGGTGAACTGGAAGTACCCACCCTGGACGGCAAGGTGATGTTGAAGATCCCGGCGGGTACCCAAACCGGACGCATGTTCCGCATGCGCGGCAAGGGGGTCAAGCCGGTTCGCGGCGGTCCGATGGGCGACCTGATGTGTCGGGTGATCGTGGAGACCCCGGTGAAACTCACGGGGGAACAGGAAGAGCTGCTCAAACGTTTCGACGAGACCATGAAGCAAGGCGGCGCCAAGCACAGTCCGCAATCCACCGGTTGGGTCGATGGGGTGAAAAAGTTCTTCGAGAATATGGGGTTCTGAAATGACACGTGTGGCAGTGGTGGGCGCCGGAGGGCGCATGGGACGGTCCCTGGTGCAGGCGATCCACGAGGCCGATGGGGTGCGTCTGGGGGCGGCTACGGAGCGTCCCGGGAGTAGTCTGATCGGTTCGGACGTGGGTGAGTTGGTTGGCATCGGGAAGCTTGGCGTCTCCCTGGTCCCGGACCTGGAACAGGTGGTGGAGGATTTCGATGTGGTGATCGATTTCACCTCTCCCCAGGCCACCCTGCAACATCTTGAGGTGTGTCGTGCCCACGCCAAGCGGTTGGTCATCGGGACTACCGGTTTTGATAACGCGCAAAAACAGACCCTGGGGAAGGCGGCGGAACAGATTTCGATCGTGTTTGCCCCCAACATGAGTGTTGGCGTCAATCTCTGTTTCAAACTGCTGGAGATAGCGGCCCGGGTGCTGGGAGACGAGGCGGATATCGAGATCATCGAGGCGCATCATCGCCATAAGGTGGATGCCCCCTCCGGCACGGCCCTGCGCATGGGTGAGGTGGTTGCCGAGACCCTGGGACGTGATCTCAAGGATTGCGCGGTCTATGGTCGGGAAGGGCAGACCGGTCCCCGTGAACGCGCCACCATCGGTTTCGAGACCATTCGCGCCGGCGATGTGGTGGGCGAACACAGTGTCTGGTTCGCCATGGAGGGCGAGCGCATCGAGATTGCTCATAAGGCGACCAATCGCATGAATTTCGCCCGGGGCGCGGTACGGGCCGCTGCCTGGGTCATCGGTCGGGAGACCGGACTGTACGATATGCAGGACGTACTCGGTCTGTAATATTGATCCGTTTACATTCGGGAGGTCGTGGCGCATGTCAGTCTCGAAAGGGATGGTTACTGGTCTGTGGCTGCTGGGTTTCCTGCTGAGCGGTTGTTCCCAGGAATCCGAGACCCCGGAAGCGCGTTTGCGTGCGACCCTGCAAGCTGGGGAAGTGGCGCTGGAACAGCGTGATCTTGGCGCTGTAATGGAATATGTTCACCCCGACTACCGCTCACATGACGGCCGGGATCACCGTCAACTCCGCGGCTTGCTGATGGGCTATCTGCTACGCCACAAAAGCATCTACATCCTTTCTCGGATCGAGGGACTGGAAATCAACCCGGAAACCGGCGACGCAAAGGTCAGGCTCTACGCGGGTGTTGCCGGGGGTACGCAAGCACCCGTCGACTCATTCGACCAATGGCATGGCGATTTGCTGTACCTGGAGCTGGCTTTCCATGATGACGCGGAAGCGGGCTGGTTATTGACCCGCTCTCAATGGGAATCGGTGCGCGCCGAATCCCTCTGAGCCGGGTTTGGCCCGGAATCTGCTTGTTATCTGGCGACAGGAACTTTATGTGAAACAGGTAACGCCATGGCACAGATCTCTACACTTCCCCTGGTGGCCGGGACAGAAGCAGCCACGACTGCGCCTGCAGGCACGGCACCGGAGCTGCTTGGGTTCACCGCAGAGGGCCAGGTTGTTGGCTTCAGCTTCGATGAGACCCTCAAACAGCTTCTCGAATCACAGGGGGGTGAGGGGGCGGAGGCGATGCTGCTATTTGCCATGCAGCAACCGGTGGTGACGGATCCGCAGCTCACACCTCAGGCCCTGATTTCGAAGGATGGCAATATGTTGCCGTTGACCCTCCAAACGGACGGCAAGTCTTTGCCGGTGATGCTCAAGCCGGAGCTGATGATACAAGGGGAGACGCTGGAATCGAACCTGCCTCAATCCCAGTTTCAAACCCAGCTTCAGACCCCACTTAAGGATCCGATGCTTCCGAGTCAGATGTTGACCGGCAGTCTCGCTCCCGAACAGATACCCCAGCCGTTGAACGAACTGGTCGGCCGGGTGGAGGGGCGGTCCCTGATCGATTCCCTGAAAGCCAGCGATCTGAATTCGCCGAATCAGCAGGTTCCTCTGTCACAATCCCTGGTTACGGATAGCAGTAGTACGGTAAAAGGATCTGTCACACTACCGCTTAACCTCCCGGTGGGTCAGCCGGGCTGGGACCAGGGGCTGGGTGAACGTGTCCAGTGGATGGTCAATCAGAACATTCAACAGGCTGAAATCAAATTGACCCCCCCCAACCTGGGTCCGCTGGAGATCAAGATATCGGTACAGCATGACCAGACTCATGTTACCTTTCTGGCCGCTCAGGCCCCGACCCGGGAAGCCCTTGAAGCCTCGATTCCCCGTCTGCGGGAGATGCTTGGAGAGATCAACCTGAACCTGGCCAATGTGAATGTCGGACAGCAACAGGCCGGTGGTTCGGAGCAGGGTGGGGCCACCCGAAACCCAGGTTTTTCAGGAGGGGAAGGGGTGGCGCCGAGCAGTGTCCAGTTGAGCACTGAAGGCCCTGGGCAACGTCTGTCGGGACGGGGTTTGCTCGATACTTACGCATGAACCTGCCCACAGGTGCTGACTCTCGGCGCGTCATTCCGGCGAATGCCGGAGAAGTGGTGCAGGGATGCAGCGTTTACGGACCTTCCAAGGATGGTATCCGGGAATATCGCACCATCCAGCCTTCTGGATCCCGGCATACGCCGGGATGACAACGGTTTTTCGACTCGTTCCCATGCTCTGTGTGGGAACGCATACCTATTCTCATTCTGTCCGATTCCGGGTTACGCTTCGCTCTATCCAGGCTATGTCGGGCTGATGCCAATGATACAGAGTCCGGCTCCCTGGATTCCGGCATCCGCCGGAATGACGCACTTGTAATATCCTACCTGGTATCATCTATCCAAACGCCACTAGAGATGCCATTTGAAAAAATGTTGTCAAAATGTGTGAGAGGCTGGGTGAAATATCCTCGCCAGTAGGCGAGAATGGAGCACACCCGGTTAAATACGGAATCTCAGATGCGATTGATAAAACTCTTCCTGGTGATCCTCGTTATGATCTTCGGCGCGGCCTTTGCCGTGTTGAATTCGAATCCGGTAGCGGTGAATTACTACTTTGGTCGCCAGGACATTGCCCTGTCCCTGGTGTTGACGCTGGTTCTGGGACTTGGGGTCGTTCTCGGCGGTCTGTCCGCGATGGCGCGGATCATTAGGCTGAAACACGAGATCCAGACCTTGAAACGACGCACTGACCTGGTCAGTAAAGAGGTCAACAATCTGCGCGCCCTGCCTCTGAAAGAGTAGCGGATTGATTTCGGAATATGGGCAGTACCGAGCAAACTTCACCAGCCATTGAACGGACCGCACCGGCATTCCTTGTGGATGTGTGTACGGGGAGGGACCGCTGATGTGTGAGTGGTATCTGTTTCTGCTTTTGCCGGTGGCCGCGGCCAGCGGATGGCTGATCGCGCGGCGCAGTTTCTCCTCCAAGACCCAGAAGCAACCCCAGGAAATCTCACCGGTTTACTTCAAGGGACTCAACTACCTGCTGAATGAACAACCGGACAAGGCCATCGACCTCTTCATCAGGCTTCTGGATGTCGACAGCGACACGGTGGAAACCCACCTCGCACTGGGTAATCTGTTTCGCCGCAGGGGTGAGGTGGAACGAGCCATACGAATTCACCAGAACCTGATCGCGCGCCCCAATCTCAGTCGTGAGCAAAGGGCCGAGGCACTACTCGAATTGGGCCAGGATTATATGCGCGCGGGACTCTTCGATCGGGCCGAGAACCTGTTCATCGAACTCACCGAACTGAAACTCAACAAGGAACAGGCAAACATCTACCTGCTTGAGATCTATCAGCAGGAGAAGGATTGGAAACGCTGCCTCGATGTCGCGGAACAGATTACCGTAGCCCACTATCCGGCATTGCATAACTCCGTGGCCCACTTCTACTGTGAGTTGGCGGAACAGGCCATGCGTCAGCAAAATCTGGTGCTGGCGGAAAACTATCTGAAACGGGCCCAACAGGTGAAGCGCAGTAACATCCGGGTGTTGATGCTGCAGGCCGAGATCGAGTTCTCGCGGGGAGAATGCCGTTCGGTCGTTCGCCTGTTGCGCCAGGTGGAGGAGAGTGATCCCGCCTATCTGGCCGTGGCCTTGCCCCGGCTGATCGAATGCTACAAGAAACTCGGTCAGCAAGAGGAGATGTATGACTACCTGAAACAGCTCTATCAGAAACATCACTGTACGGACGCCATGCTGGTGGTGACAGAACGCATCGCCGAGTCCGAAGGACTGGATGCCGCCGTTGCGGCGGTGCTCGATCATCTTTCCGAAAGTCCGGATCTCAAAGGTCTGGAACGCCTGGTACGGCTCAACCTGAAACGAGATGGGGAACGACCGAGAGAGACCCTGGAAATGTTGCTCAGTTCGGTATCCAAACTGCTCGATCAGGAACCGGCATATCAGTGCGAACACTGTGGCTTTACCGCCAAGAAGCTGCATTGGCACTGCCCCAGTTGCAAAACCTGGGGTGCCATCAAGCCGCGTCAGGCTCTGGTACGTGTGGCGCATGCCCGGCCGTGAAATGCGTGAGCGTGCGCCCGGTACCAGAAACTTCCGCTTGGGGCGATACCACCTTGAAGCGCTCTACGGATTGATTTATAAAATGCCCGCCCCCGTTGGGGGTTTTGCCCAATCCTTCACTTTATTCTGCCAGGAGACCTATCCATGAATCAGACCGATGCCCGAGTCATTGTTGCCCTCGATTTTCCCCAGCAACAACAGGCTCTCTCATTGGTCGATCGGTTGGATCCCTCATTGTGTCGTCTCAAGGTGGGTAAAGAGATGTTCACCCGACTGGGTCCCGGGTTCGTCGAGAACTTGCGCGAGCGGGGTTTCGAGATCTTTCTGGATCTGAAGTTCCACGATATCCCGAACACCGTCGCGGCCGCCTGCGACGCGGCCGCGGATCTCGGGGTGTGGATGATGAATCTGCACGCCTCCGGGGGGCGTCGGATGATGGAAGCGGCCCGTGAACGACTGGAGCGGCACAGTCAACGGCCCTATCTGGTGGCGGTGACCATACTGACCAGCCTGAGTAAGGCGGAGATGAACGAGGTCGGGTTTTCCGGTGAGGTGGCCGACCAGGTTCTGCGCCTTGCTTCTCTGACCCGGGATGCGGGTCTCGATGGGGTCGTCTGCTCACCCCAGGAGGCGCACACCCTGCGCCGGGCGCTCCCTGAGGATTTTCTGTTGGTGACACCGGGTGTGCGGCCCAAAAGCGCTGAGACCCATGACCAGCAACGCATCATGACCCCCGGGGACGCGATCTCCGCGGGCTCCAGCTATCTGGTCGTGGGACGTCCGGTTACCGCCGCGGACAACCCGATTCAGGCGCTTGAAAGTATCAATGCCGAGGTCACGGCGGCTTTGAAAGATTAAGGCCAGAGTGTTAGTGTCCACGCTCAATCGAATCGTGTACAGGTCTCCGAACCTACAGGAGTATGAATGAATAAGAAGATTCGCAAGGCCGTCTTTCCGGTCGCCGGTATGGGAACCCGCTTTCTTCCCGCCACCAAGGCCAACCCGAAAGAGATGTTGCCGGTTGTCGACAAGCCCCTGATTCAGTACGCCGCGGAAGAGGCGGAAGAGGCCGGTGTGACCTCCCTGGTGTTCGTCACCGGACGCAACAAGCGCTCTATTCCGGATCATTTCGATAAGGCCTATGAGCTGGAGAATGAACTGAAGGAAGCGGGCAAGACCGAACTCCTGAAAAAGGTGCAGAATATTCTCCCGGCCGATGTCAGTTGCATCTATCTGCGTCAGGCCGAGGCCTTGGGGCTGGGACATGCGGTGCTGTGTGCCGAGTCGGTCGTCGCGGATGAACCCTTTGCGGTCATTCTGGCCGATGATCTGATCCGGGGTGACGATGGCAAGGGCGCCATTGCCCAGATGGCTGAAATCTACGATCGTTACCAATGCAGTGTGATTCTGGTTGAGGAAGTGCCCTGGGATGAGACGGGTAAATACGGCATTGTTGAGATTGAGTCCGATGACGGCGAGTCGGCGTTGATCACCTCCATCGTCGAAAAACCGAAACCCGAGGATGCTCCCTCCAATCTGGCGGTAGTAGGACGCTACATTCTCACACCCCGGATCTTTTCCCTGATCCGCAAGACCGGTCAGGGCGCCGGAGGCGAGATCCAGCTCACAGATGCTATCTCCGAACTGCTCAAGTATGAAAAGGTCCGCGCCTACCGGGTGAAAGGTAAGCGCTACGATTGCGGCAGCAAGCTCGGATACCTGGAGGCTACCGTGGAGCTGGGCCTGGCCCACGGTGAGTTGGGCGAAGGTTTTCGCGAGTATCTCAAAAAACTCAGTAGTGAGTTATAAGGATCGGCACGGTAGAAAACCGACACCTAGAAGATCGTGCAAAAGAAAATTAACCGCAAATGGACGCCAATCACCGCGAATGAGCGCAAAATGAATGGGTTTCCTGAGTTCATTTGCGGTTTAATTTCCTCAAGTTAATGCCATTGAGCTGAGCCCGTTTTTCGAGGATAATCCCTTAATAAATAATAGCTTGCGTTATGTCTTTCAAAGACGGACCGGGCATTTGAGACGGACAGAAAAAAGGCCGCGATTCGCGGCCTGTTAGATTGGTACTCCCTAGGGGACTCGAACCCCTGTTACCGGCGTGAGAGGCCAGCGTCCTAACCACTAGACGAAGGGAGCAGCTTCTTGCGGAAGGCGGTATTATACTGACTTGGTTACCAGGCTCAATGGCCTGAAATAAAAAAATTGGATGGTTGGATCTTGAAACAAGCTGCAAAGTGGCTGTTGACCAGGTTTTCGGGATTGATCAACAGCACCTCCCCGAAAAACAGCCCGAAATCTTCAGCAGGCGTTATGCCGATACGTATTTCCAGAGATGCACACAATATCTCCCGCGCCAATATCAGTAAGAACGCGGTCAAGGTATTGTATCGATTGAGCAATTCGGAATATGAGGCCTATCTGGTGGGGGGGGGCGTCCGCGACCTGCTGCTCGGACGGGAACCCAAGGATTTCGACGTGGCAACCAATGCCCGGCCGGAAGAGGTCAAACAGGTCTTCAGTAACTGCCGCCTGATCGGCCGCAGGTTCCGCCTTGCGCACGTGCATTTTGGCAAGGAGATCATCGAAGTCGCCACTTTCCGTAGCAACCAGCCCGCTTCGCAGGATGGGGATCGCCACCTGGAAAACGGAATGATTCTCCGGGATAACGTCTACGGTACCCTGGAGGAGGACGCACAACGGCGGGATTTCACCATCAATGCGCTCTATTACAATATCAATGATTTCTCCCTGGTGGATTTCGCCAACGGTATGGAGGATCTGCAGAACGGTGTGATCCGTCTGTTGGGGGACGTGGAGAGCCGCTTCCGGGAGGATCCGGTGCGTCTGTTACGGGCGGTTCGATTCGCCGCCAAACTCGGTTTCGTCATTGAACCGCGCACCGAAGCGCCCATGGAAGCGCTGGCGGTTCTACTTGATGACGTGCCCGCGGCCCGTCTCTATGAGGAAGTTTTGAAGCTGTTCCTCAGTGGGCACGCCCTGGCGAGTTTCGAAAAGCTGCGCCACTACAACCTGTTCGGTCATCTTTTTCCGCTCACCGAAGAGGCCCTGTCCCACGAGGAGCACGAGTTTCCCCTGACCTTTGTCAATCGCGGTATGCACAACACCGACGTGCGACTCCTGCAGGACAAATCGGTGACCCCCGCATTTCTCTTCGCGGTGCTGCTCTGGGAGCCGGTGAGGTTGCGTTCCGAGGCCCTCCAGGCCCAGCAGGTACATCCTGTGGAGGCCCTTCAGACCGCGGCCTCCGAGGTGCTTTCGGAGCAGTCCCGCAAGGTCTCCATTCCAAAACGCTTCAGTTACCCCATGCGGGACATCTGGACACTGCAACCACGCTTCCTGCAGCGCCAGGGTAAACGTCCGCAGCGTTTCCTGACCCATCCGAAATTCCGCGCAGCCTATGATTTCCTGTTGTTGCGCGCCGAAGCCGGGGAGGCTGACCAGGAACTGGCTGACTGGTGGACCCTGTTCCAGAATGCCAATGGCACCGAGCAACAGGGCATGACCGAGCCGGGTACCCGAAAGCGCAGACGCAGACGGCGTCGAAAAAAACCCGCCAGCACCGATGAGTGAGCCTGAAGAAATCCGTGTCTACGTTGGTTTGGGCAGCAATCTGGAAAATCCCCGTCAACAGGTGATCGATGCCCTGGAGGCACTCAAGGGTCTCTCCGGTTGTCGTTTGCTGGACCGTTCCTCCCTCTACCGGACCTCACCGGTCGGCCCACAGAATCAGCCGGATTTCATCAACGCGGTTGCCGCTCTGTCGACCCGTCTGGAGCCGCATGTCCTGCTCGATGCCCTGCAGATGATCGAACACCGGCACCGGCGTGTGCGTGACGGAGAACGCTGGGGGCCACGTACCCTGGATCTCGATCTGTTGCTCTATGGGGATCGGTGTATCGATACCCCCAGACTTAAGGTGCCACACCCGGAAATGATACGGCGGGCCTTTGTTCTGGTGCCGCTGCGGGAGATCGCGGAGGAGGATCTGTGGATTCCCGGCGCGGGACGGTTGAAGGATCTTATGCCCGATGTCAGGTTGGAACGGCTAACGTGAGTGAAAACCTGCAGAGCCTGCCGCGCTTTCTGGTGGTGGAGGGACCCGTCGGTGTGGGTAAGACCAGTCTGGTACGGCGACTGGCGGCGCATTTCAAGGTCGAAACCCTGTTGGAGGGCGCTGAGGAGAACCCCTTCCTCAAGCGCTTCTACGAAAACCCCCGGGAAGCGGCGTTGCCGGCCCAGCTGTTCTTTCTGTTTCAACGCAGCCGGCAATGGGGCGGCCTGGTGCAGAACGATATGTTTCGCCAGCACCTGATTGCCGATTTCATGTTGGAGAAGGATCGTCTGTTTGCCCAGATCAATCTTGATGACGATGAAATGCGGCTGTATGAGCAGGTCTATGATCACATGACGCTGCATGCCCCGCCGCCGGAACTGGTGGTCTATCTGCAGGCTCCGGTTGAGATCCTGATGAAGCGAATCAAACAGCGGGCTAGACCCCAGGAACGAACCATCACTCCGAAGTACCTGAAGCGACTTTGTGATGCCTATGCGGATTTTTTTTACTATTATGACCAGTCACCTCTGTTGATCATCAATGCGGCGGAGATCAATCCGGTCGAACGGGATGAGGATTTCCAGTTGCTGATTCAACATATCATCAGTGAAGGACCGGATCGGCGGTATCTGAATCCTGCCCACACTTGAATTACCGAGGACCCATGAGTCAGAACATTACCATCAAAACCCTGCTCGAGATGAAGCTGGCCGGTAACAAGATCAGCGTGCTGACCGGTTACGATGCGGGCTTTACCCGTTTGATCGAAGCCGCCGGTGTGGAGGTGATCCTGGTGGGGGATTCCCTGGGCATGGCGATCCAGGGCCAGGAGAGCACCCTGCCGGTGACCCTGGATGAGATGATCTACCACACCCGCAACGTGGCCCGCGTCAGAGAACGCGCCCTGCTGGTGGCGGATATGCCGTTCATGAGTTATCGCTCTCCCGGGCTGGCCCTGGAATCGGCGGGTCGGCTGATGAAGGAGGGTGGGGCGCAGATGGTCAAGCTCGAGGGTGGCGCGGTGCAGCACGAGACCATACGCCAACTCTCTTCCCAGGGTATTCCGGTGTGCGGCCACCTGGGCCTGCTGCCCCAGTCGGTGCATAAACTGGGGGGGTACCGGGTTCAGGGTCGCCAGCAGGAGGATGCGGATCGCCTGGTCGACGATGCACTGCGGCTCCAGGATGCCGGTATCGATCTGTTGGTACTGGAGTGCGTGCCGGAGGGATTGGCGAGCCGTATCAGCCAGCAACTGTCCGTGCCGGTGATCGGGATTGGTGCCGGCGCCGGGTGTGACGGCCAGGTGCTGGTGCTCTACGACATGCTCGGGATCACCCCGAATCCTCCCCGGTTCGTGAAAAATTTTCTCCAGGACGGCCGTACTATCGAAGAGGCCCTGAAGGCCTATGTGAATGCGGTTCGGGCCGGAGACTTCCCGGCTCGGGAGCACAGTTTCCAATGAAGTCGGAGTTGATCACTGTCTCAGGGATCCCGGAACTGCGTGACAGGATCGGCGCCTGGCGCAGTGCGGGCGAGCGGGTAGGATTCGTCCCCACCATGGGAAATCTCCACCCGGGACATTTGGCTCTGGTGGCCGAGTGCCTCAGGCGTGCGGATCGTTGCGTCGTGTGTATCTTCGTCAATCCCATGCAATTCGGCGAGGGGGAGGACTACGAGGCCTACCCTCGCACACTCCAGGAAGACCGGGAAAAGCTGATCGCCGCGGGAGCGGATCTGCTTTTTGCGCCCGAGGTTTCCACCATCTACCCTCAGGGGGATAGGAAACAGACCCGGGTGGAGGTGCCGGGTATCTCGGATATCTTGTGTGGTGCCAGTCGTCCCAAACATTTCATCGGGGTTGCCACGGTGGTCTGTAAGCTGTTCAATCTGGTGCAACCGGATCTGGCGGTATTTGGTGAAAAGGATTTTCAGCAGTTGATGGTCATACGCCGGATGGTGGCCGATCTGGCCTTTCCCATAGAAATTGTGGGTATGCCAACCGTTCGCGAGACGGACGGCCTGGCCAGAAGTTCCCGTAACGGCTATCTGGATGCACAGCAACGTGCTTTGGCTCAGAACCTTTATCGGGTGTTGCAGGCCACGTCGCAGGCCATTGCGGACGGCGATACGGGGTATTCACGCCTCGAGCAGGCGGCCCGGGAGCGCCTGGATGAACTGGGATTTCGCACGGATTACTTCTCCATTCGCTGCGCCGATGATCTGGCGCCGGCCCATGGAGGGGCGGCCAATCTGGTCATATTGGCGGCGGCCTATCTGGGCAGAACCCGGCTGATCGATAATCTGTCGGTAACCTCACCGTAAGCGGATTATCAGAGAGAATGCTGCATAGCAACATTTTTCGTTGATAGGCACGCCAATATAGCGGATAATTAAAAAAATATGCCCGATCCGGGCCGTCAGGATCGGTACACTTACACCTAAAGGTCAGAACTTCATGCAGTTGACAGTACTCAAGTGCAAACTCCACAGAGCCTGTGTCACTCACGCCGAGCTGGATTATGAGGGCTCCTGCGCCATCGATGCCGATCTCATGAAATTGGCCGGTATCCATGAATATGAGCAGATTCAGATCTATAACGTGACCAATGGTGAGCGCTTCACCACCTATGCGATTCTTGCGGAGGCGGGTTCCCGGGTCATCTCGGTGAATGGGGCCGCCGCGCACAAGGCAGCTCCCGGCGATCGTGTCATCATCTGTGCCTATGCCGGTCTGGACGCTGAGGAGATGAAGACTTTCAAACCCGATCTGGTCTACCTGGATGAGGAAAACCAGGTGATCCGGACCGGAGACAAAATCCCCGTTCAGGCGGCCTGATCCGCCCTGCTATGACATGAGCCTCGTGCTCACGCTCTGTGTGGGAACGAGGCGAACGGAGTAACCCCGTCACAGCCCGGGGTCTTCGATCGCGGTCTGGTAGAGCTCCAGATAGTGCTGTGCGCTGGCCTCCCAGCTCAGATCCTGCTGCATGCCGGTGTGGGCGAGAATTTCCCAGTCGGTGCGTGAGCGCCGATAGAAGTTGATGGCATGCTCGACGGCTCCCCACAGGCTGGAGCCATCCGCGTTGTCGAACACAAAACCCGTGGCACTGCCGTTGGCCAGGGTCGCGGGGGAGACGTCCACGACACTGTCCGCCAGCCCTCCGGTACGTCTGACGATCGGCACGGTGCCATACCTGAGACTGTACATCTGATTCAACCCGCAGGGTTCAAACCTGGAAGGCATCAGGAAACAGTCACATCCGGCCTCGATGCGATGTGACAGCGCCACGTCGTATCCGATGCGCACACCCACCCGGCTGTGATAACGGTTATGGATCTTTTCCAGGGCATTTTCCAATCCCTGGTCTCCGGACCCCAGCATGACAAGCTGGGCTCCTGAGTCCATGATCCCGGGTAACACCTGGAGGATCAGGTCGACCCCCTTCTGGTCGACCAGGCGTCCGATGTAGCCAAACAACTGGATGTGCCGGTCTTCGTGCAGACCAAAGGCCCTCTGTAATGCCAGTTTGTTTTGCAGTTTGTCTTCGAAATTGTCCTGAGAGTAGGTCCTGTCGATATGCGGGTCGCTCTGCGGGTCCCATTCGTGATAGTCGATGCCGTTCAAGATTCCGCTGAAATGGTGTTCCCGGTGGACCAGAAGACCCTCGAGTCCGTAGCCGAACTCCGAGGTTTTCACCTCTTCGGCATAGGTGGGGCTGACCGTATTGACCCGGTCCGAGAGCGCAATACCCCCCTTGATGAAAGACAGATGACCGTGAAATTCCAGTGCATGGTGGTTCCACAGGGACTTATCCAGGCCAAGACGCAGAAAGGTGGCGTGATCGAACATCCCCTGGTAGGCCAGGTTATGGATGGTGAACAGGGTGGCGGGTCGATCCGCCTCATTGAGCATCAGGGGGGCGATGAGCCCGGTCTGCCAGTCATGGGCGTGGAGCACGTCCGGCTTCCAGTCGAGTCCCGCCTGACCCAGTGACACAGCGGCGGCGGCACGACAGAAAAGCATGAAACGGTCTGCGTTGTCCGGCCAATTGTAACCCTCCGGTGTCAGGTATGGGTTGCCGGGGCGATCGAAATATTTGGGCGCGTCGACGACGTACAGAGGGATTTTGTGAGGGCCGCTGGTGCCGAAATGCAGGGTGACCGGTGCGGTTGTCCCGGGCAATGTGAGTTGGGCAATCGGTTGCAGATTGTCCGCCTTGGCCATGACATCAGGATATCCCGGAACGATCAAGCGACAATCCTGGCCGATATGGCCGAGCGCCACGGGCAGGGCGCCGGCCACATCGGCCAGTCCGCCCGTTTTGATCAGGGGGGTCACTTCACTAGAGGCAAAAAGGATCTTCATTCGTTAGGTCTAATCCGGCAAGCTGTTGATGCGATCAAATTAAGCATCTTTTCTTTTGATTTGGCAACCTGCCGGCTTGATGTGGAATGAAGCTTTGTCAGGGTTCGCTGGTGTATGATGTAATCGGTTCACGACATGGGCTCACGATGAGCGACATCGCAGAATACAGAATAAAGAACACTCGACCATGATAGAAATAAATCAGACGGATGAATGGCAGGCGCTTGCGGAGCATTGGGCGGAAATCAAACCCATGCAGATGCGGGATCTTTTTCAACAGGCCCCGGAACGGACCGAGCAGATGTCGCTCAGACAGTGTGGCATTCTGTTGGATTATTCGAAGAATCGGGTGACCGGACGCACACTGAATCTGCTTCTGGCGCTGGCCCAGTCCATAGATTTGGATGGTTGGCGGCGGCGGATGTTTTCCGGTGAGCGGATCAACATCACGGAAAACCGCGCGGTACTGCATGTTGCTCTGAGAAACCGCAGTAATCAGCCGATCTGGTTCGATGGGGAAGATGTTATGCCGGCCGTGAACACGGTCTTGGACAAGATGGCCCGGTTCAGTGAATCCGTACGAAGCGGGGAGTGGTTGGGTGACACCGGTAAGGCCATCACCGATGTGGTGAACATCGGTATCGGGGGGTCAAACCTCGGACCCCTGATGGTGTGTGAGGCACTCAAACCCTATCAGAGTCCCGACCTGCGGGTGCATTTCGTCTCCAACGTAGATGGCACGCACATTCAGGAGACCGTGAAGTCGCTGAATCCTGAGACCACTCTGTTTGTCGTCGCCTCCAAGACCTTCACTACCCAGGAGACCCTGACCAATGCCCGCACGGCCCGGGAGTGGTTGTTGAACGCCCTGAAAGACGATGCCGCCGTGGCGCGTCACTTCGTCGCGGTGTCCACGAACGCGGAGCAGGTTTCGGCCTTCGGTATCGATGTGGCGAACATGTTCGAATTTTGGGACTGGGTTGGCGGTCGCTACTCCCTCTGGTCCGCGATTGGCCTGCCCATCGCCTTGGCGATCGGTATGCCCCGGTTCCTGGAGATGTTGGACGGCGCCCATGAGATGGATCAGCATTTCCTGCATGCGGATCTGTCCCAGAATATGCCGGTCATCATGGCCCTGCTGGGTATCTGGTATACGAATTTCGCGGGCGCCCACAGTGAGGCGATTCTGCCCTATGACCAGTATCTGAAATACCTGCCGGATTATCTGCAACAGGCGGATATGGAGAGCAATGGGAAGCGGGTGACCCGCCTGGGACGTCCGGTCGAATACTCCACCGGGCCGATCATCTGGGGGGCGGCCGGTACCGATGGTCAGCATGCCTTCTATCAATTGATCCATCAGGGTACCCATCTGATTCCCTGTGATTTCATCATCCCGGTAAACAGTCAGAATGAAACCGGTGATCACCACCAGAAGCTGTTTGCCAACTGCCTGGCCCAGAGCGAGGCCTTGATGAAGGGCAAGACCCGGACCGAAGCCCGGGAAGAGATGGAGCAGGCCGGTATGGATCCGGACCAGATTGTGGATCTTCTGCCCCACCGCATCTTTCCCGGCAACCGTCCCAGCAATACCCTGTTGATCGACCGGATCACACCGTCACGGCTGGGTTCACTGATCGCCCTCTACGAACACAAAATCTTCGTTCAGGGGATGATCTGGCGAGTCAACTCATTCGATCAGTGGGGGGTGGAGCTGGGCAAGCAATTGGCCGGTGTGATTCTGCCGGAACTGATGGATGAACAGACGAGTTCTCCCCATGACAGTTCGACCCAGGGATTGATCAGCTACTTTCACCGCCACCGGGCTCGGGGGGGGTAATAACCACCGTCATCCCTGGGAACGCAGACCGGGGTACGGATCACTCAGCAAGGTTGATCGTTACATCAGGCTGAGTAGGCATTCCCACGCAGAGCGTGGGAATGAGTTGATTCCGGCATCCGAATCAGTCGGAAGCCCGCTGCAGCAGGATGGCGCCCAGGGGCGGGAGGGTCAGTTCGACCGACTGGTCGCGTCCCATCCAGGGGATATTCTCGCTCACCAGGAGCGTGCCGTTACCCATGTTACTGCCGCCGTAGAATTCCGAGTCGGAATTCATGATCTCACGATAAGCGCCGGGCACATTGACACCGATTCGGTATCCTTCCCGGGGCACAGGGGTGAAATTCATGACCACAAGCAGTTCGTTGCCGCTGCGGTCCTTGCGCAGATAACTCAGGATGGATTGGGAACTGTCGTGGCAGTCGATCCATTCGAATCCGGTGTACTCGAAGTCGACCTCATGTAAGGGCGATTGCTCTTTATAGATCCGATTGAGGTCGGTTATCAGGGTGGTAATGCCCTGATGGTGTGGGTAATCCTGAAGATACCATTCCAACTGTTCGGCATCATCCCATTCCCGTCCCTGGGCAAATTCACAGCCCATGAAGAGCAGTTTCTTGCCTGGGTAGGTGAAGGTATAGGTGTAAAGCAGTCGCAGATTGGCGAAACGCTGCCAGTCGTCACCGGGCATCTTGTCCAGCATCGAACCCTTGCCGTGCACCACTTCGTCATGGGAGAAGGGCAACACGAAGTTCTCGGTGAAGGCATACAGCAGACCGAAGGTCAGCAGGTCGTGGTGATAGTGCCGGTAGATCGGATCCTGGGACATGTAGGAGAGACTGTCATGCATCCAGCCCATGTTCCATTTCATGCTGAAACCCAGCCCGCCCAGCCAAGTGGGGCGTGAGACCTGGGGCCAGGCCGTGGACTCCTCGGCAACCATCAGGGTGCCCGGGTGGAGGTCGTGGGTCACGCTGTTGAGTTCTCTCAGGAAGTCCACCGCCTCCAGGTTCTCCCGGCCACCGTACTGATTGGGGACCCAGTCACCGGGTTCCCGTGAGTAATCCAGGTAGAGCATCGAGGCCACCGCATCGACGCGCAGGCCGTCGATGTGGAACTCCTCGAGCCAGTAAATAGCGCTGGAGATTAGGAAATTGCGGACTTCATTGCGGCCGAAGTTGAAGATCAGGGTACCCCAGTCCCGATGTTCCCCCTTACGCGGGTCCTCATGTTCGTACAGGGCTGTGCCGTCGAACTCGGCCAGTGCGTGCCGGTCCTTGGGGAAATGCGCCGGTACCCAGTCGAGCAGGATACCGATGCCGTGCTGGTGCATGTGATCGACGAAATAACGGAAGTCATCGGGTGAGCCGTAACGGCTGGTCGGCGCAAAGTAACCCGTGGTCTGGTAACCCCAGGATCCGTCGAACGGGTGCTCAGTGATGGGCAGCAGTTCGATATGGGTGAATCCCAGTTTCAGAACATGTTCGCAGAGCTGATGGGCCAGCTCCCGGTAGTTGAGAAATTCCCCCTGGGCATCCCGGCGCCAGGATCCCAGGTGAACCTCGTAGACCGACATGGGTTGCTGCTGCCAGTTGGCCGTGGAACGGGTGTTGATCCAGGTTTCGTCATGCCATTCGTAAGTGGTGTCCGAGACCACCACCGAGGCGGTCTCCGGACGGCGTTGGAAATGGTTGCCGTAGGGATCCGATCTCAGGGAGATGTGTCCTGACTGAGTACGGATTTCAAACTTGTAGAGACTGCCGATCTCCAAATCGGGTATGAACAGCTCCCACACCCCGGTGCCGCCCCGGCTGCGCATCGGGTTGACCCGACCGTCCCACTGATTGAAATTGCCCACCACCGAGACCCGTCCGGCATTCGGCGCCCAGAGGGCGAACAGCACACCGTCGACACCGTCCACGGAATGGGCGTGGGCGCCAAAAAAACGATAGGCATGGCGGTGGCGGCCCTCACTGAACAGATGCAGATCGAATTCCGGTAACTGAGCCGGGAAAGTATAGGGGTCGTGTTGTCGATGCACATGCCCGAGCTTGTCGGTCCATTCTAAAAGATAGCGCTCGGGGATTTGATCGGCGGGTCCTTCGAGCTGGAAAAAGTCCGTGTCGGCAACCCGGGGTATTTCGGTCTGGCTCTCGGCCAGCATCAACTTTTCCGCATCCGGTAGAAAGATGCGAATCGTACAGACACCCCCCCGAATGTGTCGGCCAAGCACCTCAAACGGGTCGTGATGCCGGGCATCGACGATGCGTTGCATGGCTTCGGAGATTTTGTCGGTTTTGCGGGCTGTCATATTGGAGAAAACCTACTTCTTAATGGTACGCCTCAACGGGGACATGATGTTACCATAGCTCTGGACCCGAGTTGTGTAGTGATTTGTGGCCATGTGGTCATGGAGGTATGCTGAATGACAGACCAGAGCCTGCGTTTTGTCAGTCGATTGACACGAAATACCCTGGCACTGATCCTGGCGGGAGGACGCGGTTCCAGGCTCAAACACCTGACGAAATGGCGATCCAAACCCGCGGTGCCGTTTGGCGGCAAGTTTCGCATTGTGGATTTTCCCCTCTCCAATTGTATTAATTCGGGCATTCGTCGCGTGGGTGTGCTGACCCAGTACAAGGCCCACTCCCTGTTGTTGCACATTCAGCGGGGTTGGGGATTCCTGCGCGGTGAGTTCGGCGAGTTCGTGGAACTGCTACCGGCTCAGCAGCGGATCGAGAGCAGTTGGTACGAGGGGACCGCCGATGCGGTCTATCAAAACCTGGACATTCTGCGCAGTCATGATCCCGACTATGTGCTGATCCTGGCCGGTGACCACATCTATAAAATGGATTACGGCACCATGATTGCGGAGCATGTGGAGTCCGGCGCCGATATGACCGTCGGTTGCCTCACGGTGGACTTGGAGAGCGCCAAGGAGTTCGGCGTGATGACCGTGGATGAGGACAACTGGATCAGTGCGTTCAAGGAAAAACCGAGTGATCCCAAGCCCATGCCGGGACAGGACAATCTGGCCCTGGCGTCGATGGGCATCTATGTGTTCAACCGTAAATTTCTTTTCGAGCAGTTGATCAAGGATGCGGATACCCCGAACTCCTCCCATGATTTCGGCAAGGATATCATTCCCCGGGTGATTGAAAGGTATCGGGTTCTGGCCTACCCCTTCCGGGATTCGAGCAGCGGAAAACAGGCCTATTGGCGGGATGTGGGTACCATCGATGCCTTCTGGACCGCCAATCTTGAACTTATCGGCGTCACCCCTCCGCTCAACCTGTACGACCGGACCTGGCCGATTTGGACTTATCAGGAACAGCTGCCACCGGCAAAATTCGTCTTCGACGATGACGAGCGTCGGGGCATGGCGGTCGACTCCATGGTGTCCGGCGGCTGTGTGATCTCCGGTGCCAAGGTGATCAACTCACTGCTGTTCTCCAATGTCCGGGTCAACTCCTATTCGACGGTGGATCAGACCGTGGTGCTGCCCGATGTAAACATTGGGCGTAACTGCAAAATTATCAAGGCGGTGATCGACCGGGGCTGCGACATTCCGGAAGGCACCCAGATTGGGCTCGATCCCAAGGCGGATGCCGAGCGATTTTACGTCACTGATACAGGGATTGTGCTGGTCACTCCGGAAATGCTCGGACAGGTCCTGCACCATGTCAGGTAGCAGAAGGCCCGATCATCGCCTGCAGGTCGTGTTTTGCTGGCACATGCACCAGCCCTATTACAAAGGACCGGAAGCGAGCGACTACCTGTTACCCTGGGTCTACCTGCACGGGTTGAAAGACTATTCCGATATGGCGGCCCATCTCGAAGAGGCACCGGGGGCCAAGGCGGTGGTGAATTTCGCTCCGGTATTGCTGGAACAGATTGATGACTATACCCAGCAGATCGATGCCTGGTTGAACCGGGGGACCCTGATCCGGGATCCTCTGCTGGCCGCGTTAGCCGGTCCGGGTCTGCCGGTCGATGTACAGGCCCGCAAGGATCTGATCGTCGCCTGTCTGAGAGCGAATGAACATCATCTCATTGGAAGGTTCAAGCATTTCAAAGAGCTTACCGATCTGGCCCGCCATGCACTCAAGCATGAAGCCATGATCCCCTATCTCAACGATCAGTATTTGGTCGATCTGCTGGTCTGGTACCACCTGGCCTGGGTGGGTGAATGCCAACGCATGAATGATATCCGGGTTCGTTCGTTGCAAGCCAAAGGGCATGGCTTCGATAACGACGACCGGCGGCGTGTGGTCGAGGCGATTTACAATACCCTCAACGGCTTGACCGATCGTTATGCGGCATTGGCAAAGCAGGGCAGGGTTGAACTTTCGGTGACACCCTATGCCCATCCCATCCTGCCCTTGATGATCGAATTGAATTCGGCCAAAGAGGCGTTACCCTCGATTATGATGCCGGAGTTGAACAGGTATCCCGGTGGGGACTCCCGGGCCCGTTGGCATGTGCGCAAGGGTATCGAGGTCTTCAAGAAGCATTTCGGTTTTCAGCCGAAGGGGTGCTGGCCATCCGAGGGCGGAGTGAGTGAACCGACCCTGAAAATGCTCGAAGAGGAGGGATTTCAGTGGGTGGCCACGGGGCAGCAGGTTTTGAGCAACAGTTTGATGGCCGGTGGCGGGAATTCCCCCCTACCGGACAACTGGGTGCACACTCCGTACCAGGTCCAGGAGGGTCATCTGAACGTATTCTTCCGGGATGATGGACTTTCGGATCTGATCGGTTTTACCTACGGTGAGTGGCATGCCGATGACGCGGTCGGTGATCTGATCAACCATCTGGTCAACATTGCGGACGCCTGTAAAGATTGCCCGGACGCGGTGGTCTCCATCATCATGGATGGGGAAAACGCCTGGGAGTATTACCCCTACAACGGCAGTTATTTCCTCAGCACCATGTACAAACGTCTGGCCAATCATCCGCGTCTGTCTCTGACCACCTTTTCCGAGGCGATGATGAAGCGACGCAGACGGCCCATCTCAAGGCTCTCCCGGCTGGTGGCCGGCAGTTGGGTCTATGGAACCTTCACTACCTGGATCGGTGATCACGACAAGAACCGTGCCTGGGATATGCTGGGCGAGGCGAAGAAGGCCTACGATCAGGCCTTGGAGGACAATACCTATTCGGTGAAACGACGTAGAGAACTTGAAAAGCAACTGGCGATCTGCGAAGGGTCCGACTGGTTCTGGTGGTTCGGAGACTATAATCCCGGTGCCACCGTGAGTGACTTTGAGCGCCTGTTCCGCAGTCAGCTTTCTCATCTCTTCGATCTTCTGGAGATACCGAAACCTGAGTATCTCTCTCGAGTGTTTGCGACGGGAAGTGGGAATCCCGCCCAGGGCGGGGTGATGAAAAAGAACGAGCATGCCTGATGAATGAAGCCGCAAGCCCCGCGCTTCTGTCTATACACCATCTGTTGAAACAGCGGCGGGCGGGCATTCTGCTGCATATCACCTCGCTTCCCGGACCAGCCAATGCGGGCGATCTCGGGTGTAACGCTTACCGATTCGTCGACTTTCTGGTGGCTTCGGGGGTGACCGTTTGGCAGATTCTGCCGATCGGCCCGACCATGTATGACAATTCCCCCTATCAGAGCAGTTCCGTCTATGCCGGCAATCCGCGGATGATCAGCCTGGAACTTCCTGTGGAGCGTGGCTGGCTCAAGCAGATGCCGGACCCCGTCATCAACGATGAGCATCGCAGTGAATCGATCAAACAGGCCTACGAGGGATTCCGCAAGCACGCCAGTAGTCACGATCAGCATGAGTATCAGCGTTTCGTGGCCGAGCAGAAGCACTGGCTCGAGGACTTTACCCTGTTTCGGGCCCTGCATCAGGAGGAGAATGCCTGCTGGTGGGACTGGCACTATACCCTACGGGATCGTCAGCCCCAGGCCCTGGCCATGGCCCGCGCGCGTCTGAAGGAGTCGATCGATATCACCCGCTTTGAGCAGTATCTGTTTTACACCGAATGGATGAACCTGAAACGCTACGCGAATGATCGGGGGGTGTTGTTATTCGGCGACGTGCCGATCTTCGTCGCCCACGACAGCGCCGAGGTCTGGGCGCATCGGGATCTGTTCGACCTGCTCGATGACGGACATCCCCGGGTGGTTGCCGGAGTGCCTCCGGATTACTTCTCGGAAACCGGGCAACGCTGGGGAAATCCCCTGTATCGGTGGGATGTGATGCAAGCCGACGAATTTCGCTTTTGGATCGACCGTTTGCGTGCTCAGGCTACCCTGTTTGACCTGTTGAGAATCGACCATTTTCGAGGCTTCGAGGCCTATTGGGAGATTCCCGCCAACGAACCCACCGCGGTGAACGGTCACTGGGTGCAGGCGCCGGGTGATGAGTTGTTCAGCGTGCTCTATCGCAAACTGCCCGATCTGGCGTTGATCGCGGAAGATCTGGGGGTCATAACCCCGGAGGTTGAGGCATTGCGAAAGTCCTACCATCTGCCGGGAATGAAAATTCTCCAGTTTGCCTTTTCCGGCGGCGCCGATAACCCGTACCTGCCGTTTCATCATAATCAGGAATCGGTGGTCTACACAGGTACCCACGATAACGATACGACCCTGGGCTGGTATAAATCTCTGGACGATACAACTCGGGAGTTCGTGGATGAATACCTGGGAAAATCCCTCGAGGTCATGCCTTGGCCGCTGATTCGCACCGCGCTTGCTTCCCGGGCCAATCTGGCGATCATCCCATTCCAGGATGTCCTCGGACTGGACTCGGCGCACCGTATGAACACTCCGGGTACCACGGAAGGTAACTGGAATTGGCGATTCCATTGGGATCATATCAAGCCGGAAACCGATGCCCGGTTGAGGCGGCGGATCCATATGTACGGTCGCTGACCGGGGGTAGGACAAGAGGCTACCCAGGGGAATGTCTCAAAGCGGGGTAAAAAAAAACCGCTTCGTCACTTTGTCGAAGCGGCTATACCAAAGGAGGATGGAGGAGATAAGCCGACTGAAAACGCTTTCAGGACGACTTGAGAGGTATTTCATCACCAACGTTCAATTAGGTCATTGAGATTAATCAATTGAGCAGGAATCTTATTCACAGGCGGTGTAATTCGGTTAAAGTTAATAAAAACAATAAATTAGATTGTGGTTCCTGGGGGGGTGGTTTGAGCTGGGTCACATTTTCGGTGCTATGGCCCTATCTCTCACTGAATTATTCCGATTCTACGGTCCTTTAATTAAGGAATCCGATGGAGTAACCCAGGGTTTCCCACATCAGGATCAGTGGATCGTGCCGATCCCTGTGGTTGGATTGCCATTTCTTTTGTTTATTCGAGTATCATAAGCCCTTCTCAAATCCCAGGATAAAGGCTCTACGATGTTGATTCTCCGTGGTGCGCCCGCACTTTCCGATTTCCGTCTCCAGAAACTCACGACCCGGCTGTGCGAAAGGCTGCAGGCACCGGTCAAACTGGCCTCCCAGTTTCTTCATTTTGCGAACATCGAGCAGTCCCTGGAAGACAAGGAACAGGAGGTGCTCGAAACCCTTCTGAGATATGGGCCGGCACTGCCGGCCTCGCAACCGGTGGGCACCTTGCTTCTGGTCGTGCCGAGGCCGGGTACCCTGTCTCCCTGGTCCACCAAGGCGACGGATATCGCACATCATTGCGGTCTGAAGAAGGTGCAACGGTTGGAGCGGGGTATCGCCTACTACCTGAGCATCGATGACGCCCCCCTCGATAGCGACCAATTCGTCAAGGCGGCGGCCCTGCTGCACGATCGCATGACCGAGACCGTGTTGGACGATGCGGATGATGCAACCTGCCTTTTCAAACTTGCGCAGCCCACTGCGTTCATGCAGGTGGATGTACTCGACGGCGGTGAAGCCGCGTTGCGCAGCGCCAATCAGGAACTGGGTCTGGCACTCTCGGATGATGAGATTGAATATCTGGTGGAGAGTTTTCAGTCCCTGCGGCGCAATCCCACGGATGTGGAGCTGATGATGTTCGCCCAGGCCAATTCGGAGCATTGCAGACACAAGATTTTCAATGCGGATTGGATCATCGATGGAGAACAACAGGCCAATTCCCTGTTCAGGATGATTCGCAACACCACGCAGAATGCCCCGGACAAGGTGCTCTCGGCGTATAAGGACAATGCCGCGGTCATCCAGGGGCCTCGCGCGGAGCGCTTCATACTCGATCCGAAAACCATGAGCTACGGCTTCGGTCAGGAAGATATTCATATCCTCATGAAGGTAGAGACCCACAACCATCCCACCGCGATCTCACCCCACCCGGGGGCCGCGACCGGGTCGGGGGGCGAGATTCGCGATGAGGGCGCCACCGGACGGGGCTCCAAGCCCAAGGCCGGCTTGTGCGGCTTTTCGGTATCCAATCTGAGGATCCCCGGCGCCGAGATGCCCTGGGAGGTGAATTACGGTAAACCCGGACGGATCGTCTCGGCACTGGATATCATGCTCGAGGGGCCGATCGGCGCGGCTTCCTTCAATAACGAGTTCGGCCGACCCAATCTGTGCGGCTATTTTCGAACCTATGAGGCGCAAGTGCCGGGGCCCGACGGAAATGAACTGCGGGGTTATCACAAACCGATCATGCTGGCCGGCGGACTCGGCAATATCCGTGGCGAGCACATCGAAAAGAACGGATTCCCCAGTGGATCGCCCCTGGTGGTGCTGGGCGGTCCGGCGATGCTCATCGGCCTGGGTGGCGGGGCCGCGTCGAGTATGGCCAGTGGCACCTCGGCGGAGGATCTCGACTTTGCCTCGGTGCAACGCTCGAATCCGGAGATGCAGCGGCGCTGTCAGGAAGTGATCGACGCCTGTTGGTCCCGGGGTGAGGATAATCCTATCCTGTTCATCCACGACGTGGGGGCGGGGGGGCTCTCCAATGCCTTGCCGGAACTGGTGCATGACGCGGCCCTCGGGGGGCGATTTGAACTGCGGGCGATTCCCAACGACGACCCCGGCATGTCGCCGATGGAGATCTGGTGCAACGAGTCCCAGGAGCGTTACGTGATGGCCGTCGACGCGGAGCGACTGGATGAATTCAAGGCCATTTGCGAGCGGGAGCGCTGCCCCTATGCGGTGGTGGGCGAGGCCACGGACGAGGAAACGCTGATTCTCGGGGATGCCCATTTCGACAACAACCCCATCGATCTGCCCATGAGTCTGCTGTTCGGTAAGCCGCCGCGCATGCTGCGGGATGTGCGGCGCAAGACCTTCCATAAGCCCGAGCTGGACTTTTCCGGAATCGATCTGGAGGAAGCCGCGCACCGGGTGCTGCGCCTGCCCGGCGTGGCCAACAAGACCTTCCTGATCACCATTGGCGACCGGTCCATTACCGGCATGGTGACCCGGGATCAGATGGTCGGGCCCTGGCAGGTCCCGGTGGCCGATGTGGCGGTAACCTCATCGGGGCTGATGGGGTATACCGGTGAGGCGATGTCCATGGGTGAGCGCACACCCCTGGCGCTGCTCGATGCGCCGGCATCGGGGCGTATGGCTATTGGCGAGGCGATCACTAACCTCGCTGCGGCATCGATCGGCCACATCTCGGAGATCAAGCTCTCTGCCAACTGGATGGCTCCGGCGGGCCATCCCGGCGAGGATGTGAAGCTGTATGAGACGGTCAAGAGTGTCGGCATGGAACTCTGTCCGGCCCTGGGGATCGCCATTCCGGTGGGTAAGGATTCCATGTCGATGAAGACCGTCTGGCAGGAGCAGGGGGAGGAACGGAGCATGACCGCGCCCCTCTCCCTGATCATTTCCGCGTTTGCGCCAGTGGGTGATGTACGCCGGACCCTGACACCGCAGTTGCGTACGGATCTGGGGGACACCGACCTGATTCTCATCGACCTGGGCAAAGGCATGAACCGGCTCGGCGCAACCGCCCTGTCTCAGGTTTATGGTCAGATCGGTCACTACGGCGCGGATCTGAACGACCCCTCGGCGTTGCAACGCTTTTTCGAGGTCATCCAGGAACTCAATCTCAATCAGCTTCTGCTCGCCTACCATGACCGTTCCGACGGCGGGCTGTTCGCGCTGCTCTGCGAGATGGCGTTCGCCGGCCATTGCGGCGTCACCCTTGATATCGACGACCTGGGCGAGGACGATCTGGGTATCCTGTTCAATGAGGAACTGGGCGCTGTGGTTCAGGTTCGCCATACTGAGACCGATGAGGTGTTGAAGCTGTTGTGCGATGCCGGCCTGGGTCGTTGCAGCCATGTGATCGGTACCCTCAATCAGTCCGATGAGATCGTGTTCCGGCGTGCCGGGAGTCCGCTCCTGAGCGCGCCGCGCAAGACCTATCAGAAAATCTGGTCCGAGACCACCCGGCACATGCAGGCGTTACGGGATAATCCGGAGTGCGCCGAAGAAGAGTATGCGCGACTCGATGCCGAGGATCCGGGTATGACGGCTGTGTCCGGTTTCGATATCGAAGAGGATATCGCCGCCCCCATGATTGCCACCGGGGTCCGTCCACCCATGGCCATTCTTCGAGAACAGGGTGTCAACGGCCAGTTGGAAATGGCCGCGGCCTTCCATCGGGCGGGTTTTGAATGTGTGGACATACACATGTCCGACATCATCGAGGATCGGGTTGATCTGGACCGGTTCAAAGGCCTGGTCGCCTGTGGCGGATTTTCCTACGGTGATGTGCTGGGTGCCGGTGAGGGCTGGGCGAAATCCGCCCTGTTCAACGACCGGGCCCGGGAGGCCTTTCATCGCTTCTTTAATCGTACTGACAGCTTTACCCTCGGTGTGTGCAATGGCTGTCAGATGCTCTCCAATCTCCATGACCTGATTCCCGGTGCCGAGGATTGGCCCCATTTCGTACGTAACCGTTCCGAGCAGTTCGAGGCCCGTTTCGTCAATGTGGAGGTGACCGAATCACCCTCAATCCTGCTCGCCGGCATGCAGGGTTCGCGCTTGCCGATCGTGGTTGCGCATGGGGAAGGGCGCGCGGAATTCCGCGATGCCGAACACTTGAGCCGCTCCCGTGAGCTGGCGGTGATGCGATACATGGAAAACGACGGACAGGTTGCCCAGCGCTATCCGGCCAATCCCAACGGTTCCCCCGAGGGGTTGACCGGGTTCTGCAACCGGGATGGCCGGGTCACGATCATGATGCCCCATCCGGAACGGGTAACCCGCACGGTACAGCATTCCTGGCACCCGGATCACTGGGGCGAGGATGCTCCCTGGATGCGCCTGTTTCGCAATGCCCGTGTGTGGGTGGACTGAGGCGTCCCTCAGGGCTGAAATTCCCATACTGATCGTGCTGGTAAGTTGTTAATCAATAAACTAGAGTAGGCAAGTCATTTTGCCTGGTGTCATACAGATTGGTGAAATCAGAAGTGCGGTCAAAGGGAGTGTCCGTGACAGTCGTGTGCCAAACCTCAGGTGGATTTAGGGTATTGGCATATCGTGGCGAGGTTCAGTGTAAAGCATGAAAACATATACTACAGATGTGCTGGTGATCGGCGCCGGTCCAGCCGGATCAATTGCTGCCGCTCTGATTCAAAAGGCCGGATTTAATTGCATGATCGTGGAAAAACAGCAGTTTCCCCGCTTCGTCATCGGTGAAAGCCTGCTGCCACGATGTATGGATCTGTTACAAGAGGCGGATCTTCTGGATGCGGTTCAGGCACAGAATTTCATGATCAAGGACGGGGCTGTATTCAAACGCGGTGACGAAAGCTGTACCTTCAATTTTTCCCAACAGTTCACCCAGGGTTGGAAATACACCTTCCAGGTGCCCCGGGATCAGTTTGACCAGGTGCTGGCCGAAACCGTGGAATCCCGTGGGGTACCGATACTGTGGCGCCATGGGGTGACCGATGTGAGCTTTCATGAGGACGGTTCATCCACCACACAGCTTGAGGCGGATGACGGGACTCAGGCCAGTGTTGATGCGCGGTTCATCCTGGATGGCAGCGGTTACGGCCGGGTGCTGCCCCGTCTGTTGGATCTGGATGAAAACTCCATGCTGCCCCTGCGCGAATCCTATTTCACCCATGTGACCGGTGACAAACGGCCGCAAGGCGAAGCGGAGGGACGTATCTGGATCTGCATGCTGGACGATCCCGAGAATGCCTGGATGTGGATTATCCCGTTTTCCAACGGCAAAACCTCAGTGGGGGTGGTTGCCAAACCGGATTTTCTCGCACGCTTCCCGGAAGATCCGGATGAAAAACTGCGTGCTATTATCGAGGGCAACGAAAACGTCCGTTCCCGACTTGGCGAGGCGGAATTCACTTTTCCGGTACGCCGCATCAATGGTTACTCCATCTCTGCGAAAAAGCTCCATGGCAGGGGATTTGCCCTGATGGGGAACGCCACCGAATTCCTCGATCCGGTGTTCTCCTCGGGGGTCACCCTGGCCATGGAATCGGCCAATCGGGCCGCCAAGGTTCTGATACGCCAACTGCGCGGTGAATCTCCGGATTGGGACAAGGAGTACGCGGAGCACATGATGATGGGGGTGGACGCCTTCCGCACCTTCGTCACGGCCTGGTACGACAATCGACTGCCCACGATCTTTTTTAGCGCGGTAAAACCCGAGGAGTTTCAGCAACAGATCTGCTCGGTACTGGCCGGCTATGTGTGGGATCAGTCCAACCCCTGTGTGCGTCAGCACGAGCGTACGGTAAATGTATTCTCCCAGGCGGCGGCGCAATACGGATAGTCACGGGACGCAGAAGCAACCCGAAGCAACCCGAAGCACCGCTAGCCTGCCCAACCCTCAGATTAGTCTCAATGGTATGGACTCCTCCCCCACCGAGCCCTAAGGTTGGTGAGGGGGAAGTTGTCAAGCAAACAAAGGAGCCCATACCATGAAAAAGACTACCACTATCTGTATCGATCTGGCGAAAACTGTTTTTCAGATTGCTG